>CAZXHH010000009.1:0-1514 GCA_964639615.1 Candidatus Woesearchaeota archaeon | reverse complement strand
ATTCACCACAAAACTAAGTTTCGCAAATTTCGCTGCGCATTTAATTAACGGCCGGCTGAGTTTGTCACACAACGTCAGGGTGCACGACGTTTGCCAGGTACACAATTTATTTCTTTAAAACCAAAAATGATCTTAAAGCAACTATTTTTTTACACCTTCAATTGGCAAATGTGGCGTATGCCCGAGCGAGCGATCAGCGAGCGGAGCGTGCAACCGATGTTGTGTGGCGAACGAAGCCGGGGTCTTTGAGTTAATTAAATGCGCACCGGAACAACGACGCCCAACGTGAAATTCCGGTTACATATTAGTATCAATGAATCACCGGAAAATTCTTCATATCTTGAGACACCCAAAAAAAATTCTTTTGAACATGCACCACAAAACTAAGTTTCGCAAATTTCGCTGCGCATTTAATTAACGGCCGGCTGAGTTTGTCACACAACGTTTTGCTTATGCGAAGTCGCGGCAGCCTTACCGCCGCGATTTGGCGAAGCCCGAACGACCGCCAGGGAGTGAAGCGCATAAGCTTTGTTGTGCGATGTTTTCAGCTACCAATCAATATGGTTTAAATATTTTTCGATATTAAATAGTTAATAAATGAAGAACATGAAACTAACATAAATTTTGCTTCGCTGAAATTAGTTTTATCATCTTCCAATAAAGCATGCCTTATCCCTTTTTCATCATTAGTATATCCATATAATTTTAATATTGATTCTTTCAATGCTGGGTGTAAACTGGATTTTTTTTCAATTTCTTTAATTGCTTCACCAAGAGTTGCTGTATTTTTATTAGTTAAAATTTTGCTATATGATTCAACAGCACTAATTGATTCTTTAATTGAATTACGATAGTCAGGATTTTTTCTATCAGATAACAATTCCAAAGCTCTTACGAGATGAGTTGAGACTGCTTTAAACGGTTGGTTAATTGCTTCATCAATTTCACTAATTTCTTCATTAGTTGTGATTTGAGTTATTTGATTTTCTACAAATCTATAACCCACAAAATCTTCTTCAAAAATATTATTAATGAATTTCTTGAATTCATTTCTTTTTGTAATATCATCATAATTGTTAATTAAAAATTCTATAAAATCAAAGAGTTCGTACCAATGACATTCAAAACAATATTTTCTTATTGCTTGATAAGTATTACTCCAATAACCACTTAGTGTATCAATAGGTAATTTGAAATAACTGAGCCAAAGTTTTTTAAAATAATAAGTTTGATCACGATAATAATCCTCATAAAGATAAGAATCCCCATCACTAGAATAAATTTTATTCCAATAAACAATGCACATGCAACTCCAAATTCTATTTCGTGTTTCATCATCTAATGAATCAATCTGCAATTTATCTCTTAATGGTTTAAGATTATTTCTTTGAGAGAATAACATTTTGTTTATACTTCCTATTGTTTTATCAAAGTAAAAAAAGTCAGCTGAAAATTTCGCACAACTTCTTCTTACACGCATTGCGTATAAGATACAATATAAACTATCCCGGTTA
>CAZXHH010000008.1:0-1607 GCA_964639615.1 Candidatus Woesearchaeota archaeon | reverse complement strand
CTCCCCAACATTTCTTGCTACGGAAACGTTGGCTGCAAGCTTAGGTAAGACATCCGATTGTCGATTGTGATAGTTTAAAAAGATGGATAAAAATAAAGAAACTATGAAAAGAGTAATGTTTATTTTTGCGTTATCGCTATTAATTTCTTGTGGACAAGAAAAACAAAAGGACAGTAACAATGAACAACAAGTTGTTTCTACTGAAAATACAGATATTTTAGAAAGTAAGACAGAGGGAACCGCACTTATTGGAACATTCGAATTTATTTACCCCAATAACACGGAAGATTTAATAGAAAACCATTATATAGTTATAAACAAAGTTGACGGTAAGTATGTTGGATTTTACTATGGCACTTCCGACGAATTTGATGATGCAAGAGAAGGCTATTATCCAGGATTCTTTGTGGCTAAAATGGAGAATTTAGTATTAACCAGCGATTCCATTATGTTCACATTAAACGTACCGAATGAAAAAATTCTATCAAAAGCAGTTGATTTAGATATTAAATCCTATGAAGAAGCAAAAGAAAAAGGATATGAAAATTGGCCAAATGAAATGCAATTAAAGCCAAAAGATTATAAAGGCGTAATCTTAGACCAGAATACAATTTTCTTTAAAGGAGAATATGAATTTATGGATAAGAAATTTATTAGGAAGAAATAGTATTTCCACAAACGAGAAGAAAATTTAAAAAAGCCAGCAGCCAACAGGCAGTTCCTTTCACTGGGGCTGATGATGCAGATGCAGAATTTTCATTACCTTTAACTAACTTTTTAACGGCGGATGACGCCGCTGACGGTTAACTCCCCAGCGTAAGCAACTGCCGACCGTTGTGTGCTATTAATTGACGTTGATAACTATTTTGATTATCGAAAGCTCTTGAGGAATTTTATAAAGTTGAATATTAAATGTGGCAGAAATTAACCGATATAGAAAAAAGAGACATTGAAGAGAAAGAAATGGCTCATTTTAAAAAAACTAGATTAAAGAAATCGCTGTTGGTTTTTTCTATTGTATTCATTCTTTTTATGTCATTACAAGTTATTGGTGCTCTTACTTATGGAATTAATGAACATAGAACTAGACTAGATCCAATATCAAGATCAAAATCCCCAATTGAATGGAGCGAATTGCCAATCTATTTACCAAGATTTATTTTTAAAGCTTCTATTTTAGGCTTAATTGTTTTTTTTGTTTTTTATAGGCTTGGCAATTCAAAGAATAAATCAGGAACATTAATTTGTGATAAATGCTTTAAGACAATAAATTATAGGAATAATTTTATTTGCGAATGTGGTGGAAATCTTGATTTGCTAACGAATTATAAATGGATTGAAGAATCTAACGAGGTGAAGACTGATTAATAACAGCACACAACAGCTGCTAAATTCCAGCCGGGCGGATTTCGCGATGCGAAATTTTTCCTACCTTGTAACCTAAATTGTCGGGGGATAAAGACGTTGCCGTCTTCATCCCGGCCGACAATTTAGCAGCAGGCGTTAGCGGTCATTGCAAAGTAACTCAATACTTAGTCGACAAATGAAAAGCTTAACAATTAAGCAAATGATTAAGAAATATTCTGTTTTGATAAGTTTGTTAATTT
>CAZXHH010000007.1:0-1683 GCA_964639615.1 Candidatus Woesearchaeota archaeon | reverse complement strand
CCTAATACAAATTTACATATTTTTTTTAATCCTAAAATAACTTTACATTTGTTTCCAGAGGACGAAGCGGAAATGAGCTCTGCTGGAGAGCAACTCATCAGGAATAAATCCTCCGACGATGGAATAATTACATCCTTAAGGCTTGGCTAATTGCTGAGCCTTTTGTAATTATTCTGTTGTCTTTATTCCTAAAAAAATCTCAAACTATACCATAAGCACCTCCTGTTCATTTTTTTTAGTATAATAATTTTTCCATAACTTTTTTGTCTTTACATTTTCTACATGAACCGTTGATGGATAAAGGTTTCCAATGCTCATGTGAGGTCTGTCTTCATTGTAAAGTTTTACGGAAAAATCTAATACTTTTTTAGCTTCTTTGATGTTGGGAACTTCATGATTATATAGATATTCATCTTTTATAATTCCATTGACTCTTTCAGCAATTGCATTCTCTAATGGGTCTCCATTTTCAGTCATACTGATTTTAATTTCATAATCCTGTAATAGCTTTACATATTCATGTGAACAATATTGTATTCCTCTATCAGAGTGATGTATTAACCAGTACTCTTTTATCATACTCTTTTTTAATCCTGATAATGCCATTTTTAATGCCTGAATGCTTTCAACAGCTTCTAAAGTTTCGGACAAATTATAACCTAAAATCTTATGAGAATATGCATCTGTTATAAAACTAATATAAACATGGGTTCCGTTAATCTTCCAATATGTTATATCGCTTACCCAAAGCTGATTTGGTGCAGTTGGAGTAAGTTCTCGTATAAGATTTGGATACTTCCTTAACCAATGAAATGATTGTGTAGTACATATCCTTCTTTTTCGCTTTTTTACAAGCAAATGATTTGATGATAACAAATCAAATAAAGCATCTCTTCCCATTTTTATCTGATGATCCAACATAAATGATTGAAGTTTATCATAAAGCTTTCTTGTTCCCATCCTTTTATGAAATTTTCTTATGCTTAATACTTCTTTGAGAACAAAATCTTCTTCAATGCTTAAATCGATGCCATTCCATCCATTCTGATAATAAGCCTGCCTGGTAATACCAAACCATCCACATAGCTTGGCTAATCCTATGTGTGAAAAATTTCTTTTCATTTCTTCTATGGTTTGGTATTGAACTTTTTTCTTATCGGAATTTTAAACTCTTTTTCTGCAATATCAACCATTGTAGAAAATGCAATAGCTTTCATTTCTGCATCTTTCAACTGTGATTCTAATTCTCTTATTCGCTTTTTTAGTTGAAGATTCTCAAATGAATCGCTTGATGTGTCAATTAATTTTCCTGACTTTTTTTCCTTTGGCATAACAAATTGATTTGTTGCAAAATTAGGTCTTCTTCTTATAACTTTATCATCGTAGCCTAATTTTCGCATCCATCGTAACAATGAACCATGTTCTTCTTCTTGTCCTGTATACTTTTGCCATATCGATTGTTTGGTGCTTCCTGTGGATATTAGTTCCTGTATGATTTGGTGCTTTTCTGATTCTGTAAAATATTTACTCGGTTTGAGTATTATTTTACCATCTGTTAATCCTAAAATAAATTTACTTTTTTTTCCCATTTTTACACTTTTTAGTGTAAACATATTTCAGGACAAGACACCCTGTCAGAGTTCTTTACTAAGCCTGTAAGAATTTGCAATTTGTTCGTTGCGT
>CAZXHH010000006.1:0-2261 GCA_964639615.1 Candidatus Woesearchaeota archaeon | reverse complement strand
GTTTAGCGGGTGATGACGCCACAGGAGTTCTACTCCCCAGCGCAAGCAACTGCTGGCCGTTGTAAGCAAGGCAAAACATACTACTATGAGGATAACTTTTTTGATAACATGGACATTATTACTCTTGAGTTGTTCACAATCCAAGAAAAGAGAAATGATAGTTAAAGATAACGACTCATTCTTTCTAATAAAAGAGAGTACTGTTGGACAACTTCAAATTGGAATGGACATCCAGAAAATTAAAGAAATTTATAAGGGATATGAATTTAAAGAAGAAAGTGCATCAAACTATGGAATAGATGGAGAAGGCAAAGGAACACTCATAACAAAGAATAATGAGTACTATCTATTTTATTACGCATTCGAGGGAGAAAATACTTTGGCTGGAATAATTTGTTTGAATCCAAAATATCATTCAAAGACAGGCATAAGAGTTGGAATGACAATTAGAGAATTAAAGAAAATTTATCCAGATTGCGTGGTGAGAATTAATGAAGAATTTGACTCTGAATATATATTTATTGAAGAAGAAAAGTTATTCATTGAACCTACATCTGAGACTGGCGAAAAGATAGGAAATTATGATTCGGATAGTGAATCAATTACTCATGAAACAAAGAGCATGAATCCTGATGGAACAATCTTTTTGATGATAATTAAATAATGCCCAGCTTACAACAGCTGCTAAATTTCAGCCGGGCGGATTTCGCGATGCGAAATTTTTCCTACCTTGTAACCTAAATTGTCGGGGGATAAAGACGTTGCCGTCTTCATCCCGGCCGACAATTTAGCAGCAGGCGTTAGCAACAATGTTTCGACGACTTACAAAAGCTATAATCATTATGAAAACAATTATACTCACAAAAATATCTGTATCAATTCTATTTGTACTCGGTTTGATTTCTTGCTTCAACCAAAATGAGAAAAAATTAAATGAGGCTGAAACAATTGTTTTTAAATTCTATGATTGGTACCTGAAAGATATTTACTTAAAGAAACGAGTGGAAGTACCAGAAATAAAAATAAGCAATGATAGTTCTTATTACTTTCTAGACTATTCAAAACATATTGAATTTCTTAATGAAAGTGGATTTTTCTCAAAGAAATTTTATGAAAATGAAAGAGAAATATTTACAAAATGTGAAAGCGCATTAAAAGAACTTAATCCAAAAACGTTGAAAGGGAATCCCGCCTATGAAATTGAAAGTGAATGTGATGTCTTTTGTTATATGAATTGGACAAGAGGACAAGGAGAACCATTAAACAAAATTGAAATAGTTAAATCTGTAATAGAAAACGACAAAGCAACAGTTTTTGCCGCAATTAGTGACTCAACAGTTAAAGTACCATATAGCGCACCAATTGTCAGACTGGAAAAAGAGAACAATGATTGGAAAATTGTTCGTATTGAATTTCAAGAAGACAAATAATAGAAAAAAAACACTGTTGCTAACAAGCAGTTACTTTCACTGGGGCTGATGATGCAGATACGGAAATTTTTAGTATTTTTAGTTTCGGTTTAGCGGGTGATGACGCCGCTGGAGTTCTACTCCCCAGCGTAAGCAACTGCCGGCCGTTACCAGCCATATTATGAAGATACTTTTATCATTCGTTTTCATCGCGATAATAGGACAGAAGATTTCTGCTCAGACTAACGAATTTTACAACCAGAAACTTATTAACGACATCCTTAGAGATACAGTGGTTGATGATAATTGGTATAAAGAAAAAATAAGAGAATTAGTTACTGTTATGCACCAAGACAAAGGGGACAAATCGAAAATGTTTCCTTTCAGTGAATACGATAGCGTTATTGCTTATAAATTCAACAAAAGATACTTTCATTCAGAAGACTCTAAAGAAATGGAAAGAGTTTTCTATAAAGGAAAAATCCGAAAGGATTTAAACCTCGTTAATGGATACAAATTAAATGAAAATCAAATCGAAAAATTATTAGGTTTTGTTAATAATCCCGGCAATTTTAGTTGGGCAGAGTGCGGAACACCAATTACATTTGGACTAATTGTATTTTACCGAAAACAAGAAATGAAAGCAATAATCCAACTATCCTGCAGATTTAACCAAATTGATTGCTTCCCGATTAATAAAAGAACAAAATTAGGAGAAGTAACGGACGAGAAAGCCGTATGGCTCGATAAATTTGTAGAAGAGATTAATATAAAATACGGCTGGTAACAGGCTGTTACTTTCACTGGGGCTGATGATGCAGATGCAGAATTTTTATTACATTTAACTAACTT
>CAZXHH010000005.1:0-2541 GCA_964639615.1 Candidatus Woesearchaeota archaeon | reverse complement strand
CATAGCCCGCGATTGTGGTTTTGCTCGTTCCAAGCAAATCACCACCCCAGCGCGCATCTCTTTGAGCAAGCGGCGAAATATTCAATAAAATATTTTCCATTAGTTCTCCTTTCTTTGAAAATTTATTCCATTCCTCTTCGGTCCCCATCCAAATATCTAAATCCATTACAGGACGTCCAAGACCAAAATCAATTCCATCGCCTTTTCCATCTGTGTCAGTATCTCCATCACTTGCATACTGCCAAAAATGAATAGGTCCGGTCCAACCATAACTTCGAACTGCTTTAATTACATCTGCTTTAGTTTGATTTTCATTATACCAAGCAAGATAAAGAGGTCTATTTCTAAACCGAGGAGAAAATTGTTTCAATTTACTTAGTGAACAATAAATTCCATTCGTGATTCCAGAAAGTTTATCATATGTATCAAAAAAACCATCACACATAAGTTCGACTCTATTCCAAACAGTATCAATTTCTGGTGCGTAATTTCTGTTTCCATTTTCTATATCAAGATATACAATCGGATAGTCATTATCGTCTTTTAAGTTTTCCCAAGCATTTTTTCCTTGAATTACTCCCCATTCATAATCTTCAATTCCAAAAACTTTTTCATCTGGAAGATGATTGGAATAATAATCTAAATAAAAATATGTTAAACGAAAAACTTTTCCTTTTAAACTAGACCAAAAATTTTTAAACTTAGTATCTGTCTTGGTTCCATGACCAATTCTACAAATAACAAAATGAACTTTTTCGGAAAGTTTTTCCGGAAGAAGTTTTAAATCATAAGCACTTACATCAATTCCACGAATTGGAAAATCAAAAAAATTAATTTGCATGGTTCGTTTCTCCTTTTAAATTTCTTTTTTATCTCTTTCAGCATTTTCAAGAGTTAAACTATATGGATCGGATTGAACCTGTAAACGCCATTCAAATTCTCTAATCTGTTTTTCAATTGAATCAACCAAAAAAGAATTTTGAGGAGGATCGAAAAGCATACGGACCTTTAAGAAAATATAACTTTTTACAGCTTCTAAATCCACGCTTGTTGTCAAGAAATCATCCCAATCTTCAGAATTAGATGTAATTTTAAAAGCAGTGGTCGGTCCAACACCTATCTGATTTAAAACTGTAAATGTAGAATTGATATGCATAATAATTTCTTGATCAAAATTAAAATCATCTGGTTGGATTCCTAAAAGAATTTTAATTGAATCTAAAATATTTTCTTCCATAAGTCAGTGTCTCCTTTCTTTCGCTCTTTTGGTAAATCGAAAAGATTTTTCTTGTTTCCGAAATGAATCGCATTGTGAGTATTTAAAGAAACACAAATTAAAAACTCTGGATCAATTGCAACCGGTTTCGCTAGTTCCAAATCTTCCACAGTTATTGGATTCATATGATGAACCCTAATGTTTCCAAATATTGCTCGTTCTGGAATTCCCAAATCACAAGCATTATCTCTAACAATAATATCCCTTCGGACTTGTCGCCATTGATAAGATGTATAAAAGTATTGATTCAAATATCTATCAAATCCAAATGTTGCTACTCCAGGACTTCCATCTAATTTCAAATAATCGAATCGCTCTTCAAATGTTTTTAGTTTTACTAAATCGGAATATGTTCTAATCATTTTCATCATCAACATTATCTATTTCTGAAAACCCAGAATACCTACGCATTGCGTTAAGTGCATTTGCATAAAGATCTTCTATTCTCTTTTGAGATTTCAATGCTTCAGTTTTTGCTGTAATTAATTCTTTCTGCTTTTCCAAAATTTCTTTTTCAACTTTTTCTTTGGTAGAACCCATTTTTAAAAAATGAGTAATTACTTGAGAGGTTGCGGTTCCATCTATCAACTGCCTCTCTGCTAAATCAACTGCCATTGCAATCAATTGATTCTCTCTTGCTTCTGGAGTTTTAGCCGGAGGCAATTTTCTTGTATGTTGTTGCTTGGTTCGAATATCTTTTGTCATTGTTTATGCCTCCTTCTAAAAATTTTTGTATAAGTTTTTTACTAATATTTTTGGGAAACTTTAGGACCTCCATAAGGTGCTTATTGTCTGAAAGGAGGACGGCGCTCACCAACACCGATCTAGCAAAGCCAGATGAAAAAAGCAATAAGCACCTTAGGGAGGCCCTAAATTTTCCCCCGGAGTTTTTTTTAAGAGCCCGCGATTTGAGAGGGGGGGGTGGTTTTTGTGATCATCCCCCCACTATCAATTGAAATAATTAATTTTTTTATAAATTTAAAGAATAACTAATTTATAAATTTTATTAATTATTTGTTTATTTTTATATATAGTTCAAATTATTTAATTTATTAAAGTATTTATTATTCTTACTAAGTATTCGGCCATACGGTATTCTTTATGTTCATCAAATCGTTTCCATTCATCCCATTGAATAGAAGGATCAAATGAATTGTTGTTAGAAACACCTCTGTTTTTACTTTTTCGTCTAAGATTTTATCCATTATTATCCTTCTTCAATAGAATCTATTAAGATTGATGGTGTAGTACCAAGCATTGAAGCA
>CAZXHH010000004.1:0-74549 GCA_964639615.1 Candidatus Woesearchaeota archaeon | reverse complement strand
GATTAAATCCAGTTATATTTCCTAAACTATATCCAGTCAAGTTTCCTAAAATATAACCTGTTAAATTTCCATACATAAATCCAGTTGAATTCCCTAATACAAATCCTGTATAATTTCCAGTTGTAAATCCTGTTGCATTACCTAATATGAATCCAGTTGAGTTGCCTAAAATGAAACCTGTAGAATTTCCATAACTTGCTCCGGTTAAATTTCCTAAATTAAATCCACTCGCATTTCCATAATAGAATCCAGTTGAGTTTCCTAAATTAAATCCTGTTAAGTTGCTTACAGTTACTCCCAGATTGTATCCACTTACATTTCCATAGATAAATCCAGTTGTATTTCCTAGATTAAATCCTGATAAATTTCCAGTTGCGAATCCTAAATTATAACCTGAAACATTTCCATAATAAAATCCAGTTATATTTCCAAGTAAATAACCAGTGTAATTTCCTAGATTAAATCCAGTTATATTTCCTAAACTATATCCAGTCAAGTTTCCTAAAATATATCCTGTTAAATTTCCTGTTATGAAACTTGTCTGATTACCCAAGATAAATCCTGTATAATTTCCAGTTGTAAATCCTGTTGCATTACCAACAATAAATCCAGTTGAATTACCTAATACAAATCCAGTTAAGTTTCCATAACTAAATCCAGTTGTATTTCCTAGATTAAATCCACTCGCATTTCCATAATAAAATCCAGTTGAATTTCCTAAATTAAATCCTGTTATGTTGCTTACAGTTACTCCTAAATTATATCCTGAAAGATTTCCATAAATGAATCCTGTCGAATTTCCTAAATTAAATCCTGATAAATTTCCTGCAGCATATCCTAAATTATAACCTGAAACATTTCCATAATAAAATCCAGTTATATTTCCTAATATGTAACCTGTATAATTTCCTAAATTAAATCCAGTTATGTTTCCAAGACTATATCCAGTCAAGTTTCCTAAAATATATCCAGACATATTTCCATAAATGAATCCTGTTTGATTACCCAATACAAATCCTGTATAATTTCCAGTTGTAAATCCTGTTGCATTACCTAATATGAATCCAGTTGAATTTCCTAATACAAATCCAGTCAAGTTTCCATAACTTGCTCCAGTTAAATTACCGAGTGTAAATCCAGAATTGTTTCCATAATAAAATCCTGTTGAGTTTCCTAAATTAAATCCTGTTATGTTTCCTTCACTGAGTCCCAAAATATAACCTGATGCATTACCTGCTGCGAAACCTTCAGCATATCCTCCTCCAGAAGAGAGAGTGAAAGAATCAGAACAATAAACTGTTATTCCATTAAAACTCATAGTTAAATTTACTGTGTAATTATCAATTCTTAATCCATTGAAGATACTATTAAAAATTCCATTTGAAGCAGTTGTTAGATTTGAAGAATTAACTAAGTAATTTGTAGAATTATATATTGAAATGTTAACTATTTGCGAATTCAATGAGATTAGTCCGCTGCTTTCATTAATGGATCCTTGCACTAAGATAGTAGCATTTTCAAGATAATCTCCTCCCGCTTCACAACTTATTGTTAAATTTGTATTATTAAAAAATTGATAATCTATAGATGAGTTTTTTATTCCGTTTCCTGTTATCAGAGACCAATTATGTTGCCCTAAATTTAGACTTGTCCAATTATAAATCATTGAACTTCCATTTGTTAATCCTGTTGTAGTATTTAAAAGAATTTCATCCCCATAAATCCAGATAGTTATTGTTCTCAGATCAGAATCTAAAACTGTGTAATTTAGTAGAATAGAATTTAAATTATTGAAAAAAGAATTGTTATATGGATAATTAAATAATTTTGAAGATTGAGAAATAGATATTGAAAAGTTTCTTAATTCTGATACATTTCTATTTCCTGCAGAGTCAAAGCATTCAATCTTCCATGTATGATTTCCTTCTGTTAAACCATTTACTAAGAAATTTGTTAATGTATTGTTTATTGTTGAGGAATTTGTTTGATTTAGCAAATTATCAATGTAGATACTACAATTTAAATCACCTGCAGAGTCGTCTAGCACTGTAAAGTTAAATCTGATATTCTGTTGATTTGTTAAATAATTATTTGACGGAAGATTTAAACTAATATTTGGATTAGAAGATAGAGAAGTAATTGAATAATTTCCTCCTTTAGTAACGTTAAAAACAACACTGCCTGCCTGTAAAGAAGTAAGATTTGTGCAAATGGCTGCATTACAAAGAGCTCCGTTTCTTAATATTTGTAATTCAGTTGAAGTTGTTGATACATTGTAAAGAGTTATTTCAGCAGATTTATTTAACTCAAATGGAGATTCATCTATCCTTGCAAGGTTGTCGTTAATTGATATCCTTGTGGATAAAGAAGTATTTGTTCCATTTAATTGTTGTAAAAATCTAATTTGTCCTGCACTTGAGTTTATGAATGTAACTAATCCCCCTAATCCTGTAAAAGAATAATTTTCTAACTGTTGATTAATTAAGGTAGTTCCATTTATTGATGCTGTTTCAAAATTTAAATCTCTTCCAGTAATACTTAAAAGAGTATTATTTTTCAGGATGTTGCTTTCAGGATAACCTCCAGCTGCTAGATAAATAAGATCAATTCCATGCGAGTTTGTTCCACCTGAGGTAGAGATAGTATTGCTTTCTATTAAGTTTTCTCTAGAACTCGAATAGAAATATATCCCGTATGCTGTTGCAGACCCTTCTGTAGAAATAGTGTTATTTACAAAGTTGTTGTAATGACTTTCTGAAATATGCAGTCCTATGTTTGAAGCTCCAGTACCTCCAGCATAAATTGTATTTCCAAAAAAGTCCCCTCTTCTAGAGTTCGAAGCAGTTGATATTCCACGATTTGAATTTCCTCCACCCACAAGAATAGAATTATTTAAGACTTCTGTCCAATAAGAACTTGTAACTATATAGACCCCATAATTGTTTGTAGCAGTTGCAGCTGCCTGAACTGTCCCATTTGCTGTAATATTATTGCCTATAATTTTATTGTAATTTGCAGAATTTATGTATACTCCATAAAGCGTTGTTGTTCCTCTTGCAACAATGTTATTATTTATTATAGTATTATTTTCTCCCTGTGTAGCAAGATATACTCCGTGACTTGAAGTTGTGCCATTTGTAGTTATATTATTAGACTCAATTAAATTGCTGTTTGATGTTAAGATATATACACCGTAATTTGTTGTACCTAAGCCATTTGTAGCAAGAGTATTATTTTTTATGAAATTATTATTTGAACCTATGTTAAAATAAATTGCAGGATTTGCATTTCCTGTTCCGTAAGTTGATATAGCATTATTTTCTACTGAATTTGACATTGAATCGTAATATAAGTATATACCATATGCTGGAGTTGAAGCTGATGCATAGATATTGTTGTTTTTTATACTTCCTTCTGAAGAAGATGAAAGATAAACTCCAACATTTGTTGCACCTGTTCCATTAACATATATTGTGTTATTTTCTAATAAACATGCACGTGAAGTTGTTGCTAAAACCCCATTAAGAGTAGTTGTGCCATATATTGTGATGTTATTATTCGTGATAATTCCAGCGTAAGAAGTTGTAGCAGAAATTCCATTAAGAGTACCTTGAGCATTAATTGTTATGTTATTATTATCAAATATGCTAATAGGAGAATCTGTAGAAATTATCCCGTTAACTGTAGATGTTGCTGCACTTGCATTTGCAAAAATAATATTATTTCTTAATTCGCTTGATCCGCTTGAGGTTATTGCTATTCCATTTAGTGTTGCCGATCCCCATAAAGAAATATTATTATCCCTAATAATGCTTCTTCCAGAAGCAGCAGAAATAGTTATTCCTGTAACTGTGGACCTTAGTGGATTATAATTAATAATTGTATTATTCTGAATTAATGTATCTGGAGCATTTGTTAAATACATTCCATGAATAGCAGTAGTTGCAGCATAAGGCACAATGGTGTTTCCTGTGATAGTTGTTAAACTTGAACGAAGAACATATATTCCATAAATGATTCCTGCACCTGTTGTGTTTACAAGGAGGTAATTATTTTCAATATTATTGGATTCTGCATTAGTGGTTATATAAACTGGGTAGCTTCTCTGAGCTCCTTCACTATAAATGTAATTTCCTGAAAAATTGTTTAAGTTGCTTGAGCTTATTACTACGGTATTTGGATCTGCATTATTTCCTGCAGCAATTGTTGAATAAGTTGAGAGAGTATTATTGTAGAAAAGGTTGCTATTCGCATCAGCTGCTAGATAAGCTGCAGAACTTGTAGTTGTTCCTATTCCTGTTATTCTATTTCCTGTTACATTATTATTTGATGTTTCAGTTGTGAAATATATTCCGTAATTTCCTGTTGATGAGCCAAGAGTATTAATTGTATTATTTTCTATTACATTTCTTTTTGTACCTGTTGTAAAATAAATCCCATGGTTTGTAGCTGTTCCATTTGTTTGTATTGTATTATTAATGATATACGAATCTGTTATTCTTGTAAATTGAATTCCATGCCCATTTGCTCTTAAACTACTATTGTCCCTAATTATGCAGTTTCTAATTGTTATATTTGATAAGGGTACAGCAAGATAATATACATTAATCCCTGCTCCATCTGCTGCTCCTGCTGCTCCGTAAATAATGGTGTTGCCTTGACAATCAAAAGTTACATTGCTTGAAGCAATTATCATACAGGCAGATGCACCAGTTATGCTCTGAGTTAAAGCATAATCTCCAGGTGTCGAAATTGTTTGGCAAGAAGTTACACTTGTTGCAGCATCAACTAGATTTGAAAATAAAAATATACTTAATGTAATTATAAATAGTAAGAATAATTTATTTTTCATTTTAGTTTATCAATCTCCTTTTTTATTTTGATAATTTCCAATGCATTATCTATTTTAATTAGTGCATTTCTATAGAATTTAGAAACAGCTGGTTGGGTAATCTTAAGTTTTTTTGCAATTTCGTTCTGAGTTAACTTTTGTTTCTCTAATTTTAAGATAATAATCTCCTTCTCGGTCAATATAGCCATTATAACTTATATTGGTTATATCTATTTAAACGTTTTGGGAAGATTTTGGTATGTTATTTAAGAATTTTTATTTCTCAATTCTTTCAATCTTATCAAGATTTTGGGCTGCTTCAATTAGATTCAAAAGTTTTTTTGAAGTTTCGCCCATGCTTAACATTACATACTTAAGTCCTAACTCAGATGCCTTCCTGTTAGCGCTAATTATATCATTATCTGAGATTTTCTTTTTGTTATAAGCAATAAGCAGCTTTTCTTCACCTTCAGATTTAATTCTAAGAAGTATCTCATTCTTTCCAAAGCTTTCAATGTTCAATATTTCAACTGTTTCTTTTGATAGGAAATCCTTAATTTTTTCAAAGAATTTTTCTTTTTGAATTTCTGCAGCTGTTTTCTTTTTTGGAGTTGCAGAGTGTGTAGGCTTCTTTTCCTTTGCTTTTTCCTTTGGCTTTTCTTCCTTTTCTTTTTGGACTTTCTTTTTTTCTTCTGGCTTTTCTTTAACAGGCAATTCTTTGAATTCTTCTTTTTCTTCCTTAAGTTGTTTAATTGGAACTTCTACATATCCTTCTTCATCTTCTTCAATTTCTTCTTCTAATTCTTTTTCTTCTGCTTCCTTTTTTTCTAATTGTTCTATTATCTTTAAATCTTGGACAATTTTTTCTGTAACTTTTCTTTCTTCTTTATCAAATACTTTGGGTTTAGCTTCAACAAATTCGTGTTGTTCAATAGATTTAATTCCAGAACTGAATTCACTTTCAGATGCAGTTAAATATCTCCAGTAAATTTCTCCATTTTTCTTAAAAGGGAATGCAAAATCTTTAATTTCTCTAAGTGCAACTCTTATTGCAGGGGTTTGTTCTGAGTCTCTTAAAAATTTTCTTTCTTGTAAAAGCAGATATGCATCTTTTTCTTTGCTTTTCAGATTACTTGAAAATCTTTCTAGTAAAGCTTCATGGCCTTTTATGTAATAAACAGGAGAATTTCCAACTCTTAAATGGCTCATTTTTACTCTTTTATCAGAAAATAGTTCAGATAAGAATGCTGAAGTGAAAAGCATGCTTAAACCAACTTCTTTTGCAATATATACAGGTATTGAAGGACCTTTTGAACTTAAGAATGAAATGATTTTCTCTTTTATTTGGGAAGCATTTTGCACTGGCATACCCATAGAAAAATGTCTGCAGTTATAAAATTTTTGCTTGTTAAGTTTTAATCCAGCTTACTTCATAATAAGAGACGGCTGATTCTTCATCAAGTATTGCAATAAGGAGATTTTTCTTTGTAGAGTGTGCAACTCTGTTTTTTGCAGAGAATTCATGCCAGGAAAATTTATTTGATTCGTGTTCAACAAAGATAATCCATTTTGCATGCACTTCATCAGGTGTTTTTCCTTTGTCATAAACTCTAAAATCTGCTCCAAATTTTAATGCACTTTTTACAACATACCCTTTATCTCTCAAATCTCTGAAAACTGGATATTTCAACTGAATTCTTGAATCAATTTTCTTGAATAATTTTAGTGCTTCTTCGAATTGTATTGATTTGTTTCCTTTTTTTAATTCAATTTTTCCTTTTTCAACAAGATAAAGTACTTCAGGCAAAGAGAACTGAATTTTTTCCCCTGTCTGCTGTCCAAAATTTGATTTTTTATTTAAGGTGAATGCTTCAGCTTCATTTGTAGAAACAACTTCTCCTAAAAGATAAGCTGATATTTTGTTCATACTGATAATAATTTAGGAGAATATTTAAAAGTTCCTGAATAATGAATAATTCATGGCTGAAGAGATTAATTTCCAGAAGATAGAGCAGAAATGGCAAAAGAAATGGGAAGAAAAAAAGATATTTGAAGTTAATGAAAAATCGAAAAAACCAAAATTCTATGTTCTTGAAATGTTTCCTTATCCTTCTGGAGCAGGTTTGCATATGGGTCATGCTTTTAATTTTATAATAGGAGATATTTTTGCAAGATTTAAGATAATGCAGGGATTTAATGTTCTTCACCCGATGGGTTATGATGCCTTGGGATTGCCTGCTGAAAATGCAGCAATTAAAGACAAAACAAATCCACAAGATTATACAAACGCTTCTATGAAAAATTTCATGAATCAACAGAAGAAATTGGGATTAACTTATGATTGGTCAAGGGTTGTTAATACAGCTGACCCATCTTATTACAAATGGGATCAGTGGATTTTCCTTAGAATGTTCAATAAAGGATTAGTTTACGAAAAAGAAGCTGCAGTTAATTGGTGTCCTGCTTGCCAGACAATAATTTCAAATGAACAGGCACAGGGAGGCGAGTGTGAAAGATGTGGTTCAAAAATAGAAATAAAACAGATGAAGCAGTGGTTCTTGAAAATTACAGATTATGCTGACAGATTACTTGAAGGACACAAAAAATTGAATTGGCCTGAGAAGACAATTGCAATGCAAAAAAATTGGATTGGCAAATCTTTTGGAACAGAAATTGATTTTGAAATCAATGGAAAAAAATGGTCAATATTCACAACACGTCCAGATACAATTTTTGGGGTAACTTTTATGGTTGTTTCTTCACAACATCCTAAACTTATGGAGCTTGTTTCTGAAAAGCAAAAAAAAGAAGTTGAAAAATTCTTAAAAAAATTAAAATCAGTTTCTGAAAAAGATTCTATTGATATGGAAAAAGAAGGAGTGTTTACAGGAAGCTATGCAATAAATCCTATGACTAAAGAGAAAGTTCCTGTTTATGCTGGAAACTTTGTTGTTGCTGATTATGGTTCTGGAATGGTTATGGCTGTTCCTGCGCATGACCAAAGAGATTTTGAATTTGCTAAAAAATACAAAATTGAAATTAAGCAAGTAATTGATTCTCCTAAAGAACATGACTTGAAAAAAGAAGCTTATACTGATAGAGGAAATTTAGTTAATTCTGGGGAATTTAATGGCCTTACAAACGAAGAAGCAAAAAAGAAAATTACAGATTTTTTAATTTCAAAAAAAATTGCAAGAAGAGTTGTAAATTATAAGTTAAGAGATTGGAGTGTTGCAAGACAGAGATACTGGGGAACGCCTATTCCATTAATAAGATGTGAAGCTTGTGGAGTTGTGCCTGTGCCTGATAAAGATTTACCTGTAGAACTTCCAAAAGAAGTTAAATTTGGAAAAGGAAATCCTCTTTTAACAAATGAGAAATGGTTAAATGTAAAATGTCCAAAGTGTAATGGAAAAGCTGTTCGTGAAGCAAATACACTTGATACTTTTGTTAATTCGTCTTGGTATTTTTTAAGATATTGTGATCCACATAATGATAAAGAAATTTTCAAAAAAGAGAATGTGAAATATTGGATGCCTGTTGACATGTACATTGGAGGCGCAGAACATGCTTGTATGCATTTAATTTATTGTAGATTTTATACAATGTTTCTTCATGATTTAGGATTAATTAGTTTTGATGAACCTGCTCCAAGATTATTCCATCAGGGAATGATAAATGATGAGAAAGGTGAAAAAATGTCTAAATCAAAAGGAAATGTAATTGAACCTTTAGAAATAATGGAAAAATTTGGAGTTGATGCAACAAGATTTTTTATGATGTCTGAAGCCTCACCGGATAAAGGATTTAATTGGAGTGAAAATGGATTTCAGGGTAGTTTAAGATTTGTAAATAAAATATTTGATACATTTGAAAAATTGAAATTTGGAAAAGATTCCGAAGAATTTTTATTTAAATTAAATAATGCTATTAAAAATATAACGGTACAAATAGATTCTGTTGATTATAGAAAATCTACAATTGAATTAAGACAGTTGTTCGATATGATTGCAGAACAAAAAGAAATCTCCAAAGAATCATTTGGGAAATCACTTCAGTTACTTTCTCCTTTCTGTCCGCATATTACAGAAGAATTATGGGAGAAAATGGGTAATAAGGATTTCTTATCTTTAGCTTCTTGGCCAAAAGTTGAAGAGAGCAAACTTAAGATAAAAAGCAAGGAAATTGATTTGAATGAGAAATATTCTGCATATATTAAAGAAACAATTGCAAAGTTTGAAACAGGTGGAAATAAAGTCAAGAAAGTTTATGCCTATGTTATTCCTTTTGAGCTTGTGAAGTTGAATAAATCAAAGATTGCAAAAGAAATTGGAAAAGAACTTGAAATTTATTCAGTTAAAGACGAAAAGAAATATGATCCTGAGAATAAATCAAAGAAGGCAATACCTGGAATTCCTGCACTTTATTTTGAATAAAATGAATGTAATAATTGTTCATGGTTCTAATTCTAGTGAAAAAGATGCTAAGTTTGGAAAACCTGAAAATGAAAGACACTGGATGCCTTGGCTTAAGGAAAATCTGGAAAAGAAAGGAACAAATGTTTCAAATCAATTATATCCTAAAGATTGGAATCCAAATTATAACAGTTGGAAGAAAAAATTTGAAAGAAATAATATAAATGAGAAAACAATTCTTGTTGGGCATAGTGCTGGATGTGGATTTCTTTTAAGATGGTTAGGAAAATCAAAAAGAAAAATTAACAAACTAATTTTGGTTGCTCCAGCAATTATTAAATCTGAAAGATGGAAATTTATTAATGATTTATTAGATTTTGAAATTAATAGAAATATTAATAATTTTGTAAATGAATTTGTAATCTTTGTTTCAGATAATGATTCAAACGAAATTTTAGAATCAGTTAGCCTTCTTTCTAAAATTTTTAAGATTAAACCTATTGAATTGAAGAATAAAGGACATTTTACCCTTGGAGATATGAAGACAAAAGAATTTCCTGAACTATTAAATAAAATTTTAGAATAATTACTTTTTTATATACCAAAATTCTAATTAGTAAATGGGTGATAAGCCAAAAGCAGGCGATAAATCAAAAACTGTAAAAAAAGTATTTCTTGACGAAAAGAAATATGTTATAATAACAATTTTTGTTGTAGCAATATTTATTATTTCAGTTCTTTTTGGATTCTTTTCAAAAGCTGAAACAACAGAACAGATTTTTTGTGGTGACGGAACAGAATACAATTCATGCTCTCTAACAAAACCTTATTTTTGTTCAGGAGATGGAAATTTAATTGATTTAGCTTCTTCTTGTGGGTGTCCTGATGGATTTAATCAAGAAGGGGATTTTTGCACAGTAGATTATGAAGGAGCAAAAGATATTTCTTTGAATTATATAGTGAGGGGAAGAGATTATTCTAGTCATTTTATTGTTTATGAAGAATTTGCAAATTATGTTTCTGAAATTCCAAGATCAATTCATTACTCTTCAAATGAAGATTCATCTAGAGCAGACTTTAAGAAAAAAGCAATTAGTGACCCAGAACAAAGAGATATGTTAATGCCATTGGTTATAAAAATTCAGAATATGACTTCAGACAAAGAAGATCAGGTTAGAATAGCAATAAGTATTGTTCAGAATATTCCATTTGGATATTCAAATAAAACAATTCAATTTGGAGAATATAATTTAACTCATTCCAGATATCCTTATGAAGTTCTTTACGATGAACATGGAATCTGCGGAGAGAAAACAGATTTGCTTGCTTTTTTATTAAAAGAATTAGGGTATGGTGTTGGATTTTTCTACTATCCACAAGAAAATCATGAAGCAATTGGAATAAAGTGTCCTTCTAGAGAAAGTTTGCTCGATACAGGATATTGTTTTGTTGAAACTACTGGTTCTTCAATTTTAACTGATAATGAAATTTATTTCTCTAATATTGGACAATTAAGCTCAACTCCTGAATTTTATTTAATTTCTGATGGAGAAGGACTTAGTAGAGGAATGTATGAATATGAAGATGCTGATATGCTAATGAAGATTAGAGATTTTATAATTGAAAATGGATATCTTTGGCCATCAAAGAAAAAGATGTACGACGATTTAGATGCTAAATACGGCTTAGCAGAAATTTATTATGGTGGTTAATTAATTTACAACTGCTTTTATTCTTCTTACACCCGATGAGCTACTTTCTTCTTTTATTATTTTAAAATTCCCTAATTCTGAAGTGTTTTTTACATGTGGGCCTGTACAAATCTCTTTTGAAAATCCGTCCATAGTGTATGTTGAAACAACTTCCCCGTATTTATTATCAAAAACTCCAGTCATTCCTTTTTTTCTTGCTTCTTCCAAGGACATTTCTTCTCTTACAACGGGATGTTTTTCTTTTATCCAAATGTTGACTTGATTTTCTAGCTCTTTTAATTCTTCATCTGTAAGTTTTCTTTGGAAATTAAAATCGAATCTCAATCTTTCTGGAGTTATATTTGAACCTTTTTGATGTATTGTATTATCTTTGAATAATTTTCTTATTGCTGCAAGAAGAAGATGTGATGCTGTGTGAAGTTTTGTTGTAGCTTCACTATGATCTGCAAGGCCAGATTTGAATTTTCCTTCAGCAGCAGTTCGTGATAATTCTTGATGCTTTTGAAGTTCCTCTTCGTAATTTTTTAAAGAAAATTTTATTTTTCTGTTTTTGCATTCTTCTTCAATCATTTCAATTGGGAAACCATAAGATTGGTATAATAAGAAAGAATCTTTTCCTGAAATCTCTTTTTTATCTTTAGTTAGTTTTTCAAACATGTTAATTCCTCTTTCAAGAGTTAATCTGAATTTGTTCTCTTCCCTTTCTAATTCTGCAATTATACTATCTTTGTTTTTTTGTAATTGCGAATAGTCTGGATAGATAGTTAAAATAGAATCAACAAGTTTATGTGTAAAACTTTTTATTATCTTTAATTGATAACCATATCTAACAGCTCTTCTAATTAATCTCCTTAAGATATATCCTTGTTCAGTATTTGAAGGAACCACCCCATCAGCAAGTATAAAACAAGCAGCTTTTATGTGGTCTGCAATTATTCTCATTGATTTTTCATTTCCTTTGTAGGTTTTATTTGATATACTCTCTATTTCTTCTATTATTGGTTTGAAACATTCGGTTTGATAGTTATCAGATAAATTGTTTAAAACTGCAATTGTTCTTTCGACTCCTCCTCCAAAATCAATATTTTTTTGCTTTGCCTGGATAAATTTTCCTTCTTCATTTTTTGTAAATTCCATTAAAACATCGTTTCCTATTTCTACCCAGCTTTTATTTGAAGGATTAAATTCTTTTGGTGCTTTTGTTTTTGTATTGCTCCAATAGAATATTTCAGTATCTGGACCGCACGGCCCTGTATTTCCTGCAGGCCCCCACCAGTTGTCATCTATTTTAGCAATTCTTTCTTTTTTTATACCAAGAGCTTCCCAAATCTTAATTGATCCCTCATCTTGTTTTACATTTTTCTCTCTATTCCCAGAGAAAACAGAAACCGCAATATTTTCTTTGGATATCTTTAAATTTTCAGTTAAGAATTCAAAAGTGAATTTTATTGCATCTTCTTTCCAATAATCTCCTAAACTCCAGTTTCCCAACATTTCAAAAAAAGTGTGATGAACTTCATCTCCAACTTCTTCAATATCCCCTGTTCTAATGCATCTCTGAACATTAACTAATCTTTTTCCTAGTGGATGTTTTTGTCCGAGTAGAAAAGGAACTAAAGGATGCATTCCTGCAGTTGTAAATAAAACTGTTGGATCATTTTCAGGAATTAGAGAAGAATTAGGTATTTCTTTGTGTCCTTTTTTCTTAAAGAATTCAATATACTTTGAAATTAATTGCTTTCTGTTTATCATTAACTAGACTAATAAATTGTGTTTAAAATAGTTTTTGTTTAATAAAACTTTAATTCAAACTTCTTAATTTATCCTGAATTTCTCTCAATTGTTTTTCTAAATCATCTTCTTCTTTTTCTTCTTTGGTCTTTGGAGTAGCTGTTGTTGCTTTTCCATCTTTAGATTCTTCTTTTTTTGGAAGTGGAGAAGTTTTTACTTTAGGCAAAGTTTCACTTAATTTTTTGAGATTTAATTTAAGTTCTTTTATTTTAACTTGAAGCTTTAACTTTAGAGTTAATTCTTCTTTTCTCAAAAGATGGTATCTCTTTAATGTTTTAAGTATCTGTAGAATATCTTTTTCAGAAGCAAGTATATCTCTTTTAGATTGAAGTGCTTCTTCATAATCTATTTTTACATGAATAAGGTTTTGTTGTTCTTTCATTCTATTCTAGAAAAAATATCCTGATTAACTTTTTCTATTTCGTTCTTTATTGACTGAACTTCTTTTTCCCAATTTGAAAGCTCTTCATCTTCTTTTGCTTTTATTTCCTTAGTATTTTTTATAAGCTGTTCTATCTCAGTTAGCTGTGATTTTATCTCCTCAAAAGTTTTTGCACTTTCTTCGAACTTATCTAATCTAATAAATATCGGTTCTGCTTTTTTTGTCATAAAGCTTTTTTGTACAAATGTGCTTGTAGCTTCTTTTGTTCTTGGAGGTTTAACCATTGCTTTTGGCATCTCTGGTTCAAGTTCCTCTTCATCTTCTTCATCTCCTTCCATAGAATACCTATGTAGAGGTTTTTGCATCAATCCCACTTCAGGTTCAGGGAAATCCTCTGCATCTACCTCTTCCTCTTTTTTCCCAGCTATCGCTTCCTTAATAGTATTTTGTGAAAATTTATTTCCTATTGGATTATTAGGATATTTTGGAAGTTGAGGTAAAGAAGGAGATGCACTTTGTGAAACTACTGAAGGGCTAAATGAATTTTCTGAATAAGAAAAATCATGCATTGATGGAAAATCAGGTAATTTTGGCAATTCTGGTAATTGAGGGGGTATACCCTTTTTTGCGTCGTTCTCTTTTTTCTTAAATAAACCCATAGATTTTACTCTCTTTTCAATATAGTCTTTTTAATATATATAAGAGATAATAATGCTTTAAAAACTTTTATTTTTAATTCTTTAAATAGAAAAATATATAATAGGATTGTTTTTAATATTCTGATGCTCAAAAATTTTCTAAAAGAAGTTGTTGCGATTGCTGTTGGAAAGCCTGCTGAAGGAATTGTAGATTTACTCGATAGCGATAAATATGTTAACGAATTTATAATTGCAAAAAAACTTGATTTAACAATCAATCAAACAAGAAATATTTTATATAAAATTTCTGATTACGGATTAGTTTCTTCAATTAGAAAAAAAGATAAGAAAAAGGGATGGTATACTTATTTTTGGAAAATAGAAGTTTTGAAATCTCTAGAATTTTTGAAAGAAAATGTGTTGAAGAATTTAAATCAACTTAGAAATCAAATTAAGAGTAGAGAGACAAAAAGATTTTATCATTGTGAAAGATGTAATATAGAATACAATGAAGAAAATGCAATGCTTCATGACTTTACATGTAATGAATGTGGAGAAGTTTTTAGTGTTAGAGATAATGAAAAAGTTTTGAAAGAATTTAAGAAAAATGAAGAAAAGTTCGAGAACAAACTCAAGTTAATTGAAGAAGAAATTTCTATTGAAAAATCCAAGTTGGAAAAGGTAAAGATGAAAGAAATTAAGAAGCTTGAAGCAGAGAAGATTAAACAAAAAGCTGAAGCAAAAAAATTGCAGGAAAAAGAAAAGAAAAAAGAGACTAAACAAATTAAAGGAAAAAAAGTGGCAATAAAAAAGCAATCTCCTGCAAAGAAAACAAAAAAACCTTCAAAAAATAAAAAGAAATAAGTTCTCTAAATATTAAAATCAAATGGTCAATGTCTACCAAGTTAGTCCTAAAAAAAGTAATAATCTTTTTAGCAGATTAAGCCTAAATACAATTTTAATTATCTTGAATGTAGTTGCATTTATTGTTTTTACAATAATTGTCTCTACTAATCTAGTTTCAATAGATTCTATTGCTTTAAACCCTTCTGATATTTTTCAAGGAAGACATTTGTGGACTTTGTTAACAAGCATGTTTATGCATTCTTCTTTTTTTCACCTTTTTGCAAATATGCTCTCTTTGTTTTTTGTAGGAGCACTTGTTGAAAGAATTATTGGAAGAAAAAGATATTTGTGGTTTTATCTTTTCTCTGGAATATTTGCAGGATTAGTTTATGCTTCACTTGCTTACTTTTTTGGAGGTAGTATAATTGGAGCAAAGTTATTTGGAGGACCAGAAACATTGGCTGTTGGAGCGAGTGGTGCAATCTTTGGACTGGCAGGTCTTCTTGCATTATTAATTCCTAAAAAGAAAGTTTACTTAATTGCAGGCCCACTTTTTGCAATAATTCTTCAATCAATACTTCATGTTGCAATTCCTTCATCTGGAATCAATAATATCCTCGACGTATTTATCACGATTTATATTTTCATTGCAATATTTTCAATGCTCTCATTTAATTCTTCAATGAGAAAAATAGGAGTTCCAATAGAGATGCCTTTTTGGCTTCTTCCTGTAGTTGCAATAATACCTTTAGTGATAATTGGATTATTTGTTGAATTGCCTATTGGAAATTCTGCGCATTTTGGAGGACTTGTCTTTGGTTTAATTTACGGTTTAATTTTAAAAACTAGATATAAAAATAAGACAAAGTATATTAGAGAATACTTCAGTTAGATTTATATACAATTTTTTCTTTTTCTAGCTATGGCAAAGAAGAGGGTAGTTAAAAAGAATTCTAAAAAAAATTCTAAAAAGTCAATTGAAAAGAAATCAGTTTCAGGTTTTTTTAAGGAAAATTATTCAAAATCTTGGCAATATATTAAAGAATCGAAGAAATTTATTTGGATAGTTTTTGGATTGTTCTTGCTTTCTGTTTTTATTGGTGTAATTTTCCAGCCAGAATCTATTTCAAATTCAATTATAAAATACATTCAGGAAATAATCTCTAAAACAGAAGGGATGTCCTCTTGGGATATGATTAAATTTATTTTTGTAAATAATATTCAAACAGCATTTATGGGATTAATTTTTGGTTTTGCTTTAGGTATTTTCCCAATTGTTGTAACAGTTGCTAATGGATATGTTGTTGGATATGTCTCTTCATCAGTAGTCGCTTCATCTGGAGCAATTCATTTGTTAGAATTAATTCCACACGGAATTTTTGAATTGCCTGCAATATTTATTTCGTTTGGAATGGGATTAAAATTTGGAACGTTTGTTTTTTCTAAAGAAAAATTAAAATCTTTCAACAAATTTTTTATAGAATCTCTTAGAGTTTTTGTTTTCGTAATAATTCCGCTGCTAATTATAGCTGCAATTATTGAGGGAAGTTTAATTTATTTGTTATAAAATTAATCTTTTAATTCGCTTATTCCTAAAATTATAAGAATTAAGCCAGCAAAAGCAATTATCCAAACTAATGCTCCTTTAAGAACAGTTAGAGCTGCTTTTCCCCAAGATTCCAAAGGCATACCTGGGAATACTAGTGCTATTGTTCCTACAAGTAGAATTAAACCTAAAATTAGTTCAAGCCATTTATTCATTGTATTTT
This sequence comes from Candidatus Woesearchaeota archaeon, assembly GCA_964639615.1. Classification (GTDB taxonomy): domain Archaea; phylum Nanobdellota; class Nanobdellia; order Pacearchaeales; family GW2011-AR1; genus MWBV01. Next base: position 58,165 of record CAZXHH010000004.1, on the reverse strand, counting down.
AAATAGTTGTTTTTAATTTAAAAAGATTTTTGTATTTTATTATACTCTTTAATTAAGCAATGAATATGTTTTTAAAATTCATTTTTGTGATATTTTAATGAAGGAAATTAAAACTGCTAAACTTAGCAAAGGAATGAAAGTTTCAGAGCTTGTAGCTGAAATGGGAGAAATGGGATTTGGTGCTGAAAAAATAGGAACTGCTTCACAGATTATGAAGGAAATGTTTTCTGATAAAGAGTGTAAGGTTTTCTTGGGTGTTGCTGGTGCAATGGTCCCTGCAGGAATGAAAGGAATTATAGTTGATATGCTAGATAATGTTGATGTTTTTGTAACAACTGGAGCAAATTTAACTCATGATTTGATTGAATCTTTAGGAGAGCACCATTATAAGGCAGAAGGAGAGATGGATGATGTAAAACTGCATAAACAAGGATTAGACAGAATCTATAATGTTTTAATGAAAAATAAAGTTTATGAAAAGTTAGAAGATTTTTTTGTTAAGAATTATGATGTCTTAAAAGAATGCGAAACAATTAAAGATTTTTTATGGAAGCTTGGAGAACTTGTATCAAAACAAGGAGGAGAAAAGAGAGGAATTTTAGTAAAATGTTATGAAAAGAAAATACCTATTTTTTGCCCGGGAATAGCAGATTCTGGTATTGGACTTATGATTTGGGGAAGAATTGCTGAAGGAAAAGCAAATCCTAAAACAGGAGTATTCTCAGATATGAATGAAATAATTGATTTTGCTTGGACTTCTAAGAAAAATGGTGTAATCTATATTGGGGGAGGATTACCTAAAAATTTTATACAGCAATCTTTGCAGTTTTCAAAAGGAGCAGATTATGGTATCCAGATTAGCACAGATAGAGCTGAACCTGGTGGAAGTTCAGGAGCTCCATTAAAAGAAGGAATTTCATGGGGTAAACTTAATCCTAAAGCAAAGTTTGTAGACATTTTTTGTGATGCAACAATTGCACTGCCTTTAATTTATGCTTCTATTTTGTAAATAATGTTGATAACTTGTTAATGATAAAAAATATTTTTTTTATTACCAAATTTTGTATAAAAGCTTAAATACACATTTTTTATTGGTGTTTCATGGGTGATGAAAAAGAAGAGATAAAAGAATTGTTTATTCCTCAAAGTGAGCAGGAAAAAGCAGTAGTTGAAAAAGATTTTATGGATGTTTTAAAAATGGTTGCTCCAGGAACATCAATAAGGGCAGGTATGGATGATTTGTTGAATGCAGGGATGGGAGCCTTGATTGTAATTGATAATGGAAATATTTCAAATGCTTATCAGAGAGGCTTTGGTATCCATTCAAACTTTAGTTCACAGAAACTTGTTGAGCTTGCTAAAATGGATGGAGCAATAATTCTTTCTAAAAATGTTAAAAAGATTTTATATGCAAACTCTTATCTTTCTCCAAATCCAGAGATATTAAGTAGAGAAACAGGAACAAGACATAAATCTGCTGAAAGAACTGCAAAGCAAACAGGAGCAATAGTCATTGCTATTTCTGAGAGAAAGAAAAAAATTACTATTTATCAAGGAGATAAGAGGCATGAACTAAAAGAAAGCTCAGAAATTTTAAGAAGAGCTGCAGAAACTTTACAAATACTTGAAAAGCAAAGAGAAAGTTTGAATGAAGCATTAAATCACCTTAATTTGATGGAGTTACAGAGAGCAGCAACAGTAAAAGATGTTTGTGGAGTAATTCAAAGGTTTGAAATAATAAAGAGAATTACAGAGACTGTAAAGAAATATTTAGTTGAATTAGGAAAAGAAGGGGCAATTGTAAGTATGAGTTTGAAAGATTTAACAAATGGTTTAGATAAAGAAGAAGAACTTTTATTAAGAGATTATTTCGGTGTAAATTATTCTTATGCAGAGAAAGTTCTAGAAAAAATGGATTTCGATTTCTTATTAGAGCCATTGAATATTTCAAGAATGTTATTTGAGGAATTGCATGATAAAGAAGTTTCTCCTAAAGGGCTAAGGATACTAACAAAAACAAATATCTTAGAGAGATATATACACTCATTAATTGCACATTATCAATTTTTAGATAAAATACTGCTTGCAAATGATGAAGGGTTATTAGAAATCTTTGAAAATGAAGGTATGCTTGCTTTCTTTAAGGAAGAAATTTACAGTTTGAGAGAGAAGCTTAATCTCGGAAAGACTATCTAATTTTAGGATTAATTATCAAGTAAAATCGTAACCTTGTTCAACTGGTGAATAATCATTATTATAGAAAGTCTTTACATTAACTATATAAATTGAAAAATAAAATATCTTGTATGTTAACAGAAGAACAGTTAAAAGAAATTAGGGGACATCTGAATTCTGCTCAAAACCCTGTTTTCTTTTTTGATAATGATCAGGATGGATTGTGCAGCTTTTTGCTTTTGCAAAAATATATTGGAAGAGGAAAAGGATTTCCAATAAAAACTTCTCCTGCTTTAACAAAAGATTATTTTAGAAAAGTAGAAGAATTTAATTCAGATTATATTTTTATTTTAGATAAACCAGAAGTAGATAGAGAGTTTATTGAAGAGGTAGAGAAAAAAAACATTCCAATTGTCTGGATAGACCATCACGATGTCCCAGAAAATATTTCAGAGAGTGTTTCCTATTATAATCCTCATCTAAGTAAAGAAAAAAGTAGCGAACCTGTTACATATATTTGTTATGAAGTTACAAAGAAAAAAGAGGATATGTGGATTGCAATTGTTGGATGCATCTCTGATAATCTGGTTCCGTATTTTTACAAACAATTTGGAAAAGATTTTCCAGAATTAATCAAAGAAGATGCAAAAGAAGCATTTGATGTTTTTTATGGTTCAGAGATTGGAAAAGTTGCAAGAATTCTTGGATTTGGATTAAAGGATAGCATAAGTAATGTGATTAATATGATAAAATTTTTAATTTCTTGCAGAGGACCGCATGATTTTATTGAAGAGAATAGCAAGAACAAATTGATTCATAGAAGATTCCAGGAAATAGATAAGAAATATTCAAGAATACTTGAGAAAGCAAAGGCGAAAGTAAGCGAGGATAAACTTATATTTTTTAAATATGCAGGAGATACTAGTATGAGTTCAGATGTTGCAAATGGTTTGAAATATCTTTTTCCTGATAAATTTATTGTTGTTGTATATACGAAAGGAGCCAGAGCAAATGTTTCTGCACGTGGGAAAAATGTTAAGAAAATAATTTTAGATTCAATAAGCACACTAAAGAATTCTACAGGGGGCGGGCATGAAAATGCAGTTGGTGCCCAGATAAGCAGAGAAGATATTTCTCAATTTGAAAAAAATGTAAGAAATTGTGTAAAATAATCTTCAATTTTGTCTGTATCTGCAAGTGAATATAAATGTTTATAAGTGGTTTCCGCATAAAAAGTATATGAGAGATAAACTGGGCAGAATTATATGGGGAATTGATTCGTGTTTAGTTTATACTTTTAATATTAAACTAAGCTCAATTTAATTCAGCTCTTAAATCTGGATTGAATTGAGGCATACCTTCTTTCAGATTTGAGAAACCGAATTCCATGGGAGTTTATGAAAAAAGACAAAGATGGAGAAAAAAACAGCTCAAATGGCAGAAAAAAAATTTGTAGAGAATGAATTAAGTAAGTTATTAGAATTTACTTTGCACCTTGAAGACGAACTTAATAATTGCGTTCAATGTGAATAGATTTTATTCTATTTTAATTCTTAATATTTGTTAATGTATCATTTGAAGGAGTACATATAATCCGGTTAATAGCTTCTACCCAAGTAAACAACTTTTGTTGCAGGAGAATTACATATAGCACATTTTGAACCCTTGGTTGGAGCCTCATTCTTGTTTGCAAGTGTTCCTCTTACATCCCCTGAAAATTCTTTTTCAATTATTTCTGCGCATGGAATACCTGTTTTATCTGTTGAACAGAAATTAATTCTTGCAAGTTTACCTTCAGATAGAGCTTCTTTAATTTCTTTTTTAGTTGAACATGAAACAATTCTTGAATTCATGAATTTGTCTGCTTTATCTTTTAGTCTTAAATCAAATTCTCTTCCTAGTTCCGGAATTTTTTTCAAATCCTTTAATTTTAATTTATCTTTTTTCTTTGTATCTCTTGTAAATAATAAGACTTCATCTTTTTCAAGTTCTTTCTCTCCAAATTCAATTCTGAATGGAACGCCTTTTAATTCCCAGATATGATATTTTTCACCTGGTCTTTTGTATTCTCTGTCATCAATTTCAGTTTTAATGCCTTCTTTTTCTAATTTATTCAAAATTTCACTTGATTTTTTTAATACCTTGTTTTTATTTTCTGCATTGAAGATTGGAACAATTACAAGCTGAACAGGCGAAATAGCAAATGGCAGTACTAATCCAGAATCATCTCCATGAGTTGAAATAACTGAAGCTAATATTCTTGAAACTGCTGGGCCATAAGCAGTTGTCCAAAGATATTCTTCTTTTTCATCTTTATTTTTGAAGGTTGCATTAAATGCTTTTGAGAATTTTTGCCCCATTAAATGTGTTGAAGGTTGCTGAATTAATTTTCCATCAGGCATGAAACAATCTGAACCTACAGTGTATTCTGCTCCTGCAAATTTATCCCATTCTGGTCTTTTCATTGGTAAGAATGGAATTCCATAAATTTGGTGCATAACTTTTTCTGTTGTATCAATATCTTCCTGAACTTGAGCTTCAGCTTCTTCTTTAGTTGCAAAAGCGTCATGACATTCAATCCAAATAAATTCTCTTCCTCTTATTAAGGGCCTTGTAGACTTTGTATCTAATCTGAAAACTGAACCTCTCTGATAAACTTTTAAGGGCAAATCTCTGTAGCTCCTTGCCCACAATTTAAACATTGGAGTGTATAGTGTTTCAGAAGTTGGTCTTAAGGCTAATTCTTTGTTATCTCCTGTGTCTTTTAACCAGAAAACTTCAGGTGTAAATCCCTGAACATGCTCTGATTCTTTTGTTAAATTTTCTTTTGCAATTACAGATGGCATAAAAGTAGGTTTATGTCCTTTTTTTTGCAACTCTTTTTCAAGATGTTCAAACATATTTTCCATTGTCATAGCTGCCCAAGGTCTGATTACAGTAAATCCTTTAACGTCTAATCTTAAATCAATTAATTCAGCTTTTTCTAAAACTTGAGTAAACCATTCTGAAAAATCTTCATTTTTTTTTACAGTAATTCCTTCAGTGGATTTTTCTTGCTTCTTTTCTTCCATGTTAACTTAAGATTAAGTGCATATTTAAAATTATTTAATTATTATTCACTATTCTTCCTTGTTTCCAATATTCGTATAGTGGTCCGAAGAAACAACCAAATGTAAAATACCAGATATGTTCTTCAAGAGGGATATTAAGTATTATGATCTTTCCTATATTTTGATAACTCCAAAATACATCAAAAAATCCTGGAGTTATTAAATTAAGAAGATTATACCCTAAGATTGACATTATTAAAAGTAGAAACCCTGAAAGGAGAGAATTTTTTATTAAGTCTTTTCTTCTTAACCAGATTATTAGTGTTGGGATTAAAAAGGCAAGAGTAGCTGCAATGAATGTATTTATTTTTAATATAAGAGCAGAACCAAAGTAGATAAGAAACATTATCCCTACTAAAATTATAAAATTATAATATTTTATTTTTTTGTCTTCTTTTTTAATTCTAATTTTTTTGTTAAAGATATATTCGTATATTACTCCTGCAATTCCCCCCATAGTAAAACCAAATAAAAAATCTTCTATTCCTATAGATGTTCCAAATGCAGTTACAGGTTTCCACCAATCTATTAAATGTACATAAGCTGCAAGTGGTCCAGGAATTCCAAAGATTAATGATAAAATTAACATCTCTTTTCTAATGTTTTTTCTAGTAACAAAAAAGAAAATCCAAATTGTTAATGCTAATAGGACTCCAATAAGATAAGTATATTTATAATCAATCATAATTCTTTTTTGATATCTCTTTTGTTTTAAAGTAAATTATTAAACTATAAAAAGCTTTTTTACTCTAAATATATTAGTTTTAGGGGTAGGGTCCATAGTTCAACGGATAGAATTTCGGGTTTCGGCCCCGATGATGGAGGTTCGATTCCTCCTGGGCTCATGAATATTAAAAATTTATAAACTATTTTTTCTTTTTTCTAACTGGTGATAAAAAATGGAGTTGATAAAAGCAAATAAAGGAATAATCAGATTGTTTTTCTTTTGGGTTGGAATAATTGCAACATTTACTTATAGAGCAATAATTGTCTTGAATTTTTACAGTCCGTACTGGGTAAAAGTATTTTGGTATATTGGAACTATTGGGTTTGTATTATATTTTGGACATAGATATCAGATTGAAAGAAAAAGAGCAGATTTAGTTTTGAAATACGATTTAATTAAAGCTGTTGAAAAGCAAAAGACAATTAAAGGAGCAAAAAAAGAGGCATTGAAATATTTAGTTGAGACAAATTTAACATCCAAATCCAGATGGAACTCTGCATTTATTTTCTGGCTTTCTTTATTGGCTTTAATTATAGGAATTGTCATGGATTTGGGTTTGTTTAAAGTTTAATTGAGTTTAGTACAAAGTTTTTTAATTGCAATTTCTCTTGATTTAATATGGAAAAAGAAAGCTCTGCTAAACCTGGAGATTTTGTTGAAGTACACTTTGGTAAGGTAATTTATGAAGGAATTTTGCTTGAGAGTCCTGAAAATGAAAAGGGTATTGTTTTGTTAAAACTAGGAAATGGATATAATATTGGTTTTAATAAAAAAGAAATTTTGAAAATTGTTTCAATTAAAAAATTTAGTGCAAAAGATGAAAAATTTGAGATTAAGCATGATTCTAAAAAGCCAAACATTGCAATGATAATAACTGGAGGAACAATTGCTTCGCGTTATGATTCTAAAACTGGAGGGGTTCATCCCTTGGATACTCCTGAAAGTTTGTTTAAATTTTATCCAAGTGTTTTTGATAAAGTTAATATTTTGAAAGTTGAAGTTCCATTTATGAAATGGTCAGAAAATATGGATTCTGAAGATTGGATAAAACTTGCGAGAGTAACAGAAAAACTTCTTAATGATGCAAATATTCAGGGAGTTGTTATTACTCACGGAACTGATTTTTTACATTATACTGCATCTGCATTAAGTTTTATGCTTGGAAAATTGAATAAACCTGTTGTTTTAACTTATAGTCAGAGAAGTATTGATAGAGCTAGTTCAGATGCAAATTTAAATTTACAATGTGCTGTAGAAGTTGCAGGATTAAGTGATATTGCTGAAGTTGTTTTAGTAGGCCATGCAAATTCTGAAGATAATTTTTGTAATGTTATGTCTGGAACAAAAGTAAGGAAAATGCACAGTTCAAGAAGAGATGCATTTAAGGTAATAAATGGAAATCCTCTTGCAAAAGTTTATCCAAATAAAATTGAAATTTCATCTGATTTTAATAAGAGAAACAATAAACTGAAGATAAAAAAAGAAATTGGATTTGAAGAGAAGGTTGCTTTGATTAAATTTTATCCTGGGCAAAAGGCAGATATTTTAGATTATTATATTAAAGAAGGTTACAAAGGAATTGTTATTGAAATGGCTGGAATTGGGCAGATTGCAACTAAAGGTTCAAGAAATTCTTGGGTTACAAAATTGAAAGAAGCAATCAATAAAGGAATTGTTATTTGCGGAGTTTCACAGTGTATTAATGGTAGAGTTGACCCATTTGTATATTCTGCTGGAAGAGAGATATTAGAAACAGGAGTTATTTATCTGGAAGATATGCTTGCTGAAACAGCTTTTGTTAAATTGGGATGGGTTTTAGGAAATGAGCAATGGAAGAAGAATAAAGAAATTGCTAAAGAAAAAATGCTTGAGAATTTTGCAGGCGAATTAAATAAAAGATTAGAGGAATAATTATCTTAGTTTTCTTTCAATTCTATCCAATTGTTTTTGTATTTCTTCAATTTCTTTTTCAGCCTTTTTATTAACAGTATAATCATAATCCAATTTTAATTTTTCTTTTTGAGCTTGTCTATTCTGAGACATTAAGATTATTGGAGCTTGAATTGCAGCTACACACGAGAGTATTAGATTTAATAAAATAAAGGGATAAGGATCCCAATTATTAACCCAAGCAAAAACATTTGCCATCATCCAGATAGCAATAAATAGGAAAAAGAAAGTAATAAAAAACCAGTTACCAATTCCTTTTGTTAGCTGATCTGCTGCTCTTTGTCCGATTGTTCTTTCTAATCTATGGAGCGGATGATGTATCAATTCCTCTTTTTTCATTGTTTTTATTAATGATTTTAATATTATAAACCTAACGAACCACAAATTTAAATAATAATTTATCATGATGTTTTTATGACAGAAGAAGAAAAAATAGACTATACAAAATTAAAGTTTAAATCTGGTTTAGAGATTCATCAGCAATTAGATGCAGATGGAAGGAAATTATTTTGCAGTTGTCCAAGCATTTTAAGAAATGATGAAGCTGATTTTTCTGTTCAGAGAAAACTCCATGCAGTTGCTGGAGAGTCTGGAGCAGTGGATAAAGCAGCAGAATATCAGGCAGGATTGAATAAGGAATTTATTTATCAGGGCTATAAGAATAGTACTTGTTTAATTGAGCTAGATGAAGAACCTCCTCATGAAATAAATAAGGAAGCTCTGAAAGTTGCTCTTCAAATTGCACTTCTTTTGAATTGTAAAATAATTCCAATTACACAAATAATGAGAAAAACTGTTATTGATGGAAGCAATACTTCTGGTTTCCAGAGAACCGCCTTAATTGCAAGGGATGGTTGTGTTGAAACTGCTTTTGGTAAAGTGGGAATTGATACAATTTGTATTGAAGAAGATTCTGCACGAAAAATGAAAACAGAGGGTAATAAAATTTATTGGAATTTGGATAGATTAGGAATACCCTTAGTTGAAATTGCAACTTCTCCTGATATTAAATCTGCAGAACAAGCTAAAGAAGTTGCCTTGCATATTGGAAATGTTTTGAGAAGCTGTAAAGTTAAAAGAGGAATTGGGACAATTAGGCAAGATGTTAATATTTCTATTCTGGGAGAGAACAGAATTGAAATGAAAGGTGTTCAGGATATGAGAATGTTCATTAAGACTGTTGAAAATGAAGTTTTAAGACAGAAGAAATTGCATGATGAAGGGAAACCAACTCCCGCAGAAGTTAGAAATGCTTTAGCTGATGGGAGTTCACAGTTTTTGAGGCCAATGCCTGGAGCAGATAGGATGTACCCTGAAACTGATTTACCTTTATTGAAAATTTCTAGGGACTTCATAAATGAAATAAAGAAAGACTTGCCTAAATTAAGAAGCGATATTGCAGGAGAGTTGAAAGAGAAAGGACTTTCAGATGAGATGATTAAATTAATTTTAAGTGAAGATAAACTTGATGAATTTAAGGTTCTTTCAGAAGTTTATGAGAATTTGAATTTCATTGCAAAAATCATTGTTTTATTTCCAAAAGAGATTGCAGCTAAAACCGGAAAGAAGATTGAAGAAATTGACATACTCATGCAGGAATTTTACAGTGATATTTTAACTAATATAAAGAATAAAAAAATTTCTGAAGCTGATGTTAAAGATTTAATGATTAAGCTTGCAAATGGAGAAGATTTCAAGAAAGCAATTAGTGAAGAGAAAGCAGACATGTCTGAAATTGAAGAAAAAGTTCTTGATTTAATTAAACAAAAACCTGGTTTAAATGCAAATGCTTATATGGGATTAGTTATGGGTCAGTTTAAAGGGAAGATTAATGGAAAGCAGGCAATGGATATAATCAATAAATTGGTTGAGAAAAAATAATGAAAATTCTAGTTATTGGAGATTTGCATGGGCAAAAGCCAAGAATTCATTCTAAAGATTTTGACTGCATAATTCAGGTTGGAGATATTTGTGATGATAGTGGTTTTAGACCTTATATTAAAAAATGGTTTGCAGCAATAAAGAAAGATAGGAAAAATGCAAAGTCTGACGATAAATTTATTATAGATGAAATAGGAAAAAAAGGAATAAAGAAACTAGAGCAAGATTCTTTAAAAGAAGGAAGAAAAATCTTGGAATATTTAGATAGTTTCAATAAACCTGTTTTTATTGTTCCAGGTAATTGGGACCAGAGTTATGGAAAAACAAAAATAAAAGATTTGGATAAAGACGATTATAGTTATCTTAAGGCATTTTATGATTTTTATATGGGAGATAGAATAAATCCGAGATTGACAAAAGGATTGAAGAATGTAAATGATTGTCAGTTTAGAAATCATGAGTTTAATGGAATTAATCTCTTTGGGTACGGTTTAAGTTCTGCTTATGAGCATTATAAAAGAAAAAGAAAATTAAATATCTCTAAGCAAGAGCATGAAAAATTGAAAAAGGCTTATTTTAATTTGATAAAAAAATTATTTGTTTCTTATTCTAAGAGAAATAAAAGCAATATAACAATTTTTATTTCACATAATATACCTAGAGATACAAAATTAGATATAGTTCGAAATAAAAATAGTTCTGCTAATGGAATGCATCTTGGTTCTTCGATTGCAAGAAAGTTTTGTGAAAAATATCAACCTTTAATTTGTATCGGGGGGCATGTTCACGAAAGTCCTGGAAAAGATAAAATTAGAAAAACTATTGTAATTAATCCTGGATTTGGAAAAGATGCACAAGTATTAATTGATGTAGATGAAGATAAGAGAAAAATAAGAAGCATAAAATTCTTTGGAAATGCAAAAAAACATCACCACTAAATTAAAAAACTCTATTTTTCTGATATAATTCATGGAAAGAAGTTATGTAAGCGAATTGAAAACCGGAAAAGAAGTTGTCTTGAATGGTTGGGTATATGAAATAAGATTATTGGCAAAACTAGGTTTTATATTATTAAGGGATAAAACTGGTATTGTTCAGTGTATTGTTCAGGGAGATTTATTAAAAAAACTTTCAGAATTAACTTTGGAAAGTGTTGTTGAATTGAAAGGAAAGACAAAAGCTGCAAATGTTAAGGCAGAATTTGCAAGAAAAGATTTGGAAGTTGATGTTGAAGAGCTTGAAATAGTAAGTATTGCTGAAAAATTGCCTATTCATATTAATGAAAAGACAACTACAACTGAATTTTCAAATAGATTGGATAATCGATTTTTGGATACTAGAAAAGAAAAAGTCTCTGCAATTTTTAAAGTAAGATCAAGTATTTACAAAAATGTCATTGATTTTTATGATAAGGAAGGATTTGTTATAATAAATACTCCTAAGATTACAACAATTGGATTAGAATCTGGAGCTGAATCTTTTGTTGTTGATTATTTTGGAAAAAAAGCAGTTTTAGCACAATCTCCACAATTCTATAAGCAGATGTTTGTTAATGGTGGATTTGAAAGAGTCCTTGAAATTGGACAAGTTTACAGAGCAGAAAAATCAAATACAACAAGACATCTTACTGAATTTACAGGCATTGATTTTGAAATGGGATTCATCAAAGATGAAAATGATGTTATGGATATGATTGAAGCTATGTTCAAGTACGTAATTGAAAAAGTAAAAGTAGAAAGAAAAGATGAATTAAGTTTGTTGGGTGTTGAATTAAAAATTCCTAAAAAGATACCAAGAATCTCTATGGAAGAATTAAAAAAAATGCTTGCAAAGAAAGGAAAAAAATTAACTGAAGAAGATGATTTAGATGCAGAAGCTGAGACAATGATTGGAGAGTATGCATTAAAAGAATTTGGAGAAGAGTTTATTTTTGTTACAAATTATCCTGCAAAAGTTAGGCCTTTTTATCATATGAGACCAGAAAAAGATAAAAAAGGAACAAGGAGTTTCGATTTGCTTTGGAGAGGTGTTGAAATTGCGACAGGTGCACAGAGAGAACACAGATTAGATATTCTTCAAAAACAAGCTAAAGAAAAAGGAGTTAAAATTCCAGAAATTTACGAAAACATATTTAGATATGGTGCAATACCACACGGAGGTGTTGGGTTTGGGTTAGATAGGATAACTCAGAGAATGCTTAATTTAGATAATATACGAGAAGGTCTTTTATTAACAAGAGATACTAGTAGAGTTACACCTTAATTTTCTTTATATTTCTCTTCAACTTCTTTCATAAATTCAGAAAAAGTTCCTTCTTTGATTTTCTTTTTTGCTGTTTCAATTAGTTTTGTTAGGTAGTAAATGTTATGGTATGTTGCAAGTTTCTTTCCTGTGAATTCGTCATGTATTAGTTGATAACGGATGAAAGCTCTGCTGTAATTTTTACATACAAAGCATTTACAATTTTTATCTATTGGAGCTTTGTCAAATTTACAGGCCTCTCTTAAGATACGTAATTTTCCTTCTGATGTAAAAAGCATTCCTCTTCTTGCATTTTGAGTGGGCATTCTCGAATCAAAAATATCAACTCCCATAGATATTCCTTTCAATATTTCAACTGGATTTCCAATACCCATAAGATAAACTGGCTTGTTTTCTGGAATTAATTCTTTCATTTGTTTTACAATCTTAAATTCCTCGTCAATTGTTTCTCCTAATCCAAAACCTCCAATCGAGTAACCATCAAAATCTAGTTTGATAAGTTCTTTGGCAGACTTTTTTCTTAAATCAGGATAAATTCCTCCTTGAATAATTCCGAATAAAAGTTGTCTTTTGTTTTTTGCAATATCTTTTTGAATTGAATCGTGATGATTTTTACATCTTTGTGCCCACATAGATGTTTTTTCAACTGCTTCTTCAATTTGGGTTTTTGTTGTATTATAATACATCGGCATGGAATCTAAACACATTGCAACTTCACTTCCAATATCTAATTGAATTCTCATATCTTTTTCAGGAGTCATGAATATTTTCTCTCCATTTAATGGATTTCTAAAACAAACTCCTTCTTCATTTGATTTGATGTAAATGCTTTTAGAATACATCTGAAATCCTCCAGAATCAGTAAAATTAATTCCTCTATAGTTCATGAATTTTCCAATTCCCCCAAATTCTTTTAGTATTTGGGAGCCTTCTCTTAGATAAAGAATTAGTGCATTTGAAATTACTGCTGGAACTTTCATTTCTTTTAATTCTGCAGAATCAAGAGTTTTAACACTTCCACGAGTTGCAACTGGCATAAAAAAAGGAGTTTCTACTTTACCTTTTTTAGTTTGTAAAATTCCAATCCTTGCAGATGTTTTTTTGTCTTTGTGTTTTATTTCAAATACCATTAAAATTGTTTGAATAAAGTATATATAAAGATTAGTAAAATAAGCTAAAATTTATTAAACCCTTTTTTCTATGTTTAAACATGACTCATAAATTCATTTCAATACAAGAAGCAATGGATAAGAAAAAAGGAGAAGTAGCAGTGCGTGGATGGGCATATAGAGAAAGAGGAAGCAATGCTATGAAGTTTGTTGTATTAAGAGATAGTTCAAATATAATTCAATGTGTTATTGAAAAGAAAAATTTTGAAAAACAATGGGCTGAAATTGATAAAATAAAAATTGAAAGCTCTCTTGAAATTGAAGGTGAGATAAAAGAAGATAAAAGAGCTCCAACAGGTTTTGAAATTCAAGTTAAAAAAATAAATATAATTCAAATTGCAGAAGATTATCCAATAGGGAAAGATTTGAATGAAGAATTGCTTGGAGATAGAAGACATTTATGGTTAAGAAGCAGAAAAATGACTGCTATAATGAAAATAAGAAGCACTGTTTTTAATGCAATTCATGAATATTTTAGAAAAAATGGATTTTATGAGTATCAGAGTCCAATTTTTCAAGCAGTTCAATGTGAAGGAGGCTCTAGTTTATTTAATGTAGATTATTTTGGAAAAAAAGGTATTTTCTTAGCACAAACTTGGCAATTATATGCTGAACCTGCAATTTTTGCTTTAGAAAAAATTTATACAATTTCTCCTGCTTTTAGAGCTGAAGAGAGTAAAACTTCTAGACATTTAACTGAATTGTGGATGAATGAGATGGAAGTTGCTTGGGCTAGCTTTAAAGATATTCAAGATTATGGTGAAGGTTTAATTAAAAATATTGTAAAAAGAGTTTTAGAAGAAAATAAACCTGAATTGGAAATTTTAGAAAGAGATTTGAAAAAACTTGAACCTACTGTAAAAAAGCCTTTCCCAAGAATAACTTACGATGATGCTTTAAAAATTTTAAAGGATAAAGCTAAAATAAAAATACCTTGGGGAAAAGATTTGAGGACAATAGAAGAAGATGAATTAAGTAAGTTGTATGATACTCCTGTAATTGTTACAAATTATCCTAAGGAAGTTAAAGCATTTTATATGAAAGAGACAGAAGGAAATCCAAAAGTTGTAAATGGATGTGATTTTATTGGGCCAGAAGGATATGGAGAATTAATTGGTGGAAGCGAGAGAGAAGCAGACCCTGAAAAAATTAAAAAGAAACTTCTTGAAATGGGAGAGAAGTTAGACCAATATGCTTTTTACTTAGATACAAGAAAATACGGAAGTGTTCCACATGGTGGATTTGGAATGGGTGTTGAAAGAATTGTTTCTTGGATATGTGGACTTGATACAATAAAAGATGCAATTGCATTCCCAAGAACAATGACAAGATATACTCCTTAAATTTTTTAAAATAGTTATTGTGAATTAAAGTTATTCTCTAGTAAAATCATGTATCAGCGACTTATAATAAATTCAATTGACTGTTACAGATAACCCGTATTGATAGAATTGTATAAATAAAAATAATTTTACTTCCACTGATCATACATTTCGTCTTTTGTGTTGTGCTTAAGTCTTAATTCTCTAAAAAGATTCTGTTCTTCTGCTTCTTCTTTATCTTTCTTTTGTTTTTCTCTTTCTATTGCTTTCATTACTGGTTTTTTAACTTCCTTAACTGGATTTTTTCCTAAGCTAAAAAAACATGAAGAACAAATTGCTCGTGTTCCTTTTGAAGGCAAACCTGTATTCATATCTGGCCCTTCAATTTCAGCAAAATAACACATAAGATTAGAAAGTGATTTTTCACACATATAGCATCTCTCTTTTTGTTCCTTAACAATCATTCTTTTTGGAGACATTATTGTTGGAGTCTTATTTTCTTTACCTCTTAAAGCATCAACGTATGAGTTTGCCATAGTGCATCCACTAACTATTCTTTTTTAAACTTTTCCACACTTCTTTATCTATTTTGCAGTGTATCGATAGATTTAAAAATCTTTGAAGGAAAATGATGTTATTTAAATTTGGAGGAATAAGATGCCTAAAATCAAAGAAGAGGAAGAAGAACTAGAAGATGACGATGATGAAATGATGGATGAAGACGATGATTCTAGTTTTGATTCTGGCGATGAAGACTACTAATTAGGAATTTATTTTTTATTTTTTTCTCCTAATTTATTTACTTTTTATTAATAATCTTTAAAAATCTCCTTATTTATTTAAATAAATGAAAATAGGAGAAGTTGAGCTTAAATGGCTTGGACATTCTGGTTTTTTTATTAAAAATTCCAAAAAGGTTTACATTGATCCTTATAATTTAAAAGAGGGTATGGAAAAAGCAGACATAATTTTGATCACACATAGCCATTATGATCATTGCAGTGTTGCAGATATTGAGAAAATTGTTCAGGAAGGAACTAAGATTGTTATGACTGCAGATTGTCAGAGCAAGATTACAAGATTTAATGTTCCAATAAAAATGGAAGTTGTTGAACCTGGGCAGGAGTTGGATATAGGTGATATAAAAATTTCTTTGATACCTGCTTATAATGTGGATAAACATTTTCACCCAAAAGATGAAAACTGGGTAGGTTATCTTCTAAAAATAAATAATTTAATTATTTATCATGCCGGAGATAGTGATTTAATTCCAGAGATGCAAAAACTTACTGGGTATAAACAACCTGGAAAAGAATTTATTGCCCTTTTTCCAATTGGAGGGAGATTTACGATGAATGCTGAAGAAGCTGCAGAAGCTGCAAAGTTGATTAAGCCAACTATCGCAATTCCTATGCATTATGGTTCAATTGTAGGAACAAATGAAGATGCTAAGGAGTTTAAAGAATTGTGTGAAGAAAATAATATTAGATGTGAGATATTGGAGAAAAAATGAACAGATATCTCCTTGGTTCTGAAAATATGTTTTATGATTTTGTTGATTCCTTAAATAAAAAAGACAAAATAGGAATAGTAACCCATATTGATTTAGATGGATTGGCATCTACTGTTTTTTTGCAAAAAATACTTGAGTCAAAGAATCTTAAGGTAAATTCAATAGAATTTTTAAATTATGGCCCGGGAGCACTTAAGAGTATTATAAATAAGAAGAGAGATATTTTATTTTTTACAGATTGGAACGCAGATAGTTATTTAAAAGATTTTGAAAAACTAAGAAATAAATCAAAGATATTCGTAATTGACCATCATCCATTAAATACTCAATTAAAAGACTCTTCTAATTTTATTAAAACAGAAGGATCTTATTGTTCTACACATACTCTTTTTGATTTGGCTAAGAATGGGAACTATTTTGATACAAAATTTCTTGAGTGGTTAGTTTGTGCAGCAATGATTACAGATTATACTTGGGATAAGGGTGAAGAAAATTTTAAGTTTATTCAAAGTATTTATCCCAAAATTAAAAAAAATGAGTCGATTTGGAATTCTAAACCTGGAGAGATTGGAAAGACAATTGATAATTCTCTAACTTATTATTCTCCAAATTTTAAGAAAGTTTATGATTTAGTATTAAAGAATAATCTGAAAGAACTTAATAAGTCGGGGAATATTGTTAGAAAAGAAATTGATAAATGGATTGATAAGTTTAAGGGAGAAGTAGAAATATTTTCAGAACAAAGATTAAATTTTTATTATGGCAATCCCAAGTATAATATAGCTTCTAAGGTATCTAGTAAATTATCCGATGAATATTTTAGGACAAATACGGTTTTATTTGCTTCAGATATTCCAGAGAAGAAAGGATTTATAAAATTAAGTGCAAGAAATCAGACTGGAGAAGTAAATCTTGGGGAAATCCTTAAAACTTGTGTTAAAAACTTAAAAAACGCAGATGGAGGGGGACATGCAAGGGCAGCTTCATGTGTCATCATGAAAAAAGATTTGAATAAATTTAAAAATAATTTACTTCTAGAATTAGGTAAGAAACAAAATGAAAAAAACAGGTGAGATATCAAAAGTTTATCTTAGGAAATTTTCTGAAATAGCTGGTTTTAAGGTTTGGATTGTTGATGGAAAATATATTAGAGATAATGTAGAAGAAGAATTTACAAATTATGGTCAGCATTACCAATTTAAGTTTATTCCAGAAAAAGAATTTTGGATTGATAAAGAAAGAAATCCTGGAGAAGAGAAATATTTTATTGATTCTATGTTGGTTATGCATAGATTGGTTTCTAAAGGTATTAGTCAAAGCAAAGCTGCTGCATTTGCAGATAAAATTGAAAAGAGAGAAAGAAGCAAATCAAGGTTGATGAAAAAGGAAATTAAAATAAAAAAAGCAAAAGGAAATGTTATTGCTACTATTCATAAAAAACTTTTGAATCATTATCAGAATAAAAAAATTAAAATTTGGATTGTTAATGGAGAGATTGTAAGAGATTTATTCTTCCTAGATTTTACTGAAGGCGGGCATGATAAGGTTTACAGTTTTATACCAGAAAGAGAAGTTTGGATAGATGATGATATTTCCTTGAATGAAATTCCTTTTGTTCTTTTGCATGAACTTCATGAAAGAAATTTGATGGCAAAAGGAAAAAATTATGATTCTGCACATAAATCTTCAAGCAAAATTGAATACTTTTGTAGAAGGCATCCAAAATTAACTAATTTTTTAATTAGAAGAGAATTACGCAAGATGAAATAATGCTTAGAGTATTCTTCAATAGATTTAAATTCCTGTTAAATTGTTTTATATTATGAGAGATAGATTTATTCAGAGAAAAGATGCTGTTTTATTGAAGACAGATAAATCTTCAATTGGAGGATGGGATGAAAAAATTTCTAAATTATGTAAAAAGATAAATTCTCTTCCAAATTTTTATACTACTAGTAGTTGTTCTGGTAGAATAATATTAATGATTGAGCAGGAGAAAAAAGGAAAAGATTTATTCTTGAAAACATGGCATGATAAAATTGGTGTTGGAGAATTGAAAGAAGAATTGAAAAATTTATTAAAAAATGGTATAATAAAATTCAAGGTTGAACCCCCTATAATTCATATTGCTTGCAGGGAGTTAAAAGATGCTACTTTTATTTTGGAAAAAGCAAAATTTATTGGATTTAAGAGAAGCAGCATTTTAACTGCAGATAAAAATTTCATTGTTGAATTAAATAGTAGCGATAGAATGGAGTTCCCAATTATAAAAAATGAAAAAGTTCTTGTTAGTGATGAATTTTTAGAATTAATTGTTAAGATGTCAAATGAAAAACTTCAAAGAGGATGGGAAAAAATTAAGAAATTGGAGAAGAGTTTCAAATAATTAGATTATCTTTTATTAAATAAAATTGGCAAGGGACAATATTTTTTAATGCTTCTCCTGCTGTAAATCCTAAATTTTGTAAAGTATTTTCTTCTCTTTTTGATAAAGTGTGTTCTATTTTTGCCTTGTTTAGATAGTACTCCAATGAACTTGCAATTCTTATATTGTTTACTAATTCTTTAAATTCTGGAGTATACTTAAAAGGATTGTCAGATAAAGAAACTCTTTTTTGAATATTTTCTGTTAATATCCCAAAAGGCAGACCTATTGGTTCAATATTTTTTACATATTTAATTCCATCTTCTGGTAAATTTATTTTAAATTGATTTCCGTATTCTTCTAAGAAGTATAATTTTATATTTTGAATGTAAATTATCTCATTTTGCATAATTTATTTACTGTCTTATTTTATTTAAGCATTTATTTTCTTAAAAATAATGTTAAAAAACTGTAAAAATACCCAAAAAAACCTGTTTTTTTACTCCCACAATTTTTATAAAGAATAATATAATGATTTTAGTAAATTCTGCATATCAGAATTTTATACAATGGAGAAGGAGGTAAAAAGATGGTATTAGATTTTGCAAAAGAAGCAATCGCAAATACTGCAACTCATAGTATCAACTTCGATGAACTTAAAGCTGGTAAGGCTAATATTAAAGTAATCGGATGTGGTGGTATGGGAAGTAATGCAGTTACTTGGCTTTTCAATAAAGGTATAAGTGGTGCTACAATCTATGCTTGTAATACTGATGCACTTCACCTTAGTGTAACTAAATCTGATGAAAAGATCCTTATTGGTAAGGAATTAACAAGAGGACTTGGAGCAGGTGGAAGACCTAAGATTGGTAGAGAGGCTGCTAAAGAAGCTCTATCTGAAATTAAGAAGGCAGTTGGTAGTGCTGATATGGTTTTCGTATTAGCTGGTATGGGTGGTGGAACAGGAACAGGTGCAGCTCCAGTAGTTGCTCAAGTTGCTAAAGAAACAGGGGCAGTAGTTATTGGTGTTGTTACAATGCCTTTTGAATCTGAAAAAGCAAGAGTTGACAAAGCAGAATTTGGATTGCAAGAATTAAGAGAGGTTACTGATACATGTATTGTTCTAGATAATAACAGACTTGTAGACATAGCTGGACAGTTACCAATTGAACAGGCATTTGCAGTTGCAAATGAACTTGTTTCTACTATGATTAAAGGTATTGTTGAAACAATTACTTTACCAAGTTTAATCAACCTAGACTATGCTGATGTTTCTTCAATTATGAAGAACGGCGGAGTTTCAGTTATTGGTATTGGTGAAAGCGACTCTCAGGACAAAGTTAATGAAGCAGTTAGGCAAGCCCTTACTCATCCTCTACTTGATGTGGATTACAGAGGTGCTAGCGGAGCATTGATTCACGTAACTTGTGGACCTGACTTAAAGTTAGAAGAGTTTGATCTTATTGGTAGAACAGTATCTGAAAATCTTGGCCCAGAAGCACAGGTTATTATTGGAGCTAGAATTAGCAAAGAATTTGCTGGTAGAGTTAGAGTAATAACAATTATGACAGGAGTTAAATCTCCTTATGTTTTGGGTAAGGATTTTGATGACCAACCTGTTTCCCATGGTTCAAGAGAAATGAGTGACTTGGGAATAGAGGTTTGGAGATAAACCGCTCTAAAAACTTAATTTTAATTTATTTTTATTATCCTTTTGAGGGGATTTTCCCCTCGGGAAACTTTTTTTAATATATTTTTGAGAAGAATAATTAATATAAAGAAGAATTTTATTTATATTATTATGAGTATGGATGAATTTATTAAAGAGAGAATTGCTCCAGAAATATTAGAATTGCCAATTGATTTAGCTTCTATCTGTGTCTCTAAAAGAATAAGATTAGCTGAGAAGAAAAATCCAAAAGATGAAAATAAATTTATCTTAGATAATAGACAATTGATTATGGATTATCACAAATTAACTGGTAATTATAGGAATTTTGTTAAAAATATAATTACTGGAAATGCTATAGTTAGTGAAGAAGAATTAGAGGAATATCAAAGGAAAGATTTTGTAAGAGTTTATACTCCTCATGCAGATAAATTTGCTTTATGGGACGATTATCACCCTACTTGTAACGACCCTTTCCATTAATTTAAGAATTAAGCATCAACTGTTGGAACTTTATTCATCTTTCTATTTTTGTACTTGTTAAAATACAAGAATTGATCTAATTCAAGCAATCTTTTTTCATCTGGTTTTTTTAGTGAATAACCTATTGGAAAAATTGCTTCAACATGAATATCTTTTGGAATGCCTAAAATTGCTTTTACTTCTTCATCAACAAAATGTCCAACCCAGCAAGTTGATAATCCTGCTTCTGTTAGTTTTAACAAGAAATTTTGAATCCCTGCTCCTGCTTGTTGCCTTACATAAACTTTCCCTCTTTCTTCATAAGCAATTTCTGTTCTTCCAGAATTGGTACAGATAACTACAGCATATTTAGCATCTTTGAAAAAATCTTGTTGTGCAGCATCAGCTAACTTTTGAATTTTAGATTCATCATCTACAAGAATTGCTTTTAATGTAAAATTGTTTCCTGCCATCGGAGCATATCTCATAGATTCTATACATTCAATTATTGTTCTCCAATCAGGTTTTTTTGAATTGAATTTTTTCACACTTCTTCTTGAATGAATTGCTTTATCTAAATCCATTTTTTAATAAGGAAGAAGGAGTTTAAAAATTATTTGTATTATAATATAAAATGATTAAAAATAATAAATATTTAAATAAAATAATCGTGATTAAATTATGGATGATTACCTAGAAGAGGCGAAAGAAATTGCAGAGGTTGATAATTATCATTCAAATAAATTATTCTGGTTTCTTTTTTTTAGTATAATCTTAGTTATGATTCTTATAGTATGCGTTATTATTTTTAGTGGACATAAAACTATTTCAAGCGATAAGATAATTGAAGGAGTCGCTGTTGAAGTAGGAGAAACCGAAGCTGTTAAATTTGAATTGAATGAGGAAGAGCATGGACTTAAGATAGATATGGTTGGAGCAGATTTTATTGGAGTTACTATTTCAAGTGAACCAGTAAATTTAACTCTTAAAATAGGAGAGGCTAAAGAAGTTGATTTAAATGGAGATAATATAACTGAATTGAAAGTTAAGTTAGTTAAAATAGAAAGTGGGAAAAAACAAACTGCAACTGTTTCTATAATAAAAATGAGGGCCCAAATGTGTAGAGAAGAGTGGAAGTGCCAATCTTGGTCAAAATGCAGCTTTGGAAAACAGATGAGATCTTGTACTGATATGAATTTCTGTCAAACTTATTTTGATAGGCCAGAATTGAAAAGAGCATGCACTGAAACAGATAATGAACAAGAAGGAACTTCTTTACGTAATCTTTCAAACATTACAAAGAATAATTCTAATCAAAACCAAACTCAATTAGAAGATATTCAAAGCAATTCTAGCGAGTCAAATTTGACTATAAACCAATCTATTTGCCCTTCAAATACTCATAAATGCATTGAAAAAGAAGGTTATTATTGTAAAACAGGTACTTTTTCAGATAGTGCTAGAACCTGTTGCACTGGAGAGTGTTTAAAGATTTATTCAAATTTGCAATTTTGTTCAATTCACAAATATTATTTCTTTGAGAATAATGAAACACATATTTGCACAGATAGGACGAATATTTTGTACAATGGAACAAATATTTCTTGTTGTAAGGGTATTGTAAGTAGAACAGTTGAAGTTTTAAATCCAGATGAATTGCCTCCTCAATTTTCTTTTGTTTGCAATAAAAATATAGATTCTTTTATATATGCATCACAATCGTGTTCTACTCAAGCGAATATTTTATGTAATTTTTCTGGAGACCTTCTTGATATGGGAGTTGTTCAAAACTCAAGTACTTATTATGAAATAAGAGGATTAAATGAAGTTGGAAATTGCACAATTTATACAAGGACTGAAAATTTAAACGCATACTATACTCCAAAATTAGTTCAACAATTATTAGCAGAAGGATTAACTCAGGAACAGATATACAATCAACAAGCTGAAGCAAATTTACAGCTTAACTACTTAATAGGCAAGTATTCTATATGTTATTATCCTATTTTGGATTGGGTACCTATAGTTAAAGGATGGAAAGAAGGATACTTTTCTGGTTCAAGTGAAGATAGAGAAAAGTATCATTGTTATGGCACTATTTATGGAGATAGCACTAATTACTATCCAACCTTAACAACAACTAATTAAAAATTAATTTCTCCGCCGCCTAAAACATTCTCTTTTTCATATAAAACAATTGCTTGCCCTTCGCTAACTCCTGTTATTGGTTCATCTAATATTACAGAGAAATTTTTCCTTTTTTTATTATAAATCAATGTGCTAGGTAGTAATTCACCAACATGCCTTATTCTAGAAAAAACTCTTGATTTCTTATTTTTGAATGAATTTTCTTTTTTAGAAATTAGATGCAAATCTTTTACAATTATTTCTTTCCTAAAGTTTAGTTGATGATTTTCTGGAGCAGCAATTATAATGTTTTTTTCAGGAATTTTCTTTGCAACATACCATTTTGAAGGTTTGTGCTTATCTCCTCTATCAATTTCAAAACCATATCTTGGTCCTAATCTCTGTCCTATTGTATAATAAAATATTCCGTCGTGTTCACCAATAACTTCTCCATTTGGGTCCAATATTTTTCCTTTTTTTGGTTTGATTTTTCTTTGGAGAAATTGTTTAAGGTTGACTTTTCCAACAAAACAAATTCCAACAGTTCCTTTTTTAGCATAGTTTGGAAAATTGTTTTTGTGTGCTATTTCTCTTATTTGCTCTTTAGTGTATTCTCCAATTGGAAATAAACAATGAGCTAATTCTTCTTGAATTATTTTATACAGAAAGTAAGATTGGTCTTTAGACTCGTCTTTTCCCCTATATAATTCGTAATTTTTGTCTTTCTTATTATGCTTAACACGTGCATAGTGCCCTGTTGCAATTAAATTAATCTTTCTTTTTTTTGCTTCTTTTAATAATAAAGGGAATTTTATCTTTTGATTACAGTCAATATCAGGGTTTGGAGTAATTCCTTTTTTGTATTTTTCAAACATTTTTTCTATTACTTCTTTTCTGTATTGCTTTTCAAAGTCAAGTGTAATAAGAGGAATTTCTAATTGTGAACATATTTTAATTGCCATTTTTCTTTCTGTTCTCCAAGCACATTTTCCAGTTAAAGGATCTTTTGTATCACTCCAATTTTTCATGAAGGCTCCTATTACTTCATATCCTTGTTTTTGTAGAAGTAATGCAGCTATGCTAGAATCAACACCTCCAGACATTGCTAAAAGTACTTTTTCTTTTTTAGTTTCCATTTTATATTAAATGAGAATTAAATTAAAAAGGTTTTGAACGGCCCGGGCAGGACTCGAACCTGCGACTTCACGATTAACAGTCGTGCGCTCTAACCAACTGAGCTACCAGGCCATGCTCTTGAGAATTGAAATTTAGAACCTTATTTAAAATTATTGTTTCTTCTTTTTTCGTGTTTTTTTAGCTTCTTTTAACCCCAAATCATAAATCGGTTCTGGTTTATGGCTTTCTAGATAAGCATATACATTCCCATGCTTTGTTCCTTTTATTAAGAGTTTACATGCTTCTTCAACTCTTTTTATATTCTCAGAATCTCCTATAATGCCTATCTTATTTCCTAGAATTTCTATTGAGCAATTTCCTAAACTGCTTATAGTTTTCAATGCTTTTCCTTCTTTACCAATTACTCTTCCTCTTATTCTTTCAAAGTTTTTTTGAGTTGTATAATCTTTTATATTAATTGTCTCAAAGAATAAATCTTCTTTTTGTATAGAAAGTGCTTCTTGAAGTGGAAATCCAAAATCTAATGCTTCTAATACTTTTTCTGCCAGATATTCTTCTTCAGGTTTACCTTCAATTTTTATTTCTTTCCCATTAATTTCTATCTTTATATTTAATTCATTCTCAAGTCTGTCCTTATTCTTGATTATTCTTGGGACTTTTGTAATTATCAGTGTTTTCATATTTGGAAAAAAGAATTTTAATTAATAAGTTTAACTATTACTGCAACTCTGGTAAGTTTCCCAAATCTCATAATTATCGCCTGGTTGGATGTTACTTGAATAAGTTAGCAACCTTATATAACTACGATTGTATATTTCCTGAAGTGCAGGATCTGTATTTGGAACTACAAATTTTTCTATTCTTATGCAATCTATTTCAGCACTTCCAGGGAATTTTACCCAATAATTATTGAAATATCCGTCTGCAATTGTTTTGTTTAAGTCTTCGCTATCAAATATTTTTCCAACTCCAATAGGCCAGACAGAGAAAATTACTCCTGAATTTTGTACACTTTCTGGAGGAACACAAATTCCATCTATGCATTCATCCGTAGGGATTAAACAGCTTCCATCTGGATTTGGTCCGCAGAATCCACAGTGATTTAATGAAATTCCACATTCTATATCTGTACAATCCGGAGTACACATTTCACATAGGTAAGTATCTGTATTACAATTATAACTGTCATTATAAAGCAGATTACACTCTCCACAAGTTCCGCATCCATTTGGTTCCTCGCCACACTCTCTTGCTCCACAAACTTGGGTACACTCTTCACATAATTGGCTTGCATTACATAAGAAGGCAGGACCAAAGCTTTCACAACCTGGTAAGCAAGTTCCTCCGCATCCATCGTCACCACATTGTTTTCCTAAACAATTTGTAATTGGATTGCAATCTACAATACAAGTTTCTCCATCAATAGAATGATATCCTGCTGGGCAACAGATTAATCCTAAATAACAACTTCCTTCTGCACAAGTTCCACATGCGCTTCCTCCTCCGCATCCATTTTCAGATGGACCGCACATTAGTTCTTCTCCTAAAGAATTTGTGCAATCAGGAGTACAAGTAGTATCCCCATCTTCTGTTCCCCCCGGGATGTATGTATCTCCTACATCTCCCTGTATAGTTCCTCCTTCTCCTCCAGCACCTTTTGGAAATAATGGATAAACAGAAACTCTAACTATCTCTCCTGTATAAGCTACTTTAAATGTTTTCATTTCCATTTCTTTTAGACTTACATTTTTTTGTTCAAATACATGAGTTTCTTCTCCATCAAAAATGACAAAAACTAATCCTTGAATTTCTCCTTCACCCGGATTTCTTTTAACCTTTATATCTACATCATTTGTATTTTGTTTTACAGAAACTATTTCCAAATCAATAGTAAATTGATCAAAACCTACTTCTTCTGATTTTTCTTTAACAAGATTCTTGATTACTTGCCAGACAATTACAATTGAGATGATTACAAGAAGTATAATTAAAAGAGTAGCTATTATTGACGAAAGTCCCTTTTTATCACCCTTTTTCATTATTTATATATGAAAATTGTATTAATAAATATTGGGATTTAATTATTAAAAGAGGATTAATGTTAATAGCAACCATTGATGCGTTTGATAGGCAGATGTTCAATTTTATTAGATATAAAATATAACTAATTGCTATTACAGATAACTCTCTTTTTATGTAAATTAAAATTCTGTTTCTTCTGTTTTAAGATATCCGTTTCTTTTTAACCATTCAATCTGATTTGAAGGGTATTTGAAAATTACATCCCCTTTTGTTTTGTCAAGTTCCCAAGGTTCAATTAATACTACATCTCCTGGTCTTAACCAAAGTTTTCTTTTTAATCTTCCAGGAACTCTAGAATTTCTTGTTTTTCCGTCAAGGCATTTAACTTTCATTTTATTTCCGCCAAGTCTTTCTTCAATAATCCCAATTACTTCTTCTCCTCTAGGTATCTTTGCCCTAGCTATTTTTACTTCGCCTTCTGAATTTTCAGTGTTTTCTTCTTCTGAAACTTCTTCATCAAATTCTTCGTCTTCTGGCATAATTAAAGCAACAATAATTGTTTTATAAACTTATAGGAAATAAAATGTATTTCAATTAAAAATAGTCTTTTTTTATTCGTACCATCATCGCATAATCATAATTATCTAATGGAATAAAACTTATTTTCATTTTTGAAATAAAGTTTAGATAATTGTAAATTTTTTGTTTTGTAAATCTTTGTGACCAGTGTTTGCTTTTTGTAGCAATAAAAGAATCTTTTTCATTTGTTATAATTGTTCTTCCAAGACTTTTATAAAATTCTTCTTGTTTTTTTCTTGTTGAGTCATTATCAATATAAACCGTGCCAATTATCATCTCTCCATTGGAGTTAAGTAAATTATATGCTTGTTGAAAAATCATAGTAAACTTATCATTTGAAGATAAATCATATCCTGGTTTGAAATTTTTAAAATCAAAATCAAACGGATAAAAGTGTCCTGCAGTAAATCCTGTGGAGATTATCAAATCATATTTTTTGTTTAGTGTTTTCAATTCAATAGCATTCATTAATTTTACAGATGCTTTTTTTTCAATCTTAAGTCCCTGAATCATTTTATTGGATATCTCTATTGAAACAGGAGAAACGTCTACTCCTTCATAACTCTCAACTACATCCCAAATTTCTTTAATTTTTACTAAGTGTTTTAATATTCTACATTTTCCACAACCTAAATCAAGTATTTTCAGGGGAGATTTCTTCTTTTTATAATGTTCAAGAATTATTTTTTTTAATTCTATGAATTCTGCCCATTGAGCTTGAATAGAATATTCTGAAATTTTATCTTCGTTTAAATTAATTTTCACTTTTAATTTATTTCCTTCTTCTTTCATTTTATATTAGAACAAGAGCAAATGGAATACCGCATATTTTTCCTATGCTTTCTTTTGTTATTATCCCTGCTTTTAGTGCAGTAGAAATTGCTTTTTCACCAACAATATTAAATGTAGAATCCTCAAGTTTCATATCTTTCATAATTTCTAAAACTTCTTCTTTTGAAGCTTCTTTCCCTTTGAAGAAATTTTCTTTGATATCTAGCTGGAATTTTCCTTCTTCAAATCTTTTTCCTAGCAGTTCTTTATCGCAAACTGCTACAACATCCCTATAGGATTTTATTACATTTACAAACATTCTAACTTAGTAACCTTTTTTTGCTTCACCTGCTTTTATCGCCTTATCCGCATTAACTGCAGACATCATAGCGCACATAGCTGTTCCACAATCAGGACATTTTCCTTTTGCCATAAATCCGCCTCTTGCAGTCTGAGTCATTACAGCATCTTTCATCTTCTGTCCTTTCTTTTTGCATTTTACACAATAAGCTTCAACCATTTTTTGCCTCCTTTGATTTAATTGAATATAAAATTCACGAAATTTTGTTTTATAAATATTTATGTTGATGGTTTTTTATTGTTTTTTATTTTTGAAATAGAGATTTAATTAATTTAGATTAGTTATTGAGGTAAAATCATTATAATTCTAGTGGTTACAGCATTGAGCAACTTATTGATATAATAAAAAGACTGTTACAGATAACTTAAAATTAAATTTTATCCCTAACTGGATGCTTTGCGCCACATGCTAAACAATGAATAAATGTTAATCTATTTTCTTTGTTTAATTCAGTGTCTGGCTTCCCGCATTCTTTGCACATAACAAATTCTTTTGTGTACTGTTCAATTTTAGCGTTTATTTTTGAACTTGGAATTTTATTATTTAGAACAAGTCTGTCCCCTTCTCTTTGTCCAGATGTTGCTAATTCTTTTAGAATATACTTTTGAAAGTGTTCTGGGTCTCTTCTTAAATAAGAAGTAATTGTAAGGAAATTTGTGATTATTGTCTTTTTACCTTCAATGTGTCCTTCAACTGCAGGAATTTCAAATCTTTCTCTTTTTGTTTCAACTACTTTAACTTTTGAATAAGCTTCTTCAAGTAAATTTTCATAATCTGTCATGGATTTCTAAAAAGGAGTGTCTTTATAAGTATTTGGTTGAATTGTATTTTTGTTTATTGTAAATCTATCTGGATTTACCCCTTCTGTAAAAAATATCTTCCCATTGTCTACTTCTATCTCAGAAATTACTTTTGGGATTAATCTAAATTTTGGAAATCTCATAAAATAATCCCAACCTGATTTTTCAGTTTTTCCAGTATGATGGTAGCTTTCAAATTGATTCATCCAATCCCATTTTACTAGATAGAGTTCTCTGTAATTTGTTATCTTTTCAAGTTCATTTTGATTTATTTGATTCACATTTTTTTTATTGACATAATAAAATCCTAATCCCCAATAAATCTCTGGAAATAATTTATTATAATTTAATTGTTCTTCTAAAACTCTCCAGCATTTATGGGCATATTTTCCATCAGGATATAACATTTTGAATTTTACTTCTACAGTTTTTTCAGAATCAATTAAATCTGGCCCTTTATGCGGGTTACCTAACTGCATTGATAAAACAGCTGCTGCCCATTTTTCATTTACTCGCGGCATAAAAGAATTGAATGTTCTTTCCTTCATTAATTTCCGATTGAGCAGTTGTTTTTAAGAATTATTGCACTTTAACCTAAATATCTAACTTTTCCAGGACGAGGTTCAAATATTATTCCTTCTTCTAGGAATTTTTTTATTTCTTGATTAATTATATCAGGAGAAACATCTTTTAATTTTATTATAATTTGGTCTTTTTCTATTCCGCCTTGTTCTTCAGATTCTTTGATTAATGAAATTATACTATCTTTTATTGCAACTATTTTGCTTTTTTCTAGAGGAGCTGTCTTTTGTAAATTAGTTTGATTTTTTTCCAATTCAAGTTTTCTTACTAAAAGATATTTTGTATTTTGCTCACGAATTATTTCTGGTTGAATATAGGTTTCATTGTTCCAATGACGTAATGTTCCTATAACTAAAACAGTTAATCCTTGTGTAATGCTTTTGAATTTTGCAATATCATCTCCAAAAACTTTCAAACTAATCTGTCCTGAGCCATCGTCTAACTTAAAAAAAATGTATTTCCTTTCACCATCACTTTCATATTTATCTACAATGTTTCCAATAACATTAACTCTGACAATTTTTTTATTTCCTAATTCTAAAAAGGAGAATCTTTCTCCATCCATAACTGCTTTTCCTAAAAGTATATCTCCGATTTTGAATTTGAATGCAATGTTTCTTTTGAATTGTCCTTCTTCAGCCATTTTTATTTTTGAAATTAAATTTAGTTTATAAGTTTTTATGGTTAAAATACACCAATATATCCTTTTTTTGGACGATAAATCTCATTATCCCTTATTAGTCTATTTACCATTTCTTCTAATTCATCTTTACTTATTTTTTCCTGAAGTTCTTTTTCAAGTTCTTCATAAGGAATCATTTTTCCCATTTTGCTTTCTAATGCAGTTATTGCTTCTTTTACAATTAATATTTTATTTCTTTGTGAAGATGAAAATTTACCTGATATTTTGTCAATATCAAAAGTTTTGGATTCGTAATCATAACCCACCTGCATAAGGTAATATTTCATTAATTCAACTGCAATTTTTGCATCATCTCTTGTAACAGATTCACTTAATCTTAATCTTGCAGAGGCTTCTGCCATTCTTATTAAAGCTTGTAACTGTCTTGCTGAAATTGGAATTGGTCTCATTGCACTTTCAGATGAAACTGGCCTATTTCTTAAATCAACATAGAATTTTTTTAATTCATCAACTGCATCAGAGCTTAATCTTGGATTAATTTTTTGTTTAGCATAAGCAACATATTTTCTAAGTAGTATAGAATCAATTAAAGTTTCTTTATTCTCTTTTTGATGTTCTCTTAAAACATGTGCTGCAATTCTTTCATCTTTATTTCTGTCAGGCAAATCTCTTAGTGTAAAAATAATATCAAATCTGTTTATAAGTGTTGGAGGTAAATCTATTTGTTGAGGTATTGGCATAAATGGGTCAAATCTACCAAACTTTGGATTTGCTGCAGCAAGAACAGAAGTTTGTGCTTTCAATGATGCCTGAACATTTGCTTTTGAGATAGTTACTGTTTGCTGCTCCATAGCTTCGTGCATGGCGCTTCTATCTTGGGGATCCATTTTTTCTAATTCATCAATGCAAACTAATCCTTTATTTGCTAAAACCATTGCTCCTGCTTCTAAACTCCATCCTTTAAGATATTCGTCTCTAACTACTGTTGCAGTAAGTCCTGCACCTGATGCAGATTTACCAACAACATATCTTCCTTTTGGAGAAATGTTAGACATGAAAACTAGTGTTACCGATTTAGCTACTCCGGGGTCTCCAATTAATAGGATATGAATATCTCCTCTTGATTTTGAACCATCAGTCATTTGTTTTTGAACTCCTCCAAATAATTGCAAGATTAATGCTTTCTTTATTTCTTCATAACCCCAAACACTTGGTGCAATACTTTTTGCTAAATCTTCAAAAATTCTTGGGTTTTCGGATAATTCTTGGATTTGCCTTTCATCTTCATCTGTAATATCCAATTCCTCAAAAGTTTCTTCCATTGGAATTAAATTATTTGCTTCAACTGCTAATTCGAATCTTGTTGAAAGTCCTCCTGTTGGTAGTGGAACAGGAACTTCTTTTAGGATTCCAATAACTTTTACTTTTGCTCCAGGAGTTGTTTTATCTTCCATTTTTGGTTCAACTAAATCTTCTTTAACAAAAATGTTTATTCTCTTTGGCTGTTCTCCTCCAGTAAGAGATTCTGGAGATTCTTCAATTACTAATCTTTGGGTATCAACCATATCTTTTGAAACAAGTCTAAATCCTCCTCTTCTACCACACGAACATCTAGAAGGTTCTCTGAATTTTTTTTCAATTTGCAAAACAGAAATAACTGTTCCACAACTTGGGCATTCAAATTTAGCATTTACAACCTGCGGACGAACATCAGAAGCCTGTCTTATAATTCCTTCAAGAATAACCAATTCGTTAAGGTGTTTTGAACGAATATTTCTTATTTTTATTCCGTGCGATTCTGATAGATTTCTTAATCTTACACGTGCATTTTTTACTAATCCTAACTCTTCAACTGCAAGTTCAATTACACTTAATGTTTCTTCAGGATTTACAATTATTTCATCTGAGAGTTTATTTGAAAACTCAGTTAATTTCATAAAATCTAAGAAAACTACATTTGTCTTTTTTCTAATTGATTCTCCTAAATCTTCTTTATTAAAATTAAAAAAATTCTTTGCTTCAATAATTAAATCTTCAGATTTGGATTTCCTTTTTTGCTCTGCTTCAGAATTAGCTGCTGTTCCTGTGTTAGAATACTCTTCCTCCAAATAACCCCCTTCATCCATAGTTTTTAGAGAAAAATGTCTTTTTTATAAATTTGTGTGTACTATAAAATGTATTAAATCAAGTATATAGAAAAAGGCTTATTTGTAATTCTTTAAAGCAGCTTTAACATTCTTTAAAAGCTGGTCCATGCTATCTTCAAGCTGTTGTTTGTTCTTTGTTCCTGTACATACAAGTTTCCCGTTTGAGAATAAAAGGAAAGTTGCTGTAGGTTCAATAAGTTTGTAAACTAGACCTGGGAATTGTTCAGGTTCGTATTCTGTATTTTCCATTTCAAGAGCTAAGAAGTTAAGGTTTAACTTAAGTTCAATGCTTCCAGAAGCAACTATATTTTGAACAGTTATTTTTGGTTTTCCTGTAATATTTACACTTATTTTCTTAAGTTGTTTTATAACAGCATCAATTACTTCTCTAACTTGTGTTAAAGACTTTGTTCCTGTACATACTAAATTTCCTGATGAGAATACTAAAACAGCTGATTTTGGTTCTTTAATTCTCAAAACCAATCCTGGGAAAGTTTCAGGATTATATTCTGTATTTGGCTGTGTTCTTGCTAATTTTGTTAGTGGGACAGGCTTTCCTAAAGAAGCAGTTGCAACTATATTCTGTATCTTGTAATTGCTTTGTCCAGATGCCATTTTCTTTATTTATAAATGAAATTACCCTTTATAAAGCTTTTTGGTTGTTCGTCGGAGCAGCGAGAGAGGATTTTATAATCTTATATGTATTTTTTATGAAATAAATGCTTATTAATTTGTTTTTTCCTAAATAATTATGAAATATGGAACTATGTGCTATATTAATTCTTATAATGGAATTTTAATGTTAAAAAAATTTGAGAGAGAAAATGACCCTAATTCAGGATATTGCACTCTTCCAGGAGGTAAATTAGAACCTTCTGAAAAAGGTTTGAAAAGCATTGATGGAAGAATAATCTCAACTATAAGAGAAACAGAAGATGAAACAGGAATAGAACCTCTTAATCCTATTCTTAGGGGAACAATCCTTTTTGATAATAAAGATAGAATTTTTCCAAATTGGCCGAATCCAGATAATTTTTTGGTCAATATTTTTTACTCAACTAACTATTCTGGAGAATTAGAAGAAAGTGATGAGGGTAATGCTTTTTGGGCAAGAAGTTGGAAAGAAATAGATTCGCTTCCATCAAATCCTGGTGATAAATTAATGTATCAATGGTTAAGGGACGGAAGAAATTTCTTTGGAGTTATAAAACATAAAGGTAATGAAGTTGACGAAGAAGGAAGTTGGGTTGATTTTTATTAATCTCTCTTTCTCTTAAAATTTTTTTCAATATATTCTAATAATTCACTTCCTTTTATCTGAACACTTGAAGGTCCTGCTCTTATGTAAAATTCTTCTTCATCTGTCTGAGAACGGATAAAGACAGGAGTTTTGCTTTGTCTACATTCTAATTTTAATATATTTTTTTCATCTATCTGCAAGAATTCTATATCAATTAATGGAGAAGCATTTTTTCCTAGCTTTGATTTTATTAAATTTGTAATATGAAGTGAGAATTTATCTAAATCTTCAAAATTATCTTTTTCTAGACCTACAATTTCTTTAGAATCGCTTATTCCTACAAGCAAAATTCCTCCTTTTGAATTTAAGAAGGCTGCAAGAGTTTTCAAGATAGAATATTCTATCTTTCTATCTATTTCATTTGTATGAAGATTTGTTCTGAATGTAGATTTAAATTCTATTCTTTCATTTTCTCCTTTTTTAAGAAGTTCATCTAGTTCTTCTTTAGAAGTTTCAATCCTTCTTTTAAATAATGTTGGATTTTTTTCAGTTAGCACTTTGAAAAAATTTCTTAAAAGACTCTTTTCAAATTTCATATATACAAAACCGATAATCACAGAGATACTCGCACCTATAACTACAAATGTTAGTGTTTGCATAGAATACATTAAACCATCTGCTGAAATGGGGTATTTTAATAAAATTTTAAGATAATATTTTGCAAGTTCTATGGCAACACCAAAAGCAATTGAAAAATTAAATGAAAAGAATAAAATCAAAAAATAATTCTTTTTTATTTGATTTGTTGAATAGAGGATTGCAAGAATCATAAATCCTAAAAATGAAATGAAAATTCCAAAAAATATTGGAGTAATTATACCGCTTATATCTCCGAGTAAGAGAAGAATTACTGCAAAGACTAAAAGAGA
Organism: Candidatus Woesearchaeota archaeon; assembly: GCA_964639615.1. Lineage (GTDB taxonomy): Archaea > Nanobdellota > Nanobdellia > Pacearchaeales > GW2011-AR1 > MWBV01. The sequence goes on along the minus strand of CAZXHH010000004.1, from coordinate 24,222 downwards.
CCATTCAAAAAAAGCTGGAAATTTTATATCATATTTTGATTTTACAATTTGTGGAACAAACATTAGAATAAGAAGAAAAAAATCTGTTGAAACGATGTGCCAGAGGTGATTATAAACTCCGCTTATTATTGAGACTATTAAAATAATCTTTAGTGTTAGTGAAAGATAACCTTCAGTTTCAGACATGAAAATTTAAACTATTCTGAGTTTATATTTATGCTGCTTCAAGTTCTTTAGCAAGTTCCAAGTATCCTTTTGAAAATAAAACAAAGTCGCTTGCAACAGGTTCTATAGTTGTTCTTCCAGATGAAAGTGACTCTTCAGCATAATTAGAATTTTCTATAATCTTAAAGAGTTCTTCTTCGGTTGTAGTTATCTTCAAATCTGGTTCTACAGCTTTCCCATCTTTGAGTATAATCTTTCCATTAATTACTTCTAGGTAATAAGATACATCTCCAATATCAATTTGTATTTTAGGAGTTTGACTTGTAAAAGGAATATTATGAAGATTGTATAATTTCAGGACTATTGTTCCATAATTTATTAATTCTTTTTGTATATCTATTGAATCAATTTCACTTAGATTAGCTTCAATTATTATTTTTCTTTCTGCAGTATTTTGTAAATCCTTTTCTTCAATTGATAAAGAATATTCTTGTACCGGATTTTTTATCTCACCAGTTTCTATTTTTTGGTAGTATTCATTTGAGTGATTAGGCCCGTTTATAGACATATAAACAAATGAAAGTGCAATAATTAAAGTAATTCCCCCTAAAATAGATAAAACAATTGCAGGTAAATTTGTTTGACCCTTTTTCATTTTTATTTTAATTTTTTTGTCTTTAAAATTATTTCCTTCTTTGTCTTTCTACATCTTTTTCTATTTCTTCTAAACTTGCAATTTCTGAAATGGGTTTATCTGGTCTTAGTGCTGTTATTCTTGGAAATCTTAATGCCCATCCTGAACTATAATTTGGAGAGTTTTGAATTTCTTGATAAGTCACTGCTACTATTATTTTTGGTTTGACTTTTACATCTTTTCCTTCTTCTTTGATTATTATTGGCTTAAGTAAATCATTTAGCTCATTAAAAGAAACTCCTTCTTGCTCATCTTTTTCTTTAATTCCTGTTCCAACTTTTCCAATCTCAAGAAATTCTGAATTTTCTTTTCCTTTGCAAGACAAAATAAAACTGCTTAACCAACCACTTCTTTTTCCTGTTCCGTATTCTGCACCTGTTATAACTAAATCTAAATCTTTTTCAGAGGGTTTTAATTTTAACCAGTTTCCAACTCTTCTACCAGATTTATATGTTGAATCAAGCTTCTTGAAAAAAACACCTTCTTGATTATCTTTAAGAGCTTTCTTATAAAATTTTTCAACTTCTTCTTCTGTTGATGCAACAATCATTTTGGATGGAATTATTTTATATTCTTGAGGAGTTATTATTTTTCTTAAAATGTCTGTACGTTCTTTGAATGTTTTTTCAGATAAAGATTTTCCATTATAATAAACAATATCAAAAATATTTAGTTCTACAGGGAGTTCTTCTTGCATTTTTTCAATATCATATTTACGTTTTATTCTTTGAGAAATTGCCTGGAAAGGAGTATATTCTTTAGTTTTTCTATCATAACCTACTGCTTCCCCGTCTAAAATAAACGAATCTCCTTTTACATATTTTTCAACATATTCTTTTATTTCTGGAAATTGCTTAGTTACATCTTCTAAACCTCTTGTGAATATTTTTATCTGTGACTTGTTTTTATGAATCATTACTCTAAATCCGTCATATTTGTATTCTACAGCAAGAGGCGTTCCTAAGGCTTCAAATGCTTGCTTTATTGATTCTGCTTTTGGACCTAACATAACTTTCATAGGGTTTCCAACTTTAATTTCTATTTTGTCAAATTCAGATATTTTTCCTTTTTTTGCAATAACAAATATTTCTGCTAAATCATTTAGATTATCAATTGCTTCTTGTATTTTTACTGCAGCTTCTTTATCTGAATTAAAAAAAGCTTTTGCTAAACTATCTCGTATTGTTGATTCTTGTATTCCTATTCTTAAATCCCCAATTAGTGTTCGTGTTAAAAAAAGAGCTTCAAGAGGAGAAGCAGAAGTTAACAAGTCTGTGATTAAATTTAGTTTTTTATCAATAGTCCCTTCTCCCTCCAATTCAGGTAGTTTTCTTAAATTTTCAAGGATTTTTTCTGTTGTAAGATGTGACTTTACAAATAATGTTGATTGTTTTTTTGATTGAATTAATTTTTCTGCAACTTTTCCTAAATCTCCAATTTTTTTCCACTCTTGGACGACTTTTTCAGTTTGAACTCCTGCAGATTTTGAAATAGCTTTAATTGCTAACTGTGTTGAGATACCAATTTTCCTTTCATCATAACTCGAGTAAATCTCTCCATTAAGCAAGTATAGAACATCTTTATCTTTTTCTAGAAGATACTCTAAAAAATTTGAAAGAATAGTTGTTTTTTCTAGTCTTTTTGTTGTGTTTCCAAGAGAATTGTATACTTCTGCAAGCTTGCTGTATAACATTTAATTGTATAGAATAACAACTTTTTAAGATTGTGGTTTAGGAAAGTTTTTCTTCAATATTTACTATTCTTCCAGGAATTTCAGGAGGAGAATTATTTTTACAGAGTATAGGATAATAGTCCATTTTTGGGATAAAGCTAATTTCTTCTTGATTTAGACTTGCTCCTCCACTAGGATTTCTTCCTCCATCACATCGTTTTGAATATAAAATAATTCTTTCATTTTCCCATATATTAGAATCTATTTTCTGACCATTAATTTTGTATAGAACATGCTGGCCATTTAATCCAAAAATTAGATTTCCTTTTTCATTGGAAACTGTCACCTCAGTTACCATTCAATAAAATAAATAATCCTATTTTATATATCTTTGCTAAAATTATTTTTCTTCTTCTGCATTTTTCCATAATCCATGCAGATTACAATAAGCTCTTGCACTTACAACTTTAAAAGAAAATTTAGCTTCTGGTTTTGAATTTGGAGTTAAGAAAACTTTTGCTATCTCTCCTGTTTCAGAAGTTGCTTCAATAAATTCAATATAATGTTCAGCAGTCATAGGATGTGCTAAAGAACCAACTTTCACTTTTTTTCCATCAATAATCGGAACATGTTTTTCAAGAGAAGCATCTATAGAATTTTCTTTTTGATGCACCATTGGTTTTCCGCAACAGATTAAAACTCCTCCGCCTCCGTGCACTACTTCTACAATATTACCACAAACTTCGCATTTGTAAATTTCTTTTTTTTCTGTCATTTTGTTAATAATTCTCTTCTAAGAGTTCAAAATAAGCTTTTAGATGTTTACATGCAGGACATACATCTGGAGCATCTTTTCCTTCATGAACATATCCGCAATTTCTGCATTTCCATTTCACTGGTTTATCTTTTTTGAAAACTTTTTTATTTTTTATATTTTCAGCTAATTTTCTGTATCTCTTTTCATGATGTTCTTCAACTTCTGCAATTTCTTTAAATGAATCTGCAATTTGATTAAATCCTTCTTTTCGTGCAATCTTCTCAAATGTTGGATAAATTTTTCCCCATTCTTCTTTTTCCCCATTTGCAGCTGCTATGAGATTTTCTTCAGTCGTTCCTATTTTTCCTGCAGGATAAGAAGCTGTAATTTCAACAGCGTTTCCTCCAGATTGTTCAAGATGTTTAAAGAAAACTTTAGCATGCTCTTTTTCATTATCTGCTGTTTCAGTAAAAATTGCAGATATTTGTTCATATCCTTCTTTTTTAGCAACTGATGCAAAATAAGTATATCTATTTCTTGCCTGACTCTCTCCAGCAAATGCTTTCAAAAGATTTTTTTCAGTTTCACTTCCTTTCAATTCCATGATTATAATAGAGAAATAACTGGTTTAAATATATTTTTGTGGTTAAATTGAGTTTATCTATGTAAGATATATCTTCTTCCTGACTTTGGATTTGGAACTTGTCCTGCCCTTACACTTGGTCTGTTTGGATTTGTTGAGCTCTTGTCTCTTAGTCCTCTAGATTTCTTTCCAGAACTTGTTAATCCTCTTAAAACTCTGTTCTTGTTTGAACCTTTTGTAATCCAGCTAATATTTTTATCACTCTTTATTTCTGGTCTTTGTGGATCAACACAAATAACTTCGAAGAAGTAATTTATTCCGTCTTTTCCAACTTCGTATGAATTTAAAATTTCAAGATTTTTATGGCTTTTTGCAACTCTTTGTTCAGCAATCCACTTATAATTCATTGTAAGATTTTTTCTAGTATGCATTCTTTTTCCTCTTCTTCCTTTTACAGGTCTAGGTCTTCTATGTCCTCCTCTTTTTACTCTAACTCTTATTACAACAAATCCTGTTTTATCCTTGTATCCAAGAGTTCTTGCTCTGTCTAATCTTAAGGGTTTATCAACATTAACTTGAGCAGGTTCCTTTCTCCATTCTTCCATTCTTTTCATAAGAACTTTTGAATCTGGTTTTTTCCAGGCTTGCTTAATATAATGATACATTCCGTGTGCCATGTTTATTTTAGAAAAAGTTCATTTAAAAAGCTTGAGGTTGGGTTTATTTTCCAATGGGATAAGAAGGAAAAGTGACCTTATGTAAATCTGACGGGTAGACTGTATAACTGCTTCTAATTTGCTTCTGTTTATACAATACTTTCTTAGTTCTTTCTTTAGATTCTTCAGAAGAAAAGTCAACTTCTCTCGATTTAAACGGAGATTCACTTTTATCAACTATTTTGGTCAATTTCTTTGCCATATTAAATTTAATACAATTTTGTTTAAATAAATTTAGGTAATTTTTTTTCAGAATATTTATAAAGTTCATAACTTTTTATTAATAATGAAGCAAAAAAAAGTGATGAAAAAAAAGGTTGCGAGTGTTTCTAAGAAGAAAGAGGAAATAGGAATTGCTTTGAATTTTTTGAAATTAACTAAAGAAGCACAGATACCAGAATATGCTTTGAAAACTGATATTGGCTTTGATTTGAAGGCATTGGAAAGTGTAAGTTTATTTCCATTGGAGCAAAAAGAAGTCAGAACAGGAATAGCAATTGAGATTCCAGAGGGATATGTAGGATTGATAAGAGATAGAGCAGGTATTGTTCAGAAGATGAATGTTCACACAGTTGCAGGAACTTTTGATAGTGCATTTAGAGGAGAAATTTCAATAATGCTTGTAAATATGAATGACTCAACAGTTGAGATTGAGAAAGGAATGAGGATTGCACAATTAATTTTAATACCCGTAGTAAAGGCTAAATTGGTTGAAGTTAAGAAGCTTTCACAGACTGAAAGAGGAGAAAGAAGCTTTGGTTCTACAGGAATGAAAGAAATAATAAAAGAATTGAATAAGATTTCTAAAAATAGGGATTAGGTAACTTTTATAAATTGTTTGAATTTGGTTTTTGATATTGATTAGTGTTAATCAACATGAGGCTGTAGCTCAGTCTGGCTAGAGCACTGCTCTGATAAGGCAGGGGTCCACAGTTCAAATCTGTGCAGCCTCATTTGCACCAGTTAATAAATTTGACTTATTCTCCTTGAAATTCTAGAATTAATAGCCCATCAGATAGAGTATACTGTGCAATAGGAAGGTTTAATGGAATTGATTTTGAATAAGCTTTTTCTTTTCCAATAGCTTTTATTTCTATGCTATTTTCAAGAGGAGTAATTGAAATTTCTTCAATTGATTTAACTTCTGGTATTTCTATTTCATAAGTTATTTTATCCCCTATTCTCTTCAAATTAGTTTTAGGTTCTTTTTTAGGAAGTTTAGAAAATTTTTTAGCTTGTTCTTCTGAAAACGAATTTAATTTTGCTTTTGGCTTTTCTTCTTTAACCTTATTAGGTTTTATGCCATTTCCTCCTAAATCTACTTCTTTACCATTTATCATCAATCTTATCTTTGTTTTTGGCATGTTTGGATTTTGTATGTTCTTTGCTTGATTTGAATCTATTCCAGAATTTCTTTGCATTTCTTTTTGAAGTTCTTTTTCAAGCATTTTCATTGTACTAGAGAGCATTTTATTCATGAAATTTGCACCCATTCCTCCAAACAATGAATTTTGTGAAAAATCCATAACATCGTCTTGACCTAGCATTCCAAAATCCTCTTTTTGTTTCTTTTGATTTTTATTTAATGGAAGCCCACAAGCAGGGCAATAGCTATTTTTTTTACTTGTCTTTTTTCCACATCTTGGGCAGCTTTTTTTTGAAAACATTTTAGATATTTGCTCCTTATTAATATAAAATATTAATTAATTAGATATTTTACATTCGAGAGGAAGGTTTATAATTCTTTTGTTTGCTTCAAATTAAATTGAATATAAATTCTTATATACTCTTTTTTATTGGAAAATTTATGGGAAAAAGTGTAAAAAAATCTAGGCATATTAGATGGAATTGGGAGAAGTCTCCCGATAATGATGAAAGAGTAAGATACCACATTATTGTTGTTGATGATAAAGATAGGGAAGGAAAATTTAGAAAATTAATTGATAGAGTAAAAGGACAAGTAGCTTCAAATTATTCGTTTGAAGAGATTAGGTCTGCTGAAGGAAAAGTTACTGGAACTGAGTTTAGATATCTGTTTAAAAGTTACGATACATTATATTCTATGCAATTTTTAAGAAATGCTCTTTTTGATTTTAAGGCAGTTCAAGACCCTAATTTACGTGAGAGAAAAGTAGGCAATATTGAAGATTATGTTGCTAATATATATGAATAAATTTTTATATTGCTTTTTTGTTGTTTTTCTATGGTAAGCAAAAAATTTTACATTACAACTCCTATATATTATCCAAATGACATCCCACATATAGGACATGCATACACCACAGTTGCTGCAGATGTTTTAACTAGATGGAATAAACTTTTAGGTAAAGATGTTTTTTTCTTGACTGGAACAGATGAGCACGGAAAAAAAATTGAAAATGTTGCAAAGTCTCACAATAAAACTCCAAAAGAGTTTGTAGATGAATTGGTTCCAAAATTTAAGGAAGCTTGGAAAAAGCTAAATATTAATTACGATTATTTTATTAGAACAACTGATTTAGAGCATGAAAAAGTTGTTCAGGAAATTCTTCAGAAAATTTATGATAAGGGTGATATTTATTTAGGTCAGTATGAGGGATATTATTGTACTGGATGTGAAGCTTACTACACTGAAAAAGACTTGATTGATGGATGTTGCCCAATTCATAAAAAGAAAATAGAGTTGTTAAAAGAAGAAAGCTATTTTTTTAAATTGTCCAAGTATCAAAAAAAACTTTTAGATTTATACGAAAAAAATCCAGAATTCCTTCTTCCAAAGAATAGAAAGAAAGAAGTTATCAATAGAGTAAAAGAAGGATTGAATGATTTGAGTATTTCAAGAACAAGTTTCAAATGGGGGATTGAATTGCCCTTTGACAAGAAGCATATTGCTTATGTTTGGGCGGATGCTCTTACAAATTATTATTCTGCTACTAGAATTAACGGAAAAGAAAAATTTTGGCCTGCTGATGTTCATTTAATCGGAAAAGATATTCTCTGGTTTCATGCAGTTTACTGGCCTGCAATTTTGTTAGCAGCAGGAATTAAACTCCCAAAAACTATTTTTGCTCATGGATGGTGGACATTTAATAATGAAAAAATTTCAAAATCCTTTGGGAAAGTAATTAACGTGGATGAATTAATTTCAATTGCAGGAGTGGATAGTGCAAGATATTTTTTATTAAGAAATACTACATTTGGAGATGATGGAGATTTTTCTGAAAAAGCTTTAATTGATAGACACAACAATGAACTTGCAGATAAACTTGGAAATTTAGTAAGCAGAGTTTCAGCTTTGATTGAAAAGAATGGCATTGAAAAAACTAAAAATTCTTTAATAAAATCTTTGGATATTAAGAAGATTGAAAAGTTGTTTGAAAATTTTGAATTTGATAAAGTGTTAAATGAAATTTTTGCTTTTATTGATGCATGTAATGAATATGTTCAAAAAAATAAAGTTTGGGAAACAAAAGATAAAAAAATTCTTTATGAACTTGCAGATTCTATAAAGGGAATAGCTATTTTGTTATCTCCATTTATTCCAGGAACATCTGAAAAAATAGCAAAGCAGTTTGGATTTGATATTGGTCTTGATGAGATAAAATCTTCTTTAAATGAAAAGAATAAAATTGTGAAAGGAGAAATTTTATTTAAGAAAATATAAAATATTTTCAGGTATTTTAATAAATTAAAATAAAGAAGATTTAATTCAAAAAAGTATTTAAATAAGTTTTAATATAATTTATTTATGAAAAAGAGGAGAAAAGTTTCTTATAAATTTTTATATCTAATTATAATATTTTTATTTTTAATATTAATTTCTGTTAGTGTTTATGCTTTTAATTCAAGTCTTGGAGTTTCAGTTATGGGGCATAATTTTGAAGAAATTTCTCCTCCTGCTGGATGCGCGTCTGGACAGGCAGTAATGTGGAATGGTGCTTCATGGGTATGTGGGACAACTGTTTCTGGAATTGATTCTAAATACACAACAGATTCATCTGGTTTATGTTTTGATGCTCCTGCATATTGCACTTCAAGTGTTGAGTATTGCACTGATACTCGATATGTTACAGTAGATGTTGGACAAACATGTGATAGCTTTTCATCTGATGATCTCGACACAATATGCTGGGCTAGCTGTTATAATCAACTCGGATATGCTTGTGACGGAGATACAAGTTCTAATTGCAATGATGGGACTCATGTTTATTATTCAGGTTCTGGTGCATATTGTGAGGGCGGAAGCATAGTCTCTTGTTTTTGTTCTGTAAGTTCAGTACCTTATACAAAAGAACAATATCATCCTGCTGGAAAGAGGTGCATTTAAATGAAAAATAAAATTAATTATTCTGCTTTTTTTTCTTACTTTTTAGTTTTTATTTGTTTAATAATAATTATTATTGCCGGAATTAGTGCATACGGAGGAACAAATCCTCCAGTTATGGGGCATTCATTTAATGAAATGCAATTTTCTGCAGGTACTTCTGTGGGTCAAGCACTTATTTGGGATGGTTCTTCTTTAGCTAAATCAAGCAGTTCTTTAGCTATATCTGATAGTAGACTTAGTGTTAATTCTCAAGGAAAATTATGTTACACTGCACCTGTTCCTACATGCACATTAACTCAACAAACTTGTTCTAATTTTACTTTCGTTCATGATTTTTATTATTATAATTGTGCTTCAACAGCTCCTGCCACATTAAGTGCATACTGTTTGAATAATATTTGTAATGGAAAAGCTTCATCATATTATCAACTTCCATGTACTGGAGATACAACTTCTTGTTCAGGTGGAACTTCGATTCCATATTATGAAAAAGTAACTTCTGCTTATTGTGCAGGAGTACACAAACTTGTGTGTTATTGCAGAACTGATAAAACTTATCTTCAGGAGGGATATTCTCCTGCTGGTGAAGTTAGATGTTTTTAAATATTAAATTTTGAAAAAGTATTTAAATAATATTTTCATATTGAAGATATGAAAAGGGTGAAAAGAGTTTCTTATAGACTTTTATACACAATAATAATGATACTTCTATTTATGATTGCAGGGGTTAGTGTTTACGCTTACAATTCCAATCCAGCTGATCCTCCAGTTATGGGTCATAGTTATGGTGAGATTTCTCCTCCCACAGGATGTGCTTCTGGACAGACAGTAATGTGGAATGGAGCTTCTTGGACATGTTCATTTAACCCTCCAGGTGCAGATTCTAGATTTACAATAGATCAAAAAGGATTGTGCTATACTGCTCCTGCATCTTGTGCATCTCCTATTACTCAACCTTGTTCTTGGTTTTATACAATAGAAGGATATTACTGCAATGAAGCATTTAATTATGATAATGAGTGTGAATCTTGGTGTGATTCTAATCGGCCTGCTGATGCTTGTGTGGGGGATACAACTTCTTGTTCTGGTGGAACAACAAGTACTTTTTCTTGGGCAAGTGGAAGTTGCAATGTTTTATATCAAGATGGAAGTGGCGATAGTATAAATTGCGCTTGTTATGGCAATAATTATCAATTGGAACAGGTAGTTCCTGCTGGTGAGAGATGTTTTTAATTGTTCTATTTTTCAAAAAAGTATTTAAATAAGTTTTAATTAATATATTTATGAAAAAGATGGTGAAGAGAAATAAACATAAATTTAATTTTTTAAATATTTCAAATAAATTAGCATACACCTTAATTGTTGTTCTTACAATTATCTTAGTTGCCTTGGGAGTTTATGCTTATGGAGGATCAGCTCCAGCAACAATGGGACATAGTGCAGGAGAATTAGATCTTAGCGGAGGAGTTAATGGTAATGCTCTTTTTAATGGTGATGTAGGTATTGGGGTTAGTCCTTCTCCTTATAAATTAAATGTTGCAGGAAATATCAATGCAAATGGAATTTATGTTAATGGGGCGAATATGTTTTCCGATACAGGTTGGACATATAGCAGATGTGATAATGGAGATAGCGACCCTTGGAGAACATGCCATATGTATTATAGATTGAAGAACGGGGTTTATTATGTAAATGGGTACACTCAGCTTAAACAAGCTCAAGCTGGAGATTGGAGTACTGCTGGATTTTTAGGTTATTCAACTTATCCGGATGTATATTTTATTGCATATTCCGAAGCAGGGGTTTATGTTCCAGGAAAATTAAATGCAGGTTATACCACACTTCAACTTAGAACTGATGATACAACACGTACATATTTTTTCTCTTTGGCATATCCTGTAGGCAATTAAGTTTGATTTTTCAAAAAAATATTTAAACATGGTTTCATATAAAATATAAAGAAGAGGTTTAAATGATAACAATAAGAATTTCTCTTAAAACAGTTTGGATTTTTAGTTTTATACTTGGAATATTAATTTTGGGAGTTGGAGTTTATGCTTATGGAAATCCTGGAAATCCCCCAGCAGTAGGGCACACTATGGGAGAGATAATGCCTTCTTGCACAGGAATTGTTGCAGGAGTAGCAAATACAGCAAATTCAATTGGATGTTATTCTATTCCTCCAGTTTGCACAGGTTCAACACAAGGACTTAGTTTTAGAGCAGGTGATTGGGAGTGTAAAAGTTTATCATGATAAATTTAAATAATTAAAATACTTAGAAAAAAAATGAATAAAAAGAGGGAAGTTAAAACAATAGAACTAAATTTTTCAAATAAAACTTTGTATATTTTTTTAGTATTAATTGTTCTTGTTATTTTAGGTATTGGAGTTTATGCTTATGGAAATCCTGGAGCTCCTGCAACATTAGGCCATACTACTGGAGAATTAATGCCTTCTTGTACAGGAATCTTAACAAGTACAAGCGGTGTTGCAAATTCTTGGGGATGTATTCCTTCTCCTCCTTCTTGTTCATTAACAAATCAAGTTTTGCATTGGGATGGAAGTTCGTGGAGTTGTGCAACAATAGATGTAGGTTTTGATTGCTATTGGAGTGGATGGTCACCAGATTGCTCTTGTTTAACTCTTGAAAATCCTGTAACTCCTTGCGGTTATGATTTGGTTGGTAATCCAATATACGCAACACAAACTACTCAGGAATATTGTATTGGTGGAACTATAACAGATACAAGAATTGTTTGGTGTTGTAATGGAGTTGGTGGACCTTGCCAAGCAATGTAATAATTAATTTTTTAAAGTCTTTATTCTAAATTTAGTAATGGAAGGAATTGTTGAATTTTCAGATTGGCAGAAACTTGATTTTAGAGTTGCTCAGATTAAGAAAGTTGAAGAGATTGAAGGAGCAGATAAACTTTACAAATTAACTCTTGATGTTGGAAAAGAAATTGGAGAGAGAATTATTTGTGCAGGAATAAAGCAATATTATTCTAAAGATGAGTTAAAGAATAAAAAAATTGTCATTTTTGTAAATTTAAAACCGCGACCAATGAAAGGAATTGAAAGTCAGGGGATGTTATTAGCTGCTGTTTCTGAAGACCATTCAAAGGTGGTTTTGCTTTCTCCTGAAAAGGATATTGAAAACGGATGTAGGATAAGTTAATAATTATAATGTAAATTGGAGTATTCTGGCTAATCAAATTGTTGGTTCTGAAGTTAAGTAATCGTAGTAACATATTTTTAAAAAGGATTAGTCTAATAATAAATTTATGAATGAAAAAAGAGTCGATTATCTAAAAGTTAATTATTCAGAAGGAATGTTGAGTGATGAGTATTTTATTAATTTTAAGGGTTCTATGGAGAGAGGAACAGGTATTGGAGGCGAGTATACTATAGAGAGAAAAAGTGTTATTGAAAAAGATAAAACAAATGGTTTAGTTAAAGTTGTTATTGCACAAAAAGAAGAGAAAACTTCAAATATTTTGATATGTGGTTTAAAGGATGTTGGATGTGGGGCGTTTTTTACTGTTCCAAATGAAGAGTTAGTAAAAATTTAATTACATATTAAATTTCATAAATCTTTTCCAGAAAGGATGTCTGTCCTTATTTGAATTATAACTTTCATTAACTATTCTTGCTGCAATTTCTTTATATGCTCTAGCTGCATCTGAATGAGGATGGGTGTGGACAACAGCATCTTTCATATTCAGTGATTTTTTTACAGTTAAATCTTCAGGAATCATTCCCAAAACAGGAGCTTCAAGCATATCTTTAACTGTTTCAGGTTTCATCTCAATCGAGTCTTTTCTTACTCTTGTTACAATTACTCCTAAAACATTTTTTTTCATTTGTTCTGCAAGCTTTATTGTTTTAAGAGCATCAGTTAATGCAGGCATTTCAGGATTTGTAACTATAATTAATTCATCTGCTAATTCAATTGAAGAAAGAGCCTCATCTCCCAATCCTGCTGAACTGTCAACAATTGTATAATCAGACAATCTTCTGAAATCTTTTTTGAAGTCTCTTATTCTTTCAGGTCTTATTTTTTTCAGTTCTTTAATTGATAATGAAGAAGGCATTACTTTTAACCCCGATTCGTGTTCGTAAACTGCTTCTTCTGGATTTGCTTTTCCTAATAAAACATGATTTAAACTAATTGGGACTTCAGGCGAATTTAAGTGGATTCCTACGTTTGGAGTTGTTAAATTTCCGTCAATAATTAGCACATTTTTTCCAAAATAATTCATTGCAGCACCAAGATTTATTGCAGTTGTTGTCTTTCCAACACCGCCTTTACCAGAAGTTATTACAATTATTCTGTTCATTTTTTAATTTGCAGAGAATAAATCTCTACTTTAATAGAAGGAATTGTTTTGTAGTGCTTATAAATTTTTCTAATTTATCTGCGTATTCTTTGAGTTTTTCCAAATCAACATTAATTTCTTTTCCTTGATAAAATATCTTTAACGCAACATTTTTTCTGAATTCACCAATTCTTTCTGTTCTTAATTCGTCTATTTTTCTAAACATTTCATACATTTCAATAACTTCTAAAAAGTTTTTGTCTTTTTTGAATAATTTTTTTATTTCCTCAATTTTTCCTAGAGGATTAGAGGGTATAGAAGATATTTTTTTCTTTTTCTTAGCATGTTTTAATAGTTCTTCAATGCTAGTTTCAATCATCTTTCTCCATCTTAAGAGAAGATTCTTAATTACATCGCAAGTTTTAGTATACTTTAAACTAACATAAAGCAGGTGGTCTGCGCTTATTTTTTCCTGAATTATTTCTTCCATGGTGTTAAATTTTGGTAAAATTTAGTTTTACAATTTTAGATAACTCATTCCATCTAAATAAAATCTCTTTTATCTTAATATCCGGTAATGTGATATCCTTCATATATGGCCTTTAATGCATTTTAGAAGTCTTATTTTAAATGTTATGAAGTTTAAATATCTTTTGCTGTTTTCAAGGAGTGAAAGTTTTCGATAATTTTTAGGAAAAAAGTTACATTTAGCTGTTTATCTTCGATAAATTTGTGAAATTTTATTCGCTTAATTCAAGAATTGTTTCTGCCAAATCTCCATTGTTTTTTTCAAGAGTTTCTTTTGCAACTTTTTTTGAAACCCCTGTCTTTTCTACAACAGTTTGAATGTCTTCTTCTGTTATTTCTAATCCTTCAGATTCTTCAGATATATCGCCGGTTATCTGAAAGCTTTCCTGTCCCTGCATTTTTATTTTAGTTACTGTTGGATTATCAATTATCAATCTAGAATTGTCTGTTTTTTCTATAATTACTCTCGAAGCGTCTATGTCTTCTTGAGAAATTCCCATTTTTTTTAACATACCCTGCATTTGTCTAGGGTCAACTCCTGGAAACATTTTAGAAAATTATTGGTAGCAATATTCTGAATGCAACAATTAGAATTACAAACAAAACAACATGTGCCGGTTTTAAATTGATATAGCTGTTGTATTCTTCAGTATACCTCATCAATCCCCCAAATCCTCCAGGGAGATTTATTTTATTATCTGCCATATTAAATTTAATTAACTAGGGTATAAAAGGTTTTTGAAAATTGTTTTTATCTTATATTAAAGGAATAGTCTATTGAACCAATAAAGCCGTTTTTGTTGTCTTGATCATCTTTCGAATAAAAATCAACTCTGCTCGACATTCTTTTATGAATATCACTTCCAGCAAGAATTATCTCTTTTGCTACTATTGGCCAACCCATCTTTTCTGCAAAGTTTTTCATTTCTTCAGTTGGTTGCGCTAAAGACATTTCTTCAAGTTTTGATTTAATTTTCTTAAATTCTTCTTCATTTACATTCAAAGAGTTTATCTTATAGTATGTCTTAATTTCTCCCATAATTTTACCTATTTTTTCATATTTTTAACCATTTATATTAAAAAAATTATATTTTCAATATCCTATCGAAAAACTCTTAAATGACTTTCTTCTTTAATTAAGATGGCTGAAGGAAAATTTGATTTTAAAGAAATTGAAGCTAAATGGAAGAAGTTTTGGGAAAAAGAAAAAATATACAAAACAGATTTAACAAAGAAAGGAAAGAAGATTTATTCAGTTGACACTCCTCCTCCTTATATTTCAGGAAAAATGCATATTGGGCATGCATTCAGTTATTCTCAACAGGATTTTTTAATAAGATACAATAGAATGAAAGGGTTGAATATATTCTATCCATTTGGAACAGATGATAATGGACTTCCAACAGAAAGATTTATTGAAAAAACAAAGAACATAAAAAGCAAAGAGATGGGAAGGGCTGATTTTATTAAACTTTGTTTAGAAACATTAAAAGAAATTACTCCAGATTGTATTCAGGATTTTAAGAATTTAGCAATTTCAGCAGATTATGATATTTATTATTCCACAATTGATGATAATTCAAGAAAAATTTCACAACAATCATTTATTGAACTTTACAAAAAAGGCGAATCTTATCAAAAAGAGTTTCCAACAATGTGGTGTCCTGAATGTCAAACATCAATTGCACAAGCAGAGTTAGAAGATAAAGATGAAAAAAGTTTATTTAATACTTTAAAATTTTCAGTTGAAGGAAAAGAATTGTTAATTGCTACAACTCGTCCTGAATTGCTTGGAGCATGTGTTGCAGTTTTTGTTCATCCTGATGATAAAAGATATAAAACTTTTGTTGGAAAAAAAGCAAAAGTGCCTATCTTTGGATTTGAAGTTTCAATAATTGCAGATAAATCAGCAGAACCAGAAAAAGGGACAGGTGCTATGATGGTTTGTTCATATGGGGATAAATATGATGTTGATGCAATTAATAGACATAAACTAACTCCAAAGATAATTTTTAGCCAAAATGGAAGATTGTTAACTGAAAAATATTCTGGATTAAAAATCAGAGAAGCAAGGAAAAAAATTCTTGAGGACCTAAAAAATGAAGGGTTGATTAAAGAGCAAAAAGAAATTACCCATGTTGTAAATTGCCATGATAAATGTGGGACTCCAATTGAATTTATTCCAACAAAGCAGTGGTTTATAAAAATTTTAGATAAAAAAGAAAAATTTATTACATTAGGAAATAAGATTAAGTGGTATCCGGAATTTATGCATAAAAGATATGATAATTGGGTAAATGGTCTGGAATTTGATTGGTCAATTTCAAGAAATAGGCATTTTGGAGTTCCAATTCCTGTTTGGGAATGTAAAAAATGTAATGAAATAATTTTACCTTCTGAAAAAGAATTACCTGTTGATCCTCTTCAAACAAAAAAGAAATGTCCTAAATGCAAGAGCGAAGCAGAACCTGAAAAAATGGTTTTTGATACTTGGGCAACTTCTTCTTTAACCCCTCAAATTGCTAGTTCGCTAATAAAAAATAAAGTAATAATTCCTTATTCATTACGTCCGCAAGGACATGATATTATTAGAACTTGGGCATTTTATACAATTGTAAAAAGTTATTTACATGAAAATAAAATTCCTTGGGAAAACATTGCAATTTCAGGAAATGTTTCTTTAGGCGGAGAGAAAATGTCCAAATCAAAAGGAAATGTAGTATCTCCTATAGATGTAATGGATAAATATGGAGCAGACGCTTTAAGATTCTGGGCTGCAGGAAGTAAATTAGGAAATGACATGGATTATCAGGAAAAGGATTTAATTGCAGGAACAAAAATGATTAATAAATTGCTAAATGCTTCAAAATTTGTTTTTATGAATTTATCAGATTATGACGGAAAAAAACCCAAGAAATTAGAACCTTTAGATTCTTTATTTTTATCAAAGTTAGCCACAGTTATTAATGTAGCTTCTTTAGGATTTGATGAATACGAATATTCAAGAGCAAAACAAGAAGTTGAAAATTTCTTTTGGAGTGATTTTTGTGATAATTATTTGGAAATTGTAAAAAAAAGAGTTTATCAGGGAACAGGAGAGAAAAAACTTTCAGCGCAGTATACTTTATATCAATCTCTTTTATCAATTCTGAAATTAACTGCTCCTTTTATGCCATTTATTACAGAGGAGATTTATCAAACTTATTTTAGAAAAACTGAGAAAGAAAAATCAATTCATATTTCAAGTTGGCCTGAAACTAAAGTTTTTGATTTAGATAATTGGAAAAATAGTGGATTTATTTATTCTAAAATTTTAGAGATTTTAACAAAAGTTAGACAGGAAAAATCAAATGCTAAAAAGGCAATGAATTGTGAAATCAATCTTGAATTAAGTAAAGGAGATTATACTATCTTAAAGACAGGATTTTTGGAAGATTTGAAGAATGTTACAAATGCTAAAGAGATAGTTGAAGGCAAGCAGTTTAGAGTAGATTTTACTCAATAATTTTATAACATAAATTCTTATAAATTTGATTTATTTGGATAATTAATGAGTTGTTGGAGAGACGCAAGTTTTTTTTATCTAAAAGATAATTTGTCTGAAGAATATAAAAAAGAAATAATAAATTATCTTGAAGAAAGCGAATTTTATTTAAAAGAAATTGGAAGCCCAGAAATTCGTATTAATTTATTTGATGTTAAAAAAATTGATAATCCAAATCCAACAGGTCATTTATATTTACATGATTTAGATGGAAATAATCTTGCTAAATTTGGTCAAGTCTGTAAATATGTGCTCTCAAAAGATAGAAAGTTTATACCTAGTGTAGTGATGTGTCATCAAAAATCAAATTATAATCTAATAGAGAGAATTTTGAAAGATAATTTTGGAGATCAAGCAAGATTGACTAAAGGGTTTTTATGGGCAGGATTTTTGAAAAATTATAGGATGATAAAGAAAGAATAATTCTTTAACCAAATTTATAAACCCTCTTCGTTTTCTTAAAATATGGCAAAAATAAGTAAACCCGAACTTGAACTTTTACTTGAAGAGCTTGAAAAACACAAGGGAAGACATACAGAATTGATAACTGTGTATATTTCAGCTGGATATGATGTAGTTTCAGTTCAGAAGCAATTGGAAGCAGAAAAATCTACTGCTAAGAATATCAAATCTACTGCAACAAGAAAAAATGTTGTTGATGCATTAGACAAGATTGTTAGATATTTAAAGGATTACAAAGGAAATCCAGAGAATGGATTAGCTGTTTTCTGCGGAAATATTTCACAAACAGAAGGTATCGATGATTTACAATTATGGGGTGTTGAACCTCCTTTACCTTTAAAGACAAGATTATATAGGTGCGATAAAGATTTTGTTTTGGAACCATTAAGAGAACTTTTGGAGGTTTCTGAAATTTTTGCATTGCTTGTAATGGATAGAAAAGAGGCTACAATTGGAATTTTGGAAGGAAAGAGAATAGAAGTTCTACAGAAAATGACTTCTGGAGTTCCAAGTAAAGTTAGAGCAGGAGGACAGTCTTCTCAAAGATTCCATAGAATAACTGAAGGGTTGACAAAAGAATTTTACAAAAGAATTGCAGATGAGATGAAAAATTTATTTTATGAAAATAAAAAACTTAAGGGAATTTTAATTGGCGGACCAATTCCTACAAAAGACGAATTTATAGATGACGAATATCTTGCAACTATTTTGAGAAATAAAATAATAGGGAGAATTGATATTGGTGGAAGTGATGAATCCGGGTTAAAGGAATTAGTTGAAAAATCAAGAGATATTCTTGCAAATCAGGAAATTATTTATGAAAAAAAATTAATGGAGAAATTTTTTGAAACTTTGGGTGCAAAACCAGATTTTGTTGCATATAAGGAAGAAGCTGTTCAAAAAGCATTAGAATATGGTGCAGTTGATACTTTGCTTTTATCCAGAGAATATGATAAAGATGGAATTAAAAAATTAAAGCATATTGCAGATGAAGCAGGAACAAAAATAGAAATGATTTCAACAGATACGGAAGAAGGAAAACAATTTCTTAATTTATCTGGTGTTGGTGCTTTGCTTAGATATAAAATTTAAAATCTAATTCCTGCAGTCAATTTTGCAACACCCATATTTTCATCATCGTCATTTTTTACCTGATCATATGACGATTCTAGAAAGAAAGAATTTCCTCTTGAATTTTCTTTTGATTCAATTCCAAAATTTATTGTCCATCCTAGACCAGAATATTTTGTTTTGTCTCCTGTTTCTTTATATGTTGAAGTTAGATTTCTATATACTGCACCAAGTCCAACAAAAATTGTAGAAGGCTTCCATCTTAATGAAGGAGTTAAATCTGAGATGAAAACTTTGTAATCGTTTTTTTCATAAGCTTCATAATGTAAAGAAGTTGTTAAACTTGCATAAAAGTCTTTTGCAATTTCTTTATTATATCCAAAAACCAATCCAGGTACAATAGGTACTTCTTCTCTGCTAGTTTTATCATTAAATTCTGCAACAGATATACCAAATATTCCCTTGTCTTTATTTTGTTGCTTTTCAGAAGAATTTTGTGAAAATGAGTTTATTGGAAGGAGTGTTGAACAGACAAGTGCAAGCCCTGTGATAAGCTTTTTCATTAATTTTTATAATCGTTCTTTCTTTTAAGCATTATGATATTCAAATATATCTATAAATTAGATAATTTTAACCCATCTATTTGAAATTATATCACTATCGTTGCAATGATATACTTTGTGGGTTAACTGATCAAATAAATTTCTTAATTGTAAATTATTATCTTTTATCAGCTCTTTATTTGAATTTGAAAGTGCAAGTTGTGGAGGTTTGAATTTTTCAGGAGTCTTATTAAAACATTTTTCAAATTCAGAAATTCCAAATTCCAAATTCTCTTGAGTGATATTCAAATATTTGAATTCTCTGTAAGTATGATTTATTCCATGCAGCTGAACTTCTTTATTCAAGGATAAAATTTTTTTACACCATTCTTGATTTTTCGAGATTGGATGATTTTCAAAGTCAGGAACAACATAAAGTACATCTGGATTGTATTTTTCCATTTCAGGACAAGAGATTCCTGGAGTTACATCATCTATTTCTGTTGGAGTTATTAATCTAATTAAGAATAGTATTACTATTATTGCTAAAATACTAAAAATAATCACCTTTGCTATATGGAATTTATTTTTTATCTTTTTATTAATTTGTTTTGATTTTGTTTTTCTCCTCTTTTTCATTATATTTAGCAGCTTTCTGAAGTTAAATAATTATTGATAATGCTTTTAAATCCAGAACATTTTAATTCAATATGCCAATAAGCCAGACAATAAAAGAGATTGATGAAACAAGAGAAAAAGAGGATTTGAAAATACTTGAAGCTGTTTTATTCATTTCGGGTAGATTTTTGAGTATGCAGGAATTAATCTCCTTGAGTGATTTGAATCCTATTATACTAGGAGATTTAATTGAGAGATTAAAGGATAAGTATAACAAAGAAGATTCTGCTCTTGAAATTATTGAAAAAAACGGATTATGGAAGATGGATGTAAGACAAGAATATTCTAATATTATTAACAAGTTGGCCACAGGTTCAGCAGAATTTTCAAAAGCAGAACAGGAAACTTTAGCTATAATTGCATATAAACAGCCAATAAAGCAATCTGTAATTATTAAGATAAGGGGAAATAAAGCTTACGATCATGTAAAAAAATTTTCTGATTTAAATTTAATTAAAAGAAAGAAAATGGGGCACACTAATGAATTGAGTTTAAGTGAAGATTTTTATGATTATTTTAGTATTGCAGATAAGGGGAACGATATTTCTACCCCTTTTATTAACACACAGCTAGATAAAGAGATAGAAGAGGCAGAAAGAGAAGTAGAAGCTGAAGAACAGGAAATTCTTGCTAATGCTTCGCATTTGGAAGAAGCAGATGAAATAATACAAAATGCAGAGGATAATTAATTACAGTAATTCTTAAAAACCAGGAGTTTTTCTCAATAAAATGAATTTAGTGGATTTTATTTTCTTTTTTTACACTTTTGTAGGGCTCTATATGCTTTCACTAATGATAATAGTTTATCTACCCCACAGAAAAGAAATGTTCGCTTATCCAAAAGGAACACCTGAACCTGTAAGCATTGTTATGCCTTGCTATAATGAAGCAGATAGTATCGGAAAAGCAATTGAAAATTTGTTAAGTATGAATTATCCAAAAGATATGATTGAGATAATTGTTGTTGATGATAGGTCAAAAGATAATTCTGTTGAAATAATAAAACAATATGTAAAAAAATACAAAAATGTTAGACTGATTGTTAATGAAAAAAATTCTGGAGGAGCTGCAGAACCAACAAATATTGGGGTAAAAGCTGCAAAATATGCTTATATTGCAGTTGCAGATGCAGATTCATATCCAGAAAAAGATGCTTTATTGAAAATGATTGGTTTCTTGCAAGAAGATAAAACTATTGGCGGAGTAACAGGAGCTGTACTCGCTAAAGAGGCAAATACTTTTGCACAGAAACTACAATATTTAGAATATGTTGTAATTTGCTTTGCAAGAAAATTATTGGATTATATTGATTCAGTTTATGTAACTCCTGGTCCTTTTGCATTATACCGTAAAAAAGTATTACTAGAAATAGGATTATTTGATAAGAAAAATCTAACTCAGGATATTGAAATAGTTTGGAGAATGATGTCTCATGGATATAAAGCAAGAATGTCCTTAGATACTAAAATTTACACAATTACTCCTCCCACTTTTAAGAAATGGTGGAAACAGAGAATAAGGTGGAATATTGGAGGGACTCAGACAATTCTTAAATACAAAAATTGGGCATTTAGAAAAAATATGCTAGGTATGTTTATTATCCCTTTCTTTAGTGTTTCTTTATTTATAGGATTAATTGGAATACTTCTTTTTATTTATTTAACAGCAAGAAAATTTTTAATTACATTTTTATCTACAAAATATTCTATTGTTGCAAATGAAGCTGTTACAAGATTAATTCATCTAAGTTTTAATACATCTCTTCTAAACTTTTTTGGTATAAGTTTGTTCTTGCTTGGAACTTTTTATACACTTTTTGCCTTAGCAACAATGAAAGAACTTAATCTCAAGAACATAAATCTTTTTAATCTAATATTCTTTTTAACTTTATATCTAATGATTTATCCTCTGGTAATGATCACTTCATTATATAAACTAGCAATCAACAAATATTCGTGGTAAAATGGTAAATAGCAAAAATGCATTTTGGCAGGCTTTTTTAGTCTCAATATTCATATTTGTAGCAGGGCTTGTATTAGGATTTTATGTTGAAGTTTCAAACACAAATAAATCTGATTTTTTAATAAGGAATGCTGAAGTCGATTTACTAGATCAGCAAATGAAAATAGAATTTTTGAGTTCTAATTCAAATTTGAATTGCGAGATTGCAAAAGACAATCTTTTTGAATTTGCGGACCAACTTTATGCAGATGCAGTTGAATTTGAACAAGCAGATGTGCAATTGACCCTGAAAGAAAGAGAAGTTCTTCATAAAAGGTATGATTTGCTTAGACTGAGTTTGTGGTCAGAATCTTTGAGTCTTAGGGCAAAATGTGGTGATAATTTTCATACTCTGCTTTATACATTTGATTATGCTTCAGAGGATATAGATGTAAGATCTCAACAACAAGTTTTTAGTTTAATCTTAATGGATTTAAAATACAAATATCCTGATCAGATTTTGCTTTTGCCTGTTGCTTCAAATTTGAATATTGGTTCAGTTGATGTTGTAAAAGAAAATTATAATATTACAAAATCCCCTTCAATACTTGTTGATGAGGACATTGTACTGGATGAATTAGTTAGTTTTGATGAACTAGAATTTGCAGTTTTTGGACAAAAAAGTGATAAAAAAGTTATCATTTTGAAGTCTTAAAATTATTTTAACTTGAATTTTAATACAATATTTTTATAATACAAATATTAAAAAAGGGATGTCCACACATTTTTTTATGGCAGAGTGTTATAGGTGTGGAGTACCTGAAGAAAGAGAGAAATTATTTGATGCTGTTTCAAACAAAGGAGTTGTTAAGGTTTGCAGAAGATGTGCAAATGAAGATGATCATCCGCTTGTTCAGCCTGTTGATTTAAACAAACCTGAAAAAGTTAAGAGTGTTTATGAAAGACTTTCTGCTATGGCTAATCTTGATCCAGTTAAACATAGAGTTGCAGTTACTGAACTTGAAAGAGAAGAAGAAATGAAAAGACAAAGAGGAAGTTCTGGCGGAATGAGAAGGCCCCAAATTGTTCCTCAAACAGCTTACAAAAAACCTGAGCCAAGAAAAGACTTAATCCCAAATTATCATTGGACAATAATGAGAGCAAGAAGGGCTAAAAAATTATCTCAGAAACAACTTGCTGAAAATATTGGGGAATCAGAGGTTTTAATTAAAGCAGCTGAAGAGGGAATGTTAATGGATAATACTGATATGTTCTTAAGAAAGCTAGAAAGTTATTTTGGCATTAAATTAAGACAAGGTGCAGGTAGAAATGATTCTCAATTTATTAATACAGAAAGACTTTCTGATCCTACTAAGCAAGCATTAATGCAAAAATTGGAAAATGGAAAATTTGACAAAGATGCTACTCAAAACTTAACAATCGGAGATTTGAAAGATGCTAAGGAAAAGAAAAAAGAGTCTGGGGGATTATTCTCTTTTTTTAGAAGAAAGAAAGAAGATTCTAAGCCAGAAACTGATGAAAAATTACCTACTTCAAAAGAAGCAGATGATATTTTGTATGGAAAATAATTAAACATAAGCTTTTTAAACTAATTTTCTTCTAACTTATTATGGAAATGAATATTCTAAAAGATTCAAAAGAAGAATTGGAAGCTGAAATTGAAAGTTTAACACTTGCAGAAATATTAAGAGTTTATCTTAATAGAGATAGTGCAGTTACATTCGCGGCTTGGAAAAGAGTACATCCAACAAAAAAACCTATTCTAGCTGTTAAGACAAAAGGAAAAACTCCAAAAAAAGCAATTAATGATGCAATTTCTGCAATCACAAAAGACTTGGATAAAGTCGAAGATGATTTTAAGAAATTGAAATAAAATGGATGACTTTCAATCTTATCAGGATGTTTCTAAAATTATTTTAGAAGAATTAGTTCTTGAACCTGTTGATTTTAAAAAAGTTAATTATCAGAAATATTTTTATGATTTAAAGATGAAAGAGCCTGAAAAATATAAACGATTGGCTTTTGATACAAATAGTGCAGAACCGTATTCAGAAGATTTAAGCAGCATTTTCTTTGATTTTCTTTTATGTGGGTTTGTGGATTTTCATAAGAATATAGAAATGAAATCCATTGAAAGAATAAGACAATATGTTAGTTCTGAATAATAAAATTAGTATAATAATCCTTATTAATTCTCTAAAGATTTTATTTTAAGGAATTAA
>CAZXHH010000003.1:0-111174 GCA_964639615.1 Candidatus Woesearchaeota archaeon | reverse complement strand
ATAACAATTAATATTTTTTTTATTAAATTTGTCATTTTTAATTAGAATCTTTTTTCTTTTCTATTCTTTATTTATTCTAAAATTATTATTATTATTATTATTATTATTAGAAAAATAGATAATTAACTAATAAAATAGAGATCTTTTAATATTCCATGCGAAATATAGGTGTCTCTCTTAATTAGTGGTCATAATGCTTTATATAATAATCCTTTTTTTCTCTTCGAGAATTTTAAGTGAGAAATTCTTTCCACGAGAAGTTCACCTGGGAGAAAAGATGGCATTAGAAATAGACAAGATATTTGATAACTTTGATAAAAATGGTATTTTTAAGAATAAATCTATTCTTCAGACCAATTATAAGCCAAACGAAATTCCTCATAGAGAAGAACAGATAAAGCAAATAGCTTCAATTCTTGCACCTGTTTTGAGAGGAGAAAAAACTAGTAATTTATTTTTATATGGAAAAACCGGTACAGGTAAAACTCTTGCAATGCAATATGTCCAGGAAGAATTATATAAAAGAGTAAAGAAAGAATCCGATTTTAATCTAAAAATTGAATATTTAAATTGTAAATTAAAGAAGGTTTCAGATACAGAGTATAGAATTTTAGCAGAACTTATTAAAAAATTTGGGGGAGAAGTTCCTTTAACTGGTCTACCTACTCAAGCAGTCTATAGCAAATTCATAGAAACAATTGACACAGAGAAAAATTTAATTGTTCTGATCTTAGATGAAATTGATCAGACAGTAAAGAAAATTTCAAATGATTTCTTGTATAATTTAGTAAGAATTAATTCCGAACTTTCAAAATCCCAATTATGTATTGTGGGAATTAGTAATAATCTGACTTTTTTGGATGAACTTGATCCAAGAGTAAGGAGTTCTCTTTCTGAAGAAGAAATTTTATTTCACCCCTACAATGCACTCCAAATTCAAGACATATTAAATCAAAGATCTAACGCGGCTTTCAAGGAAGGAGTTTTACAAGATGGAGTAATCTCAAAATGTGCTGCTTATGCTGCTAAAGAGCACGGAGATGCAAGGAGAGCCTTAGATTTATTAAGAGTGGCTGGAGAATTGGCTGAAAGAGATAATTCTAAGAAAATCCTGTTGAAACATATAGATGAAGCAAATGAAAAGATTGAAAGAGATAAAATTTTAGATATTATTTTATCAGAGCCTAAACAATTTCAAGTAGTTTTAGGTTCAATTATTTATCTTTTAGAAAATCAAAAGAATAATGTGCCTGTTTTTACAGGAGATGTTTATGATTTTTATAAGGAACTTTGTACAAGAAACAAATTAGAAGTTCTCACGCAAAGAAGAGTAGGAGATATAATTCAAGAATTGGATATGTTTGGGATAATTAATGTGAGGGTGATATCTAAAGGAAGAGGTGGTAGAATGAGAGAAATAAAAATGGCGGTTTCAAAAGAAGTTTTAAGAAAAGCAAAAGAGATTATTGAAAATTCTTTAAACTACGTATAAGATGGATACAAAACAGATCCTAAAGTTCTGCCTCGAAAATGGATTGCTGGTTGATAAAGAGGTATTAAATTTATTTAGTGAAACAGAAGATACAGAAGCTGTTAAGTTAATTATTGAAAAAGTTAAGAATCATACTAAACAAAAGGTCCTTACTAAAAGTATTTTCTCTGAAAATAAAGAAAAGCTTAATGAATTTTTATATGAACTGCCTCAAAAAAATCAAAAAGAGTTCGAAAGTCTAAAAATAAAACTTGGATTAAGTATAGAAATATCTCGTGAAACACAAAAACCTATGAAAAGTGTGCAAAGTGAAAAAATTATTCTAGAAAAAACAGCAAATAAACCAGGAGTAAAAGTCCTGTCTTCTGTTCCCCCGCTTTCAAATAAGAAACTGGAAGTACAAGATTTTTCAACTTACTTTAGGAAGAGATATATTGAAATGAAGGGATTTTTACAAAATCATGCAGAATTAGATAATCTCGTTTCAATTGGAAAGATTTCTGGAAAGTATCAAAAAATTTCAATAATTGCAATTGTTTCAAACAAATCTATTACAAAAAATAAGAATATTATAATTGAGGCAGAAGATTTGACTGGAAAAATAAATATTATGATAAAAAAAGATAAGAAAGAATTATATGAAAAGGCGGAAAATCTTGCATTAGATTCTGTTCTTGGGTTTAAAGGATCTGCTAATGGAGAAATTCTTTTTGCAGACGACATAATTTTTCCAGAATGTCTTATTCCAGAGAAAAAAACCTCTACACAAGAAGAGCATGTAGTTTTTTTGGGAGATTTACATTTTGGAAGTAAACGTTTTATGAAAGAAAATTTTCTTAAATTTATTGATTATCTAAATGGGGAATTTCCGAATAATAATGATTACAAAAAAATAAAATATCTTTTCCTTGTGGGGGACTTGGTGACTGGAATAGGAAATTATCCGAATCAAGAAAGAGATTTAGAAATAGCTGATTTAGAAGAACAATTTATCGGGTTAGCAGAATTATTGGGAAAAATACGAAAAGATATACAAATAATTATTTCTCCAGGAAATCACGATGGAGTTAGATTAATGGAACCTCAACCGTTTTTGGATGAAAAATATGCTTGGCCTCTTTATGAAATGGAAAATATTACTATCACTCCAAATCCATGTTATGTTAATATTGCAGAGAATGAATCTTTTTCTGGTTTTCTTGTTTTAACTTATCACGGGTTTTCTTACCCTTATTATGCAAATACAATTCCTTATTTAATTCAGAAAAAAGCAATGAATTGTCCAGAAGAAATAATGAAGTTTTTGCTAAAAAATAGACATCTAGCTCCAACTCACGCATCTACACAGTATTATCCTTCTGAAGTTGATGGGCTTTTAATACGCGAGATTCCAGATATTTTTGTTTCAGCGCATACTCATAAATGCGGTGTTGCTTATCATAATAATATTTTAGTTGTCTCTATTTCTTGCTGGGAAGAGATGACCCCTTATCAAGAAAAATTTGGAAATATTCCCGATCATTGCAAAGTTCCAATGTTTAATCTCAAAACTAGGGCAGTAAAAATTCTTGATTTTGAGAATGTTGAAGAAAAGAAAGAAAATATTTTGGAGGTTAAGAATGGAAGTTAATGGAAGAAAGCAGAGAATTGTTGTAGACCTTGATGATTCATCTTTTGATTTTCTAAATCCATATATTCGTTTTAACAATTTAAAATATAAAACCAACCTAAAAAGAGAAGACTTTACTTCATATCGTTTTAATGAGTTTAGGGGAGGGACTATGGAAGAAGCGGTTGAGTCTGTTAAAGAATTTTGTCATAGCCTGGCTTTCGAGCAAGTTAAACCTTTTCCGGGAGCCATAGAAGTTCTTTTCAAACTGAGGGAAGAATATGAGTTGTTTGTCGGAACTTCAAGACCTGAAGATATGATAAAATTAACTCACGAGCAAGTTTCAAAATATTTTCCAGAAATATTTTCAGATATAATCTTTTCATCAAACCATTATACCAAAGCTAAAAACAGCGGAGAGACCAAAGCAGAAATATGTAAAAGATTAAATGCTCTTTATATAATTGAAGACTCGCTCACATATTCAAAGCAGTGTATTGAAGAAGGAACCGGAGCAATATTGCTGGATTCTCCATGGAATCAAAATAGACATATCTACGGGATTATCAGATTAAAAAATTGGGAGGAAATTGGAAACTTTTTATTAAAAAATGAGCAACACTGAATTGTATTTTCAAAATCTAAAGAAAGGAGTTGAAGAGATTTATGAAATAGCAAATGTGGCTAGGGCTAAAGGATACGACCCTGTTAATGAAGTTGAAATCCCTTTAGCTATGAGTATGGCTGAAAAAGTTGTAGGATTGATTTCTACAGTTTATCCGCAGATGAAAGGGACAAAAATTGCAGAGAGAATATTGGAATTAGAAAAATCATACGGAAAATTAGACACAACAATTGTCTTTAAGATTGCAGAAGAAGTTGCAAAACAAAAATTTTGTGAATTTAAAGATGTTTTAGAAGCTATGGATGCAGGAATAAGGGTGGGTTTTGCATATACTACTCTTGGAGTTGTTTCAAGTCCTATCGAAGGATATACTGGATTAAAAACAAGAAAAACAAGAGATGGTAAAGATTATATTGAAGCTAGTTTTTCTGGGCCAATTAGAAGCGCAGGAACAACTGCAAGTTGTGTTGTTTTAATTTTAATAGATTATTTAAGGGAATTATTTGGCTTTGCAAAGTATGACCCAACAGAAGATGAAATAAAAAGATTATTTGCAGAATTAGAACATTTTCATGATAGAGTTGCAAATTTACAATACATGCCAACTGAAGCAGAGGCACTTTTTTTAGCAAGGAATCTTCCTATTCAAGTTGCAGGGGAAGCTTCAGAAAAAATAGAAGTTCCAAATTACAAAAATTTAGAGCGAGTTGAAACTAACTTCCTTCGAAGTGGTTTTTGTCTAGTAATCGGAGAAGGGCTTGCACAGAAGGCAGCAAAAGGGCTTAGATTGTTAAACGGGGCTAAAAAGAATGGTATTATTTGTAATGGTTTTGATTTTTTAGACGAATATGTTAAGCTTCATGAAAAAAGAGAAAAAGGAAAGGCAGACGATTCTCCGACTTATATCAAAGACTTAGTTGCAGGAAGACCTGTTTTTGGACATCCAGGAAAATCTGGAGCATTTAGATTTAGGTATGGAAGAGGAAGAGTTTCTGGATTTAGTGCAGCTTCATTTCATCCCGCTACAATGGAAGTAAGTGATAGTTTTATTGCTATTGGGACTCAACTTAAACTAGAAAAACCAACAAAGGGATGTACCGCAACTGTTTGTGATTCAATTGATGGTCCGATAGTTAAACTTTTTAATGGAACAGTTAAAAAATTAAATACTCGTGAAGAAGCGAAGGCAGTCTTTCAAGACATTGAAGAGATTATTTATTTTGGGGATATTTTATTTCCGTTTAGTGATTTGGCGAATAGAAATGCAAATTTAATCAAACCAGGATATGTTGAAGAATGGTGGGCTCTTGATTTAAGAGAAAAAAATCCGGAGCTGAAGATAGATTATTCTTCTATTTCATTTGAAAAGGCAGTTGAATTAAGCAAAGAGTATAATGTTCCACTTTATCCAAGGTATATTCCTTATTGGACCCAAATTTCAAATGAAGAATTGCTTGATTTGCTTGAATGGTTGGCTGCTGCAAAAACAGATAAAAAAATTATTCTTCCATTTAACAAGAGTGAACGAGAAAAATTTAGACTGGCAAAGAGAGCTCTTGAAATTTTGGGTATAGAACATGTTGTTACAATTGAAAATGTAGTAATTAATGAGGAAAATAGCAAGGCATTATTTACAAACCTCGGTTTAGAACTATCTTTTTTAGAAGACCAAGAAGATCTAAAAGAAATAATAAAGCCCTCTTTTGTTGTCAAAGAAAAATCTGTTCTTGAAAATATAAATTCTGTTTCGAAATTTGAAATTAAAGACAAGGCAGGAGAATTCATTGGCTCTAGAATGGGTAGACCTGAAAAAGCTAAACTTAGAAAATTAATTGGTAGTCCAAATGTTTTGTTTCCTGTTGGGAAAGAAGGTGGAAGATTGAGGAGTGTACAAGCAGCTTGTATTGAAGGAAAAATTTGGAGCAGTTTTCCTCTTTATTATTGTGAGCAATGTGATAAAGAGACAATTTATCCTTTTTGTGAAAACTGTAATAAAAAAACAATTAAAAAATATTATTTTTCTGATACAAAAGAAAAATTTACTGATAAAAAAAATGAATTTTCATCAAAAGAAGGTGTCCAATACACAAATAGAGAGATTGATATAAACCATTTTTATAATTCCGCTATTAAAGAATTAAACTTTTCTAAGGAAGAAGTACCTTTATTGATAAAAGGAGTTAGAGGGACTTCTTCTGCAAATCACGCTATAGAAAATCTTGCAAAAGGAATGTTGCGTGCGAAATATGACTTGCAAGTAAATAAAGACGGGACAATTCGATTTGATGCAACAGAATTACCAATAGTACATTTTAAACCAAAAGAAGTCTATGTTAAAGTTGAAAAGTTAAAGGAATTGGGATATACTCACGATGTTTATGGTAAAGAACTTGAAGATGAAAATCAAATTTTAGAATTGATGCCCCATGATATTTTGCTTCCAAGTTCATTTGATTCTTTAGATGAGAAAGCAGATGATGTTTTCTTTAAAGTTTCTAAATTCATAGATGATGAATTAGAAAAATTTTATGGATTAAAGAAATTTTATAATTTGCAAAGTAAAGAAGATTTAGTTGGTCAGCTTGGAGTGTGTATGGCTCCCCATAATTGTGCTGGAGTTATCTGCAGGTTTATTGGCTTTTCAAATACCCAGGGATTGTTTGCAAGTCCTTATATGCATGCAGCAGTTAGAAGAGATTGTGATGGAGATGAAGCAGCTATAATGTTATTGTCAGATGTTCTATTGAATTTTTCAAGAGAATTTTTGCCTAGCCATAGGGGAGGAACTCAAGATGCTCCGCTTGTACTAAATGCAAAGATTGATGCAGGAGAAGTAGATGACCAAATTCTTGATTTCGAATATTTAATGGAATACCCCCTGGAACTTTATAGGATTGCTGAAAAAGGTAAACATTCTTCTGAAGTTAAATTAAATACTGTTAAGGCTATTCTTAAACGTGGTGAAAATCCTTTTGTAAATGTAGGGTTTACGCATGATACAGATAATTTCAATGATGCAGTTTTATGTTCTTCCTACAAAAAACTTCTTACTATGAAAGATAAAGTAAATCATCAGATGGCTTTAGTAGAAAAGTTGAGATGCGTGGATACTTCAGATACAGCTCGTTTAATTATTGATAGACACTTTATAAGAGATATGAGAGGTAATTTGAGAAAGTTTTCAATGCAAGAATTTAGATGTGTCTCTTGTAACGAGATTATTAGAAGAACTCCATTAAATGGAGTCTGTCCTAAATGTAAGGGTAAGTTAATTTTTACAATTCATGAAGGTGGAATAAAAAAATATCTCGAGCCTGCCTTGGATTTAGCTAAAAAATATAATTTATCCAAATATATGCAACAAAATTTAGAATTAGTTAAAAGATATGTTGATAGTATCTTTGGAAAAGAATTAGAGAAGCAAGAAACAATAAATAAGTGGTTTTAATTAAAATAGATATAATATTATTGTTGGAATTAACAAGCATCCCATCATTTGTGTTTTTCTTATATTTAGAGATATACAATAAATTCCAGTTGCAGTTGAGATAATAAATACTAAAAATCCTATTATACCCGATAAGGTTAATATAAGTAAACTTAAGAATATCAAAATTCCAATAGAAAATTTTTTGTAATCCATTTTTTCTATAATCTTTAGAAAGGTTTGTGAAAGTTTTTTTGCAATAAAAAAAGAAATTATTCCAGAAATGAGACAAGCAAATAGTATAATTATTAAATTTGTTGAACTTAATGTTCCAGAAATAGTTTGTATTGCTGCTGCAGCCCCTGTTCTTGTTTTTTCAATTGAATAAAGAGAAACAAATGATAGGCCCATAACTAACACATTTACTGCTCCTAACAATACTAAAAAGTCTTTCTCATTGGTTCTTGTAATTTGACTTCCAAGAATCGCTGCTTGACTTCCGCCAAGCCCTGGGAGAAACCCGCATATTGGAGAAGAGATTAATGCTCCAGAAAGCGGTTTTAACATTTCTTTAAATTTCATTTTTTTAAAAGAGAAATTTTGTGAAGGTATTTTTGTATTTTGTCTGATGCTTAATAAAAGCATAGAACTTCCAAATAGTCCACCTAGCAAGGGCAATAGTGATTCTTTTAGATCTAGCTTTAAAACAAAAAAACCTAAGATGCCTGTTAAGATTAATGCTGTTGCTGCTTGCAATTTATTTTTTTCAGAGATAACCATTATAATACAAATTAAAATTAAGATGTAAGGTATAATCTGTTGGATGAATGGATATGTTTTGTTTGTTATGAATGCCAAGGGGAAAGCAAAAATTACAAGAATAAAAACTGCATAAATTCCTCCATATGCTGTTCTCATTACTGCTTCATATCCTTGTCCTTTCTTAAGTAATTCATGACCTGGGAGAATAGAAAGTTCTGTATCTGTCTCTGGGCATCCTATGAAAATGCTAGGTATAAAATCCAGTAATGTGTGAGCAATTGCCATGGAAGAAATAAAAACAACAAGATAAATTACAGGAACCTTAGAAAAAACTGATGATGAAAGAGCAACTAGCGCTGCACCAACGAGATTAATATGTATTCCAGGAAAAATGCCTGTAATTGTTCCAAATAAAATTCCAAGGAGCAACGCAATTATTAATCCTATAAGCATTAATCAAATAAAAGCAAATTAATTTTTAACTATTTATATACTAATCTTCTGTGTTTTTAATTAGAAGATTTAAAACTTTATTTGTTAATTTCTCTCTTTCATCTTCAAAAAAATCTAATGATGGTTGCGCATTAACTTCTAAGATTAGCCATTTTCCATCTCTTCTAAAAACATCTATTCCGCAAACTTTTATGTCTACAACTTTCATCAACTTTTTAATTATTCTTTTAAGAGGAGCATCAATATCAAATTTATCAAATTTTTTTGCATAAACTCCTGTTGCTTTCCAACTTGATTTGTTCTTCTTTAATGCAGTTTGTACTATTTCATTTCCGATTACAGTTACTCTATAACTTGGAGATTTTATGAATTCTTGAGCTACAATAGAAAGTTTTTCTCCACCTTTTTTCCAAAATTTTTTTATCAATGCTTCAGCTTCTCCTATACTTTTTGCTTTTCCAACGTATTCGCCCATTGTTCCAGTTACTCTTTTTAATACGACTGGCCATCTTCCAAATTCTTTTAATTCTCTTTTTGCATTATGGATATTTTCTGAAAGTAAAATTGTCTCTGGAACAGGAATCTTATTTTTTTTACATTTAACATAAAACATCCATTTGTCCTCAGTATAATGGTAAGAATTTGAACTTTCGAATATTTTTATTCCCCATTCTTCAATAGTCTTTGTCAATTCCATTGAGAAATCGTCCCAAATGCTACAATAGATTATATCGCATTTTTTGGCTTTTCTGCTAAATGATTTAAAATTAAATTTTTCAGAGGTGTTTATAGTCAAAAATTTTACTTCTTTCTTTTTTGCTAGTTCAGAAAAAGTTTTTACTTCTACATTCGGCTCTCTTCCACAACAAATTAATCCGATAACCTTCTTTTTCACTTTATTCTTAAGATAATTTTATATATAAATATAATGTTTTTTCAAAAAAATTTACATTTTTTATCTTGTTTTAAATTCGACAACATCCAAATCTTTTAATCTATGACTTAATCCAACTACTTGTCCAGGAAATTTACTTGATGGGCCCCACAATCTCGTTTCTTTTACTTTTTGAGAGAATCCCTTCAATATTTTTTCAGCCACGTCCCTTGTCGTTGCACCCGGTTCGAAGATTATCGGATTTTTACTTTTTTCTTTTCCTGGTTCTTTGGTGTAAACCCTTATTTTATCAAAAGAAACTAATAGCTTTTCTTTTAATTCTTCTAACCCTTCTTTAGTAATAGATGAAAAAATAACAAAATTATGTTTTTTTGATTGTAGTGTTGATGAAATTTTTCTTTTCTCAGAATCTGTCAATAAATCTGATTTATTAAAAATTATTATCTTCTTTTTATCAACATTTATCTTGCTATTTATCTCATTTATTTCATCTATAGAATTAACTATTATCAAAAGAGTATCTGTGGTATGCGTAACGCCTTTATCATAATATTCCGATTCTATAGCTGGATTTTCTATAATCTGAATATTTGCCCCTTGATAATTAATCATCCCTATTTTTGGAGTAATTGTTTGGAAGCTTGTTCCAGATGTTTCTGCTTTAGCATTTGTTAATGTATTAAGTAAAGATGATTTTCCAGAATTTGTTTTTCCAATTATTACTGCTTGCATATCTTCTTTTTTTATTCCTACTTTAGAAGATTTTCCTGCTTTCTTAGCTTTGTCCTGCTGTTCAAGCAATTTTTTTAATCTTAATTTTAATTGTGCACGTAGATTTTCTCCTCCTTTATGTGCAGGAGCATAAGAAATCATTTTTTTTAATTTCTCTATCTTTTCTTCAGTGGTTTTTGCATGAAGGTATTCTCCTTCTGCTGCAGTAAATTCTGGATGTGCATTTATTGGCATATAGTTTTTTAAGTTAAAACTGCTTAAATAATTTATGAGTACAGATGAAGTTTTAAATTCCATAATTTCAAAAAGAGATTTTTCTCAGCTTCCAAAGAAAGATGTTGACCTTGCATTCAAAAAATTTGAAAAAAGACAGTGTTCTGATGAAGAAAAAGTAAGATTAACTAGAGATTTATTGAGAAAAGTTTATTCAGCATTTGTAAGCTCTAAACTTTTGAATATTAAAGATAAATCTGAAGAGTGGTTTTTGAGAAAGCATCTTTCAACACGCGAGAGACAAGGAAATTATGAAAAATTATATAATAGAATAATTAAACAG
The DNA here is from genome assembly GCA_964639615.1 of Candidatus Woesearchaeota archaeon. Lineage (GTDB taxonomy): Archaea > Nanobdellota > Nanobdellia > Pacearchaeales > GW2011-AR1 > MWBV01. Next base: position 100,623 of record CAZXHH010000003.1, on the reverse strand, counting down.
GAAAGCAAGACTAAGAGTAAAGTTTCTATTTTTGATTTAGGTGCAGGGATTAATGGGTTTAGTTATGGATATCTTCCAAAAAATCTTTCTATAAATTATACTGCTGTTGAAGCTGTAGGTCAGTTAGTAGAACTAATGAATTCTTATTTTAAAAAAAATAGGCTAAATGCAAATGCTATTCATGAAAGTTTATTTGAATTAGAAAAAATAAAAAAATTGATAAAAGAAAAGAAAGGGACAAAATTTGTTTTTTTATTTAAGGTATTAGACTCCTTGGAAATGTTAGAGCCGGATTATTCTAAGAAATTGCTTCAAGAAATAACTCCCTTGTGCGATAATGTTATTGTTAGCTTTGCTACTAGAAGTATGATAAAGAGAGAAAAATTCAAGGTAAATAGAAAATGGATAATTGATTTTATTAAAGAGCAATTTAATTTAATTGATGATTTTGAAATGGGTAATGAGAGATATATTGTATTCAAGAAAAATTGAACTCTACTTTAAATTTAAATAGCTTTCTTTCATTTATTCTATATGAAACAAAAATTCTATAGGAAAGTCTTGAAAAATGGGATGACTGTGATTTTAGAAAAAAGAACTCTTCCAATTATCAGTGTGGCTTTTGCAGTTAGAAATGGAGGAGTGAATGAAAAAGAGGGAGAAAAAGGAATTTCACATTTTATAGAGCATATGTTGTATAAAGGAACTACAAAAAGGAGTGCAAAACAAATTGCTGAGGAAATTGAAAAAAATGGGGGAGATTTAAACGGATTTACTGCAGATGAAATAACTGCTTACTGGTGTAAAATGCCTTCTAAACATTTGAATTTGGCATTAGATGTGCTAAGCGATATGATAAAAAATTCTCTTTTTGATAAGAATGAGCTTGAAAAGGAGAGAAAAGTAATCTTTGAAGAGATTAAAATGTATCATGATAATCCAAGGATGCATACTTATGATGAAATACAAAAACTTCTTTATACAGGAACTATGAGAATAAATCTTGCAGGAACTTTTGAAACAATGAATTCCATTGATAGGGAGAAGATGGTTTCTAAGTTTAAACAAGTTTATACTCCAAATAATTTAATTTTATGTGTTGTTGGAGATGCAAATTTTGATTTGTTGGTTAAATTTGCTGAAAAAACTTTTGGAAAAGAAAAAGGAAATGTTCCTGTAGAAAAATTCAATTTAGAAAATAGCTCTAAAATTGAGCAAAGAGAAGGAATAGACCAAGCAAATCTTGTTTTTGCTTATCATGTTCCTATAGCAGGAAATAAGAAAACCTATTCGGCTTTTGTTTTAAATGCATTAATGGCAGATGGACTTTCTTCAAGGCTGTTTGAAGAAATAAGGGAGAAGAGAAATTTAGCATATTCTATAAAAGGAGATGCTAATATAAACAAAAATTTTGCATATAACATGATCTATGTTGGAACAATGAAGCAAAACGTAGAGAAAGTAAAAGAATTAATCATAGAAGAATTCAAAAAAGTTTCAAAAGATTTAGATGAAAAAGAATTAAATCAGATTAAAGAGCAGCTAATCGGAAATTATCAGATTTCTATGGAAGACTCCCAGCAACAAATGGTTAATTTGCTCGCTTCTGAAATTCATGGAAATGCAAAGGAATTTTATAATTTTGAAAAAGAGATTTCTAATGTAAAATTGGAAGATGTGAAGAAATTGTCTGCAGAGGCTTACAAAAATTATAGCTTCTTTGCACTTGTTCCTAAAGAATAATCTTAAAAAGTACTTTCATCCTCTATTTTTAATGTTTATAGTAAAAGTTCCAGGAATCAATGGTCTTGGAAAAACTGTAGGATGCGAGAGAGCAGGAAATGAAATTTTAAGAGTTGTAAAAGAAGAAATTTTTACTAATGAAGCAGGTAAAGAAATAGATTTGAGTAAAGAAGACCTAGAAGAGATACATTTAGATAACTCTAATCTAGAATTAACTAATAAACTGATTTACAAAAATGCTTTTGAAACTTTTCAGTCTAAGCCAAAAACAATTTTTTTGGGGGGAGACCATTCAATAAGTTTTTCTTTGGGAAATGCTTTTCTAGATTTTTGTCAAGATTCTGGTAAAAAACCTTGTTTGATAGTTTTTGATGCTCATCCAGATTGTATGGAAGTTACAAAAGGTTGTGAGAAATATCCAAATCATGAAGAGTGGCTAAGAGGATTAATTGATAAGGGGTTTCCTGCAAAGAATATCCTGCTTGTGGGAGTGAGAAATTCTGATATTTCTGAAATTGAGTTTATTAAAGAAAACAATATTAAAGTAATAACAATGAATCAATTGACTGAAAATATCCAAGATATTTGCGAAGTGATAATGGAATTTGCAGATAAAAAAGAGCTTTACCTTTCATTAGATATAGATGCCATTGACCCTGCATTTGCACCTTCTACAGGTTATGGTGAACCTGGAGGTTTAACAAGTAGGCAATTTATTTACTTAATTCAGAGAATAAATAAAATAAAAAATTTAAGAGCAATAGATTTGGTTGAGATTAACTCAAAAAATGATTCAGATGGAAGAACTGTTAAATTGGGTGCTAAGATATTAAGCGAATTGTTACAATAATTAATAAACCCTTTTTCTTTTTTACAAAAATGGATTTTTTGAACAATATTGAGCCTAGAGAGTATCAAAAAGAGATATTTCAAACTTGTACAGAAAAAAATTGTTTGGTGGTATTGCCTACTGGGCTTGGAAAAACTTTGATTGCATTAATGCTTACAATAGATAGAATGAAAAAATTTCCTGGAGAGAAAGTTCTTTTTCTTGCACCGACAAGGCCTTTAGCTGAACAGCACCTTAAATATTATAAAAAAAATCTTCCAGAATTATTTGGAGAGATGCAACTTTTTACTGGGACAGTTAATTCAGATAATAGAAAAAAAATTTGGCAGACTGCAGATATAATATTTTCAACCCCTCAGTGTATTGCTAATGATTTGAAAAAAGGAATGTATAATCTAAAAGATGTTTGTCTTTTGATTGAGGATGAAGCTCATAGGTGTATGAAGAATTATGATTATAATTTTATTGCACAACAATATCAAAGACAGGCAATGCATCCAAGGTTAGTTGGATTAACTGCTTCTCCGGGGAGTGAGAAGGCTAAAATAAAAGAAATTTGTAAAAATCTTTTTATAGAAGAAGTTGAATTGAGGTCAAGAGATAGTGCAGGAGTTAAGCAGTATTTACAGGAGTTGGAGTTTGAAAAGGTTCTTTTAGATTTTCCTCCTGAATTTGAGGATATTAGAAAAGTTTTGTTAAAGCTATTCAATGAATATGTTGAAGAACTCAGAGTAAGAAAAGTTCTATTCGGTCCTGCTTCAAAAACAGATTTGATTGTTTTGCAAAAAAAAATTTCATCTACTTTAGCAAGCAATTATACAAATTATAATTATATGTTGGGAGCAAGTGCGTGTGCGCAGGCAATAAAAATTCAACATGCATTAGAATTATTAGAAACCCAAACTCTTGAAAGTTTTAACAAATATATGAAAGGATTATTTGACCAGGCTGCAAAGAAACAGAGTAAAGGTATTGTAAAACTTGTGGCTAGACCAGAATTTAATTTTATTTTTATGCAATCAAATGAGCTTTTAGCTAAAAAAATGGAGCATCCTAAGATGCAGAAGCTTATTGATATTGTTTTAATTGAAAAAGAAAAATCAAAGAAAGCAAAAATACTTGTTTTTACCCAATTTAGAGATACTGCAGCAATCATTTCAAAGAAAATAAATGAAATTGAAGGAATTAAAGCAAAAGTGTTTATTGGACAAGCTAAAAAAGAAGCAACAGAAGGAATGAATCAAAAAGAGCAAAAAAGAATTATAGAAGAATTTTCTGAAGGAAAAATTGATGTGCTCTGTGCAACTTCAATTGCTGAGGAAGGGTTAGATATACCTGAAGTTAGTGTTGTTGTTTTTTATGAGCCTGTTCCATCTGCAATTCGTGCAATACAAAGAGCCGGGAGAACAGCAAGATTAAGTAAAGGAAAGTTAATTATGTTAATTACTAGCAAAACAAGAGATGAAGCTTATTTTTATGTTTCAAAATCAAGAGAGAAAAAAATGAAAACAGCTATAGAAAGTATTAAAGAAGATTTGAGTAATGGAAAAAAATTTGATATTCAGAAAAAATTAGGAGTTTAATTATAATCCTTGTTTATGTCCAATTTTCTTAACTAAGAATTCTCTTATTTCTTCTGCTCTTTTTATTGTAACGGCTGGAATATGCCCTTCTGATAATCCTGCTCCGTTTCTCCCATATGGAGAATTTCCTGCTGTCTGAATATCTAATGTTGAAAATCCAATTATTCTTGCAAATATTCCTCTTGTTATATCCACATTTTGAATTCTTTCATAAGGGATTGATTTGTATTTTTTTACAATCACTCCTTTTTCAATTTTCAAAGAATCTTTTGTAAATTCAAACTTCCAATTAAGATAAGATAAATGGATGAATATTTCAGCAATTATAATATATGCAATTAAAAAAATCCAGAAATAATTTAGAGCATTAAAATCAAAGGGTATCTCTGAAACTCCCACCCACATTGGTAAGATAAAAAATACAAATAAGAAAATCAAGAAAGTGTAAGCTTGAGCTCTAAATCTCCATTTTGCACCTTTATGTATTTCTTCCATTTGTTTTTTAATGAAAACAAATTTATAAATATTTACTTAGCTTAATATTAATATGAAAACAATACATACAAAAGAAATTTTCGATATTTTTCCTTCAAAGAAGTCAAAAAAAATAGAAGAAATAAAAAAAGAAGAACAGGAAGGAAAAGAAACAATAATTGTGGATTATAGAGAAAAAAATTCTCTAGTCGCTTCTTATTTAATAAAAGAAAATTTAGATGTTGAATTTAGGGAACTAAAAGTTGGGGATTATATTGTTCAAAATGTAATTATAGAAAGAAAAACAATAAATGATTTTTTAAGTTCAATGCTTAATCATAGATTGCTAAATCAAATTGAAGAACTTCAACAGTATGAAAACAAGCTTATTATCCTAGAAGGCATTTCAGAACAAGAACTTTACAAAGATTCCCAAGAAGGAATAAATTCAAATGCAATAAGAGGTTTTCTTCTCTCAATTCTTCTTAAACATAAAATTCCAATAATCTATTCAAAAAATTCAGAAGACACTGCTAAATTCATAAAAGTTCTCTCAAGAAAAAAAGAAAAAGAAATTAATTTGAATGCAAAAAAGAAAACCTTTACAAAAAAAGAACAACTTCAATTTATAATAGAAGGATTTCCCGGAGTAGGACCAAAAAAAGCAAAAGGACTCTTGGAAAAGTTTGGTTCTATTCAAAATATAATTCTTGCATCAACAGAAGACTTAAAAGAAATTCTTGGAGTAAAAGCTGAAGCAGTAAGGGAGATAATTGAAAGAAAGTATAATCAAAAATGATTAACTTAAAGAAAATATAAATCTTAAACTAATAAAACTGTGTATAATATTCCTATTAATGTGCATATTGCTAAAAAGCTCCATACAACTAAATTTCCAAAGAATATTTTATTTCCATCTAAATCTGAAATTGGAATCATGTTAAAGAATGCAAACCAGATGTTTAACTTTGCAAACATTATTCCGAATGTTCCTCCAACAAAATAGAATATTAATGCAAGAATTAAGTTTACGAATAATCCTGCAGCTGCAATTCTTCCAATGTGTTCTTCAGTCATTTCAGAGAAAGAATAAATTCCGTGTCTTTTTGCTGCATGATAAGCTTTAGCTTTAGTATCAAATACTAATGATGCCATCCAAGTAAATCCGTTGAATGGAAATAGAACTATCTTAGATAATAATGGCATTATTGCTCCAAGTGGAAAAGGCTTTTGCCAGTGACTGTGTGCTTTGAATCCATATCTTCTTATTTCCCAAATTTTAATTTCTATTTCTGCTTCATGAAGATATGCAACAAATTTTTTTACTAAGATATTAACTGCTAATAATATAAATACTCCAAGAAGTACGATCCAGAATAAACTAATATCTTTAATCAGTGTAACTGAAAACGCAGTTATTAATGATACAACCACTAATGCCCCAATCTCTTTTCCATTCATCATGTTTTTTATAGTAAATTTTTTTTTATAAACCTTATGCTATTTTATCTTATCTAAAATAATATATAGATTATGGAAAAGTATTTAAATAAACCTTTATAATTTCAATTATGAAAATCAAAAAAATTTCAGAGGTTTTGGGAAAAAGAGTGTTTACTGATTCAGGAGAGTTCTTCGGAGAAGTTGAAGAAGCTAACCTGTTTGAAAATAAAATTGATGGATGGAGAATAAGAGTTGGAGGAAATGTTCTATCTTTAATGGGTGGAGCAAGAGGAGTTATAGTTCCTCACCAATTTGTTAAATCTATTAGTGATGTTTTCATAATAAGTAAATCAGCTTTACCAAGCCAAGAATCCGGGTTTGAAGAAGTTGCTGACTAAATAGGAAATACATATGGCAGGATTAGATTTTTTACAAAGTCCAGCTTTAACTCAGTTTGTATATCCTTTTTTGCTAATTTTCTTTTTACTTTTTGCAGTTATAGAGAAAACAAAAGTATTGGGTGATAGAAAACAAATCAATGCTTTAATCGCTTTTGTAATCGCTTTTATTTTTGTTGCTGCAGTATTTCCAAAACAGATGGTTGGAAATTTAATGTTGTTCTTATCTGTTGGAATTGTAATTATGTTTGTAGTATTATTATTATGGGGTTTTGTTGCAGGACCAGATGGATTAAAATTCACTGATGCACCAACTGCATTAAAGTGGGTAGTGGGTTTTGTAATAGTTGGAGCTACTGTAGTTGCAATTTTCTGGGCTGCAGGATTTAATCCTTCACGATTTATTGATATGCTTTTCAATTCTTCTTGGAGTAAAAGTTTTTGGACAAATGCTCTTTTTGTAATTATGATTGCAGCTGCATTAGCTGTTGCATTAATGGGTGGGGCTGCTAAAGCTAGCAAGTAAATTGATTTGTCTCTTGTTTTATAGAAACATATTTAAACAATATTTAGATATTTAATATATGATGAATGGGGTGATTGCATTAGCTTCTTATGGTTCTTTCGGAGGCGGTGCTCTCGGTGATTTATTTGCACAATGGGAAGCTGCAGGAATTTTTCAATATGCTCTTCCATTTTTGTTAATCTTTGCTTTAGTATTTGGATTATTAATGAAGCTTAATATTTTTGCAAGAGGAACTGAATCTAATAAAGGTATAAATGTTTTAATTGCATTGGCTGTTGCATTCATGTCTTTGCAATTTGATATGGTTTCAATGTTTTTCTCAGAAATATTTCCAAGATTTGGGGTTGCACTTTCTATAATATTAGTAATCTTAATTTTGGGCGGATTATTTATGCCAACAAATGAAGAGAATAACTGGTTTATGGTTGCTTTAGCAGTAATTGTATTTGCAATAATTGGAACAGTAATTTATAATTCATTAAGTGTATTTGGATGGGGAATCGGAGGACCAGGATTATCTATGTTCTGGGAAAGATATAGTGCAATAATAATTTTTGCTGTAATAATAATTGCAGTAATTGCAATGACTACTAGAACAAAAGACCCGAGCTCACCAAAATTCAGAAATATGCTTATGACAGATTTGGGTGCTGGTAAGAAATAAATTTATTTATAATTATTGTGAAAAAACTTTTTATGGATTAAATATATTTGTTGATTGTTGAGCAACTTATTGTAAAAATCTACACACTAATTAATCTTCTTCTTTTTTCTTAGAAGCCTTTTTCTTGGTTGAGCTTTTATGTACTTTCTCACTGTTTCTTTCATGAAGTGCTGGAACCATCTTGCCAAAAGATTCTTGCATCATTTCCATTTCATTTTTTATAGAATCTAAATTTTTTCCATAAGACCCTACTTTTTCTAAAATTGCTGCTTGTAACTTATCCATTATTTCTTCGATTCTTTTAATTCTCTCATGATGATTGCTTATCTTTGTTTCAGCCAAAGAAGCAAATTCATTTAGTGAACTAATTTGTTTTTGTTCTTTTTTTATTTTCTCTAAAAATACTTGTTCTGCAATTTCTATAAGTGTATCTGTATCATAAGATTCTTGTGATTGTCCTTGCATTTGCCCTGCTTCATATCCTCCTTCTTGTGGATAGTATTCTTCTTGTTGATTGTATTCTGCATATTGCTGTTGTGGAGAAGGCGCTTGTTGGTTTCTTTCATGCCTAGAAGTGAATATATCTCTTGATTCGTGTTCTATCTCTTGAGTTTTTGGGCTATACAATGGTGCAGCAGGTTGGTCTAATTTTCCTTTCATTATTGAAGGTTCCATTCCTCCTGTTCCACTCCCATCATCTGATGCTGATTCTGCAGATACTGCTTTTTTTATTTTAATTTGATTAAATGCTTCTTCAATTGATTTTGGAGTTACTCCTTTTTCTTGAAGAGCACTCAGAATTTGTTTTTCATCCATTCCCTGATTTTTCATTGCACTTATTTCGTCCAGTATTCCCATGTTAATTAAAATCTTTAGTTGTTTTTTAAGTTTTCTAAATCTGCTTTTGTAGCAAATTCAAGCGGTTGAAACATTTTTGCTTGCTTTGTAAGAATTTCTAAATCCTCCTTTCTTGCAAATCTAGAAAATTCTCCTGATATAGATTCTATAAAAGATTTTACTCTTGTCAAATCTCTTTTCATTAATTCAATTTCTTTTTTTATTTCCAAAAAAGTCGAATTCATTTCTTCTTTCATTTCAATAAGGTTTTGTCCAATAAGAAGCATTCTGTCTTTGATTATTCTTTGCTTTTCTTCCAAGTCCCTCACTTTTGTGCTGGTCTCTGTGAAATATTGGTTTTCATATTCAGCCTCAGCCATGACGTCTGAAAGCAAAGCTGCTTTAAATTTGTTTGGATTATACAAAATAATTTAAACTAAATTACTCTTCTCTAACTATGCAATTTGAAAAGGGTGAAGCATTATATTCTTATGAAGTAAAAAGAGAAGGTGGAGAAGACGTTTTATATATCAATTACATGGGGGCCCCATACGTTCCCAGTGTTTCTGATTACCCTGAAGTGATGGAGAGAACAATTGATTCTTTAATTGAAAATCCCCATGTCTCTAGAGTTGTTTTTGTCCAACAAAAAAATTACAATTATGATTTTGTTGAAACTGGATATCTTTTAGAGATTGCACAGCTTTATGTATATTTATTTAAGCAGGAGAAAATTTTAAGTCAGGAAAAATTAGTTACTTCAAATCCAGAATTTTTTGCAAAAAGGTATAACGATGTTCTCTCTTTTTTATATCTTTTAAAGAAAGATCCTTTTGCTTCTTATTTCCAGCTTAGAAAAATGATTCTTGAAGGAAATATTGTTTTGGAAAATATAGAAGCTATTTATAAGTCAGATCAAAAAAATTATCTTTTCCTACTAGATAAAATTTTGAATATTTTTTCCAAGACAAAGTTAATTCAAAATTTTCAGCAGCATATTCAAGAGTATAAAAAAGGAGATAGGGAAATTTATAATAAATTCTTTAGAGCAGACACAATTTCTAATTTTACTTTTACAAGACTTGTCTCTGATTTGCCAGAAGGAGCAGAAATTCTTTCGCAGTATAAAATTTCTAATGGAGATTATGATGAATCTCTTGTAACTATTCTAAAAAAGAAGGATGAAGCTAAATTAATTTACCATTTGGTTCCACCCGAGAATACTTTAACTGAAGACCAAAATTCTCTTTTAAATTTAGCAAGAGGAGTTCTACTTGAGCATCAGCCTAAAGCAGAAGAGTTTACTGATACAGAAAGAATCAGACAGGTTTTTATGAATATTTCAAAAGATTTAATCAGAGATTTATCTCAAACAAAAAGTATTAAATTGGATTATAACGCATTAAATACGCTTTCTGCAATTTTAGTAAGACATACAATTGGTTTTGGAATTGTGGAAGTTCTTCTTCAGGATAAAAATTTACAGGATATTTCTTTAAATGCTCCAATACCCCAAACTCCAATTTTTGTTAGGCATCAGGAGTTTGAAGAGTGTGTGACAAATATTTTGCCTAGTCAGGAAGATGCTGATTCTTGGGCAGCAAAATTCAGAATGGTTTCAGGAAGACCGTTAGATGAAGCAAACCCTATACTGGATACTCAATTAGAAGTTGGAAATTTAAGAGCGAGAATTGCAATTGTGCAACAGCCATTATCTTGTGATGGGCTTGCTTATTCTATAAGAAGGCACAGAGAAAGTCCGTGGACACTTCCTTTATTTGTGGATAAAAAAATGTTAAATCCTTTTAGTGCGGGATTACTTAGTTTTTTAATTGATGGAGCAAGAACTCTTTTAGTTGCTGGAACAAGAAGCTCTGGTAAAACTTCTTTATTAGGAAGTTTAATGTTGGAAATTGTTCCAAAGCATAGAATAATTGTAATTGAAGATTCTTTAGAATTACCTGTTGAATCCTTGAGAAAATTAGATTATGATATTTTAAGAATGAAAGTCAGATCTGCACTTTTGAAAACTACAGCAGAAGTATCTGCAGATGATGGAATTAGAACAAGTTTGAGATTAGGAGATAGCTGTTTAATAATTGGAGAAGTAAGAAGTGTAGAGGCAAAAGCATTGTATGAAGCTATGAGAGTTGGAGCTTTAGCAAATGTTGTTGCAGGAACAATCCACGGTGCAAGTCCATATGGTGTTTTTGATAGGGTTGTAAATGATTTAGAAGTTCCAGTTACTAGTTTTAAAGCAACAGACGCAATCATAGTTTGTAATCCAATTAAATCTCCCGATGGTTTGCATTCTTGGAGAAGATTACTTCAGCTTTCAGAAGTTAGAAAGCATTGGACAAAAGACCCCCTAGTAGAAAAGGGTTTTGTGGATTTGATGAAGTATAATATTGAAAAAGATGAAATTGAACCGACTGAAGATTTGATTAACGGAGATAGTGAGATAATTAAAGATGTTGCAGCTAATGTTAAAGGATGGGCTGGAAATTGGGATGCAGTTTATGATAATATTTTGTTGAGAGCTAAAATAAAAAAAGAAGTTGTTGATGTTGCAAAAAAAACTGGAGATGCAGATATTCTTGAATCAAAGTTCAATGCAGTCTCAAATCATATTTTCCATAAAATATCTGAAGATGTTATTAAAGAGATTGGATTGCCTTTAGGAGAAAAAGTATTTCCTTTATGGCAGAAGTGGCTCAACAATGAAGTTAAGAAGAGAACATTATAAACTAAATATTTTTAAATTCCGATTAATTAAAATATTTTAATGAGAAAGAGGTTGAATAGTTTTTTATTTTTAGGAGTATTTTTAATTTTATCTTTGTCATTAGTTTCTGCAGGAATGTTTACTAATTTATTTGTTAGTACAGGCAAAGTTATAGCACAAAATTCTATATGTGAAGCAGAAAATTGTGTATTGTATGAAGGAGAACAACTTTCTGTAGAAGGAAAAACAATTCAAATAGCTTTTATTGATGCAACTGGAGTTAAATTTAATATTAATGGACAAATCACAAATAAGATTGCTGAAGCTAGCCCTTATTCATTTGATAATCTTATGTTATCTGTTAATAATCTTGAGTATTCTAGTAATTTAGCAGAAGTTTCAAGAGTTTATTTTTCTTTTGCAGTCGCTACTGGAACTCAAGTTTGTGATATAAATTCAGATATTTGGAATAATGGATGTCCTGAAAATTCTCTTTGTAAAGAAGGAATTTGTGTAGTAGGTTCTCCAAAGGTTTTTTCTATATCATTAACTGGAGAAGGAAATATTGTTCGATGGGTTGTTGAAGGATATTCTTCTCAAGGATTTAAAGTAGTTTGGTCAAAAAATGAGAATCCAACTTATCCATTAAGAGAAGGAGACCAATATATTTATTTGACTAATCCCTCAGATAGCAAAGCAGAACTAAGAGCATTCGATGGAAATGGATTATATTATGTAAGAGTTTGTGAATATCTTGGAGGAAAATGTGGAGTATATAGTAATCAAATAGAATTGAAGTTGGGTTCTTCCGAGTGTATCGATAGTGACGGAGGAAAAGAATATTATGTTAAAGGGTCAACCAATAGTAATAATCTTATTGCAAATGATGGATGTGAAGATGACGGAGTAACCTTAAAAGAAGCCTATTGTAAAGAAGGAGCAGATTCAGCATTTACTTCTTATGTTTGTCCTCATGGATGCTCAAATGGAGTTTGTATTGCTGGAGATTTTGGAGATAAACCTTGTACAGATAGTGATGGTGGAAAAGAATATATTTATATTAAAGGAGAGGTTACAGAACAATTGTATAAAGATGAAATTGTTTCTGGAAAAGTTGTTTATTCGGATAGCTGCCTAACATTAAATCCAGATAATGAAGGAAATTTTGAGTCTGAAGAAGGACAATATCTAAGTGAGAAATATTGTACTGAAGAGGGAAAGACTTCTGTTTCAAAATATGAATGTCCAAATGGATGTGTTGATGGGGCTTGTGTTAAAGGAGAAGGAGAACAAGAAGACGAAATTGAAGATGAAGAATTAAAAGAAAACGAAACAGAAGAAACTAATCAAGATTGTTCCGAAGGATGTTCTATTAATGGAAAATGTGTCGATGTTTGTTATATCTATAAGGATAAATATTGTTCTTTAAGTGGAGAAATGGTTTCTCAACAAGAAGATGGGACTCATTGCTATAATCATTGTGAGTGTTCAAGCGGAGTATGTGTAAATAATGAATGCATAAGCGGAAGTTTAATTCAGAAAATTCTTAATTGGTTTAAACATATGTTTTAGATGTATTTCTCCAAAGATTTATTAATTAATTTTCATTTGTTTTAAAGATAACAAAAGAGGATGAAATGTCAGAATATAGAAAACCAAACGTAAAAGATATTTTGGAAAAATATGGTAGTAAGCTGCAAGGGCAAATTGAGACAACGGATGTTGGTGCAGTAAAAGACAGTAAATCTTATTTGAAATTTAAGGAAGAGAGGGGAAGAGAGCTTACAAGTTATGAAAGATGGTGCAAAACTCTTGGAAGTTCTATAAAGATGAAAATTTCAGAGAAAGATGCAATTCCAATTCAAAGAGCAATTGATATAGCCCATCTAGATATTGAACCTTGGCAGGCTGTAACTTTAAGTGTAATGTCCTTTATTACAGTCTTTTTTTTAGGATTGATGATTTCACTTGCATATACTTTCATTAAAGGAGGGTTAGCTTCTTTTCCAGCATTATTCTTTTTTATGATGGTTGTAATTTCAATTTTCCTTTTTTATTTCTTTAATGGTTATCCAGAAAGAATTGCAAATAAATGGAGATTGAAGGCATCTTCTCAAATGGTTCCCGCAATCTTGTATATTGTTGTTTATATGAGGCATACAGCTAATTTAGAAAAAGCAATAGCATTTGCATCAGAGCATTTACAGTATCCTCTTGCATTGGATTTTAAAAAAATATTTTATGATGTTGCAATGGGGAAATTTTCAACGATAAAAGAGAGTTTAGATAATTATCTTAATTGTTGGAAAGATTTTTCTCCTGAGTTTATAGAATCCTTTCATTTGATTGAAAGTAGTTTGTTTGAACCAGATAATTCTAGAAGAATTGCTACACTGGAAAAATCAATTCAAGTTGTTTTAGACGGAGTTTATGATAGGATGCTTAAATTTACCCATGAAGTAAAAGCTCCTTTAACAAATGTATATATGCTTGCAATAATGCTTCCTATTTTAGGTATTGCTTTAATTCCTTTAGCTTCTGCAATGGTTGCAGGAATGATTCAATGGACACATGTTTTCTTATTATATGCTGTAATTATTCCTTTCTTGGCTTTTTTTATGATGGATAAAATACTTGCTTTAAGACCTGGAGGATATGGAGAGACCTCTTATCTAGAAAAGAATCCTCTTTATTCAGAATACAAATCTAATGGCCCGTATGTCTCTGCATTTATGGCTTGTCTTCCTCTTTTTATATTGGGATTGCTTCCATTAATTTTTCAGTTTACTCCTATCCCAGACATGCTTGGCTTGCAAAAGGATTATACTTTTGGACAATTGGGGTTAGGTTTTTCTGATAGTTTATCTCAAATAAAAGTATTTGATTTTAAGGAAGTTAATGGAAAAATTGTTGGACCTTTTGGAGCAGGTGCTTTAATCTTGAGTTTATTTTTTCCACTTGGACTTGCACTTTTCTTTTCAATGGCATTTAGTGATAAGACGAAGAATATAATTAAAGAAAGAAACAAAACAAAACAGCTTGAAGCAGAGTTTAATAACAGTTTATTTCAAATTGGTAATAGGTTAGGAAATGGTGTTCCTTCTGAATTGGTTTTTGGAAAGATTGCAGAGTCCACACAAGGTTTAATTTCAAGTGAATTTTTCAGAAAAGTTAATTATAATATTCAGCAACTTGGAATGAGCGTAGAAAAAGCTATCTTTGATTCTAGAAGAGGAGTAATTTTATTTTATCCTTCAGATTTGATAGGCACAAGTATGAGAATTCTTGTGGAATCTTCGAAGAAAGGGTTAAATATAGCTGCTGTTAGTTTAATGAGCATCTCAGAATATGTTAAAAATATACAGAAAATAACTGAGAGATTAAAAGATATTTTGGCAGAAATAGTTTCGGAGATGAAAAGTAATATGACTTTCTTGGCTCCATTGCTTTCAGGAATAGTAATTGGACTTGCATTAATGATTACTTCAATTTTAAGCATATTAGATATTGCTCAAATTGCAGGAGATAGTGCAGCATTAGGAAATTTGGGGGATATTCTTAGCATATTTCAAGTACAGAATATGATTCCTCCGTATTACCTTCAATTAGCAATTGGAATTTATCTTGTTGAAGTTATATTTATTTTAACTGGAACATTAGTAACAATTGATTCAGGAGAGGACCAACTTGAAAAAACAAATAAGATAGGACAAAATTTGAAGAAGGGAATTGGATTTTATTTCTTTACAGCACTTCTTTCTGCATTGGCTTTATTTGTCTTGAGCTCAGTTGTATTAGGAAATCTGTTTTAACTGTAAATAAAAATTTATTAACTCTTATTTTTTAGTTTAAGTATGGGATTAATTAAAAAGAAGGGGATGGTTAGTGAGTATCTTCCATGGCTGCTAATTGCACTTGTTATTTTAGTAATAATTATGATTTCTGTATTTATTTTAAAGGAAAAAGGAATTACATTAGTTGACCAAATTAAAAATATATTTCGAACAAGATAAAATGGAATTAACTATTGAAAACTTAATCAAAATAATTTTGGGGGTTTTAGTTGTTGCAGCTGTCGCATATGGATTATATCTTTTTTTCACAAATCAGTTTCTTGATTTTTTTAGGAATACTCCTGGTGCACCAACAGTTAAATTGATTTTATCTTATTTGATATGATACGCAAAATAAAAAATAAAAAAGGGTTTCTTCTTGGAGAGGAAACACTAAAGATAATAATTGCAGTAATTTGCTTATTATTTTTAGTTTATTTGATTATTTCTGTGTACAATGCAAATAGTTCTGCTAAAAAATTAGATGAAGCAAAAAATGTTTTGGCAAGAGCAGACCAAATTGTAACTCATTTGTCTGTAGGAGGTGAGGAGCAATTGGATATTCCAAATCCAGAAAAATGGCATCTTCTTTCTTTTACTCAAGTAGAAAAACCCAATTCTTGTTTAAATGAAAAATGTTTATGTATTTGTCCAACTCCAACAATTAATCTTATTAAATCACAGATTAAACAGTGTGATGATAAAGGCACTTGCTTAATAATGAAAAATCTAGCTAACCCTGATATGGATATTAAAATAACTGGAACAGATCCTTTATTGTTTGTAAATATAAAGAATATTGATAGTGCAATAGTAATTGGAGAGAAAAAATGACTTTTGACGAATTTGTAAAGTATTTAATATGGATAATCTTTTTTGGATTAATTTTTTGGGGATTATTCTCAATGTTACAAAAATGGGGTATTCTATGAATAGAAAAGGGGAAATTACAACGCAGCAAATTGTTTTGTTAATAATACTTTTAGTTAGTTTTGTTGTAATCTTATTTTTATTATTTAGATTAAGTCCAGGAAAAGAAACTGCAGCTGAAGTATGTCATAATTCTGTTATCATGAAAGGGACTCCTGGAGTTCCTGCAGATTCTACTGTTTTAAAATGTTCAAGAGAGTATCTGTGTTTGTCTTATGATGGAAGTTGTGAGAAGATGACAAAGCCACAGATAGAAAAAGTTAAAACAAAAGAAGAGATTTTTTCTGTTTTAGCAACTGAAATGGCAAACTGCTGGTGGATGTTTGGAGAAGGTAAAGTAGATTATATTGGAAAAGATTTTTTCCTAAGGGATAATTACTGTTCTGTTTGTTCTCAAATAGCATTTGATGATAGTTTAAATAAAATTCAAGGGCTTAATAATGAACTGAGCAAAGATGAATTATATAATTATTTAGCTACAACTAAAATGCCGGATAAGGAAATTAATTATGCAGAGTATTTATTTGGAACTAATGATATTAATCGATTGAAAAGTGAAGCACTAAAAGGTGAAGATGAAAGTCAGATAACTGCTTCTACGTTTGGAAAAATAAATTTAGATAAAACCCAATTTTTATTAATGGGGATAACAAGTGAAGTTAGTGGAAGAGGATGGAAAATTGCTGTTGGAGGGGTTGCAGCAGCTGTGGGATTATTTATTCCTGGTGCTGGATGGACTTGGGCAGGAGGAATTATTGGAGCATTGGTTGTTGGAGTTGGAGAAGTAACTAGCGGAATGACTCCAGAGATTGCAGCAATAATTGTTGAAGGGCAGGGAGTTAAGAACAAATTCATGGCGCCAACAATTCAAGAAGCAAATACAGAAACTTTAGAAAAACTTAATTGTTATGATATTGTAACTGCTGCTTAAATTGAGTTAGATAATTTTATTAATAATCTTTTCATATTTTAATTATGAGAAAAAGAGGAACAATTCTTATTGAGAACGTCGTTTTTATTATAATTAATGTTCTTTTTCTTTCAATTCTTGTTCTCTTTTTAATTAAACAAGGAAGCGGGGCAATTGTTTTGGAGCAGACATATTCTAAAGAGATAGCAATGGTCATTGATGCTGCAAAGGCTCCAATGTTAATTAAAATGGATTTAGAGAAAGGAATGAAAATTGCTGAAAAGAATGGAGTGCCTTTTAGCGAGGTTGTTAAAATTACTGGGAATATAGTTAGTGTAAAACTGAGTCAAGGCGGCGGATATAACTATGCTTTTTTTAATGATGTAGAAGTAATTCCTTATCCAGATAAAGATGTTGAAGGAATGTATATATTTACAATAAGTCAAAAGACTGGAGGAGATAGCAATGCAAAATAAAAAAGGAACAGACAAAATATTATCTGTCTATTGGTTTGTTGTTTTGACTTTAATTGCAGGAGGAATTTTTGCGATGGTTTATCTTTTTTATGGGACTCCTTATGATGTGAGAGAGATAGAAAGTGAGCTTTTTGTAGAGAAGATTGCAGATTGTATTTCGAAACAAGGAGTTATTGATCCTGCTTTTTTTTCTGATAAAGGAGAGTTTACCCCGAAAGTGAATGAAACTTTCTTAAAAAAATGTGGAATTACATTTAATGTTGAAGGAGGATATGCACAAGATATTCAATATCTTTATGTAATTGATTTTTACGATGGTAAAGATTATGAAAATTTAGTATACTATAATAAGTTTAAACCCCCATTTTATATGTATGGTGGAAATTTAAATTATTATTATGGTAATATAAATAGTCCAGAATATGCTGGAACTCTGTGTGAATTTTCTGATGTTCAGGATAAGTACACAAGATTAGCTACATGTACAGAAAGGAGATTCTACGCTGTTGATGAAAATAACAAACAATATCTAATTAAAATTGTAGGAACAATAGGAAAATCTGAGAAAAATGTTAAACAATAATTTTAAAAAAAATAAAAAAGCGCAGACAAGCGAGACAATGACTTGGATAGTTGTAACTGTTGTTTTAATAATAATTCTTTTTATTTTTATTTATGCAACAATTGCTTTATCAAAAACAAAGGAAATTAAGAACGAAAAAACAGATGATCTTGAAAGTGACTGGATAAAAACAAAAAGCGAGCTTGCATTTAATTTAGAAGACAGCAATGAAGAAAAAATAAGAATTTGGATTGCAAAGGAGGATCGTTATGATGGCCAATAAGAAAGGGGACATACCTGTAACATTGTTGCTTATAGGTGTTTTTGCAGTATGCACTTTAGCAATTCTTAGTTTTTTTTATTCTTCCTATATTTTGCATAAATCATTTGATGGCGTAAATTTAATGGAAAAAGCAAATAGTCGAATAGAAAAAGATAAATTGGATCATTTAGAGATGAATATTGTTGTAAACAAGTTTTCTCCAAACTTTAAATCAGGAAGTCTCTCTTTATTTAAGGAAAAAGTAACTTTCTCTGTTATATATAATCCGTAAAAGAAAGATTTTTAAACAAAATATTCATTATCTCAATATGGAAAAGAGGCAGAATAAAAAAGCTCAAGGGATGAGTACAAGTACAATTATCTTGCTTATATTGGGCCTTGTAATTTTAGTTGTTTTAGTTTTAGGTTTTAGTTTGGGATGGAACAAAATTACACCCTGGATAAATACAAATAATGTTGATACAATAAAAACTTCTTGTAATGCTGCTTGTTCAACAAATAATCAATATGATTTCTGCACAGTACAAAGAGAAGTTAAAGATGGTACAAATGTTAAATTTAAAACAACCTGTCAAGATCTTTCAACAAATTTAACCTTAACTTCAAGAGGATATGGCATAGAAGTATGTCCTGAATTATGCCCTGCTCCTGCAACTCCATAAAATGTCTAAAGCTGATTCTGAAAGAAGAAATAAAAGAAAAGATAAGTTTAAGGAAAATAAAAAACATCCATATCAAAAAGGCGGAAAATATAGAGTTGTTGATTTAAAGAAGAATTAATCATTTAATTTATAAAACATCTTCTCTTAGTTAAATTATGTTAGGTGATATTTTCTTGATTGTTCTTGGTTTAATCTGGATTCTCTTTGCAGTTATACAAGACTTAAAGAAGAGAGAAATCGCTAACTGGCTTAATTTTTCATTAGTTATCTTCGCATTGACATTTAGATTTTTTTATTGTTTATTTGGTAATTCTGGATATAGTTTCTTTATACAAGGTGTAATGGGATTTATACTCTTCTTTATACTTGGAAATCTTCTTTATTATGGAAAGGTTTTTGCAGGAGGAGATGCAAAACTTATGATTGGATTAGGCGCAGTTATTCCCTTCTCTGAAAGCTTTTTTTTAAATATAAATCTCATAATCTTATTTTTTGCAGCATTCTTAATTGCAGGTGCATTATATGGAATAGCATTTAGTCTTTTATTAGCATTAAAAAACAAAAAGAATTTTGCAAAAGAGTTTTCAAAACAATTTAATAGAAAAAAGAAATTATTTTATCTTTCATGGGGATTTGTAGCCTTATTCATAATTTTATCCTTTTTTGTAAATCTTGTAATCTACTTAGCAATAGTATTTTTTATCTTGCCTTATCTTTATATTTCTGCAAAGGCTATTGATGAAGCGTGCATGATAAAAAAGATCAAGACTAGCAATCTAACTGAAGGAGATTGGTTGTATGAAAATATAAAAGTTTCTAGGAAGTTGATTAAGGCAAAGTGGGAAGGATTAAACAAAGAAGAAATAAAACTTTTAAGGAAAAATAAAAAAGAGGTTTTGATAAGGCAAGGTATTCCCTTTAGCCCAGTTTTTCTTATAGGATATGTTGTTTTAATTTACATTTATTTCACTCAATAAATAAAATTTAAGGTATTCTTCTTGGAATCCACATTTTTGTATCGTCTAATTTCTTAACTTTTGCTGGTTTTAATGAAACTACTTTTTCTTTTTTCTTTTTTTCAAGCATAGATTTAATGCTTTCGAGCTCTTCTTTTGATGCAGGGTTTCTTTGTGAACTTAGGGATTCATTTGAATAAACAGGTAAAATATTAATTATTATCTCTCCTAAGGTTAAGGAAGATGAGATTGCAACTTCTTTAGGATTAAACTTTTCTTTAATTCTACTTGCTATCCTTTTTGCAAGTGTAAACAGGGTCTTTGGAATTTTATCTGTTTCTGTTAAAGGCTTCTTCGAGATTATTATAGTGTGTGCTTTTGAAACTGGGCGGATTTCTAGAACTGCCAGGGCTTGTTTGTTTTCTTCAATTAAATATGCAGGAATTTTTCCTTCAATGATTAGTCTAAATGGAGATTCTTTTGTTTCGGAATTTTTGATTTCTGCAAATTCAGAGTTAGAATCTTCAGAAGTTGC
Organism: Candidatus Woesearchaeota archaeon; assembly: GCA_964639615.1. GTDB lineage: Archaea > Nanobdellota > Nanobdellia > Pacearchaeales > GW2011-AR1 > MWBV01. The sequence goes on along the minus strand of CAZXHH010000003.1, from coordinate 80,233 downwards.
AATTAAATTATTTCTTTTTAAGAAATCGATAAACTCTTCTTTAGACATAGAATTAATGTTCTCTATTGCAGAATTTTTTCTATCTTCTGGAAAAGTAGATTGTATCTGATTAATTATCTGCTTCTTGAATTCTTCTATTTGCTCATCTGAGATTTCCATTTTAATAGAATAGAATGAATATTAATAAGGTTTATGCAATTTTCCTCATATCAATTAGTTGAGCAGAAGCAACATTTTGTATTTTTGCTAGTCTCTCTTCCATTACATCAATGTTTTTATCGTCTGTGTAAAAGAAAAATACAATTACAGCTTTTAATCCAAATGCAATATCCTCAATTGAGTATTCCTTGTTGTTTCCTCCAAACTCTTCAACAATTTTTTTTGCAGCCCCTTCTATTTCTTTTAAATCTACATCTGAAGATTCTGGCATCAATTTGTATTTTACTCCGTTTATTCCTACCATAATCTTATGTAAAAAAGTTAGTTTATAAATATTTTGAGAAATTATGTATTCTCTTTTAGTATAGCAATACTTATAAAATATTGAAATTTTTTTCAATTATGGTGATGGGAAATTATGAAAAGATTATTGAGAAGATAGCTAAATTTTCTGGATTAAATCCTGAAGAAGTTAATAGGAGAATTGAAGCTAAGAGAGCTAAACTTTCTGGATTAATTAGTCAGGAAGGTGCTGCGCAGATTGTTGCTGCTGAATTGGGAATTAATTTTGAAAATGAAAAATTAAAGATTGACGAGTTGCTTCCTGGAATGAGAAAAATAAATATTTGTGGGAAGATAATCAAGCTTTTTCCAGTTAGGTCGTTTAAAACTCAAAAAGGAGATGATGGAAAAGTTTTAAATTTAATTCTTGCAGATGAAACTTCAAATATCAAAGTTGTTTTGTGGGATACAAATCATATTGCATTAGTTGAGAAAGGTGAAATAAAAGAAGACGATGTTATTGAAATTGGCAATGCATCTATGAGGGAGAATGAAATGCATCTTGGAAGCTTTTCTGAATTTAAAAAAAGTACTCAGAAAATTGAAGGGGTGAAAACCGAAAAAATATCAAAAGAAAAAAAGATTTCTGAGTTTAGAATTGGAGATCAGCTTTCTGTACGAGCATTTGTTGTTCAATCTTTTCAGCCTAAATTTTTTGAAGTAAGCAAAGAAACTGGAAGAAAGATGACTGAGAGTGAAAAAGAAAAAGGAGTTGAAGCTGAAAGAAGAGCCTTAATTAATATCGTTTTAGATGATGGAACAGAAACTATAAGAGCAGTTTTATTTAATGAAAATCTTTCTGCATTGGGGATAAGAGATTTTGATAATCCTGAGAGGTTAGCTCTTCAAATTGAAGGACTCTTAGGCAAAGAAATGATTTTTTCTGGTAATGTAAGAAAAAATAATTTTTTTAATAATGAAGAATTTATTGTTGATTCTTTAAAAGAAGTTAATTTGGATGAACTTATTACAAATTTAGAAAAAAATTAATTTTTAAAATTAGTTATTAAAAGGATTTTGGAGATTTTTAATATATATTTATTACACAAATAATCTTTATAAAGAGGATGAAGTTTGAGTGAGTATGCCTAAAGAAAAAGACGAAGAAGAATTGGAAGAAAAAGAGGAAAAAGAAGAAAAAAAATCTAAAAAGAAAGGTGAAAAAGAATTAAGTTTAACTGATTTACCTGGAATTGGACCTGCTGTTGCTGCAAAGCTAGAAAGTGGAGGAATTTTTGATTTAATGTCATTAGCTGTTGCTAGTCCTGCTTCAATATCTGACATGTCTGGTGTGAGTCCTGCTGTTGCAAGAAAAGCAATTCAGGCTGCACGAGAAATGCTTGATTTGGGATTTACTGATGGTTTGGAGTTTGCACAAAAAAGACAGAATATTTCTTATATTACTACTGGAAGTAAAAATTTTGATGATCTTTTGGGTGGAAGAGGAGTTGAAAGTAGAGCTATTACAGAAGCCTTTGGCGCCTACGGTAGTGGAAAAACTCAGCTGGGATTGACTTTAGCTGTTAGAGTTCAGTTGCCAGTTGAGAATGGAGGTGCAAATGGAAAGTGTGTTTTCATAGATACTGAAGGAACTTTCAGACCTGCCAGAATAAAGCAGATTGCAGAGGGAATTGGAGCAAATCCTGAAAAAGTTTTGAAAAATATTTTTGTTGCAAGAGCTTTTAACTCAGACCATCAAATGCTTCTTTTAGAAAAAGTAAACGAGATGATAAAAGCCGGAGAACCAATTAAGTTAATGATTATAGATTCATTGACTGCACATTTTAGAGCAGAATTTTCAGGAAGAGGACAGTTAGCAGACAGACAACAGAAGCTTAATAGATACATGCATGATTTAATGAAGATTGCTGAAACTTACAATCTTGCAGTTTATGTTACAAATCAAGTAATGGCAAATCCTGCACAAATGTTTGGAGACCCAACAACTGCTATTGGGGGAAATATTGTTGGACATGCATCAACTTATAGATTATATTTAAGAAGAGGAAAACAAGGTTCAAGAGTTGCAAAACTTATCGATAGTCCTAATTTGCCTGATAATGAAACTGTTTATTATGTTACAACAGGTGGATTGAGCGATAAGGAAGAGTAAAATGGTTGAGATTAGTGTGAATAAAAATATTTATCCATATGGTAAATTCTATGATGCTTCAAGAGTTAGTCTACCAAAAGATGAAGACAATTGGGATGTAATAGTTTATGCCCAACCTTGGAATGAATCTTCTAGAACTATTGGTTCTTTAGAGGGATTATTTGTTTCAGAAATACCTTTTGTAGAAAAAGGTAAAGAAAATACTTTAACTAAAGGGTGGAATTCTGTAATTACAAGAAAGCAGATGAAAGATTTTGAAGAAAAGTATCAAGGTAAATTTATCCCTTTTAGAAAATAAAATGAGCCTAAATTGTGATTATGTAAATCAACAAGGAAGATGTCAATCTCCAAAAGATGAAGGGAATGAGACTGTTTGTGTATGTATGAATTATAAAAAATGCTATTTATATTCTCAACAAGAATTAACTGTAAAAGTTCCTCTTGAAAAAGAAAATAATTTAGAAACTGAAGTTAAAAAATAAAATGGGAATTCTTAACATACCTCTAATTGATACATATCTCCATATTGAAGTTAAACAAGTTCCTAAATTGGAAAAATTAGAAAGGGAATTATCTGATTTTTTTGACAAACATGAAATTGCAGGAATAAAAATTAAATCTTTTAAAATTGATACCGGATTTAATATAATTCCAGATTTACAAGGTAGAAAATTATCTGGAGAAAATAATTACGAAAGAGAAATAAAAAGCATTGGACAAAAATATTGTGTTGAAAATTTACAATTTTATATTGGATGTTATGGAAAATAAAATATTAAAATAACTTATTCAACTAATTCTTCTTTAGAAAACCAGATTGCTATTTCTTTTTCACCATTTTGCGGAGAATCTGAGATGTGCATAACATTATCAAAATTATTTGTTTTTGAATTTACTTTTCCATATTTTCCTCTTAAGGTTAAAGGGTTTGCATCGTCTGGATTTGTTTTTCCAGCATATTCTCTGAGGCGTTTTATTGCATCTTCTCCTTCATAAGCAATTGCAATAATAGATTTAACATTATGGAATTCTCCCATGATATATTTTAACAAATCTGGATAGAATGGTTTTTCTTTGTGTTCTTCATAGTGCTTTTCAGCAAGATGCTTCTGAACATTTACTAGTTTTAATCCAATCATTTTTAGATTTAATTTTGAAATATCATGAATTATTATTCCTGCAAGTTGTTTTGCCATTGCATCTGGTTTTATCAAAACTAAAACTTTTTCAGTTGTCATTGTAAATATATTTTTACAACAGAGTTTAAAAAGTTTTATTTGTTTTTCTTGTTATGAAAAATTACCTTTTTATATGTCAGCATAACTTTATAAGAAGTAGATATGGAGCAGAGTTTTTTCGAGGTTTTTTGAAAGGCAAAAAGAAAGAGGGTAATGTTTCTTCTGCTGGCCTTGGATTAATTTCTATGATTTTAGGAAAAAAAGTTAATAAGAGGATGTTAGCTAAAATGGACTGGATTTTTGTTATGGAAGATTATATGAAAGAAGATTTAATTAAAAAATTCAATATTAATAGAAATAAAATAATTGTTTTGAAGATTAAAGATATCTATGGTCCTGGAAAAGAAAAAGATGTTGACGATTTGGATAAAATTCTAGAAACTAAAAATTTTAGTAAATATTTGTAAAATGGAAAAAATAACTGGAGTTTTTGCGGATTTGCATATTCATTCAAGATTTTCAAGAGCGTGTTCTAAGGATATAACAATTGCAAATTTGGAAAAATGGGCTAGAATTAAGGGCTTAGGTCTTTTAGGAACAGGAGATTTTAGTCATCCGCTTTGGCTTAAAGAGTTAAAAGAAAATTTAACTGAAAAAAATGGAATTTTGTATTCTAAAACAGGATTTAAATTTTTATTAACAGGAGAAATAAGTTTAATGTACACTCAGGGAAGAGGAAGAAGAGTTCATTTGGTTCTTTTAATTCCTAATTTTGAAACTGCAGATAAAATTAATGAGTATTTAGATAAGAAAGGAAGAAGAGATTATGATGGTAGGCCAATATTCAAAATTTCCTGTGAACAATTTGTAAAAGATATGCTTGAAATTTCAAAAGAGATTGAAGTAATTCCTGCACATGTATGGACCCCCTATTTTGGAGTATTTGGAAGCAAATCTGGTTTTGATAGTTTGAAAGAAGCTTTTGGAGAACAGGAAAAAAATATTCATGCAATTGAAACAGGAATGAGTTCTGACCCCGAAATGAATTGGCATTTGTCTGAATTAAATAAAAGAGCAATAGTGAGTTTTTCAGATAGTCATAGTTTTTGGCCTTGGAGAATTGGAAGAGAAGCAACAATTTTAGAAAAAGTTGAAAGTTATTCTGATGTTCTAAATTCAATAAGAGAAAATAAAATTTTGGGAACAATTGAAACTGATCCGGGATATGGAATTTATCATTTTGATGGACATAAGGATTGTAATTTTTCAAGTTCTCCAGAAGAAACAAAGAAAATTAATGGAGTTTGTCCTGTTTGTGGAAAATCTCTTACAATAGGTGTTGCAAATAGAATTGAAGAAATTAAAGATCAGATAATTGAAGAGAATAGAAACAGAAAAAAGTACTTTACGCTATTGCCTCTTCACGAGTTAATTGCTTTTAGTATCTCTTCAAGATTGGAAAGCAAAAAAACTTGGGAGGTTTATGATGCACTTATTGCTAAATTTGGAAATGAATTTGAAATTCTTTTAAATGTTAAAAAAGAGGATTTACTTCCTGAACTTGAAAAGAACACAAAATTAATTCAACTTATCTTAGATAATCGTGAAGGAAAAATAAAAGTTAAACCTGGATATGATGGAAAATATGGTGAGATTGAAGAAAATGAAAAACAAAAAAGATTATTTTGAGTTTCTATCTAATTTAAATTTTTTTTCAATTAATATTTTTTCAATTTCTGATTGTTGTTCCAAATTTTTACCCCATTTTTCAATTTTTACTCTGGCAGTATAACTATTTCCAATAAACCCTAAATCTGAAGAGAGGCGCAATAAAAAATCTCCATCAAAAAGTAAAAATTTTCTTGGATCTGTCGTCTCTTCTATAGAATTTTTTCTGATTTCCCCTATGAGAGAATAATAACTGTTCTCTTCTTTTTTCTTATATTTCCTAGAATAATTCGCCTCAGTCTTCATTTTAGATTTTTAATGAATTACTTCTTTTTAAAAATTATTATTCAGAAAGATATTAATCTTAATCCCTATGCATTGTGGGAGCATCTCTTAATCCTAAAAATTTGTAATGTGCTTCTTTTGTTTTTTCAGAATTAATTTCTTCTTTTAAAGTATAAATCTTTTTATTTTCAGAATTAATATAAAATTTTAATTTCATCCTAAGCCAAATACATATTCTTTAAGCCTAGTTGGAAGCTTCTTGTTTAAATGCTTTTCAATTTCTTTAGGGTTTATCCATTTTAACTCAGCAACTTTTTTCCCTGGAGTCTCTTTCCCTTCTGTTGCTTCACATAAAAAATAGATTCTAAGAGCTTGTTTATCTTTTAATCTGTTTTCTGCATAAACTGCACCAAGATTATGTATAATATATCCTGTTTTTTCTTTTGCAACCCTTTTTAATCCCACATCTAGTTCTTCATCATACATCAAATCTCCTTCAAGAAAACTTAAGTTTTTATCTCCATTATTTTTCCCAATTAATATTTTCTTTGCTGAAGGATTAAATAAAATTCCTATGATTTTTACATTAAATTTGTCTGTCATTTTACTTGTTTTCTTTTAATTCAAATTGAATTCCTGTCTCCTTTGATTTTTTTTCTACTTTATCTAAAAACGTTTTTAGTTCCTGTTCTCCTTTCTTCCCATCTTCAGTTTCTAGTTTCAGAGAGTATTTTCCTGCAGAGATATAAACAATCTCTATTTGTCCAGGATTTTCCAAAACGTCTTTTATCAAATATAAACCATTAGGCTCCTGAGTTTTTAAGGATATTGTTTTTTTAATTAGCTTCTTTTTTTTCTTCTGTTCTAGAATCATATCTAGAATCTTTTTTGCATTTTCCTTGCCAATTAGTTCTTCAAGTTTTTTGGAATTTGTTCTGGCTTCTTCAAAAAAAGCATAAATCTTCCCTGTTGAATTTATCTTTTCTAGAGCACTATCTGCTTTTTCACCAAGAATATTTTTTAAAATACTTTCATAGCTTTTTTCCTGTTTATATTCATCAAGAACTTCTTTTTTTTCTTTGAGGCTTACTCTTCTTAAAGAAAGACTTATTGTCCCTCCTTCAGTTTTAAGGACCTTACAGACAATTTTTTTCTTAGGTATTACATATTCTCTTAGATTTCTAATTCTACCAGGGGCAATTTCACTTAAAATTATGCTTCCTTCTTTATCTTCCCCATCAATTTTGACAAAAACGACAGTCCCTGCTATCCTGTCTACTGTGCATAAAATTAAATCTCCTTCTTCTAATGCCATAAAAATTAGAGAATATAAGGCATTTTAAAGGTTATGGAATCAGTTAAATCTGAATCATCTCAATTTCTAGATTTTTTTTGAAAAGGTCAATAAATTCTTTTTCTTTTTCTTTACTAATTATGCAACCTGCAGCATGTTCGTGTCCACCTATTTCTCCACCAGTATCATTTACAATTTTGCTTAATAATTCTCGAAGGTTTCTTCCTCCACTTTTTCCTACAATTCTTGATGAAACCTTTATTTTATTAGAATAATAAGCCATTGTTGTTACAATAGTTCCTTCTTCATAAAGAGAAGAATTTGAAATTATACTTGCAATTGTTCCAATCATAGTATCTTTAATATTGTCTTGTGCATTAATGATAACAAATCCCCTTCCTTGTATTTTCTCTGTTTCAGAAACAAAATTTAAACCAGAAATAATGTTTTGTTTATATTTTATGTGAGCTAGTTCAACATTCTTTTTTGAAGAAGAGATTTCTAAACAATATTGTACTGCTAATTCTGATTTTCCAGAACGAGAGCAGGCATTTATTACTGCGCTTAAGTCTCTTGCATCTTCTATTTTATTAAACATCTTTATTAAGAATATGTCTCCAATTAGGTCTTTGCTTTTTATTTTTGGATTTCTTAATAGTATTGCTGTGGTTAGACTTTTCATTTCTTTTTCATCCAATTCCATTAAGCTTTTGTATTTTCCATTTTCTGGAACTAATCCTGTTTCTCTCAGTAATTCTAAAACCCCTTTTAAATTTCCTGTAACTTCAGGGATATAAGGATTTGAAGAATATTCAAGAACTCTATTTAATGGCCGAGTTGATGGATAAATAAGCAATCCTCTTTTTCTTTGAACTCCGCTTTCTTCTAAAATTCCATTGTTTAGAGAATCAATCTCTTTTTCTAAGCAATCTCCAATCATCCCAAGTATTGCAAGTTTTGCAAGTTCTTTTATTTCAGGATTTATTTGTTTGCAGCAGAGATAAGTTAAACCGGAGCTGCTTATTTTTTGATTATTAATTAAGTGAGGATTAATTATTCTTACGTTTTCAGGCAATTCATTTGAAACTTCGTGATGATCTATAATAAAAACATCGGAAAGCCCAGCATTTTTAATGTGAGAAAAACTTCCAGAAGCTAAATCTAAGAATAAAATTAATTTATCTTTTGGTAATTCTGAGATAAATTTTTCTTCAAGGCTTTTAACTATTTTTAATGAAAATTTTTTATCTAATTTTTTTAGACTCTGAATCATTATTGCTGCAGAAGTAATCCCATCTGTATCAAAATGACTTACTATAATTGCCTCCTTGTTATCAAGTTTGTTTATGAATTCCTGCATAAAAGACTTAATTCTTTCTTCTAAAATTTCATCCTCTTTTCTCATTTTAATATAAAGAGTTATAATTGTTTAAGATATTTCTTGACTTTTCTTACTTGCGAAAATACTCTGCTTCTTTCTCTCATTGCTTTTTTATCTTGTTTGTTTTTTTCCATATGTGCTTCTATTTTTCGAAGCTTTTCTTCAGTATTTTTTAAGTCAGGATTAATATATTTGCTTCCTAAAATCTTAGAAATTTTTTTATTATAATCTTTTGAATGAATATTCTGTTTTTTCAATTCTTCTCCTATTTTTTCAGAAGTCAGTCCTTTAGCTCCAAGCTCTATTACTTTCTTTTCATATTCTTCTTGACTAAGCTTTTTTGGTCTTTCTTCTATTTTTTCTTCTTTAATTTCTTCTTTTTCAGTTGCTTTTTTTGGCATCTAACTATTTCGTAAAGGGGTTTTTTAAAGCTTGCTGTAAGCAATTTTTAGGGCATTTTGTATTATCAATAAGTTATTTAAATCAAGTTTAATTCATGATATTATGGGAGTATCCATAGGGATTTTTTCCCTAAAAGGGGGTGTGGGAAAGACAACTGCTGTTATTTCCCTAGGTTCTGCTATTGCAGGCTTTGGAAAGAAGGTTTTACTTGTAGATGGAAATATCTCCTCGCCCACATTAGGCATCCACCTTAAAATAGTTCAGCCAGAATTTTCAGTTCAGGAAGTTCTTGAGAAAAAAGTAAATCCAAATCAAGCAATTTATACTGTAAATAATCTTGACGTTATGCCTGCTTCAATTTTTACAGACTTTAAAACAAATCCTTTGCTTATGAAAGAAAGAATAAAAAATTTGAAGAGAAATTATGATTATATAATAATTGATTCTTCTCCTGCATTAAATGAGGAAACTTTAGGGGCGATGCTTGCATCAGATGAGATGTTAATTGTCACAACTCCTGACCATCCAACTCTGAGTACAACAATTAAAGCATTAAAGCTTGCAAAACAGAGAGGAACTCCAATTTCTGGATTGATTTTGAACAAAGTCCATAATAAGAATTTTGAAATTGCTCAAGAACATATTGAAGAAACTTTGGAAATTCCTATAATGGCTGTAATCCCTCATGATTTAGATTTTTTGAAGGCTCTTTCTGAATTTAAAACAACAATAGATTTTAAACCAAATTCAGAATCGAGTGAAGAATACAAAAGATTAGCTGCTACATTAATCGGGGAAAAATACAAGCCTATTAAATTAAGGCATTTTTTGAGATGGATGCATCCAAAAAGACAAGATGTTAACAGAACACTATTCTATGAAAGAGTTTTCGGATAATTAAAATTAATTTCTTGCTATAGAAACGTTTTAAAAAGAATTGTTTCTTGTTTTTTTATGTACATTCAGTTCGCAAGCCCACTCGCATCAGAGCGATCGGGTTAACTCGTGAACTTACTCAGCCCCATAGTACAGTGGTCAAGTATACGGCCCTTTGGTGTAAAATGCGAGCATTTTTCACATCTCGCTTATGCAAGGAGAGGCCGGGACCCAGGTTCGAATCCTGGTGGGGCTATGATAAATAAAGGTGAAAATGAAATTTAACATAAATAGAAAAGGATTATCTTTTGCTTTAATCAATATTCTTATACTAATTTCTATAATCTTCTTTGTAAGTTATTTTTCTTTGAATAATAAATTTTTAATTGGATTTGCTCTAATTGGGTTAGGAATTCTTTCTTTTCTTCCAATTTTTTTCTTTAAAATTCCTTTTAGTATTTTGAAGGGAGATGTTTTATTTGGAGTAATTGATAATGGAATCCTTGCAATATTTACTTTATCGGGTGCAGAATTTTTTGGAATTTTAGGTGCAGTTGTTGGGGCATTAGTTGGAAATGCTATCACTGATGGAATTGCAGGAGTCTTTGAGGGATATGAATGGCAAAAATTAAAACTATCTAAATTTAAAGATAAGAGGACTGCATTGACTGTTGCAATTGGCAAACTCGCAGGATGTTTAATTGGAGCAGGAATAGTTTTAGTTATTGCTTGGTCCATTTAATTTTGCTAGAATTTTTTCTTGATATCTTATTAAATTATTCAAATCTTCTGAAGTTAAAGAGTTTTCAATTAATGTTTTTACACCTTCTGTAAAATTTATATCTAAAATTGGTTTAACCAGTATAAATCCTAGATTATACATATTGTATTCGTCTCTTTCAGTTATACTTTTTAAGTTCTCATTTGAGAGCATAGAAGCTTCTCTGGTTAACTCTCCTTTATATGCGATATATTCTGCAACTCCCTCGCTAACTAGCGTTTCTTTTAGCAATTCCTCAAAAGAAATGTTATCGGGTATTTTTTTAACTTTTTCTTCTTTGTTGATTTCCTTTGCAAGATTATAATAAAATGCGTGTGCTGCTTCATGTTTTATGTTATGATGAAGTCTACTAACTAATTTTTCTTTTTCACTCTCCATCATTTTTTTATATCTTAAAAAAATTTCTTCATTACAACTGGAATAAAAATAAATTGAATCGGATGCAAGATATACTGCTCCTTCACAATCAGAGTAAATAAATTGTCTTTTATTAGCTTTAAAACCATATTTTGGGAGATCTCTTTTAATATTAAAAAAATTGTAAACTTCTTCTATATCAGAAATATAAAATTTGTTTATATTTGCTTTAATAAAAGAATCATATTCAACTAGATTTTCAATTGAAGTATCTTCTGCTAATATCTCTGTTTGCATTCTATTACTTATAGGACTATTCTTTTCAACTTGGTTGATTATTTTTGAATTATCACCAATAATTAAAAATGGTACCAATAAACCTATTAGTCCATTTTTTATGTAAGACATTATTTGTTTATTTTAACTTTATTTATATAAATTATTAAGAAAATAAATATATTTTGTACAATTAATTTATTTTAATTCTTCTAAAAACAAGATACATAATTAGTGTTGCGAAGAACATTATTCCTAAAATTACTATCCAAGAACTTTCATGGGTCATAAATGGCAAAGAGACATTCATCCCATAAAATCCTGTTATAACAGTTAAAGGCATCATCATAGCCATTATAACTGTAAGGAGTTTCATTGTTTGATTTAACCTATTTGAAGTAATTGTCTGATAAGCATTTCTCATTCCATTAATTCTACCTAACATGCTCCTCAGAGATTCAGTTATTTTAAAAGAATGGTCATAAATATCTCTAAAATATGGCAAAAGTTCATTATCTAGATAATTATCTGTTGGTTTAGTAAGTCCCAAGCACAAATCTGTTAGCGATTCCATAATTTGTCTCATATCCAAAAGAGTTAATTCTTTTTGAAATAATTCTGATAGGACTTCTTTTTCAGGATTACCAATAAATTCTCTTTCTAATTTTTTAAACTCTTCAAGAAGTATACCTTTTATTTGCATGCATTTGTCCACTTCCTTATCAAGAATATAATGAAAAATATGGCCTATTCCTTTTTTCATTAAATTTTCTAATTTTTTTTGATTGTTAATTAAAGAGTCAATGTTTTCATTTAATTCGAAATGAGAAGTTATTAGATAATTTTCCCCTAAAATAAAAGAAAGATTATACGTTTTTATGTTAGTAGTTTCAAGTCCTTTGATTCCTTGCATAATTACTGCAGTGTTTTCGTCAAATTCTTCATATTTTGTTCTTGTCTGATTCGAAAGTATATCTTCTTCTGTTGTTGGATGTATATTAAAATTAGATGTTACAAGTTTTATTTCTTCAACATTGGAACAAGCTAAGTCTACCCAATAAATAGATTTGCTATTTCTTTCAATTTCTTCAGGTCTTATTTCATTTAGTTTCCCTTTATAGAATGAGAAAATTTTTATCATTAAATAAATCTTTTTTCTTATTATTTAAATGTTTTTTAAGATCTAATGTCTATATCTGCCTCTTCTTTCAACAGCAGTTATTCTTTCAAATATTTGTTTTGATTCTGGATAGTCCTTTAAATAAGCTTCTTTGAATTCTTCAAATAATTCTGTCCAATTTTCAAAATGTTTTGCTTCAAGAGCTTGTTTTAGCAAATGCAAATCTACTGCTTTGTCCTCTATTTTTTTTGAAATGTAACCGAGACCAAAATCTATTATGAATATTTTTTTATCAACTAAAATCATATTGCTTGTTGTTAAATCTCCATGAATTATATCTGCCTTATGAAGTTTTGAAATTTCTTCTCCAAGCCTTTTCATTATCTCTTTTTGTTTTTGAAGAGGGAAATTATTTAAAGAATTTGAGAGCTTTTGTCCATTGATATATGGCATTTCAATTATGTTTGTTTCCTTTGGTGGAAATGGATTTGGTGCATTTATTATTTTTGATGCTTTTTCAAGAAGCTTTTTTTCAGCCTTTGTTCTTTGCTTTATTATTTTTTTATCTAATTCTTGGTTTCTATACGATTTTGATATTCTATCCTTTAGAACAATGTTTTCTTTTTCTTTCAAATATATTTTTGCTTCTGCTCCTTGTTGGATTAGTTTTTTCATTTTATTTTTATTGAACCTGCTGTTTTAAGTTTTATTATATAAAATATTGCATCTAAATCCTTTTATATGCTTTCAAATATTTGTTTAGATGAAACTTAAGGACATTTTTCTTACAAGTGCCTTTTTTTTAGCAAGCAATTTAGCTTTTTCACAAAATCCAAGGCATTTCGAGATATATACAAAAGGAGAAAATTTTCCTAGTATAAGGCTAAATACGGGTTCTGTTAATGTTACTCCCAAGGAAGTTGATTTTTCTTTCTTATTTAATCTTTATTCAATAAACCTCAAAAAATTGAATGATTCTACTTATCAGGAGATTGTTAAGGATAATTATATTATAACTTCAAAAGAAGAATTTTTTACTTATATTTTAAAGGATTCTAAGTATACCTTAAAGGATTATTCTGTAGTTGGAGGAGAGCCAAGAAAAGAGAAAGAAGCTTTGAAGGGTGTAACTTTAGATAAAAAATATAAAACTTTAATTGAGGTTTTTAATGATTTTGAAAATGGGAATTTAAAAGATAGTGTTCATATTTTTATTTTTGGTTTACCTTATTCTGTTGGGATAAATAAAATCGAAGAAAAAGATAAGATAATTTATTTTGGTAATTTAGGCGGAGCAATTAAACAAGAGCCAGGAGATTTTATTATTTTTCCGTATCCTGCAGAGGTTATTGGAAAAAAAGAAAATGGAAAATTTATTCCTTCCAAATTCTTCACTAAATCATTAAATGTGAGAAATAAAAGAGTAAATACTATTGAGGGAATATTAAAAGAAGATTAATGTTTTTCTTTCCATGCAAAAAATATAATTAGACTTAACAATGCTCCAGCATCTACTACTGTGCAATATTTGCATAGGGCTTTAATCACAAAAATTTGAAGATAAAAGAAATAAATTGCCATTGCTGCACCTGCTACTATACCAAGCATAATTATTGTTTTTTTGTATTTTTTTGGTTTCTTAATATGAGCTAGTGAGAATCCAAGTAAAATTGTAAAAGCAATAAGTCCGAAATAGCTGTTATTTATTCCAAGAGTTTTTTCATATTGTGAAGTTTGAACAATATAGCAACTTGTTTGAACTCCTCCGCATGCTTGTTCTGCAGGGATGAATGTTAGTATTGCAGATGCTACAAGCGAGATAAAGAATATTGCAATTAGCACAACATATTTTGTTTTAGCAGACATAAGTATATTAGAAAAAATAGTTTTAAAAGGGTTTTGATAAGTTCAATTTTATCTAAATTTCATCATCTTTTTCTTTCCAAATCTTTTCATCATTTTCATCATCTGCTTTTGAGAGAGACCATTTGACATATCCATATCAGTCATTCCCCCTTTAAGCATATCTTGTAGCATTTTGTATTGTTTAAGTAGAGCACGAACATCACTGTTATTTACTCCTGCACCTTCAGCAACTCTGGATATTCTTGAGGTTTGTTTATCAAATATTTCAGGATTTTCTCTTTCTTCTTTAGTCATTGATTTTATTATGTGTTCCCATTTTGCTACTTTTTCCTGTTGATTTTCAAGAAGATTTTCAGGAAGCTTTGCTTTTCCCATTCCTGGAATCATATTTTTTATTTTATCAAATCCTCCAATTTGATTCATTGATTTAACTTGTTCTATAACATCCTCAAGAGATAGTTTTCCTTCTTCCAATTTTTTTTGTATTTTCTCTTGTTCTCTTTCATCTGTAACATTTCTTATTTTTTCTATTAATGCTTGTAAATCTCCCATTCCCAAAAGCCTTGATAAAAAACTTTCTGGATTGAATTCTTCAATATCATTAATTTTTTCCCCATTTGTAATAAAATAAACTCCTGCTTTTGTTTCTGCACAGGCAGTTAAAGCCCCTCCGCCTTTTGCAGTAGAATCCATTCTTGAAATTATTACTCCAGATATTTTTAATGCATCTTGAAATTCTGCTGCTTGTTTTTTTGCAGCTTGTCCAATATCTGCAGGCATAATCAAAATTGTTTCTGTTGGTTTTGTTTCTTTGTTCAATTCTTTTATCTCTTTAATCAATTCCTTATCCAATGTATGACGTCCTGCTGTATCTATTAAAATTAAATCATATTTTTTCAAATCTTCTTCTTTCTCAAGTTTTTTCCAAGTCTTTACAGCATCTGTCTCTTTAAAGTCTACAAAATAATTTAGGTTGTTTTTCTTTGCCAATTGTTCTAATTGTTCTTTTGCAGCAGGTCTGTGAACATCTAATCCAACAAGGAGCACTTTTTTCCCTCTTTTTGCATACCAATTTCCTAGTTTTGCAATTGTAGTTGTTTTACCTGCACCATATAAGCCTAAAAGCATTATTCTTGCTTGTTTTCCTGAGGGTAATTCAAGATTTTTATATTCTCCAAGAATTTTTACAAGTTCATCATGTAGCAGTTTTATTATATGCTCTTTTTTTTCAATTTCTTTTATTCTTTCATCAAAGGCAGCTTTCTTTATTTTATCTGATATTTCTTTTACAAGAAGAATATTTACATCTGCTTCAATTAGTGCTCTTTGAAGCTCCTTAACTACACTTTCAACAATATTCTTATCCAGAAAAAGAGCATTTGCTAGTTTATCTCTTGCTTTTCTTAGTGCTTCTCCTAATCTTTCTAACATTGTAAGACACCTATAAGAACGAGTTTAATGGGGGTTAATAAATTTGTGGTTTTAGAATTAGATATGACTTTGTATAGTATATCTTTTGTTATTATATAAAAAATTAATCTTTATTGCTCGAGTATTTCCTGTGGATATTCCTGGATTTACTATATTCTGCTCTTGAGAGTCTTTTGGATATTCAAAGCTCATTATATCTCCACAATTCAATATAATATTATCCTTACTTTTTAGATAAAGATGTGCACTCATTTTATCTTCATATAATTCTAATTCAAAATTAGAGACATCTTTTTTAATTTCTTGTTTTAAATTCTCTTCCATAGGTTCGAATGTTATTTTTTCTAAGTTTATCTTCATAATCTTCTTTGATTAAATCTCATTTATAAGAATTATTATACTCAATTACAATCCCAAACTTTCAACAAATTTACTCTTATCAAATTTTTGAATATCCTTGTATTCTTGTCCCATTCCAAGGTAAAGTATTGGTTTTCCTGTAGTATATCCTACAGATAGGGCTGTTCCACCTTTATCATCAATATCTGCTTTACTTAGAATTATCCCATCAATAGAAACAAATTGATTAAAAGATTTAATTTGTTCAATTATATCATTACCTGTTATACTCTCCCCTACAAATAATTTTAAATCTGGAGCGCAAACTCTTGCAACTTTTTCAATTTGAGCCATTAGATTTTTTTCAGTGTGCATTCTTCCAGCAGTATCAATTAACACGACATCAATATGATTCTTTTCTGCGTATTTTATTGCATCAAATCCCACAGAAGCGGGGTCAGAACCATATTCCTGAGCAATTACAGGTATATTCAACTTAGCTCCATGTTTTTTCAATTGTTCTATTGAAGCTGCTCTAAAAGTATCTCCTGCTGCAAATACGCAAGATAATTTTTTTTCTTTTAGCATATTTCCAAATTTTGCTATAGAAGTTGTTTTTCCTGTACCATTTATTCCACAGAATAATATTATATAGGGTTTATTTTTAGAAAGTTTTTTGTCTTTTATTTTTTCAACTATATCAAAAGGTTCAATCAATATCTTGTAGATTATATCTTTAAGAGAATCTTTTATCTGACCTTCTATTTCTTTTTTTAAGAATTCTTTTCCAACAATATTTTCTCTTAATTGTTTTATTATCTTTTCAGAAACTTCAATTGCAACATTGTTTTCAAGAAGAATCATTTCCAAATCATTTGAATAAGCTTCAAAATCTTCTTCAGATATCTTAATTTTTGAAATCTTTGTAAATATCTTACTAAAAAATCCTTTTTTCTCTTCTTCTTCTGTTTTTATATCTGCAATGACTTTTTCAGTTAATTCTCTTTCACTTTTATCAAATTCTTTTGGTTTTGCTTCAATATACTCGTGCTCTTCAATAGGCTTAATTTCTTCTTTAATCTCTTTCTTAGCTTCTTTTTTTGTTTTTTCTTTGACTGAAGGCTTCTTAATTTTTGCAGGTTTTTTTGTTTTTTCTTTCTTTGCAACTTCTTTAACTTCTTCAACAACTGCTTTTTTAATTAATCCCTGTGTCCAGTTTTTGAGCTTTTCTTTGAATTTATCAAACATGTTTTTAGAAGTAAAGAAATAGTTATTAAGGTTTTGGTTTAAATGTATTCATCCCAAATTTTTATAAAGAAAAGAGGTTTATTTAATGTATGAAGGGGATATTAGTTATTTTAGATGGATTAGGAGATTTGCCTAATTCTCAACTTAGTGAAAGAACTCCTCTAGAAGCTGCTCAGACTCCTAATATGGATTTTTTAGCAGCAAGAGGACAATTAGGATATATGTATAGTGTTAAGCCTGCGTTTGTTCCAGAATCAGATGAAGCAATTGTTTCTATTTTTGGAAATGAATTAATTTCAAGTACAAGAGGACAACTTGAAGCAAGAGGAAGTGATTTGAAATTAACTCGTGGAGATTTAGCTTTTAGAGTTAATTTTGGTACTATAGATTCGTATGAAAAAGGAAATATTCTTGACAGAAGGGCAGGAAGAACATTAACAACTATTGAAGCAAATGCTTTAGCAAAAGCATTGAACAATATAAAAATGTCTTGCAAATTTATTTTCAAGCCAACAATCCAGCATAGAGCCTCTTTAGTTTTTAGAGGAGGATTTTCTGATAATATTTCCGGAAATGAAACTACTTATTTTGAAGGTAAAAGTTTGACTTCAACAAAAGTTTCTAAAATAAAAGCGTTGTATGATGATGAAAATTCATTGTTTACTGCAAATTTAGTAAATGAATTTTTGGAAAAAGCATTCAATGTACTTAATATTCATCCAATTAATTTAGAAAGAGTAAAGAAAGGGCTTCTTCCTGCAAATTTTTTATTGTTAAGAGGGGCTGGAATTGAACCTCCAAAATTAAAGCAGTATAAAAAATGGGTTTCTGCAAATTATATGCCTTTGGAAATTGGTTTTTCAAATGTGTGTGGAATGAAAAATTATGCTTTTGAATATCCGCCGTTAGAAGGAATAGACGCTTATGAAAATTTATGGAAAGGATTAAGAAAAGCATGCAAGCATTCAATCAATGTTATTAAAAAAAATATGAAAAGAGCAGATTACGCATATATTCATATAAAAGAAACAGATTTACCAGGACATGATAATAAACCAGAAGAGAAAAAACTCATGCTCGAATATATTGATATAACTTTGTTCAAATATCTAAGAAGCATTGCTCCTCAATATAAAATAAAAATTGTTGTTACAGGAGATCATTCAACTCCATGTAAACTTCACGGTCATTCAGCTGACCCTGTTCCAGTTTTGTTTTATGATTGCAGACCTGTTCCTGTTGCAAAGAAGTTTTGTGAAAAAGAATGCAGAAAAGGAGAATTTGGAAGAGTTAATGGATTTGAATTATTGCAGAAAGTTGGATTTGTGAAGTGAAGTTATTCTTTTTTATATTAATCAAGTTATCAATAAAAACAGTTAATTGATGAATCTTCGACTTAACTAAATTGATTTAAATTATAAGATAAATAAAAATACATTTATGCTTGCCGTTAATCCTTCTTTGAAGTTTGTGAAACTAGAAAAGTGTAAAGGGTGCTTAGTTACTTTTAAAAAAATTTAAATTTAACCGAAAAGTGCACTAAGTCCCTCTGCTGCAGCTTCGTGTTTCTCTTCTTTAGGTGCTTCTTCTTTCTTTGCTTCAGCAGGAGCAGATCCTCCAGCAGGAGCAGCAGCAACTAAACTAGCATTAGCCAATTCATTTGCAATGTCTACACCATTTAAACTAGCGACAAGCGATTTGATTTTTGAATCGTCCGCTTCTCCGCCAGCAGCTACAACAACACTTTTTACATTCTTTTCATTAACTTCTTTTCCAAGTTTGTGCAACAAAAGTGCCGCATATATGTATTCCATTTTAATTTCCTTCTCCTTCAGAATTTACTTCAGGAGTATTAGATGATGATTTGTTCATTAAGTTTTCAATTGCTAATTTTTGTCTTCCTGCTTTTCCAATTAAGAAAGTTATTGTATCCGGTGTAGTATAACCAATCTGAACAGCGAATGGCAATGCTTTTCCGAATGCATATTTTAAATCTTCAAGAGTCTTTTCAGGTTGAATATCAATTACAGGGTATAATGTTTTTGTTAAATTATCAAAAGCTGCTACAGGAATTAATCCTATTGAAAATGGTTTGATATCAAGTTTACTCATCATATCTGCAGCTTGTTGAGTAATTTTTGTATCTTTTTTTGCAATTACTTTAGGAGCTTTGATTGTAATTTTTCCACCTTCAATTTGAATTTGTATTCCTAATGCACCCAATTCACTAATTGCTGGTCCTGGAACTAAATCTGTTGGTCCTGCTGGAATTTCTATATCTTCTGGAGCTATTTGTCCAACCTTTGCTTTTGCAGGGCTTTTTTTTCTTATTAAATCAATTGCAAGTTCGAAACAGTCAAGATCTGAGAATAGAATTGCAAAATCACTTGTTATGCTTTCTTTTAATTTTCTTATCTCTTCATCTTTTGAAGAATCAATTGCTTTAATCATTAAATTTTTCTTTGGGACTTTAACAACTGCTTTTCCTCTTAATTTTTTAACTATCTCTTGAAATTGTGAGCCAGGAATGTTCTTTATTGATGCAATTAAGAGAGTTTTCTTTTCTTGAATAAGTTTTGTTAATTCTGTAACTGCCTTTTTCTTTCTATCTGAAACGTGTGCAGTTTTTGAACCTTTTACTGGTTTTGTTTTTTTGATTGTGTCAGTTTTTGTTTTCATTTTATTTTATTGTAACTTTATAGGGTTTAGTCATAGTGAATTTTATTTCAATATTTTTCACATTTTCTTTGTTTCTTGGAAGTGTTTTAAGAAGTGTAGAATAAACAGTCATTATATTTTCAATAATTTCATCATCTTTCATACTTTGTTTTCCAATTGAAATTTTAATGCTTGGTTCTTTAACTTTGATTTTTACACTTGTATTGATTTTATTTTTTAATTCTTTTAATGTTTTTTCATCAGCATTCATTAAAATTCCTAGTTGTGGAGAAGGCATTTTTCCTGTTGGACCAAGTGCTCTACCGAATGAAGTAGCTACACTTGGCATTAGACTTGCCTGTGAAATAAAGAAATCATATTTGTTTACTAATCCTTTTAAGGCTCCTTTAGCAGTATATTTTTTGAATTCATCTGGAGTTATTGTATCTACATTTGGATTTTTAATTTCTAAGAATCCTGCAATTTTCTTTTCTTTAACTTTATGAGGTATACTCACAAATAGATTTACATTGCTTTTTTTAACATCAAATTTTTGAAGATTTACAATTAAGTCAACTGTCTGATCAAATTTTCTTTGCTTTTCTTTTCTTAGTTCAGTTAAACCTTTCTTTAACTGGTCTTCTAATTCTGCCATTTTCGTGTTTTTAGCCTCCCACATTATTCGCCACAAACATAGAACTTATTTTGCAACGATATGGTTCAATCGGCTGATTTTTTATGTTTTTTCGAGTTTTTAAACCTTAGGGTATATGAAATATTACAATAATGCTTATAAATTGAGTTTAGGTTTTTGTGCTATGGAGCTAGTTGCATTATTATCTTCTGGGAAAGGAAGTTGGGGACAGGTTTCAGGATTAATGAAACATGGTGAATGGGATAACATAATTGTTCTTGGCGATGAGTTTGGTACTGGATTTACTCATGAGAAAAAATTTGAATTCATAAAAATCGATTTGCAGGCTAAAATTAAAGAGCTTAAAGAGGAATTTCAAAAAAAATTGAAGGGAAAAATTAATGGAACTGAAGTTGCATTGTCTATTGCAAGTGGGGATGGTAAAGAACATATGGCTTTAATTTCTGCTTTGATTAATCTTCCTGTTGGAATAAGATTTGCTGCATTGACTAAAGAAGGAGTTATCGATTTATAATCTGGAGGAAGATATGGACAGTGAAGGAGGATTAACAAAATTTTTCTGGACAAATGGAGTAAAAGACGAATTATTTCAAAAAGATAAAATTGAAAAGTGTAAAAAATTAGAAGAGCTTGGATTTGGAGTTTTTGGAGATAAAGTTATTCTTCCTGACGGCAGGGAATTTACATTAATTCAGATTGAAAGTTATTTTATAAATAAAAAAGCAGGAAGCCCTATGTTTAGCTCTTCCAATCCAAAAGATATGGAGATGCATAATGCAAGAATGTATCTAACGCATTATTTTGAATATCAAGCATTACTAAATGAAGAAGCTATTTCTATATAATTGCAATATAATTACAACAATTATTAAAAACATTGTTTCTTGATTTATTTGATGATAACTTATAATGATATTTATGAAGCAGCAAGAAAGGAGAGATATTCTGAGCAATTACAGCAAATTCCAAAAAATTTTGTCTCTGAAGTTTCAAAGTATATGAAGGAGAAGAAAGAAGTTATATCTAAAGATAGTGAAGATTTTTCTGATGTGATTATTAAAACTAAAAAGCAACTTGAAAATGCAACCACCCTATTTAAGGAATTAATTATAAGAAGAAGAAAGAAAATTTTGAATCTTGTTCTTGTTGCAACAGAAACTGGAATTTCAAAGCAGGATTTTGAAAATATGCTTTCAATTGAAAAGGATTTGTTTCAGGAATTGATGAATTGTATGGATGCATCAGAAAAAAAATTGAATGAATCTTTTAATGGCGGAAAGGGAGAAGAAGTTGTGAGGAATAATGATTTAATTGTATTCTTAGAGGATGTTGAAGAATTTTTAGGGGTAGAGGGAGATAAAATGGGCCCATATATAAAAGGAGATATAGCAAATATCCCCAAGGAAATTGCCAAAATTTTATCTGATGGCGGGAAGGCCCAGATTATTGAAAAGTAAATTTTATTAACTTTCCAATCTTTTATAAAATATGAATTTGGGTAGATTAATTACAGGGTTATTTTTATTAATAATTGGAATAATTTTTATTATTTTAGCAATTTCTACTGCTTGGTGGTTTGTATTTTATGGAATTATTCTTTTTGTTTTAGGATTATTAATCTTGTTTAATAAGCATGAAGATAAAATTGAAAAGAGAAAGGATTTAAAAGAAAAGAGGTATAGAAAATAATATGGCTAAAGAAATAATTGTAACAACTGCTTTTGATGTTCCTGGCAGAAAAATCTCAAAAGTATTGGGAATTGCAAGAGGTAATACTGTTAGATCAAGAAATCTTGGAAGAGATATTGCTGCTGGATTTAAGAATTTGATGGGGGGAGAAATTAGAACTTATACTGAAATGACTGCCCAATCCAGAGATGAATCATTTAACAGGATGGTAAATGATGCAATAAAGATGGGGGCAGACGCAATTATTGGGTTTAGATTTACCAGTTCTACAGTTATGCAAGCTTCTGCAGAGATTTTATCTTATGGTACTGCTGTTAAGTTGAAATGAGAATTATTTCCATTTAATTTTCCAATCTTTTTGTAAATCTTCTAATAGGTGTAAAAATTGACTAAAAAATAATAATATTGGAAATATTGGTATTAAAAAATAATCTTGTGATTTTGTTATACAGAAAAATAATATATTAAAGATAATCCCCCAGAATAGAGATATAATTATTATTCCAAAAAGAGTGTGTAAAGATTCCCTGTGCCCTCTTTTTCTTTTAGTATATTTCATTATTATTTTTTCTAATTGATTTGTTATAAGTGCAATAGGAAACATTATTATTCCCAAAATGATTAAAATAATTTGACCTATTTGTTTATCCGTTTCTTTGTGCTTCTTTTTTGATACCGCAGGAACAAATACAAAAATAAGAGATCCTTTGTTGTTTGAATCCGAATCTGGAAGTAAAGATCCTAAGAGAAAAAGGAATATAGAAATAAAAATGAAAAATCCCGGATTAGATAATTTATGTAAATCGATTTGATTCATTAAAAGAAGAAATGAAAGAAAGATGATAATTAATGAAATTGAAAAATGACCCCATCCTTTCATCCTATAATATGAATCTTGTTTTATTTAAATTTTATGAGGGCCCTAAAAGAATCAAAAGCCTGTAGAGGGATTCAAACCCCCGACCTACTCATTACAAGTGAGTTGCTCTATCACTGAGCTATACAGGCGTATATAGAAATTTCATGAATTAATGATTTAAAAGATTTGTTGTTAATTATAACCCAGTAAGAAATATTACTCTTTTGTTTTTTCAGAAGATTCTTCTTTAGCCTTTTTTTCAACTTTCTTTGGAGCAACTTCTTTAATTTCTAAATCTTTTTCTATTTCAAAAGATTTTATTTCACAAAGAGAAAGAGGATAAATCTTTTTCAAAGTTGAACTTAATTCTTTTTGTAATTTGTTCTTTAAAATCTCTTCAAATAATCTTTCTGTATTTTTTTCTTTAATGTATTTTTTTAATTCTTCTTTTGCTTTATCTCTTAATCCTCTTCTAACTCTGTTTGAAACTTTTCTTCTTGTAATTAAGAAAGGTTTTATTTTAACAACAGCGTTTTTACTTTCAGCAGTAAAAGAATCTTCAACATAATCTGTTCCTTTTCTAATCATTCTTCTTAAAAAGTAAGGCATTAGAACTATTCCTCTTGGAGTTGCTGTAGCCTTATGTTCTTGTTCATTTACAGAAACTTTAAGTTGTAAAAGAATGCTTTTTCCTCTCAATATTCTTGTCAAATCGTATTTGATATATTTTCCTTCTAGCTCTGGAAGTTCAAAAGCTAACAATTGAGTTTGTTTGCTTATTATTGGCATATCTACATCGAAAAATCTTTTTTTCTTTTTTTGTTGTGCCATGTTTATTATTTACTCCTGTATTTGTTTTGACAATCTTATACCTTTTTTCTGGTATTTTGACTTATTGCATACTTTACAAGTATACATTATATTTGTCTTTTTAGTTGTTTTTGATTTTCTTTTGAATTTTGAAGCTGCAGGTTTAGAGCCCCATTTTCCTTTATTTCCAATTCCTCTTCCTAAGCCTCTTAATTTAGCTCTGTATTTTGATCCTCTAGTTAGTGTTCCTCTCTGGAAACCTGTACCTACTAATTTTATTTTTTGTTCTGTCTTTTTTTTACAATAAGGGCAAAACCTTTTTGTTACTTTAGGAATTTTCATAAGATTGTGTGTTTAAGTTGGTTTAAAAAGTTTTTTATATTGTGGTCCCGCAGTTAGTATATGCCTAATAGAATTAAGTTTAAGCAGGGAGAGCAAAGAAAATTTATCCAGAATGTACTTGAAAAGATAAATTGCCCTTCTCTAAGGGAACTTGGAAACAGATTGAATTTGAATTATTCTACATTAAAGAATTATTTTGTAGAAGAAAGGTGCATTTCTGAAGAATTGTTTAATGAATTGTTAGAAGTAAGTGGATTAAATAAGAAGGAGTTTGATATTCAGGTTTTAGATGAACATTGGGGACAGAGTAAAGGTGGGAAAAACTAAATGGTCCCACCAGGAATCGGACCTGGATCTTGTCCACGTCAAGGACACGTCTTAGCCATTGGACTATGGGACCTAATAGATTCTAAAAAAATCTTGGAAATATTTAAATATACTTGTACTTTCTTTTAGATATGGTAAGAAGTGGTGGTGGAGCATTTTTTGTATTGTATTTAATATTAGGAGTATATTTTATTAATTTTGGATTGCAATTTATAAAAATTCCTGCAGCTTTTGCTACAATAGACAAATGGATAATTTTTGTTGGTGGAATTTTAATGATTCTTGGCGGAATTAATTTCTTAAGATTGAAAAGATTTACTGGTTAAGTTCGTAATTTATTAGTTTTATGTTTGTTTTCTTGAAAATTGTAGTTATCTAATAAGTATTTCATTGTTTGTAAGTATCTGTTAATTTATACATTTAAAAAATTCTTAATAATATAATTATTATTAAATACTTAGTAACTAAGTAAGTAATTTATTAACTTAATAAGAAACATTTATATAGCACACCTTTCTTTACTAGCTTAAGTACCGGGGTAAAAAGAGGGATAAATGAAAAAATACCTGCTTCTAATAGAGGATGAAAAAATCTGGAAGAAATTTAAAGATCTTATTGAGAAAGATATTAATACTGAGATTATAGAATTGATAAAGAAAAAAGTTGAAAAGGAAGGGGGAAAAGATGATAAATAAAAAGGGGCAAGTAACTGTTTTTATTATAATTGCAATATTAATTGTAGCCTTAGCAGTTTTGGTTTTTGCATTTAAGGATGAAATAAAAAGTAATAGGATGCCTTCTCAGATAACCCCCGTTTATAGAACATTTAGTTCTTGTCTTGAACAAGATTTGGAGTTAGGAGCAAATTTGCTTGAAAGCCAAGGGGGGTATATTTATCTACCAGAATATCAAGCAGGTTCAGAATACATGCCTTTTGGTTCTCAATTGAACTTTTTAGGAAATCCAATTCCTTATTGGTATTATGTTTCTGGAAACAATATTGAAAGAGAACAGGTGCCCACAAAAGAAGAAATGCAAAATCAACTTGAGAGATTTATTGAATTAAGAGTTAGAAATTGTTTGTTTGATGAATTTTACGATAAAGGTTATGAAATTGTGATGGATGAACCTAATTCAGATATAACAATAAATTCCCATGATATTGTTCTTAATTTAAATATGAATTTTGCAGCAAGAAATGAAGAGCAAAGTTATTCTATAGATGAGCACAAGATAATTATAAATTCAGAATTGGGAGCTCTTTATGATTCTGCATTAGAGGTATATAATTATGAACAGGAAAAATTATTCCTTGAAAATTATGCTATTGATACACTTAGATTGTATGCTCCTGTAGATGGAGTTGAAATGACTTGTTCTCCTATGGTCTGGAGAGCAAATAATATTTTTTCTGATTTAAGTGAGGCAATTGAATTGAATACTCAAAATTTAAAGAATGAAAATTCAGTTGATGAATATTTTAATGTTGGAGTGCCAAATATCCCTTCAGAACATCAAGTAAATTTCATAAATTCTCGTGATTGGACTTATAGTTTTGAAGTTTTACCTTCTGAAGATAATGGAGTTATGATTGCAAATCCTGTTGGAAATCAGCAAGGACTAGGAATATTAGGATTTTGTTATGTTTCTTATCATTTTGTTTACAATGTTAAGTATCCTATTCTTGTTCAAGTTAGTGATAAAGACGAAATATTCCAATTTCCATTAGCAGTAATAATACAAAGAAATATGCCAAGAGAAACTGCAAATCCAGAAACAGCAGATTTAGGGGATAACGAATTATGTAAAGAAAAAAATACTCAAGTTAATGTTGCAGTCTTTGATTCTGATTTAAATCCATTAAATGCACAAGTATCTTATGAATGTCTTGGAACTGAATGCTTTATAGGAGAAACTGAAAAAGGTAAGTTAACTGATGATTTCCCTCAATGTATTAATGGATATTTAACAGCAAAAGCAGATGGATATAAAGAAGCAAATGTTTTGTATTCAACAGTTAATGGAGGAAGTGTTTCAATTTATCTATCAAAGATTTACACAATTCCTCTACAGCTTAAATTAGATAATCAGAATTATGCTAAGAATGCAGTAATTTATTTTACTTCAGATGATTTTTCAAGAGTAGTTTCATATCCTGAGCAGAAAGAAGTCGAATTAGCTGAAGGAGAGTATGAAGTTCAAGTATATATTTACAAGAATTCAAGTTTAGAATTAGGGGAAAGCTCAGAAAGACAGTGCGTTGATGTTCCTCAGTCTTCAATAGGAGGAATTTTGGGATTGACTAAAAAAGAGTGTTTCGATGTTAAGATTCCAGCGCAAATAATTTCAAATGCTTTGGCTGGAGGCGGAAAAGTAAATTCTAGTTTTAGTGAAGATAAACTTAACTCTGGAAAGACATTAATAATAAATGCAGAAAGTCTTCCATCACCAGATACACTTGAAAAAATACAAGAAAATTATTTGTTGTTTGAAACAAAAGAATTGGGGGTAACATTTAAATGAATTTTTCTAAAAAATTAGTTATTAGTATTTTGTTTTTGGCTGTATTCTTATTTTCTTTAGTATTTACTTCAGCTTATGTTCAATCTTATTATTCAAGTCAGTATAACAATGCAATGGGTCTTGGTATTTTCTCAAATTCGCAAAGTTTGAGAATTAACGACGAGATGTGTACTCAGGGAACAGATTTTATAATGCAAATAGCCCCATTGAGTTGTACTCCAGCTGTTGTTAGAAGCGATTTATTGGAGGAAGAAAATGTACGTGTTTTTTGTCAATTAAACGCTTTGCAAATCAATCCTTTTGTAGACGTTAAAGCAATTGATTGGATTACTTTTTCTGGTCAGCATCCAAAAGAAGTATTAAACTTGGGCTATCAGCCTGCACAAGCAGCATTAGGTTCTTCATATAATGTGCAAAAATTAGAAAATCCAGCAACTTTGCAAAATCTCGGATATGTAATGATTACTCTAAGACAGCAACCAAATGAATCTGCATTAAAAAATTGTAAAAAAGCAGCAGGAGGATTAGGAGGAGAGGTTTGTTGGGTTGAAGGAAATTTAACTGCAGAGCTAACTTACGATGTTGAGAATAGTTATGGAATAGGAAAAGCAGTATTTTATCTTCCAGTATTTGAGGATGATGAAGAGTGGCAAGACAATTATAAACATTACAGTTTCTGGCAGGGAAGAGGATATTTAAGAGCAGAGTCTGTTGACGGGGATGATAAAACAGCAACTATTTCAATTTATTCTGATAGTGAAGTTGCAAGTGGATTGTCTAAGCGAGATAGAGAATTTAGCCTTGCGAAATACGCCTCTAATATAAAATTGAAAGAAGGTGAATCAACAGCAGATAAAATCTATCTTCCAGGAATAAGCCCATGTCTTTCAAGTTTGAAATTAACTCTTAATGGTGTTGAAGACCCGCAAACAAGAGCGAGTCTAAAAGTAAATGAAGATTATTCTGAAGTTGCAGAAGATGAAATGTTCTATGATAATAAATGTAAGGTAATTGATATGAATAAAAATGGAGTTAATTCTGATGTAACAATAAGATGTAGTGGAGCAGATGAAGCAAGTGAAAGAAAAGCATTTACTTTAAGAGTTTTCCCTCAGATTAATTTAACAATCAATGGAAAAGAAGGAGTATATAATGTTGGAGATTGGTTGTATAAAACAGCTGATGGAACAAAATCAGTTTATTTAGGGTATGTTGGAACAGAAGATGATTCTACTGATTTTAATAAATTGTATGCTTATCTTGTTGCTTTACCAGTACATAAGGAGGTGTTAACTGATGATGAACTTGAGTCAGTAGCCTCTCATGCAAATACTGTTAAACATGTTTCATCAAGCGGAGCATCAGCATTAGACGCAACAAGTAAATTTGCAAATTATATTGCAGGAAAAACAATGCAATTTGGAAAGTGGGTAATTAAAGGTGAATCTTTTTATGATTTATATTACAATCAAAAAGAAGAAAATGTTGAAGGAAATTTCGTTATTCTTGGGGGATTTGCAAATGCTGAAAATTTAGAAATTAAAGACGAAGAATTTAATACATACTATCAAAATGCAATGGATGATTTTGAAACAGTGATTAATAGATTTTCTGGAGAACTCGAAAAAGAAAATTCAGAGGAGACATTAGGGCAAAAAGCATTGTATGAAGAAATTTATCTTGCAAGTTGGGCTGGACAGAGAAAGAGTATGCTTGAATTATGTAAAAAATATGAAGAGAGTTATCCATTTTCTTATAGAAGCTTATATATGTGTGCAGACGAATTGCATCTTTCAAATTCTCAAATTTCTTCTAAGGATATAACAATCAATGGAATTACAAAGGTTATTTCTTTGGAAGAAATTAAAGAACCAAGTTTAAGAGATTATAGTGCTAAAATTTTAGTGACTGGGCCTAACGGAAAAACTGAAGTTTTCGATTTGATGAAAGATAAACAAATTATTCTTAAAGGATTTAGAGAGAAAGAAGCAGAAACTCCAGAATTCATTATGCTTCAATCTATTGATGGGGATTCAGTTGAATTAAAATTAAATTTGGGAGATAGGTCAACATTGAGTAAAGCTTTTGAAACAAATAGTTATACTCTTAAAAAGGGAATGTCTGAAACGCATGGTGGATATAGTTTTACAATTACAGAGACTCATTTAAATAAAATAGCAAAAGTATCTGTAACTCCAGAAATAAAATTTGCAAAGAGTAATAGTACTTTTAGTTATAAAATTGGTATTGAAAAAAGAGTTTCTCCATTTAAGTTTTCTCCAGAAATGACAAAAGATAGAATCAATCAATTAAATAAATCAATTGAAAACTGGCAAAAGGCTTCCGATGCTCTTTATAGTGTTGTTAAGACAATGAAGTCTGCTTGTATGGGAGCAGGAGCTGTTTTGACTTTCAAAAATTTAATTGCAAATGTTGGTGGAAAATCAATTGCAAGACAGGAAGTTATGAATGGTGCTGGAGGATGGAATGAAAGATGTAATGAGATGTATTCTGAAAAGCAGTATAAATCAATGGACGCATGTTTCTTGGATAATGCAGATGCAATTGAATCAGATGTTAATAGCTATTATTCTTTAATGAAATATCAGGATGAAGAAATTAAGAAATTTGAAAATGCTAATATGAATGATGAAAAAGGAATTGCTCAAAATTATGTTAATCAAAAAGGATTTGTTGATGATTATTCAGAAAGTGTAAGGACCACATTAAATTCTCTAACAGATGATCAGAAAAAGGAACTTCAAATTGAAAATTTAAATAAAATTTTAACAACTGATGGATGGGAGAATAACAAGTATACTATTGAACAATTGAGAGAAATAGAATTGTATGCTTTAGCTTTAAAGAATAGCCCTACTAATGAAGTTGTACAAACAAGATTAACTTCTTCTTTGGCAGATGTTGCAAATAATGCAAAAGAATTTGTTGTCCAAAATACCTTTGAGCAGAGAACAGGTATGGGAGATAACACATTGGTTGGGTCATTTGATAAAATTGTAAAAATGCAGGAAATACAAGTGACTAATCCTGTTCAACTTAAATCAACTCATTATGCAAATGTAAATATTGAGAAATTTGATGAAACTCCAATTTCTCCAGAAAATTATGCTTTTGCATTAAAGACTTCAAATAGTGCAAAAGAGTACCTTGTTATTTATGATAATCCAAAAGATGGAGTTGTTTTACAAACATATGAAATTGTTATTAATAATGGTGTTGAAGAATTGAAGATAGTTGATAAAGAAAAAGGCAAACAGAATCCATTTGATTTACATTTTAAATTATACAATGAGTTATCTTATAAGAATACTTACAAATCTTCTTATGGAAATAAAGATATTCTATTGAAATATTATGAAACCTCTCCATATAAGGGATTGCCTGCTGTTGTACCCTTCGATGTTAAAGATGGATGGTACGCTGGAATTAAACATCCTGAGACTTCATATGATTTATCTGGAAGAGTTACAAGCTTCTGGGTATGTAATGTTGGAGCAAATGGAATAGAAGAATTTTCTCTTCAAGATTTTGGAGATGATATCTGCCAATTGTTCAATTTGAATACTGGTCAGAAATATACTAATTTCCCTGGATTAAAAGAAGATGAAAGTTATCAATTGGTTGTAAAAGCAGACAATGCAATTCAAGCTGCACAAAATGCTAGAGCTTCTCAAGAGAATGTAAATTATGTTAAGATTAATGGAAGAAAGATGAAGGTTGGAGAACCTGCTGTACAAAATCCTGCAACGCAATGTACTGATTTCATGTCTGCAAAAGATTGTGCTACATTATTTAATTTATGTGATCCTGTAATTTGTCCAAGTTCAAGATGTGATTTGGGAGGAAAATATCCTGTTCAAAATGTAATTCAATCTGGAATAATTGGGAGTATTGCTCTTTGTTATCCAAATGCAAAGTGGGCAGGAGGAGATGTTTATGTTCCATTCTGTTTGTCTGGAATTTATACTGGTATTGATAGTTGGCTTTCAATTCAGAAATCTTACAAAGATTGTTTGCAAAGAAGTATTGAAACAGGAGAAACAATAGGAATATGCGATGAGATTAATAGTATTTACACTTGTGAATTTTTCTGGAAGCAATCATTGCCTATAATAAAAACTGCTCTTCCAAAATTATTGGGTGTTATAACTGGAGAGAATAAAAAAGGCGGAGGAGAGTATCAAGCAATTTCATCTGCTTTTGAAACAGCTCAGAATTCAATAGATTATTTCAAACAATATTATGCTGAAGATTCTTATAGAGCATTTAAGGTACGTTCAACTGAAGAGGTTGGAAGCGAATTGTGTGGAACATTTGTTTCAGCAAGTTATCCTGGAAGTGGAAGCTTCTTAGATAATTTAGTTGAACCAGATTCTCCTGTACAATTTACAGCTAAATTTGATGAAAATCAATTAACAACAGTTACAAATCCACCAACATCACATTATAAAGTTTATTTCCATATTTATGCAGGGAAAGATACTGGAGCATATTACAAGGTTTATTTAAGAGGTTCAGGAAGTTCATATTATCTTGATACTGTTCAAAACAGGATAGTTGCTTCAGGATATATTGCTAAGGGAGGGTACACTTCAAATACAACTGACTTTACTGCACCTTCTGGATATAGTGAATTATGCGTTGAGGTAAACGGACAATTAGAATGTGGGTTTAAGGAAGTTTCAACTTCATTTGGTTTAAATTATTTGGATGATTTATATCTTACACAGCAAGCTTCACAAACAGATATTAAAACTGAAAAGGAATGTATTTCTGGAAGTGCAAGTTTGTACAGCTTGTTAAATCTAAATCTTGAAAGCGCAGCTAATAATTTAATTGACCCACAAATTTATGCTCAAGGAATAACAAGAATTTGTGCGACCGATGACCCTGGGCAAGGAACAGATATAAATGCTGGATTAGAGAATGCAAAATGGAAAAGAGTTGGTTCTTGTGGAAATGATAATATCGGATGTTGGATAGATACTGATAGCGTTAAGAGTGTTATTAAAGCAATGAATTTAGAACAAAAAGCTTTAGATGAAGTTGGACAAGAATCATTTCAATATTTGTCTGAGGATTATCTAAGTGAGGAAGCATTTAATCTTAAGCTTGAAGAGATAAACGCTGAAGGATCTCCATTAAAGAAAATAGAATTAATTAATGCAATAATTGAGAAAGTATTTTTTAGCAATCAAAAAGGACAGCTTTTCTTTTTAAGAGGAAAATCTTATTCAGATATGGCTTTAACAAAAGTTAAAGTAGAATTTCCATGTAGAGATTTTTGTGGAATAGATGCTAATGACCCTTATGTTTCAAATACTTATTTTGGAATGCAAGACCCTGAGACAGGAGTTTGTGAGAAAGGTCCTATTGTTAGAAAAAAATGTGAAAAAGGATGTGATGTGGATCTTGGAATTTGTATGGAAGATATTACATTAAATATAAACAATGAAGATGTTCCAATAGGCAAAAATGCTGAAATTATAAAGCCAGAATTTGATAAAGAATTTAATGACAATTATAATTCTCCCAAATTATTCTTTAATGATAAGAATATTTTTTCATTAAATGATCGTTGCTTTAGATTTAAAGATGGAAAGTGGCAATTTGCTAATGGATGCCAAAAAGCTGAAGGTGCATGGTATAATGTTGAAGAGCTTGGAAAGGGATATACCAATCCAGTTACAGAAGAAAATTATCTTAAAATAATTAAATATCTCCAGAATAAAAACGGAGATTATATTGGTGGAATGCAGGTATTAATTGATGAGCTTCAAAAAGATGATAGTGCTGAACTTTCAGATAAAACAAATGAATTAACTTTGATGGATAATACTGGATTATTTACAGTAGAATTTTCTGACCATTCAGAGAAATCTATGAGAACAATTTATTATAAATATAATCAAGAATATTCTAGATGGGAGTGGAAGTTAAAAGATAAGTATAGCACAGATTGGAATAGTGTGTATGGAGAGAATAAAGAATTTAATCAAGACCAAATTGAAGTTGCAAAATTGCTAGAATTGACTGATTTATATCAAGGAGCAGCAATCTTATTTGATTACAAATCAGCTTATTTTAAGAAAGTTTATGATGAAGGAAAACTAAACACTCTTGAAAAATCTTTTGAAGAAAGAAATACTTATAGATTAGCAGATTTAATGAAATCTCTTTCAACAAGCGTATTCAATTCAAATTACAAATGTTATTGTGGTACAAAGTGTGAGGATTATGCAAGATGGATTACTGATGCTTCTACAAATAATGATATTCCAGATCAGCTTCTTTTGTTGGCAATTATGATGCATGAAAGCAATTGTAAATCTGTAGAATCTGCTGGAGGAGATATTGGTTTAATGCAAGTGAATGCAAAAGTTCATTGTGGTAAAGGAAGTCTTGCTTTAGGTTTGCCTATTGATTTAACAAAATGTAAAGGAGTTTTATTAGAAGATGAACAGCAAAATATTAATGTTGGTGCTAAAATTTTGAAACAAAATTATAAACCTTCTTCTGGAACTAGGAATTTTATGTGTAATGGATTGATTATAGGAAGTTATTCTGGATGGGAAGCTGCATTAAGAGGATACAATGGTTGGGGATGTACAGGAGATAATAATTATGTTGAAAATGTTGAAAAAATTTATTATGAATTAGTTGATTTATACAATGGTAAGAGTTTATCTGCTCCAGCAACTTCGAGTTCACAGCAAAAAGTTGAAGTTTTCTTTACAACTAGATTATTTGATTTTAGTGGAGATAGATTATATTATAAATATAACAATGGATGGAAATGGTCTCCAGATAAAACAAATTGGATGGATAGTTCTCAAACAGAAGTAACTACAGGAGAGTATAAAGGAGAAAGTCCTAGATCAGATAATCTCGAGATAATAAATTCAATTAATGGAAAAAGTTATTCCGAGGGTAAATCAATCTTAAAAATTAATGGTGCTATGATGGAAGATGGAAGCGAAATAATTTTGGAATCTTCACCAGTAACACAAACTACAACTACAACACCTTTGTCTTCGCAGCAAAAAACAGAAATTTTTGTAATTAAAAGAAACATATTTGTAAGACTTACTGGAGGTTCAAATATATACTTTAAATATGATTCTGGTTGGAAATGGACTCCTTATTCTGATTATTCAACTTGGATGCCTTCTTCTACTACAACAGTTGCTAGTGGAAAATATTCGGGTAAAACTCCATCATCTAGCATTTCAGAAGTTATCAGTTTAATTAATGGAAAGAGTTATTCTGAAGGAAAAAAGATATTGAATAATAATGATGCTGAAATGGAAGATGGAAGTAAAATTGTTTTAGAATCTGTCACAACAACTTCTTCAAGTAGCACTACTTCTACTAATACTGGAACTTCAAGTTCTTCAACTTCTACTAGTTCATCATCAAGTTCTACAACATCAAGTAGTACATCTACTTCTACTACACAAACTCCTATAAGCACTATAATTTCTTCTGATTGTGATTATGAAAAAATAAATCCTCCATGTACAAATTATGATAAGGATGTTTTACTGTCTATGTTTACAACTGCTGAAAGAAATATTTTCCTTTATGTAAAATCTTGTTCTGAATGTGGAACAGGTTTACTTAATTTTTGCGATAGAGAAGAATGTAAAGCTATTGAGATGAAATTAAAGAAAGATTGTGTTTATACAGAGCAAGCATTTATTGGAAGCTGTGATGAAAAAATAATTTCAACAACTACGACAAATAAATTATCTACTGATTCTTCAGATCCAAGTGCAGCTACAAGCGTTTTTGTTTTTAAGTTTTTAGATAAATATACAATCTATTATAAATATCTTAAACAAAATAATGGATGGTATTGGAGTATAGGTGGGACTGCTTATAATCCAGTAGGGCCAATAGATAGCGGGTTAATGGAAGAGTATAATAAAAATAGCGACATTGTTAAATCAATTAATGAAAATAATTATCTAATTCTTGCTCTCAAAGATAAAAATTATGAAGAGGGTAAAAAAATACTTAAAGACAAAGGAGCAGTAATGAAAGATGGAAATCCAATTATTTTATCTTCAACACTAACTTGCACAACAAATCAAGAGAAATGTGATGGAACAACTTATTATCAATGTACAAATAACGCTTGGGTAAATAAAGGAAAGGTCAATGGAAAATGCGGGTATGTTACTCCTCTTGTTCCAATTACTCCTCCCTCTACATCAACACTAACTTGCACAACAAATCAAGAGAAATGTGACGGAACAAATTATTATACTTGCTCTGGAACTTCTTGGTTAAATAAGGGACAAATTGATGGAAAGTGCGGATATGTTTTTGGAACTTGTACAAGTGGAGAAAATAAATGTGTTGGAACTTTAACTCTGAATTGTGTTAACAATAAATGGATAAGCGGCGGAGTAATTAATAACAAGTGCGATTATTTAAGTAGTCAAAGCACTAGGAATAGAATTCTTAATGCTGCAGAAGAATTGAAAGGGACACCTTTTGTAAAATATGATACTTTAACTTCTTCTCAGAGAGCAGAGATTGATAAGAGTAGTTCGATTTGGGTATGGAAAGGAATCCCTGTTGTTAGGGATTATGATAGCGGAACATCATATCCTAATTGTTTTGATAGTACTCAGCATCTTTATCTTTCAGCAAATGTTGCTTGGGGTTCGTTTACATATTGTTTAAAAGATGGAATAGTAAAGAGAGATACTGATTTGTGCAGTAAAAATACTGATATTAATAAAGATACAATTGAGGAAGGAGATATACTTTCTATAACTTGGCCTGGAAATGAAATTCATAGTGTTGTTTTCTTAAACTGGGTTGACAAAACTTCAGGAAAAGCAGAAGTATTTGATTGGATTGGATTTGGAGATGCAAATTTATTCCCAAGTGCATTTGAGAATTTAAGAGTTAATAGAAGAGTGTTTAGAGAAGTTCAATTGAATCTTAAATTTGATGAATCTCCAACAGCAGATTATGTAGTTTATGCAATTGGAAAACCTGCAACAGCCTAAATTACTTAAAAAAAGTGCGAGGGCTAGGATTCGAACCTAGGTAAGCATAAGCTATCAGAGCCTAAATCTGACCCGTTTGACCACTCCGGCACCCCCGCAAGGTCTAAATTTTTAGATAACTATGCTATAAAAAGCTTTATGATTTAGAAATATAGTTAATGATTAATTATCTTGCTTTTTCTTTTTAGATTCAGCTTCTTTTTGTTTTATTTTTTCTTCAAGTTTTAATCTTTCAATCAATTCCTTATATCTATTTCTGATTGTAACTTCTGTTATACCTGCTATATCTGCAACTTCTCTTTGAGTTTTCTTTTCATCATTCATTAAAGCAGCAACATAAAGTGCTGCAGCTGCAATTCCTGCAGGACCTCTTCCTGAAGTTAATTCAACTTCCTCTGCCTGTTTCAAAACTTTCAAAGCATCATTCTGAGTTTTAGGACTTAACTTCAATACTGATGAGAATCTTGAAACATAATCTTTTGGAGAAGATTGATTTACTTTTATTCCAAGTTTTCTTATAATAAATCTGTATGTTCTTCCAATTTCTTTTCTTTCAACATCAGATGCTGTTGCCATTTCATCAAGTGTTCTTGGAATATTGTAAGAACGACAAGCAGCATATAAACAAGCCGCAATAACTGATTCCATACTTCTTCCTCTTACTAATCCTCTCTGAAGAACATAATTGTAGATTCTTGAAGCTTCATCTCTAACTACATTTGGAAGATTCAAATAAGAAGCTATAACTCTTAATTCAGCCATAGCAAGTCTTAAATTTCTTTCAATAGAAGTCGAAACTCTTTCCTGCCATTTTTTTAATCTTAAGAATTTTCTTGTTTGCTTTGGTTCTAATTTGTAAATATCTGAAATTTCACCAACGTTTGTAGTTAAACCTTTATCGAATTTCTGCATGGAAATAGGTGCTCCGCCTCTTCCTTTTTTCTCTGTTTTATCAAATTTTCCAGAAAGGTCCATTCCAGTATCGACCATTTTCTCTTCGATAACAAGACCACAATCATTGCAAATTATTTCTCCTAAATGAGAATCATAAGTTAGATTTATACTTCCGCACTCCGGGCATTTTCTTATTCCAGCCATATTAGAATTTGTTATTTTTAAGGGGTTTTTATAATATCCTTTATAAAGTTTTTGTATTTATAAAGCTTTCGCATGCCGTAGAGGATAAAAGTAGTGAATTAGTGTTTTTAATTTTTAGACTTTCTTTCTAAAAGTGATTTTTCAAGAAGATTATTATGTGTTTCAATTTGTTCTTTTGTTAAACTTCTTTGTGCAGTACAAATAATAGGACAAGTGCATCCTCTACTTACTGCTTTAATATAAGCAGAATTTGGCAAATAATCTTGATATCTTCCAGCTGAAATTATCTGGTTTGTAGTATTAAATGCAATATAAACTGCAGAAGGCCAATTTATTTGCATACCTTCTTTAATTATATCTGAAGCATCCATTAAGTTATATCGTTCTTCTTCACTTAATTTAGCTGTTGTATCCATATTCTTTCTAAGAGAAAACTAATTTTAAAGATTATTATATTAAGAAATATGTTTTTATTCAACAAGCACACCGTTAATCATTCCTTCTTGTGCTGGTCTATTAGTTATTTTAACTTTGCCTAAATCTGTAAGAACAATTGTTCCTTTTGTAAGAATGTTTTGTCTTGCTAAGAATTTATTTGAAGGAGTTTCAAGAACATTTTTTATTTCAGCTTTTTTTGATTTTTTGCCTTTTTCCTGAATGTTCACAAATTTACCTCTAAGAAGATAACTTTTCATATTTCCACCCATAGTTCTTGTGGTCTTTCTTTTTTCTTCTGCAGAAAGTTTTACAATTTTATTTTGTCCAGTCAGTGCATACTTCTTTTTCTTTCTACTTTTGATGTATTTTCCGCCTGAAATTTTTCTTCCTAGTTTCATTGTATAAGAATAAGCTGATTTTTTGTTTATAAATCTTTTCTCTTCGTTTTATGTGATAAATTGAAGAAAAGTTTAAAAATCATTTTTTGCATAACTAAATCATGGCTAATGGAATTGAAAGACCTTTGGATTTATTGAATACATCTAAAGGTAAAGAAGTTTTAGTGCATTTGAAAGGCGAAAAGTACATTGTAGGTACATTATTAGCTTTTGATATCCACATCAACTTGGTGTTGGATAATGTAAAAGAAATGCAAAATGGTGAGGTGAAAAAAAGCCTTGGATTGACTTTTTTGAGAGGAGATACAATTATCTATATCTCTCCTGCTTCGACTGCACTTAAAAACTAAATTTGAATAGCGTTTATGCCTTTATTTTTACGCAGGGCATTCTCAGCTTTTATCTCTAGCGAGAGCTTTTTTTGATTTTTATAAAAAGATATAAATAAAAATACATAATTACTTTGATAATCATGGTATCAACAATAGCAATAGATTTTCTAGGAACCTCAGCACAAATTCCAAGTGCGAAAAGAAATCATAGTTCAATTCTTTTAGTTTATGAAGGAGAAAATATTTTAGTTGATTGCGGAGAAGGGACTCAAAGGCAGTTTAGAATTGCAAAATTAAATCCTGGAAAAATTACAAGATTATTAATTACTCACTGGCATTCAGATCATGTTTTAGGTATCCCAGGACTTTTATCTACTTTAGCTTTAAGTGGATATAATAAAACACTTTATATCTATGGGCCGAAAGGAACAACTGAATTTATGAGGGATTTGCTTAAGGTCTTTAATTTTCAAAAAGAATACAAAATTGTTGTTGAAGAAACTTCAGGTGGAAAATTTTTTGAGAATGAGAATTTTTATTTAGAAGCTGAAAAGATGCAACACGGAATTCCAACAAACGCATATTCTTTTGTAGTGAAGGATACATTAAGACTAGATAAAAAGAAAATTGAAAAGTCTAAACTTCCTTCTGGCCCTTTGCTAGGGAAACTTAAAGAAGGAAAAGATATAACATTCAATGGAAAAAAATACAAAGCTAAAGATTTTGTTTATGAACAAAAGGGTAAAAAAGTTTCAATTGTTTTAGATACTGTAATGAATGATAAGGTAATCCCTTTCGTAAAAGATTCAGATGTTTTAATTTGTGAATCAAGTTTTAGTTCAGAAAACAAAGAAGAAGCAAAAGAACACATGCACTTAACTTCAGAACAGTGTGGAGAAATTGCAAAGAAGTCTAAATCAAAAAAATTGTATTTAACTCATATTTCTCAGAGATATGATAATAATTTGCGCTCTGTTTTACTTGATGCAAAGAAGTCTTTTAAGAATACTTTAATTGCAGAAGATTTTGACCAGTTTGAGATTTAACAATATAGAAAGATTTTAAATAGAACTTTTTCTTGAAAATACGTATTAAACAAACCAAGCCCTGGTAGCTCAGCCTGGATATAGTGCTTTAATGCACAATCCACCCTGAACTCTTTGGCAAGATAATAAGCCCTGGTAGCTCAGCCTGGATAGAGCACTAGCCTTCTAAGTTAGGGGTCGCAGGTTCAAATCCTGTCCGGGGCACTTTTTTTTTAAAATTTTATCCTTGACTAATAAGATTTAAAAGTACAAAAATTTTCAAATTTGCTTATGGAATTTAAGAGGTACATAAAAGAGGGACTTGCAGGAGATTTGAAAGCTGGATTTATTACTGCAATTGTTGCATTGCCTTTAGCTATAGCATTTGCAATAGCTTCTGGAGTAAATCCTGTTTATGGAATTTATACTGCAATTATTGCTGGTATTTTGGGTTCTGCTATTGGAGGTTCAAGATATTCTATTACTGGACCAACAGGAGCAATGGCTGTAATTATTTTATCCACTTTAAATAAAAATGGTCTTGAAGGATTATTGCTCGCAGGATTTTTAGCAGGTATTTTCCAAATTTTATTTGGGGTTTTAAGATTTGGGAAATTTGTAAAATTTATTCCAATACCTATAATTGCAGGATTTACAGCAGGAATAGGAATTTTAATTTTTCTTGGTCAATTAAATAATTTTTTAGGATTAATTCTTCCTGCACAAGAAAATGTCTTTAGTTCAATTTGGGAATCGCTTCATAATCTTAGTGGTGTTAATATCCTTGCAATTTCAATTTCTCTATTTACAATACTTGTTTTAGTTTTTTATCCCAGATTTTTTAAGAGAGTAAAATATCTTAAGGATGTTCCACCTTCAATAATTGCACTTTTAGCTTCAACTATTGCAGTAGCTGTTTTCTCACTTTCAGTTCCAACAGTTGGAGTTATTCCTCGTTCTTTACCAAAAATAAATTGGCTTAATTTTAATCTTCAATTAGTTGAGGCTGTTTTACCTGCATCATTTACAATTGCTTTACTTGGAAGTATAGAAGCTCTTTTATGTGCTGTGGTTGCTGATGGTATGACGAGTACAAAGCATAGCAGTAATAAAGAATTAGTTGGACAGGGAATTGCAAATGTTGTACTTCCTTTTTTTGGAGGAATTCCAGCAACTGCTGCAATTGCAAGAACTGCTGTTAATATTAGAGAAGGAGCAAAAACAAGAATGGCTGGAATTTACCATGCTTTAATTTTGTTAGCAATTATGCTTTTCCTTGCACCGCTTGCATTATTTATTCCTAAAGCATTTTTAGCAGGAGTTTTGATGGTTGTTTCTCTAAGAATGATAAATATTGGTGAGATAAAAACAATTTATTATACAGGCAAGTTAGAACTTTTAACTTTTTTATTAACTTTAATTCTTACAGTTGTTACTAATTTGGTTTTAGCTGTTCAAATTGGAATGCTATTTGCAATCTTCTTATTATTTTACAGGCTTACTAGCATAATTAGTATAAAAAATATGGAAGAGTATGATTCTAAAGGGGAAATTAATTCTCTTTTAAATTCAGATAAATTCCTTAAAGAGAATGTTTCTATTTATACAATTCACGGTCCTTTCTTCTTTGGAGCAATGAATATTTTTGAACAGAAAATTAAAGAGCACATAAATATGCAAAAACCAGTAATTATAATTAGAATGAAGCATGTTCCTTTTGTTGATGGAACAGGAGAAATTCAGCTTATTAATTTCATAAAATCTAGAAAAAGCAAGAATGGAAGAGTTTTATTTACTGAATTCTGGCCAGGAGTTAAAGAGAAACTTATGAAAAATAAAGAATTTAATTCCCTTATTTCTAAAGAAGATATATTTAGTTCTGTAGAGAAAGCATTAAGTCACTTAAAAAGCTAGTCTGCGGGGCATTAAGTATTTAAGAAGTTTTATAAGGTTCATTAAATCTGAATATTTATGCACAGGTGGCACAACGGTACTGCGTTCGCCTGCAGAGCGAATTTTCGTGGGTTCGACTCCCACCCTGTGCTTATATCTTTTATTTTATAATAAGATTTTTAAAATAGAAAATCATAATTTAAATTATGGAAAGAGGAGTGAGAATATATATTGCTACATTTGTTGTTTTAATTTTAGCAATATTCGGAAATTATTTCTTTGGAAATCATACAACAGGATTTGCTGTTTTTAGCCAGTATCCAAATGAAACTTCTTGTGTTGCTGCAGGATATGATTGGGAGAACTTTACTAATCAAACTTGTGAAAATGTAACTTCTTGTGTAAATTTAACTTACGATTGTGAACCCTGTTTAGAATATGAAGATTTAAATGGTACACAAGGAAATTGCACTAGTTGGACTCAATGTGTGAGTGAAAATCAAACCTGTACAACTACTCAAAATTGCACAACTACCGTTATTGGAGGTCAGTGTACTGGTGATGTTTGTGATGCAAGTCATTTGAGTTTATGTACAAATGAAGATAGTTGTGACGACTATGATGGTTATTGGTATAATAATATTTGTAATCAGTATGAATGTTCTACTGATGAAGATTGTGGAGATGGATTAATTTGTACAGCTCATGCATGCGAAGTAGATGAAGAAAGTGAAGCAGCAGCTGCTGTAGAAGAAGAACTTGTTGAAGAAGAGGAAATAGTTTTAATGAGTGAAACTGAAGAAGAAACTGAAGTTAACAAAGAATTGAGTTCTGCAGAAATAGAAAACTTAAATTTAATTGCTGGATATAGTCAATTAATTAATTGGAGTATAGAAAATACGGGAAATATTGAGTTGGAAAATTGCCAATTAAAAACATTTAGTAATTTTTCTTCCTGGTTAATTTTTGATAATCAGACTTTTTCAATAAGGGAGAGCAGAGAAAAAGAATTAGAAATTAATGTCTCAATACCTGAAGATTCTGAAGAAGGCAATTATACTTTTGATTTAGTTGCAGAATGTTCTGGAGCATCAACTTCCAAGCAATTTGTAATTGAAGTTATTAAGAAAAAATTAGATGTAAACATAATTGAGATAGATAGAGTATCAGAAGATAAAGTTAAAATAAGTTATTCATTAGAAGAATTGGCTGGTGAAGATCAAGAGGTTGAACTTCAGTTTTCTTTATTTGATTCTGATGGTGAAGAAATTACAAACTTTTCTGTAAATCAAGAGATAGATGCAAATAAAGTGAAGAAATACAAAACTTCTTTTGCTGTTGATGAAACGCTTCAAGGTAATTTAACTTTAGAAGTCGATTTTAATTCAGAATCTTATTCAAATTCTGTTCAGGAACCTATCTCTCTTAGTTCAAAAGTTGGGGGATTTGTAA
Organism: Candidatus Woesearchaeota archaeon; assembly: GCA_964639615.1. GTDB lineage: Archaea > Nanobdellota > Nanobdellia > Pacearchaeales > GW2011-AR1 > MWBV01. The sequence goes on along the minus strand of CAZXHH010000003.1, from coordinate 37,571 downwards.
TCTTTGAAGGTGTTCAAGCAGGAAGCATTGCTGTTGCTGTTGTAGCTCTTGTAATTTTGGTAATGTCTTTTGTAATAATAAGACTTGTAAGAAAAACTCATCAACTTGAAAAGAAATCTGTTAAAAAAGCTAAGAAGGGTAAAAAGAGAAATTAAATTTTTTCAAAACTAATTTCTTGGTTAATTAATCGTCTTAATGTATCTCTTAAGTCTTTTATTTTTACTCTCTTTTGAACTCTAGAATTTCTATCTCTTAGTGTAACATCTTTAGCAGTAAGAGAAGTATCATCAACAGTTATACAAAAAGGAGTTCCTATTTCATCATTTCTTGCATATCTTCTTCCAATACTCCCTGTTTTATCATAAGAAATATTGAACTCTTGTCTTAAGTCTGCTACAATTTCGTCTGAAATTTTTTCAAAGTCATCCCTTTTTACTAGTGGAAAAACTGCTGCTTTTACAGGAGCAATTCTTGGAGGAAGATTTAAGGTAATATTTCCTCTTCCATCATCCGAGTAAGCTTTTGTTAGTAATGCAAGGAAAACTCTTTCAACACCAAATGTCGGTTCAATTACCTTAGGAATTACTTTATTTTTATATTTTTCATCAAATACTTCCATGCTTTGTCCGCTTTCTTTAGAGTGTTGAGTTAAATCATATTGTCCTCTGTTGGCATTTCCACCTAATTCCACACTTCCAAAAGGATAAGAATAATCTACATCAAATGTAGCAGAAGAATAATGGCTCAATTCATCTTTCTTATGCTCTCTTATTTTTATTTCAAATAAATTTAGTTGATAATACCATTTTAATTGTTCTGCAAGCCAGTAAGCATGCCATTCTTCAAGCTTGTTTTCAGAAAGCATTTTGCCAATTGTTGTTTCTCTTAATTCTTCTTTTCCTTGTACTTGTGTTTCAGCATCAAGAAGATTAAGTTTTAAGTCTAAATGTTCTTTTTTCAATAGAGCGCATTTCTTTTCTTCAGGATTTATAAAAAATTCAAATTCTGCAATATTAAATTCCCTGCTTCTAAATAAAAAGTCTCTTGGAGCTATTTCATTTCTAAAACATCTTCCAATCTGAGCAATTCCAAAAGGTAACTGCATTCTTGAATTCTGAGAAATTAATTTGAAATCTAAGAACATTCCTTGAGCTGTTTCTCCTCTTAAATAAGCATCTGTTGCATCCATTGCTCCAACTTTTGTTTTGAACATTAAGCTGAATTCTCCTATTATATCATACTCTCCTCCGCATTTAGAGCACTGAACTTTCCCAACTTCACTTTTGTCAATTTTTGTTGCGTTCTTGCATTTCTTACAAACTACTGCCACATCATTAAAATTTGCAATATGTCCAGAGGCTTTCCAAGTTTTTGGGTGTGAGATAATACTTGCTTCTATACCTGCCATGTAATCTCTTCTTTGAACAAAAAAGCTCCACCAATCTTTTTTAATATTATTAACCATTTCAACACCTAAAGGACCATAATCCCAGAAACCAGAATAACCCCCATAAATGTCTGAACTTCTAAAAATGAATCCTTTTTCTTTGCAGAACTTTGCAAGTTCATCTATTGAAATTTTTTTCTGTAAAAGTGGAGTGTTTTGAGCTGTTTCTTCTTTTTTTGGAGTTTCTTCAGTCATATTATTTTCTTTCTTTTCTCTGTTTTTAATTATTTCTGCGAATTTTTTGTCTGCTTCTTCTTTGTTGCTTCCCAAGTATGCAATATGTTTGCTAATTACTTTTGTTCCTTTTCTTACACTTTCTCTCATGTAAAAATAATCTTTTCCACCAATTTTTTGTTTCACAATGTAAGCCATTCTATTAATAACTACATTTAGTTTATAAATTTTTTTAATAACTACTCAATCTATAATACATATATAATAGGTATATTTATAAGGCATATTTACATATATAATAAGTACGCAATGGGAAGGGTTCGAATAGTTGGGAATGTAGTCTTAGACTTGAAAGCAAAGAAGAAGGTGAAGAAAATGAGAGTGTTGAAGGAGAACAATTATATTTATTTGATGCAAATATTAGAGTCTTAAACGATAATTCTCTTGTTAATAGTGGAAGCAAATTAAAAACTTCAATTACTTTAATCCCAATTGAACATAAAAAAAGAATGAATGTAACTATTAATTATTATCTTAAAGATTATGATGGAAGAACTTACTTAGAGAAGAGTGAAAGAATTCTGATTGATAAGCAAATAACTTTTAAGAGAAATTTTGATACAGGTGTTTTGCCTTTAGGGAAATATATCATAGAAATTGAATTGATTTATCCTGATGGAGTTAGTCCTGCAAGTGCACAATTTGAAATAATTCCTGCAAAAGATAATACTTTCTTTGGAAAGATAGTTTTATTCTTGATAAATTTAATAATTATAATTTTGGTAATAATACTTCTTATAGAAGGATTGAAGATGTTAAAGAAAATAAGAAAGAAAAGAGAAAAAGAAGAAAAAAATAACAAAAATAAAAAGAAGTAAGATTTATTAAATCAATAATCCTTTTTTTAGTATAAAGATGGTGAAAATCGCAATTAATGGTTTAGGTAGAATTGGAAGAGCTGTTTTGAAGCTAGCACTTGAAAAAAAATTAGATGTTGTAGCTATAAATGATTTGGGTTCAATTGAAAGTTTAGTCTATCTGATTAAGTATGATTCTGTTTATGGAAATTTTAATGGAACTGTTGAAGGTGGAAAAGGTTTTTTGAAAATTAATAATATGAAAATTGCAGTTTTCGCTGAAAAGGACCCTGAAAAACTTCCTTGGAAAAAATTAGGTGTAGATGTTGTTGTAGAATCAACAGGAGTATTTACAGATAAAGAAGGAGCTGGAAAACATATTAAGGCTGGTGCAAAAAAAGTTATAATTTCTGCTCCAGGAAAAAATGTTGATGCAACAATTGTTTTAGGAGTAAATGAAAAAGAACTTAAGAAAGAAGATAAAATAATTTCAATGGCTTCTTGTACAACAAATTGTTTAGCTCCAATTGTTAAAATTCTTAACGATGAATTTGGAATTGAAAAAGGATTTATGACTACAGTTCACGCATATACTAATGACCAGGTTATTTTAGATGTTCCTCATAAAAAATTAAGAAGAGGGAGAGCAGGAGCAATAAATCTTATTCCAACAACTTCTGGAGCAACAACTTCTGTTGGAGAAGTAATTCCAGAATTAAAAGGAAAAATGGATGGGTTAGCAATTCGTGCACCTGTTGCATGCGGAAGTATAATTGACTTCGTTGCTACATTAAAAAAAGAGGTTACAAAAGAACAAATTAATGCAGCTTTGAAAAAAGCATCACAAAAAGAATTGAAATGGATATTACAGTATTCTGAAGAAGAGCTTGTTTCATCTGATATAATTAAAAATTCTTATTCTTCAATTTTTGATTCTAAATTAACACAAGCAAATGGAAAGATGATTAAAGTTCTTTCCTGGTACGATAACGAGTATGGTTATTCAAATAGAATTATTGATTTAATCAAACTTCTAAAATGAAAACTTTAGATTCTTTTGATTTTACTGGAAAAATAGTTCTTTTAAGAACTGATTTAAATTCTGATGTTCAAAATAAAAAATTATTGAAGTCTGAGAGAATTAAAGAAGCAGCTTTAACAATAAATGAGCTAAAGAAGAAAAAAGTAAAGCTTGTCATAATTGCACACCAGGGAAGAAAAGGAGAGGAGGATTTTATTTCTTTAAAGCAACACTCTGAACAGCTAAGCAAATATTCTAAAGTTAAGTTTGTAGAAGATATAATTGGAAAGAAAGCAGAAGAAGCAATTAAAAATTTGAAAGAAGGAGAAGCAATACTCTTGGAGAATATTAGATTTTTAGATGAAGAAAAAGAAGATAAGCCAAATAAATTAACTGAATTTTTTTCAAAGCATTGTGAAATTTATGTAAATGATGCATTTTCTGTTTGTCATAGAGCGCAGACTTCTATTCTTCTTCCAAAGTATATTAAGAAGAGCTGTGCAGGAAGAATTTTAGAAAGAGAAGTTAACGCACTGAAAAAATTGAAATTGAAGAATACACTTTATATTTTAGGTGGAGCAAAACCAGAAGATAATATAAAACTTCTTGGAAAAAATAAAGTTCTTAGTTGTGGATTATTCGGACAAGTTTGTTTGATAAATAAAGGAAAAGCTCTCGGTTTTCAAAATAAGTTTCTTGAAAGTAAACATATTCTAATTAAAATAGATAAGAGTAAACTAAAGAAGGTTGAAACACCTCTTGATTTTGCAGTTGAAGTAAATGGAAAAAGAGTAGAAAAATTATTAGATAGATTTCCATGCGATAAGTGTGAGATATTTGATATTGGAGAGAAAACTCAGAAACATTATTTAGCTGAAATAAAAAAAGCTAAAGCAATTTACATGAAGGGTCCTGCAGGGGATTGTAGCAAAAAAGAATTTTCAAAAGGAACATTCGCAATTTTGAAAGCAGTTGCAAATAGCAAAGCATTTTCAGTTATTGGGGGAGGGCATTTGAGTGATGCTATTAAAGCTTCAGGAATCAATATTAAAAAATTTGGACATATTAGTTTAAGTGGAGGGGCTTTGCTTAGTTTTATTGCAGGAGAAAAACTTCCTGGATTAGAAGTATTAAAATAAAATGGAATTAATTAAAGTAAAAAATAAAAGAGAGATGGCAGAAAGAGCATCAGAGCTTATAATAAGTGAGATAAATAAAAATCCGAGACTTGTTTTAGGATTTGCAACTGGGAAAACTCCATTAAGAACATACAAAAGATTGGCAAATGCTTACAAAAATGGAAAAGTAGATTTTTCAAAAATCAAAACTTTTAATTTAGACGAGTTTTATCCTCCTTCTAAGAGCAAAAATGAAAAAAAGAATTATGCTTATTATATGTATAAAAGAGTATTTGATAAATTAAATATAAAAAAAGAAAACATAAATTTGCTTGATGGAAATAAAAGAGACTGGAAAAAAGAGTGTAAAGAATATGAAACAAAGATAAGGAAAAATACAATTGATTTACAGATTTTAGGAATAGGTGTGAACGGGCATATTGGGTTTAATGAACCTGGAAGCAAATTAAATTCTGTTACTAGATTAGTTCAATTAACTCATATTGAAGGAAAAGGCCTTACAATGGGAATTTCAACAATTATGAAATCAAAGAAGATTATACTTCTTGCATTTGGAAGGAAAAAAGCAAAAGCAATAGCTGAAATGATGAATGGAAAAATAACTGAAAATCTCCCTGCAAGCTTTTTAAGAAAACACAAGAATGTTGTTGTAATTGTAGATAAAAAAGCTGGAAGTTTGATATAGTTTTTCTTTATAGAGTTAGATTACCAAATATTTAATCAATATTGATAAACCATTAATAAAAATCTTGTTCAACTAATTAATCCATTAAAAAATATAATAAAATTAAGGTATTATTCTATAAATTTAAAAACTATATTCGAGTATATAATATAAACATGGTAAAAGAGGCATTATTGATTAAACCAGAGATGATTAAACCATCTTCTAAGCAGTTGAAAATAATTGGAACAATTAATCCTGCTGCTGCTAGGAGAAAGGATGGAAAAATAGTTTTGTATGTTAGAGTAATTGAACAATTAATTAAATTAGAGGATAAAAGATATTGTTATTCTCCAAGGATGGTTGGAAAAAATAGATATAAATTAAAAATAGACAAATTTGACAAAGCAATTGTTACAAAAAATTCTGATTTTGATATAAATTTTAAAGATGGGACAAAGAGATTAACTTTTGTTTCTCATTTAAGAAAAGTTCTTTTAGATGAAAGTGGTTTCAAGATTCTTTCAATTGATAAGAGGCCAACATTTTATGGAACAGTAAATGATGCAGAATTAGGAGTTGAAGATCCAAGAATAATAAAGATAGAAGATAAGTATGTAATGACTTACGTTTCTTTATCAAGAAAAGAGAATATTTCAACATCTATTGCATTTTCAAAAAATCTTGAGGATTGGGAGAGAAAAGGAATAATTTTTGGAGAGCAAGATAAAGATGTTGTAATTTTTCCTGAAAAAATAAATGGAAAATATGTTGCATATGATAGGCCTGAAGGAAATTTTCAATTTAGTCCGCCACATATATGGATTGCATATTCAGACAATCTGATTTCTTGGGGCAATTTGAAAGCAATAAATCTTCTTAAGAAAGGCGATGAATCTTATGGAAGAATTGGTCCGGGATGCCCTCCAATTAAAACAGATAAAGGATGGCTTTTAATTTATCATACTGTTGAAGAAATTCCAGGACAAATTTATACTTACTGTGGTTCATTTGCATTATTTGATTTAAAAAATCCAAAAAAATTAATTGCAAAAGCAGAAAATGTCTTAGTTCCTGCACAAGATTATGAAATGAAATTATATCAACAGAAAAGAATTATTTTTCCAACAGGAATTGTTGAAGATAAAGATAGTGAATCTGTTTTAATCTACTCTGGTGGAGGAGATGTTGTAACAAGTGTAAGAAAAATTTCATTAAAAGAGATTATGGCTTCATTTGGACAATTAAAATAAAATGAAAGATATAACTGATTTGGCATACACAAAAGCAGTCGAATGCATTGAAAGATGTTCTAATAAAGCTGGAATCTTTGCATCAGGTGGAAAAGACGGTTATAATGCTGTTTGGTCTAGAGATTCTATGATTACTTCTTTAGGTGCAAGTTTAGTTAAAAAAAATAAATTTAAAGAAGTGATTAAAGCAAGCATGAACACACTTAAAGAAGGACAGAGTGTGAATGGACAAATTCCTAATTGCGTTGATAAATATTCAAATAGGCCTCCACATGTTGATTTTAAGACAATTGATTCTTCAATGTGGTATATAATAGGCAATTATATGTTCAAGGAAAGATTTGGAGATATTTTCTTTAATCCAAAAAATGATTCTGTTAAAAAAGCATTAAGCTGGTTAGCTTGCCAGGATGTTGGAGAAAATGGTTTATTGGGGCAGCTCCCAACTTCAGATTGGCAGGATGCATTTCCTCATAGATATGGATATACTATCAATACTCATGCGCTTTATTACAAAGTTTTGAATTTAGTTGGAGAGACAGATAAAGCTCAAAAACTAAAAAATCTAATTAATAATGATAAAGATGATGGATTGTGGTGGGGAAAATATTATCTTCCTTATAGATGGAAAAATCATGGTGTCTATATGGAGATTGGAGAGTGGTTTGATAGTTTAGGAAATGTTCTTGCAATTGTTTTTGATTTAGCTGATAGAAAAAAAGCAGAGCAAATTTTAAATTATATTGAAAAGAAAAGAATTAATCAACCTTATCCTCTTAAAACAATTTATCCTCCTATAGAAGAGGGAGATGAAAACTGGCATAGTTACTTCCTTGATTGTGAAGCAGGAGAGCCAAATCATTATAGCAATGGAGGAATTTGGGGATATATTGGTGGATTTTACATTCTTGCATTAATCAAGACAGGAAAAATAAAGAAAGCTGAAATTGAACTTGAAAAATTAGCTGAGAGAAATTTAGCTGCTAATTTCCCTGAATGGACAAATCCTATTAATAAGTTTCACAACGGAACTCTTCAAGCTTGGGAAGCTGGAATGTATATTCTTGCATATGAATCACTGAAAGCAAAGAAGGTTTTGATTTAATTTCTTTATTCTGTTATAATTAAAAAATATTATTAACTCCTTAAAAAATAATTATCTCTGTAAAATCAAACCTTGTTTAACTCAACCTACAATATTATAATAATCACTTAAAACTGTTAACAATAACTATTTACTAAAAGAATTTTTATTTCAACTCAAATCTTTCCTTAATTATATCAAGCATTTTCTTTGCAATAACATTGTAATCAAAATTTGCAACAGCATGTTCTCTTCCAACTCTTCCCATAGTTTCTCTTAGAGATTTATCCTTAAGAAGCATTAGTGTATATTTTGCTAAATCTTCAACATTTGCTCTATAACCAAAAGTTTTTGGAGTTTCAAATTTTACTTTTTTCTGAACTTCAAATCCCATATGTGGATAAGCCCATTCTTCAGTTAATTTTATTTCTTCTGCTACGCCTGCTAAAAATCCTGTTCTTCCGTGAACAATTGTTTCTGCTGGTCCACCTACGTTAATAGAAATAACTGGTTTTCCACAAGCCATTGCTTCAACCTGAATCATTCCAAATCCTTCTATTCTTGAAGGTGCTGCATAAATATCACATGCATTAAGCATATCTGCACAAAATTCAGGAGAGAATGTATCATCTAAGAAAATTATTTTATCACGTATTTCTAATTCGTCTGCAAGAGCTTCTTCATATTCTCTCCATTGCTCAGCACATTCGCTTGGCCAAGACTTACAAACATATACCCAATCTTTGAATTCTTTGTTTATTTGAGCAAGAGCTTTCATCATTTCTTGAGCACCTTTAGAAGTAACGTCTCCTCCCATTGTGAAAATCATAACTTCATTGTCTTTAACTCCTAAAAGTCTTCTTAAATTTAAATTTGCTTCAGGATTATTATTTGGTTTAAATAACTCAGTATCAATTCCAATGTGCATTGGAAGTATTTTTGATACATCTACACCATCACGTCTATAAATGCTTTTTACCCAGTCGCTTGTTGTGAACATTAATTTTAATTTATCAAACTCTTCTTTGTAATTTGCAACCCAGCCATCTGCATTAAACCAAGGAACAACAATATGTCCGTATCTTTGTGGGTCAAGAAGTATGTCTGGAACATTTCCCCAGAATCCAATTCCTATAATAAAATCTGGTTTTATATGTTTTAAGTAGTATTCTTTTTGAATACTGTCTTTGTAATGGCATTGAATAACCTCCACACCGAGATTTTTCAAACCTAGAGCGAGATAATATCCTTGAAGAGAAACTCCATCTGGTTCAACAGGATAAGGATATAATAATAAGCACTTCATTTTACTATTTTATTTTCTTAAGTCAAACGCTTCTATATTATTGCTAGAAATTTCCTCAAAACCTCCCTTCTGAAACCCATAAACATCAACTATCAACTTCTTCTTCATGCTAAGATAAGGTTCTTTTAGTTTTATAAGTTTATCTGCATTTGAATTGTATAATGCGTAGTTCTGGAAATTGTTTTTCATTTTATGATAAGAGAAGTAAAAAACTTTTTTTGCCGATAGTAATTTTTTAGAAAGCATTTCGTTGACTGCTTTATTTACATCAAGATGTCTAATGTGTTTATACTCTCCTTCTTTTCCATGAGTGTAAAGAATATCATACTTTTTGTTTTTTGTAACCTGTGAAATTTTATTTATTATATCTTCTGAAGGAATTTGAATATATTTTCCAGTTTCACAATCATCTATATCAAAAATATAGGGAGTTACTTTTAGGAATTCTGCAACTTTCATGAATTTTGGATATCTATCTGTATCTTTTCCTCTGCACAAAACAATTAGTGTTTTGTTAAACTTTGAAGAATCCATTTTCATGAGTGTTCCTCCTGCCCAAATGACTTCATCATCTGGATGCGCAACAATAACTAAAACTTCTTTTTTTGCCTTCATAGCTAACACAAAAGTTTTTAATTAAATAAATCTTTCTATAAAACATAAAGAGGATAAAGAAGATGAATTTTAAGTTAACTAGGTTGAAGGTTATTATTAGTATAGTTGTTATTATTGCTTGGTATATATTTATTAATTTTGGATATCCTAGTCATGTTTATTGTAAGACTTGTCAATATATCGATATTAACAGTTGTCCAGAAGTCTTTACACTTAATGTAATTCCTCTTACCTGTCAATGTGGATGTCCTTTACCTACCTCAATTTCAAAAATAATTAGAGACTTGATAATAATTTTTATTCCAGCTATTTTATTATATATAATCTGGAGCATATTTGAAAAAGAGAAGAAAGGAGTTAATAAAAGAAAATGAATTTTAAACTAAATGTTAAGAAGATTATTTGTATTATAGTTATTACCTTGATTCTTTCGATATTATTTAATGTATTTACTTGCAGCTATGGGCAACTTCCACCAAATATTGCAAAACCTTCTTGTCCTTCTCTTTTTGAAAATGCAACTGCTAATCTCTATTCTTTGGCAGGATTAATCTTAATTTATCTAGTCTGGAGTTTATTTGAGAAGAATAAAGAGGTAAATAAAAAAAGAAAATGAGATTTGATGTTGTGAGTTTTGGTTCTGCTGTAGTTGATGTATTTGTACATACAGATGTTGCTGAAAAAAAAGGTTTTATGAATTATAAGGTTGGAGATAAGGTCTTAATTAAAGAACTTAAGTTTGATGTTGGTGGAGCAGGAACAAACACTTCTGTTGCATTTGCAAGATTAGGATTAAAATCAGGTTGCATCTCTGAATTAGGAAATGATGAAAATGGAAAAAGAATTCTTAATTTGCTTGATAGAGAAAGAGTAAGATATTTAGGGAAAATTGTTGAAGGTGAATTGAGTGGTTACTCTGTAATTCTTGATAGTAAAGGTGGAGATAGAACAATTTTAACTTACAAAGGTGCAAATGATGAAATAACTTGGAATGATATTAAAAAATTCAAAACTAAATGGTTGTATTTGAGTTCTCTTTTAGGAAAAAGCTTTGAAACTCAGGAAGCACTTGCATATAGATTGAAAGCAAAGGGAGTTAAGATTGCATTTAATCCAAGCAGTTATCAGATTAAGAATTTGAATTTGACTAAGTTGTTGAAATTGATTGATGTTTTGATTTTGAATAAAGAAGAAGCTGAAATGCTTGTTAAGAAAAGTTTTCCAAGAGAAAAAGATACATTGAGAGGACTTTATGCACTTACTAATGGAATTGTTGTTATAACTGATAAAAATAAATTAATTAGTTGTTTTGATGGAAAACAAAAATACTCTTTAGTTCCGCATAAAGATATTAAAGTTGTTGAAAGAACAGGTGCTGGAGATGCATTTGCTTCTGGTTTTGTTGCAGGACAAGTTGTTGGATTGTCAATTGATGAAAGTTTGAAACTAGGATTAAAAGAATCTGAATCTGTTATTCAGCATTTTGGAGCTAAGAATAATTTATTGAGGATGAAATTGAAATGATTAGTCTAAATAAGTTAACAAAAAAAGGAAGAACACTTCTTCTTGCATATGACCAGGGATTAGAGCATGGTCCAACTGATTTTAATGATGACAATGTTGATCCTAATTATATAATTGATATTGCAAAAAAAGGAAAATATAGTGGAGTTGTTTTTCAAAAAGGAATTGCTGAAAAATATCAGAAAGAAATTAAGAGAAGTAAAATTCCATTAATTGTAAAGCTGAATGGGAAGACAAACTTAGTCAAAGGAGAACCAATAAGCAGGCAATTGTGTACAGTTAAAGAAGCTATTTCTCTAGGTGCTAAAGCTGTTGGATATACCATTTACATTGGAAGTAGTTATGAGGATGAAATGTTTCAGGAGTTTGAAAATATTCAAAGAGAAGCACACAAAAAAGGTCTTCCTGTAATTGTTTGGATTTATCCAAGAGGAAAATCTATTGAAAAGAAATTGAAAAATGAAAAAGAAAAAGCAAAGTTAATGGAATATGCTGCAAGAACTGGGTTGGAGATTGGAGCGGATATTATTAAGATTCAATTTTCAGGAACAGAAAAGGATTTGAGTTGGGCTGTTAAGGCTGCAGGAAAAACAAAAGTTGTTGTTGCTGGCGGAAGCAAAGAGGATGAAAAAGCTTTCTTAAAAAAAGTTCAGGAGATTATGAATTCAGGATGTATTGGTCTTGCAGTTGGAAGAAATGTTTGGCAGAGTGAGAAACCATTAGAACTTACAAAGAAGATTAAAGCTATTGTTTGGAAATGAAAATGAGAAAATGTTTATATTGGGCACCTAGAATTTTGTCTATAATATTTATTTTATTCATAAGTCTCTTTGCATTGGATATATTTGATCTAAAATTGGGATTCTGGGGAACTCTCTTGGGATTATTTATGCATCTTATTCCAAGTTTTATATTAATAATTATACTAATTATCTCTTGGAAACATGAGATTATTGGAGGAATAGCATTTATTTTTGCAGGATTGATTTATATTGTAAACTTATTTATTAGTTCAAACTTTGAATGGTATATGCTCTCTTGGTCTGTTATAATTGCAGGACCAGCATTTATTATAGGAGTATTATGGATTTTAAATTGGAAAAGAAGGAAAAATGATAAATCTAAAGGAATTAAAAGAAAGAATAAAAAATGACAAAACCAATAATTGTAATAAATCTAAAAACATATCAGCAAGGGAAAAAAGCAGTTGAACTTGCAAAGAAAATAGAGAAAGTTGATAAGAATATAATTTTAGGAGTTCAGGCAAGCGATGTTTATGAAATTGCAAAGAAAACAAAGCTCAAGATATTTGCTCAGCATGTTGATTATTTTGAAACTGGAAGGGCTACAGGATATATTCTTCCTGAAGCTGTAAAGAAAGATGGAGCTGTTGGAACTTTCTTGAATCATTCTGAACACAAGTTAGATTTTGTTACACTGAAGAAAACAATTGAAAGATGTAAGAAGCTTAAATTAAAGACTTTAGTTTTTGCTGCAAGTGTTAGAGAAGCAGAAAAAGTTGAAAAATTAAAGCCAGATTTTTTAGCAATTGAGCCTCCTGAGTTAGTTGGAGGAACAAAATCTGTTTCTAAAGAAAAGCCAGAGTTAATTAAGAATATTAAGAAGAAGCTTAAAATGAAATTTTTAGTTGGTGCAGGAATAAATACAAAAGAAGATATTGAAATTGCGTGTAAATTAGGTGCTGAAGGTGTTGCATTTGCTTCTGTTATTACAAAGGCCAAAGACCCTATTAAGAAATTGAAACAACTTTTAGATTAGAGAAAAAGATATAAACAAGAGTGTTGTTAAAACATAATGGAGAAGAGAGTTGTTAAAGATATTATGTTTTTTGCTTTTGTAGGAGTATTATTGGCAATAGCATTATTCTTTATTTTACATAAGCCTTCAAATTCATTGACTTCAAATGTTATACTTAATAAGGAGATTAATAAGGAAACTCCTCAATTTAATTTTGAATTAACACAAGAGGATATTTCAAATGCAAAAGAAGGAATTTTTAATTTAATGAATTCTGAGAGACATAATAAAAAAATTGTTGATTTGAATAGAAATGCTTTGCTTGATGCTGTTGCTCAGCAGTATAGTGATAGAATGATTGCTGAAGGATTCTTTTCTCATAAAGACCCTGCAGGAAAAGATGTGTATGATAGATTGGGAAAAAATGCTGTTTTTTATTGGGAAGCAACAGAGAACTTATATTCTGGAGAGGTTAATAAAAATACTCCTATTTCAAGAGATATTGTTAATGGATGGTTAGCAAATCCTGCATTAAGGGGTCCTATTGTAGATACAAATATTCCTCCTACATTTAGTGATGTGGGTATTGGTTTAAGCTGTAAAAGAATAGACAACTCTGAAGAATATACTTGTTATGCTGTAGTAATATTTGCAAAAATAGCTTTAGTTTATGAAAATGAATTTTTAGAGAGCAGAAAAGTAGATGCAATAAATTTGTATCCTGAAGATTCTGGGATAGATTATCCTACTAAAGCAGTAATAGATTTTGAAGCCTCAAAGAGTTGTAAAGTTGTTATAAGTTCTGATCCTGATGATGCCAAAAGACTTTCTGCTGATAGACAGTTAAATGGGGAAGATATCTGGACATTTAATTCTGAAACTAATTTTGAAAAAGAATTTATAGTTAAACCTGGATATACTTTTTTAATTTTTGCGCAGAACGGAGATACAAATTATAATTTATCTGTAAGATATAATAAATAAGAACTTTCTTACATCTGTCCTGTTTCATTGAACTTCTTCATAAGTCTTTCAACTACAATTTGAGGAGCAAATCCTTTTTTGCTACAATTCTTTGCAAAATCGTCATAGACTTTTTTATCCACAGTGTAGTCAATCTTCATCTTTTGCGCGCCTGGTGGTGTTGATGCCATCTCTAGTTTAAAGAAGATTGGTATATAAAACTATTTGGAAGATAATAATATTACTTCTTTGATTTTTTATTCAAATCTGCTTTTGTTCTTATTCTGTCTGCATCGCTTATTTTCTTTCTATTTACTTTTGCTTCTTCAGACATTGGTTTTTTTCCAGATATAGCTCGTCTATTCATTGCATATTGCTTATGCTTTCTTAATCTTTTTCTATTTCCCATAAAAGGCTCAGCAAATTGGTGTATATAAAGTATTGTAAGAATAAGTTATTATATTTTCTAAATATTTATAAAATCCATTTTCATAATAATTAAAGAGGTGAAATGGTATCAGAATTATTGTTTCTTCCTGCTCTTTTAGGAGGAGTTGGAGGTCTGACAAGAGGAGTAGTTGGTTTGCTGAAAGCTTTTTCTCTTAGGAGAAAAATCATCTGGGGATATTATGCTATTACAGTTCTTATTGCAGTTGTGATAGGGATATTTACAGGATTAATATTTAATTTTGATGCTAGACTTTCTCTTCTTGCAGGATATGCAGGAACTGATATTTTAGAGGGAATCTATAAGAGTTTTGCTGTTCAGAAAGTGTATGTAGGAAGTAAAAAATAAGATGAAAAAAGGCACAATTATCTTCTTAATTATTATTTTTGTAATTGCAATTGCATTATGGCAGATTGAAAGTTCTAAATCTAAAATTCATATCTGTTCAATTAATTATGAAAAAACTTGTACTGCAGATGCAGATTGCAGTTTAAATGGTGGAAATTTTTCTGGAGTTTGCAACACAGTCAGTTTGAAATGTGAACATTTTACAAGCTCAAGTGTTAATAGAACAGAGTGTTTGAATAAAAGTGGGAAGTATAAATAATTAAAATGGTGGCTAAAAAACAAGATAATTCTGATAAGAAAATGGTAACTTTATTTTTAAGTGAAGAGTTAGTTGATCATCTTGAGAAAAGAGCAAAGAAGAATATGATGAGTCTTCCTGAGCAGATTGAAGATATCTTAAGAAGAAGCACAATTAATCAGTGGAAGACTTCAATTTATGATGAAAAAATTGATGATAAACTAGTTAGTATATTTTCAAGACAGAGAACTGGACCAAAGAGAGGTAAAAACAAAAAAAAGTAAGATGAAAAAAATCAATAAAAAAATTAAAAAAAGAAGTCTTGAGGATTTTATTCCTCTAACAGCATCAATTTTGTTTTTATCTATTGGAGCTTCATTTATGACATCAAAGACAACAGGATTTTTTGTAATTGAAGATATTAGTTATTATCAGACTGGATTGCTTGGTATTGCTTCATTTATACTATCGCTTTCACTTTTGCTTTTCTTCTTGAGAAGTGAGAGACAGAGAAAGAAGTAATTAGATATCTAAGTCTAATTCCCAAGGTTTTTTCTTTGACTTTTTATTTAGATTAAATGGATCATAATCAAAATTATCTTTTAGAGTAATTTTTGGTAAAGGATCTGTATTAATTAATGGAATATCTATTTTAGGAGTAAAATCAATCAAAGGTTTAATTGGTTCAATAGGAGGTAAGTTTATCTTAGGAGTAAAATCAATTAGAGGTTTAATTGGTTCAATTTCAATAAGGGGTTTTCCTAAAAGCTTGTTTAATTTTTCTGTTCCTTTCTCTCTATCTGCTTCATATTCCATTCTAGATAAGTAATCCATTCCAAAATATTTGTAGGCATCATCTACTAGACAATCTGGAATTATATGCCCATCTTTATCTTTGTAAAATCCTTTTACCATAATAATTGCAGGATGTAAGGGATTAAAAATTTTTTGGATAAATTTAAATTCCTCTTTCTCTTATTCTATTTATGCATTCGGAAATTAAAGCAATTCTTTTTGATATTGATAATACACTAATAGATTTCTTTAAGATGAAAGAAAAGAGCTGTGAGGCTGCTGTTGAGATGATGATTTCTAAAGGATTGAAGATGAAGAAAGAAGAGGGTATGAGAGAGATTTATAGTATTTATGAAAAAAGGAGTATGGAGTATAGAGATGTTTTTGAAAAGATAATAAAGAAAGGAAATGGAAAACTGGATTATAAGATATTAGCTTCTGGTGTTCTTGCATATAGAAAAGCTAAGGAGAATTATCTTGTTCCTTATTCTGGGGTTATACCTGTTTTGACTAAGTTGAAAAAGAAGTATAAATTAGCTGTTGTAAGTGATGCTCCAAGTATGAAAGCTTGGATGAGATTGATTTCAATGAAGATTGATAGTTTCTTTGATATTGTTATAGCTAAGAGTGATGTTAAGAGACAGAAGAATTCTCCTATTCCATTTAATTCTGCACTGAAGCAATTGAATTTGAAACCAGAAGAAGCAATGATGGTTGGAGATAGAATAGAAAGAGATATTCATACTGCAAAGAGGATTGGATTAAAGACATGTTTTGCAAGATATGGTGTTGCAAAACCGCCTGCGCCCGGAAAAAGCGGAGCTGATTTCGAAATAGAGGATGTTAGGGAGTTGTTGAGGGTTGTTGGGGCGTAAGCAGTGTTTATAAAACATTTAATATTAAATAAATAATGGTCAATAAATGGTTATTGGGGATATCAATAATTTCTACTCTATTGGGGGTTATAACAAGATATGTTTTTGGAAAAGATGCTTCTGGAGATATTTTAATGTGGCTTTTTGTTTTAGCAATTGTTTCTTTAGCCATTGGTATTTGGAAAGATTGAATAAAAAAGTTTAAATTTAAAGAAATGTTTAATTATCTATGAAAAAAAGCTTTGATTTGATGTGGAAATATGCTGACGGATGGTCTAAATTAATAATCGTTTTAGGACTTTTTGGATTTGTTACCTTGATTTCAGGACTTATTGCACTTATAATCATAGCATTAATTACAATTTAAAATGAAAGAAGATAAATTAAAAAAATTAGAAAGAGAAATTAATGAAGAAAAGTTCAAAAGAAATAAATTAGTTTGGAAACATGCTAATTCTTGGTGGAGAATGATAATTATTATAGGATATTTAACTTTTTTTGGATTAGCATTTTGGTTTGGAGGTTGGATTGCTAGTGTTTTGGGATTATATTAAAATGGAACTCATTACAATAATTCTTTTCATAATTCTTTTAATAGGTTTATTTATAGCTTATAGACTGGGACATAAGGCAGGAATTTTTCAAAAAGAAAAAGAATGGCAAGATGCTTTACCTGATTATAGGAAAGAAGCTATAATGAAATCAAGAGCTGTTTTAGGCGGGCAGTTCTCAGAAAATCTTGCTCCTTATTTGCCTAATTTTCCTTATCTTCCAACAGAATGCAGATTTTTAGGAAAGCCAACCGATTTTATTGTTTTCAAGGGAATGGATGAAAAGAAAATAGATGAAGTTATTTTTGTTGAAGTTAAATCTGGAAATGCTAAGATTTCCCCTCAAGAAAAGAACCTTAAGGGAGCAATAGATAAGAAGAGGGTTAAGTTTGAAGAATATAGAATACCTCAAGAGTTAACAAAAGATAAAGGTATGAAATTTGATGATGAAGGAGTTGCTAAATAATTCTAAGAAGAAATGATAATCTTTTATATTGTAAATTCTTATAAAAAATATGAGTAAGGCTCAACTTACTGAGACTGAAATCAGGACACAATTTATTACTCCTGCTATTATGAAGGCAGGTTGGAAAGATAAATTCAGAGAAGAATTCTATTATACTGCTGGAAAAGTAATTATTGCAGGTAAAACAATTAAAAGAGGAAATCCAAAAAAAGTGGATTACATTTTGTATTATAAACCAAGTCTTCCAATGGGAGTAATCGAGGCTAAAGATAATACTCATACTTCTGGACAAGGACTTCAGCAAGCAATAGATTATGCAAATGATTTGGACTTACCATTCGCTTTTAGTTCTAATGGTGATAAATTTATTTTTCATGATAAAACTACAGGAGATGAAAATGAGATAAAGTTGGATAAATTTCCTTCACCAGAATTTTTATGGGAGAAATATAAAAAATATAAAGGAATTACTAAAGAAGAAGAGGAGAAACTTATTACTTCTGATTATTATTTTGAACAAAATTGGAAAGAACCTAGATATTATCAAAGAATTGCAGTAAATAGAGTAATTGAAGCAATCGCAAAAGGCCAAAAAAGAATTCTTTTGGTTATGGCTACTGGAACTGGTAAAACTTATACTGCATTTCAAACAATTTGGAGATTGAAGAAAGTTGAAAAAATAAAGAGAATTCTTTATCTATCTGATAGAAATATTCTAGTTGATGATCCAAAGAATAAAGATTTCAAACCATTTACAAAAGTATCTTGCAAAGTAAGTCATAGAAAATCTGATCCTGCATATGAAATTTATTTTGCTATTTATCAAGGGGTTTCTGGAGAAGAAGAAAGAAAAAATATCTATAAAAATTTCTCTAAAGGATTTTTTGATTTAGTTGTTATTGATGAATGTCATAGAGGAAGTGCTAAGGCAGATTCTGCTTGGAGAGAAGTTTTAGATTACTTTGATTCTGCGATTCAGCTAGGTTTAACTGCAACCCCTAAAGAGACAAGAGATATATCTAACATGGAATATTTTGGTAAACCTGTTTATACTTATTCATTAAGACAAGGGATAGAAGATGGATTTTTAGCACCTTATAGGGTGATAAAAGTTGCTTTAGATAAAGATGTTCAAGGTTTTAGACCAAAAAAAGGAGAAGTAGATAAATATGGTAATGAAATTCCCGATGAAATTTATACTCCAAAAGAATTTGATAGAAAATTAGTAATCGATGAAAGAACAGAAGTTGTTGCTAAAAAAATAACTGAATTTTTGAAGAATACAGATAGATTTGATAAAACAATTGTTTTTTGTGTAGACATTGAGCATGCCGAAAGATTAAGACAAGCATTAGTAAAAGAGAATAAAGATTTAGTTAAAGAAAATGAAAAATATATCATGAGAATTACAGGTGATGATAATATTGGCAAGAAAAATTTAGATAAATTTATTGATCCTGCTGAAAAATATCCTGTTATTGTAACTACTTCTAAACTTTTGAATACAGGTGTTGATGCACAGACTTGTAAATTAATTGTTTTAGATGCAAATATTGGTTCTATGACTGAATTTAAACAAATTATTGGAAGGGGAACTAGAATTAATGCAGATTATAAAAAATATTTCTTTACTATAATGGATTTTAGAAATGTAACAAATAAATTTGCAGATAAAGATTTTGATGGTGAGCCTGTGCAAATAAAGAAGTTTGATCAAGATGATGAAATTAAGCCAGAAGATCCTGTTGAAAAAGAAGAGTTGTTAGAAGGAGAAAGAATAGTTCTTCAGCCAACTGCTGCTTATTCTGAAGAGCCTGAAAAAATAAGGAAATATTATGTGCATGGAGTTGAAGTCAAAGTAATCAATGACCAAATACAACATCTTGACCCAAACGGTAAATTAATTTCAGAAGGATTAATCGATTATACAAAAGAACAGATTGGAAAAGAATTTAGAAGTTTAAATGATTTTATTCAAAAATGGAATATTGCAGATCAAAAGAGAGAAATAATAAAACATTTAGCAGATGAAGGTTTAATTTTTGAATGTCTTCAGGAAGAAGTTTCTAATGGAAAAGAGTTAGACCCTTTTGATTTAGTTCTTCATGTAGCTTATGGCAAAAAACCTTTAACCAGAAGAGAAAGAGCAATGAAAGTTCACAAAGATTCTTATTTTAATAAATATGGAGAGAAAGCAAGAAAAGTAATTGATGTTCTTTTGGATAAATATGCAGATGAAGGAATTGAGAATTTAGAAAATCCTGAAGTATTATCAGTTAGTCCAATAAATAAGTTGGGAAGGCCCCTTGAAATAATGAAATTATTTGGTGGTAGAGAGGGTTATCTGAAGATGTTGAAAGAATTAAAGGAGAGAGTGTATAAATAAAATTATTTTTTTGACTTATTTTTTTTATTGTTTATTATAACTACCCCTAATGATATTATATAAGAAACCAGTCCTCCAAAAACCGCTATATAAAAACCGGTAACTAAACCTATTATTAAGTAAAGTATAAATGATAATATCCCTATTAATATAAGTGCTCCAATAAAAATATATTTTATCTTTTGTTTATAGAATTTCTTTTTGGCTTCAAAGAAATAAAAAAGAATTATATCTATAAGAGCAAGACCCTCCAAAGCAAAAGAGATTATCTTAAACGAGAGGATATATGTTACATCTTTTAAAAATTCGGAAGTCATAAATATGATTAATCCAAATACTATTTCTATTAAAATTCTGTATGTTTTTTTAACTTCTTTATTAGATTCCATTTCCTATTCCAAATTCATTTAATATTTTTATTAGAATTGCTAGAATTATCGCAAAAAAAGCTATTCCTATAACAAATGAGAATGAACCTATAAATGATTCTGCTACTAGGGGAATTATTGCACCTATAAAAATTATAAAAAATATTAAGCTTATAATACCTTTAAAAATATCCTCTATATTTGTCATTATATTTTATTGATATTAATTTATTTAAATCTTTTCAAAACTCTCTCTTAAAACCGCTTCCATTAATTTTTTAGTATTTTCTTTATTTTCTTTAACTTGTTTTTCAAGTTCATCACAATATGCCATTAGTTTATCAACTTTTTCAACGATGCGGCGTTGTTCGTAAAGAGGTGGGAGAGGAATTAACTTTGTTTCGATCATGGGGACTGTTAATTGAGGTATGCTTGTTCCAAGACCCGTTTCTAGCCTAGCTGAAAGAGTATATTTTAAAAATTTAAT
Organism: Candidatus Woesearchaeota archaeon; assembly: GCA_964639615.1. Taxonomy (GTDB): domain Archaea; phylum Nanobdellota; class Nanobdellia; order Pacearchaeales; family GW2011-AR1; genus MWBV01. Next base: position 16,804 of record CAZXHH010000003.1, on the reverse strand, counting down.
TTCTATATTTTTATTTGGAATTAGAACAATTAAACGAACTATAGGATTATATGGAAAATCTCTTATACAAGAATAGCCGATTGTTCCTCTTCCGGAAACAGTAATACTTTTATCAAATATCTTTGCTTCTTTTGTGTATCCTATTATTCCCTGATTTGTTTCTCCATTTGCAATTACAGGAATATTTTTATCTCTTGTTTTTTCTTCGACAAAATCATCCGGTTTATCCCCTCCTGCGGAAATAGAGTTGCACATTTGATTTAGTCTCACCCATTCCCAACCTTTAGGCAACTCATAAGGAATTTCATCTTTTGAAATTGGAGGTAACGGTTTTTCTTTTTTTATTCTCCCTTCCTTGATTAATTTTTCTTTTTCTGCTTTAATTTTTTTTAAAAGTTCACTTGCAGGTTCATCTTTTGTGTCTTGAGGAACAAGTTTTCCTTGAACTGCTTCTTGAAGAATTGATTGACTAAGGGAAGAAATAAGTGATTCATTTTGACTATTAATATTATCTAATTTTTCTTTACTTATTTTAGTTTTATTTAATTTTGATATTATTATCTCTTGCTCTTTTAATGAAGGTAAATCAATATCTAAATTTAATAGAAATTTTTCTCTAATCCTCGATTGAGCCAATCCTCTTGTTAAATCAATAAATTGTCTTTTAAAATGAGGTAACTTTAGAGAATATAACAAAAAATCGGGTACAACTTTGTTTTTATTTATTTCAAACATAGGCATATCTCCTGTAACTATTGCCTCCTCCAATTGTTCTGGAACAATGCCAAATGAACCTTCGTGCACTCCTAAACGTGAGTAGATAAACCAACCTTTTTTTGCAATAATCTGTCTTTTTGTGCCAATTTGTAATCCTTTTTTTATTCCTCTTAATCTTATTTCTCCTGTATTAGAAACTGTTACCTGCTTGTATTCTTTAGAATCATCTATATTAATTTTATCATTATGTTGCTTTAAAATTTCTTTTAATTTAATCTTTTCCCAGCTCATCTCAAACTCCTTTTATTTCTTTCAATATCTCCTGACTTCTTTTGAGATTAGCTTCAATCTTTGTAATTATTTCTTCTTTAGTTAATTCGGGTTCTGCTTCTGGCTTTGTTGGATTGTTTATATCCAAATTAAAATTTCTCTTTAGGATTTCCTCTTTGGAGATTTTCCAAGCATATTGTTTAAATTTTGTATTTTCTCTATCTTTCCACCATTCTTTTTCTAATTCAAATTCTTCATGTCTAATGGGTTTTGTTTTATTGTAAATTTTATAATTTTCAGGCAAAGGATGTTCAAAATACCAAATATCTTTCGTGCCTTTTGAATTTTTTTCAAAGAATAATAAATTTGTTCTAATTCCAGTATATGGACTGAATACTCCATTTGGAAGTCTAACAATCGTGTGTAAATTAAATTCGCTAAGAAGTTTTTCTTTGATTCTTGTTTTAACCCCTTCTCCAAATAAAAATCCATCTGGTAAAACTATTCCGCATCTTCCACCATCTCTTAAAAGTTTCATTATTAATATTAAAAACAAATCTGCTGTTTCTCTTGTTCTAAATTCTGCCGGGAAGTAATTTTCTATTCCTTCTTCTTCTGCTCCTCCAAAAGGGGGATTTGTAACAACAACATCAACCATATCTTTTGAAGTATAATCAATTAATGGTTTAGCTAAGGAGTTATCATGCTTTATCTTTGGAACTTCAATATCATGTAAAATTAAATTTGTCATACATAATAGATGAGGCAGTTGTTTTTTATCAATTCCAAATAAATTGTTTTGAACTTTTTCTTTATCTTCAACATTTTTTATTTTATTTTTTAGATGATTTAATACTGAAACTAAAAAACCTCCAGTTCCGCAAGCAGGATCTAATATTTTTTCATCTATTTTTGGATTTACCATATCAACAATAAATTGAGTAACCGGTCTTGGTGTATAAAATTCTCCTGCACTTCCTGCACTTTGTAATTCTTTTAAAATTCCTTCATAAATATCATTAAATAAATGCCTTTCTTCAGAAGTTGTAAAATCTATTTCATTAATCTTGTTTATTACTTGCCTAATTAAAACGCCATTTTTCATATAGTTATAAGCATCTTCAAATACTCCTTTTACAATAAAACCTCTTGGATCTGACTTGTCATTTAATGAAAGATTCTTTAATTCTTTGAACACTTTATTGTTTACAAAGTCTAAAAGTTCTTCACCAGTAATTCCTTCAGAATTAGCAGCCCAATTTCTCCATCTAATTTCTTGAGGTATTGGAGATTTATATTTTGGATTTTCTGCTTCCTCTTCTTCTTCCATAGAATCAAAAACTTTCAGAAAAATCATCCAGACAATTTGAGAAATTCTTTGTGCATCTCCATCAACCCCTGCATCTTTTCTCATTATATCTCTAATTGAATGAACCAATCCGCTAATATTTGACATGTTTATTCATATAATCTCATGTTTTAATAGATTATTGTTATTATTATAGTAATGAAATCAATTAAATAAATTTCTTGCAAAATAAAAACCAATTACTACAGAAACAATTGTTGAATATGACTCGGGTATTTTCATTCCAAATGAAATGAAAACAATAAAAGGGATTAATATTAAAAAAGCTAAAATATGAATAACAACGTGGTATTGATTAATTCTTTTCTCTTTTTGCTTAACTCTCCAAAATTCTTTTGCATTGCTTAATGAATCTATCTCAATTGTTTCATTCTCATCTTCTAATGGCATCTTTTTTCCCCATTTTTTGCCACCTCTATTTTCCAATAAATACTACTTCTTTCTCTTTTTTTGTATTTTTATCTCTTATTATTACTTCACTTCCAGCAGCTTTCTCTAATTCTAGATATTTAGTTAATTTTAAACTGCTTCTAATAACATCTGATACCGAGCCCAAATTTAACCTTCTTTTTAAATCTTCAATCTCTTCATGTGCTTCCTTAGAAATTTCAACCTGTAATTTTATTTTCTCTTTTTTCATATTTAACTGAACAATTATTCATTTATAAATATTTCTTTACTCAAAAATAACTCATTTTCACTTCATTATACTTTATAATTTAAATTTTTAAAAATGCATAAATTATTCTTCTTTATGGAAGTTGGAGATTCCAGCGAAATAGAAGTTCTGATTAAGTTAGAAGAGCATTTTAGAAAGCCAGTTTTTGTCTTTATATATAATCCATTAAATGAAAAAGGAATTGCCGAGAAAGATGAACTATACATAAGGTGGTTTATTGAAAATGTTATAAGAAAGAAAAATATAAGAGATTGTACAATAATTTTAAATGGTTTTGGGGGGGATTTAAAAACTGCTTTATTATCTTCCCAAATTTTAAGGGATAATTTAAATTATTACGCTTGCTTTGTACCTTCTGTTATAGGTTCTTCTTTAGTTTATTTTGCACTTCAATCAAATAAATTAATATTGGGAGAAAAGTCAATATTAACTCAAATTGATCCTATCTTTGAGTATAAGGGAGAAACTTTAAGAGCCATTAAAAATCTTTCAAACTTAGATGTAGAAATAAGAACCAGATCTCAAAAAATTATTAATTATAATATGGAAATTTTAAAAAGGATTTTAAAAAGAGGGAAATTGCTCGATAAAGGCTGTTTTTCAAAAGAAAATGAGATTAATAATGATGAATTGGAAAGGATAGTTCATCTATTTATGGGAAAAAAGTTTCATGAAAGTGGGTTGAAAGTAAATGATTTATCAAGATTAAAAATTAATAAAAGAATTGAAAACGAGGATATTATAAAAATAACTAATGAACTTATAAGAAAATGTAGGGATGAATTATTTAGCATGTCTGATTATAATCGATTGGTAATCTTAACTAATGAAGGTGGATATTTTTTTGAATAATCAGAACCTCTCCCTTCTTCCATACTTCGTATGCAATAACTTCTCTGCTCTTGGACTGAGAGGTTTTCCTAAATACTTCTTGTAAATGTCTTTTACTATTGGGTTTTCATGAGAACGTCTGTATTCTCTCATGCTGTCTTGTTTGTAAAGAGCCTGAGCTCTTGCTGTTAATACTTTATCATCAGCGTAGATTGGTTGTCCTCCACCTCCTACACACCCTCCAGGACAAGCCATCATTTCAATAAAATCATATTTGTCTTTATTTCTCAGAAGTTTTCTTATGTTTGCTCCACCAGATGCAGTTGCATAACGTATTGTTTTATTGCCGAGCTTAATTGTGCCTTCTCTAATGCTGCTATCTTCTGTTCTTAGATTCTTGAATTCAACTTTTTCAAGTTTCTTTTTAGATGTAGTTTCATAAGCTGTCCTTAATGCAGCTTCCATAACTCCTCCAGCTGCACCAAAAATATCTCCTGCACCAGATGCTAATCCTAGAGTTGGGTCAAAATCTTCATCCTTTAGGTTTGGGAAGTCAATATTCTTTTGTTTTATTAGTCTGCCCAATTCACGAGTTGTTAAAACATAATCTACACCTGATTTTAGTTCAGCTCTTGTTGATTCAAATTTCTTAGCAGTGCAAGGCATTATACTTACTACAACTATATCTTTAGGATTAATTTTTGCTTGTTCAGCATAATAAGACTTGATTAACATTCCAGACATTTCATGAGGACTTTTACATGTTGACATATTTGGAATTAATTCAGGATAAAAGAATTCCATCATTAAAATCCAACCAGGACAACAAGTTGTAATCATAGGAAGTTTCTTTTTGTTTTTCTCTTTGAGACGTTTTAGAAGTTCAGCTGATTCTTCCATTATTGTCATATCAGCTCCTAAATCTACATCAAAGACTTTATTGAAACCGCATTTTCTTAAAGCACTTACCATTTTTCCTGTAACAAGAGTTCCTGGAGGCATTTCAAATAATTCTCCTAAACTTGCCCTTATTGCAGGAGCAGTTTGAGCTACAACATGTTTCTTAGGATCATTAAGAGCTTTGATTACTTCATCTAAATGGCTTCTTTCTTTAATTGCCCCAACTGGGCAATTTATTAGACATTGGCCACATTCAATACAAGCAACTTGTTCTAGCTTTTTTTCATCATAAGGAGTAACGTGTTCATTATGTGCTCTACTTGCAAAATCTATTGCATGAATTTCTTGAATTTTCCCACACACTTGAACACACTTTCCACAATTTACACATTTATTATTATCACGAACTATTGCAGCACCTAAATCTGGATTATAATCTTTAATTGAAACAAATCTATTATTTTCAATTCCAATTTCATCATAAACTTCTCTTGCTTCAAAATCATCAGCTAATTCATTTAATTTTATATTTGGACTCATTAATTCCAAATTCATTTTTCTTGATTTGATTATTTTTTCAGATGTTGTGTTAATTACTGCTCCGTCTAAAGGACGGGTTGAACAAGATGTAACTAATTTTCCATTCATTTCAACTAAACAGATTCTGCATCTTGCTTCTGGAAATAAATTCTTGTGATAACATAATGTTGGAATTTTAATGTTATTTTGTTTGCAGATTTGTAAAATTGTTTTATTTTCATCTTCTTTGCTTAATGTTATTTGTTTGTTGTCTAGTGTTATTTTCATTTTTGGGTTATCAGGTAAAATCATGCGTGTGTAATCATCAACAGCATATCTTGGGCCTTATCATTAACTAAATTGATTTACCTATAATCTTCCTCCTTTGCAAATTTTATTTTCATCATCATTTTATTAAATTCTCCTCAAAATCTTTTCTAAAATGTTCAAGTGAAGTTAGAATATGCGTAGTTGAAGATTGTCCTAATCCGCAAAGACTTGTTTCTTTAATATGGTGTGAAATTTCTTCTAGTAATTTTATGTCTTCTTGTGTTGCTTGTTTATCTCTAATTTTTTTTAAAAGATTTAGAACACGGATTGTTCCTTCTCTACATGGAGTACATTTTCCACAAGATTCATAAGTATAGAACTTAGCAATGCTCATGCAGATATCAGCAATATTTCTGCTTTTTCCAATGAATATTAGAGTGAATGCACCATGTGAACAATCTTCTTTGCAAATTGTTTCAATATTTATTCTTTCATCTAAATTGTTTTTGTCTACTGGCATAATTCCACCAAAGCATCCAAAAGAAATTGCTTTAATTTCTTCAACTGGTTTTATTGTGTCAAGAATTGTTGAGAGTTTTACACCTAATTCCCATTCATATATCCCTGGATTTTCAACATCTCCTGAAATTGAAAAAAGTCTTGTGTTTGGATTCCACTCTTTGAATAAAAGAGCTTGAGAGACGCAAGTTAGAGTTTCAACATTATTAAGAACAGTTGGCATTTTCCATAGACCTTCTTGAGTTGGGTAAGGAGGTTTGTAATAAGGTTGTCCTCTAAATCCCATAATTGATTGCATTATTGCTGTTTCTTCTCCGCAAACATAAGAACCTGCACCCCTAACAATTTCTATAGTTAGTTGATTTTCCATTTTCGCTTTTTTAAGAACTTCACGAATTTTTCTCTCTAAATGGGGTCTTAGATAGTCATATTCATTTCTTAGATAAATGAAAGCAGTTTTTACTCCCAATACAAAAGAAGAGATAAGTATACCTTCAATAAGTGTTTCTGGATTGTTTTTTAGAATAAATCTATCTTTGAATGTTCCTGGTTCTCCTTCATCTGCATTGCATATTAGATAAATATCTGATTTTTTTTCTTTTTTTGAATTAAGAGCCATTCTCCATTTCTTTGCAAGAGGAAAACTTGCTCCCCCTCTTCCAACAAGAGCTTTTTTTTCAAGAAGTTGAAGAGTTTTTTCAGGACCAAGTTCTTTTGCTAGTTTGAATGCTTCTAGATTTGTTTGTCTTAGTATTTGCATTTTAATTATTATATTCTTTTTTTTGTTTTGCCTTCTCTTTTTAATTCTTTGAGAAGTTTCTTTACTCTTTCAACTGTTAAACCTGTAACGGGTTTTCCATTAAGTAGCATAGCAGGAGGTTCATCACAACAACCTATACAGGATGTTTTGTATACTGAGAATAATTTGTCTTTTGTTGTTTCACCTATATGCACTTTAAGTTCTTGTTCAATAAATTTTTCAATTTCTCTGCTTTTATGAAGAACACATGTTGGAGAACCACATAATTCAATTATATTTTCTCCTTGTGGTTCTGTTCTTAGCATAGTGTAGAATTTAACTATTCCATAAAGCCTTGAAATCGGGATATTAAACTTGGTACTTGTTTGCTTTAAGAATTCTGTTGAAATATATCCTTTCTTGTCCTGTTCTTCATGAAGCTCATTTAATAGAATTGTTTTATTTCTCTCTTGTTTATCCCCTTTTTTTGCTGCCATTTCTTTATTAGGGATATGATGTTTTTAAAATTTTATAAGAGAGTAATTAATGGATTATTTCATTAAATATTGTTCAACTGATAAACTATTAATCTGGATTTACTGATAACCCTACTCATAAAAATGCAATTTGTAAAAAAACCCTATAAAAAACTATTTAAAACAATCTTGCATTTTTATAGCATGAAAGAGGTGGTGAGACCATGGGGTTTATTCAAACAATTTGCATTAAATGAAAAATGTACTGTTAAAATTCTTGAAGTAAAACCTCATCAGGAACTAAGTCTGCAGAAACATAAACACAGAGAAGAGAATTGGTATTTTATTACATCAGGATTTGTTGAAATAAATGGAAAGAGAAGAAAAGTTCGTGAAGGTGAGATGGTTGTTATTAAGAAAAATACTGCTCATAGAATTAAAGCTGGTTGGAGAAAAGTTAAAGTTTTGGAAGTTTCATTAGGTAATTTTGATGAGAAAGACGAAATAAGATTGGAGGATAAATACAACAGAAAATAAAATGGCTAAGGTAATTGCAGTTGATTTGGGTGGAACAAACTTAAGAGTTTCATTAGTTCAAAATAATGCTATTGTTAAATATATTAAAAATAAAACTCCAAAAACAAGAAAAGAGCTTGAAGAAATGCTTATCAAAAATATTGAAATGTTGATGGATAAAGATGTTAAAGGGATTGGAGTTGCAAGTGCTGGTCCTCTTGATAATGGAATAATAAAGAATCCACCAAATCTCCCACTAAAAAATTATCCAATGAAGAAAATTCTAGAGAAGAAATTCAAGAAGCCTGTTGAATTATGTAATGATGCACAATCAGTTGCTCTAGCTGAATTGCATTTGGGTGTTAAAAAGAAAAATTTCATAATTCTTACACTAGGTACAGGAGTTGGAGGAGGAATAATTGTTAATGGGAAATCTTACAGAGGTCAAGGGTATGGTGGTGAAATGGGACATATTGTTCTTGATAATGGAGCTTTCTTAGAAACTTTAGTTGGATGGAAATATGTTAAAGTAATTACAAAGAAAGAATTTGGAGAAGAGTTATTGATAAGTGATTTATTAAAAATGAATAGCAAAAAATCAAAAGAGCTTGTTGCTAAATTAGCAATGTATTTAGGACAGGGAATTGGAAGTTTAATTAATATTTTTGATCCTGAAGTTGTTGTGATTGCTGGAGGAGTAAGAGAAACAGGTGCTGCATTTTTGAATCAAATTAAAAAAGAGGCTCAGAAGTATTCAGTCTTGCCAAGAGATACTCCAATACAATGGAGTAAACTTGACCATCCAGGAACATTAGGTGCAAGTTTGTTAATAACTTTAAAACAAAATTAAATAAATATAAAATAAAATGTCAATAAGAAAAGTAATTTCACCTGTAAGAATTGATTTTGCTGGTGGAACTACAGATATTTCTCCATTCAAAGATAAATATGGAGGTTGTGTGGTGAATGCAGCAATTAACAGATATGTTGAAGGAAAATTAGTTACAGATGGTAAATCAACTCATCTTGAATATACTGGGAATATTCCAACTTCATCTGGATTAGGGACTTCTGGTGTAATGAATTTAGTTTGGTTAACTTTAATTTCTCAAGGTAAAGATATTAATGACAAAATAAAACTTGCTGAAGAGGTTTACAAGATTGAACAATCAATTGGATTAGTTGGTGGAAAGCAAGACCAGTATGCAAGTGCTTTTGGTGGAATAAATTTTATGGAATTCACAAAAGATAAAGTTAAAGTTACTCCATTAAAACTTTCAAAAGAATTTGTTAAAAAATTAGAGGATAATTTAATTTTAGTTTATACAGGAAAGCCTCATTTTTCTGGAAATACAAACAAGGCTTCAATGGACAATTTAATCAAAGGAAAAAATAATGATAATCTTCTAAGATTAAAGAAGATTGCAATTAAAATGAAGAATGCTTTGTTGAAAGAAGACTTGACTAGATTTGCTGAATTGCTTAATGAAGAAACCGGTGAAAGAAAACAATTGGATAAAAGCATTGTTCCAAAAGAAATTCAAAAGATAATTGATGATGCTATGAATTCTGGAGCTGTTGCAGCTAAGGTTTGTGGTTCAGGTGGTGGAGGAAGTATTCTTTTCTTTGGAGATAAAAAGAAATTGAAAGCTAAGTTTAAGGATAAGATTATTGATTTTAAGTTTGATTTTGAAGGTTTGAGAGTTTTGTGATTGAGTTAATATAGTAAAATCATCGTGTGATAAACTATTGCTGGATATTTGATAAACGATTGAGAAATGATTTGTTAGATAACTAAATTAAATAATCGGCTGCTCTTTCTTAATTTGTTCAAGCATTAATCTTGAGATTAAATATTCAATTGTAGATTCTGCACCTTGATTTAGATTAATTGAACTCTTTGATAAACCATCATGGCATCCACCTGTAACTTCATTGTAAATCATCTGTTTAAGATGATTCTTTCCTAAGAACCAGTTGAAAGCTAAAACTGCACGCTCATAGTATTTCTTATTTCCTGTTATTGAATAAGCTATAAGATATGTTTGAACCATTGAAGAGGCATCAATTGGTTGTTGGTCAAAAAATGAACGAATTCCGTGTCTATTATACCAGCCATTTTGTCCTATTGGAGATAATTCATCTTTGAAGAAAACAATATTTGTTAAGAAATCCAAACTTCTTTCTGCAATTTGTAAGTATTCAGGATTTTTTGTTAGATTGTAAGCTAAGAAAAGCATTTCAGGTATCTTTGAATTCGAATAAGTAAGATAACTTTCAAACCAGTACCAATCATCTGTTGCTTCTTTTTTGTATTGATCCACTATTGTATCTACAAGAGAAGTTAATTTGTTTAGAATTTCAGGTTGTGAGAATTTTTTGTAATAGTGATATAATCCAATAACTGTGAATGCTTTTGCTCTTGGAGAGCTATCTTCATGAATTAATTTGTAAGAGCTATCAAATAGTTTTTTTGCTTTTGAAACTGCAATTTGATTTGTATTATTGTTAATGAAATAACCTAAAGCCCAAAGACTTCTTCCAATTGCATCTTCACTTGTTGGAATTAAATTCTTTGAATCAGATTCCATATCATTGAAGTTTCCTTTATCATCATGTACTCTTTCTAAAAAGCTGAGATAAATATCTGAAAGTTCTTTTGAAACTTCTGAATTATACAATTTATCGTGAATAGTTGAAACAATTAAAGCTCTCGAATTATCATCTACAGTATAGCCAGATAATGCATCTGGTGTTGAAAGCTTTGAAAATTGTAAACAACCGATATTATCTGTAAGTGTCTTAAGATGGTTTAGCTTAACTACAGGATATTTCTCTGTTGTTTCTTCTCTTAATTTAACAACTTTATTGAATAATGAAAGGTGACTTGAAGCTACATTCTGCCAAATCATTGATCTTCCGAAAGCATAAGCATTTTGTTCTACTCTTTTTTTGTATTCTGGATTTCCTAAAAGTTTGTCAATAGCTTCAGCATATGATTTTGGATTTTGAAATTCTGCAAGAACTCCTCTGTCAGCACTTAAAACTTCTTCAGCATATAGATTTGGAGTTGAAACAACTGGTTTTCCACAACCCATTGCATAAGAAAGAGTACCTGAAACAATTTGATTCTTTTCAAGATTTGTACAAACATAGATATCTGTAGCTAATAGGTACTCAATTAGCTCATTTAAATCCAAGAATTTATTGTAAAACTTCACATTGTTTTCTAATTTAAGCTTCTTAACTAAATCAGTTAGATAATTTCTATATTCTTCACCCTCTCTTTTTCTAATTACTGGGTGAGTTTCTCCAATTATAAGATAAAGTATCTTAGGATATTTCTTAACTAATGGCGGTAGAGCTTTTATCATATATTCTATACCTTTTCCTCTACTCAATAAGCCAAATGTTGAAAGAACAGTTTTATTTTCTAGTCTTAGTTTCTTTTTGAAAGGTTCTGCAGGTTGCATTGGAGTGTCTGGAATACCGTGTCTGATCACATGGATTTTGCTTCTGCTTATTCCATAATCTTTGTTAAGAATATCAATTGCACTTTCAGCCATAACAATAATTGCAGCGCTTTTCTCTCCAATAAACTGTACAACCTTCTTTCTTAGACTGTTTGGTTCAGGTAAAACACTGTGGAAAGTCACAACAACTGGCTTAGTTACTGTTTCTAAGAAAGGAATAATGTAACTTCCGTACTCTCCTCCAAAAATTCCAAACTCGTGCTGGATGCAAACAAGCTTGATTTTTTCAGAACGATTAATCTTTTTCGCAATATCAATGTAATCTTCAAGATAATCTTTGTTCATCTGCATCACAACTCTGCTGTCATAATTGTACATTGCAGATTCTTCATTTAGTGCAATAACTCTGGATTTAACTTTTGGATTAAATCTTTTGTTCAAAGCTGAGATTAGGTCCTGTGTGAAAGTTGCAATTCCACATTCCTTCGGTGGGAAGTTGCTCAAGAAACAAATCTTTGAGTCTTTAAATTTTAAAATCTCTTTTTCAACCATTTCAAATAGCTAAAGTAAAAATTTGAAGTTTATAAAATTGGCGTTTTTATATTTTGTAAAAAACTTTTTTTGACAGAAAATATAATTTTTGTCGTCGGAAATTATACTTTTTTTAGTTTTCGTAGCAGAACGATTGGGACGAGCGCGAAAACGCTTCCAGTGATGTCTGTAAGGATGTCTTTAAGGCTTGCAAATCTTCCAGGAACAAAAAGTTGATGAAGCTCGTCGGTGAATGCATAGATCAATGAAATTAGCAGAATGATTGAGAGTGTCCTTGTTAAGTTAGAATCATGATTTATCACTGTAAGAGTAAGAAAGAAGGTGAACATAAAGAAGACACCAAAATGATAAACCATAGCTAAGTTAAGTCCAGATGGAACACCTGCTGTTGTCTCGATTGTTGAAGCATAAAAGATAACTGCTGCTGTAAGTATAGTCATAATTAGATAGAATTTTCTTTGAGTGTTGAATTTTTGGTTGTTTTTCATTATCATTTTATAATTGTTCTAAATGTTTATATTAATTATTGATATCTAATTATATGCTTTTTAATGTTAATTCTTTAAATTCTAATGAAAAATTTGCTTTATTATATGGAATAATGTTGGGAGATGGATGTTTAAGTTTAGTTAATGGAAATAAGAAGTTTATCTCAATAACCTGTAGTTTGGATGATGATTTGCCTTTTTTTCAAGAAGTACTTGCTCCACTTTTGGAAGAATTTAGAGGCAAGAGAACAAAGATTAAATTTAGAAAAGACTGTAGAGCAATAGAGTTTAATTTTACAGATTTAATTTTATTTGATAAGATATCTGCTAGTGGATTTCCTATTGGAAAAAAAGGGAATTCTGTTAAAATTCCTTCTATTTTCTATGAAAAAAATCTATTAAAGAATATAGTTCAAGGATTTTTTGCAACAGACGGGAGTTTAGTTTTAACTAAAAATCCAAATAAACTTTATCCTAGAGTCGAAGGAAATGGAATTTCAAGAGAATTGATAACCCAAATATCCAATTACCTTCAAAGCAAAGGTATGCATGGAAAAGTGTATGATGCAAAAAGAAAAAAATTTTATAAAAAGTATCAAAATCAATATAGATTTCAATTTAACGGAAAAGATAATCTTTTAATTTTCAATAATCAAATCGGATTTGTTAATCCAAAGCATCAATTGAGATTTCAAAACTTTATGGAATATGATAGGAATTATGTAACAAAATGACTCCGGGGAGATTCTAACTCCCGACCTCGGCCTCATGAGAGCCGCGCTACTAACAACTGAGCTACGGAGTCTTAGCAAAATTAATAGAAGTAAATGATTTAAAAGATTAACCTTTGTCAATTTTAATAGAAAATTATGGAATAAGCTTACTTAACTTCAAGCTCTTTCTTAGTCTTTTCTTCTTGACTTTTCATTCTTGAGATTAAACCTGCAATTCTGTTTCTTAATCTTTTACTTGGCATTTCCTTTCCAAGTATAGCTTTGTTCTTCTCAAAATCCTTGCTAAATTTTAAGTCTTCTTTAACAAGTGAATTTGCTGTTTTTCTCATCATCTTTGATTTAATCTTTCCCATGCTAACATCATATAGAATTTGATTTTTAAAGGTTTTGGGTGGTTAAATTTTCCGAATCTTCTTCTCATCCACACTTTTTAGCAGCATTCTTTGATATTCTTGTATCTTATTATACACCTTTGAATTTCCACTATATCTAGACTTATAGATGTTTTTCAAAGCAGGATACATGTCTAATGCATCTTCTACATTCCCTAAGCGGATTTGTTTCTTCCCTTCTCTAATCAGTATGTCTACTTCATCTTTCTTCTTTAAACTGTTAAATAATATTACCAACAATAGGATTAGGAAAACTCCTAAAATTATGTATAATGGAAGATTGTATCTCACTTCTAAAACTAATTGAGTTGACTGAGTTTCTCCTTCTTCTTTTGCTTTAATATAGAATTGTTGGTTTGATTCTGTTTTCTTTTCCCCGTTATATAATACTTGAACTTTTAGGGTATATTTTCCTGGAGTTAAATTTAATCCTTTTAAAATTTCGCTGAAGCTTATATTGTTTCCTAGAGAGTAAGTTACTATTTTGCTGAATACCTCTTCTTTATTTCCATCTATAACAGAGTATTTAACTTGCACATCAACTTGTTCTGATGTTTTCTTTTGAATTATTGTCAAATTGAATTCTAAATTCTGATCTTGAGTTAGATTTAATTCATTTAATTTTAGTTTTGCATCAAAAGCGCAATCTGTACAATTTCTTTGTTCTGTAGGTTTACCTTCTACTCCATTGCATGTTCCTAAATTATTGCATACTCTTGTCTGAATTCCATCTGTTGAACAGACAGACCAAGAACTACAAATCCAACTATATTCGCATTCTTCTTCATTTCCTCCACCTCCTCCGCCACTCCCTCCTCCACCTGTTGGAGGTTCTTCTGGAGGAATTGTTCCAGGAGTAACTACTAAGAAACTGTCATCTGCTAAATCCAATCCTCCGGTATATGTTGTGACTGCTTTGAATTTGTAAGCTCCAACTTGTGCAGGTGCTGAGAAAGTTACTGTTGTGATATTTGTTTGAGAGGGTCCAATATAAATTGTTCGTGTTCCTGAAGAATAATTCGCAGTTTCTGACGAGTTAGTTATCCAATAGCTTAATATGAAATTTTGTCCTATATCTGGGTTTTGATTTGTAATTGTAATTGTGGTGTTAAAGCTTGTAGATTGATTTACATAATATGGTGCATTAACTATAGTATCTGCAGGACCTCCAAATCCTGGAATTAATACTCTTAAAGGACTTGAAGAGTACGAGATAGAATTGACAACTGCGGTTGATGTAGAAAAGCTGTAATATTCATTATTTGCATTTTTGTCTATTAACTTTGAAGAAGAGTAAGAGTAATTATCCCCTTTTGTTAAATTTATATTCAATGCACTTCCTCCAACTAATCCTAAATCATCATCTTGAACTATAATTCCTTGAAGATTAATTCCTCCAGAATTTACTACTTTAATTGTTATGCTATAATTTACTGAAGTGGTATTTTCTGAATTGTAATAAACTGATTTTATCAAAGTTAATTGTTGAGGCCCTGCTGTAGAGTTTCCATAATAAAATCCAGTAAGATTTCCAAGTAAATAACCTGTATAATTTCCTAGATTAAATCCAGTTATATTTCCTAAACTATATCCAGTCAAGTTTCCTAAAATATATCCTGTTAAATTTCCAGCTATGAAACTTGTCTGATTACCCAATACAAATCCTGTATAGTTTCCAGTTGTAAATCCTGTTGCATTACCTAATATGAATCCAGTTGTATTTCCTAATACAAATCCAGTTAGATTTCCATAACTTGCTCCTGTTAAATTTCCTAAATTAAATCCACTTGCATTTCCATAATAGAATCCAGTTGAATTTCCTAAATTAAATCCTGTTAAGTTGCTTACAGTTAATCCCAAATTGTATCCTGAAATGTTTCCATAAATAAATCCAGTTGTATTTCCTAAATTAAATCCTGATAAATTTCCAGTTGTGAATCCTAAATTGTATCCACTTACATTTCCATAATAAAATCCAGTAAGATTTCCAAGTAAATAACCTGTATAATTTCCTAGATTAAATCCAGTTATATTTCCTAAACTATATCCAGTCAAGTTTCCTAAAATATATCCTGTTAAATTTCCAGCTATGAAACTTGTCTGATTACCCAATACAAATCCTGTATAGTTTCCAGTTGTAAATCCTGTTGCATTACCTAATATGAATCCAGTTGTATTTCCCAATACAAATCCAGTTAGATTTCCATAACTTGCTCCTGTTAAATTACCAAGTGTAAATCCAGAATTGTTTCCATAATAGAATCCAGTTGAATTACCAAGATTAAATCCTGTTAAGTTGCTCACAGTTAATCCTAAATCATACCCAGAAATATTTCCATAAATAAATCCAGTTGTATTTCCTAGATTAAATCCAGATAAATTTCCAGTTGTGAAACCTAAATTATAACCTGAAACATTTCCATAATAAAATCCAGTTATATTTCCTAATATGTAACCTGTATAATTTCCTAAATTAAATCCAGTTATGTTTCCAAGACTATATCCAGTCAAGTTTCCTAAAATATATCCAGACATATTTCCATAAATGAATCCTGTTTGATTACCTAATATAAATCCTGTATAATTTCCAGTTGTAAATCCTGTTGCATTACCTAATATGAAACCTGTTGAGTTTCCTAATACAAATCCAGTTAAGTTTCCATAACTAGCTCCTGTTAAATTACCAAGTGTAAATCCAGAATTGTTTCCGTAATAAAATCCAGTTGAATTACCGAGATTAAATCCTGTTATGTTGCTTACAGTTACTCCCAGATTATATCCACTTACATTTCCATAGATAAATCCAGTTGTATTTCCTAGATTAAATCCAGATAAATTTCCTGCAGCATATCCTAAATTATAACCTGAAACATTTCCATAATAAAATCCAGTTATATTTCCAAGTAAATAACCAGTGTAATTTCCTAGATTAAATCCAGTTATATTTCCTAAACTATATCCAGTCAAGTTTCCTAAAATATATCCTGTTAAATTTCCTGTTATGAAACTTGTCTGATTACCCAATATAAATCCTGTGTAATTTCCAGTTGTAAATCCTGTTGCATTACCTAATATGAATCCAGTTGAGTTACCTAAAATGAATCCTGTTGAATTTCCATAACTTGCTCCAGTTAAATTTCCTAGATTAAATCCACTCGCATTTCCATAATAGAATCCAGTTGAGTTTCCTAAATTAAATCCTGTTAAGTTGCTTACAGTTACTCCCAGATTGTATCCACTTACATTTCCATAGATAAATCCAGTTGTATTTCCTAGATTAAATCCTGATAAATTTCCAGTTGCGAATCCTAAATTATAACCTGAAACATTTCCATAATAAAATCCAGTTATATTTCCTAA
>CAZXHH010000002.1:82418-162288 GCA_964639615.1 Candidatus Woesearchaeota archaeon | reverse complement strand
TATTAAGGAATTAAGATGAAAATTGAAAAAATATCTACAGGAAGTTATGATTTGATTACTTGGCTTTATGGAGGATATGAGAAAGACATTGTCACGATGATTGCAGGACCTCCTGGATGTGGAAAAACTAATTTTGTTATTTTAGCTACATGTAGTCAAGCAAAAAAAGGTAAGAAAGTTATTTTTGTTGATACTGAAGGAGGATTTAGTTCTGACAGAGTAAAACAAATTGTTGGAAATGAAAATTTTGAGAAAGTTTTGGAGAATATTCTTTTATTAAATCCAACAAATTTTGAAGAACAGAAAAAAGATTTTTTGAAACTTTTAACTCTTGTTAAAAAAGAAGATATTGGATTAGTTGTTATTGATGGAATGTCCATGCTTTATAGATTAGAATCAGGAGAAGCTCACAATCAAAAAGATGATGAGAAAGTCAAGGAAGTAAATAGGGAAGCAGCCAAACAGATGAGAATTTTAGCAGAGATTTCAAGGAAACAGAATATTCCAATACTAATAACAAATCAAGTTTATGCTGAATTTTTACCAGAAGAGGAATTTAAGAAGGGAGTTGAGAGAAATACAAATATTGTTGGAGGGGATTTGTTCAAATATTGGAGTAAATGTATTATTGAGCTGAAGAATAATTCTGGAAAAAGAAAAGCTATTCTTCTAAAACACAGGAGCATGCCTCAAAAAGAGATTGGTTTTGTAATAAAGAATGAAGGTATTACAAAGAAAGGTTGGATTTAATTATTTTTAAAATATCTATTATTAACTATTTCGTAGTATTATAATAATTTAAAGGGATGATATTTTGCAGGGGAATGGGAGAGGGGATAAAATTTGAGGCTATTAAAAAAGTTGCAGATGTTGGTTTTAAAGTAAGAGACTTTAGTCAGATATCAAAGGTGGATTCTATATCTCCGCCAAGTGTGTTTATAGGCTCAAAGCTGAAATATCCTCTTGTGAATGTTGGAATACTCAGCCCTTTAGAAAAAGACGAGAATTCTTGGTTATATGATGATGCAAAATACTGGGCAGATAATAATCTAAATATTGAAGAGGTTATTGGTTTGAGAAATGGGCTTTTAAATTCAAGATTTCAAGCTAAAGTTAGTGATATTAGATTAAATAAGCGATTTGTTGAAGTAGCAAAAGATATTGCAATTTCTTCTAAGCAGGTTGATGTTGAAATTGAGTTGAAAAATAGATTAATTGTTGGAAGAGAGAAAGATAGGGTTTTAACTCCACATGGAATGAGGGCTGGATTAAAGAATGTTGAAGTCACGGGTAATGTAAAAATTGACAAGAAAGTTGACAAAGTGATAAATGATGATATTAAAGCTTCTGAAGGAGTTGAATATTTGTACAAAAATGGAATAAATGAATATGCTTTAAGTAAAATTTTAAGTGTTGGAGTTATGGGATTAAAGGTTAGTAAGAGATTAGTTCCAACAAGGTGGAGTATAACTGCAACAGATGATATGCTGGGCAAACAATTGCTAAAAAATGTTAAGAGTTATCCATGGATTGAAAACCACGAATTGTATTATGGAGAATTTATGGGAAATCAATATATTATTATGATGTTTCCTGGAGTATGGAGCTATGAATTATTTGAAATGTATCTCCCTCATAGTTCTTGGAATCCTGGAAATGAGGTAAAAGCTTCAACAGATATGGAAGGATATGATGGAAGAAAAGGATATGCTTTTGATACTGCTGGAGGATATTATGCTTCACGTTTTGCTGTTTTAGAATATTTAAATTCAATTAGAAGGCAGGGAAGCGTAATTGCATTAAGAATTGAAACTCCAAGTTATTGGGCAGCATTGGGTGTTTGGGTTGTTAGAGAAAGTGTAAAAAAAGCTTTGAAAAGAGAAATGAAATTTAGTTCTAAAGAAGAATTAGTTGAGAGTGTAAAAAAAATTGGAAAGATAAAATACAAATTTGATTTTTCAGATATTCTTAGTAGAAGTAAGTTGCTTAAAGAAAAGAAAGAGCAGAAGAGTTTGAATGAGTTTATGTGATAACTATCTCTCTTCAGTATTTTCATTATCAGCTTTTTTATCTACAGTTTTCTTTACCCAATCTTTATTTGTTGGGCAAGCTGGATTAAAACAGAAAATCCATGGTTTTTTTCCTTTTGCCAATCTCATTAACATTGGCCATCCGCACTGTTCACAAACTTTATCTGCTTTCTTTATATTTCCATTTGGTGGAAGACTGTAAGTTGTTTTACAGTCTGGGTAAGCATTACAGCTGACAAAAAATCTTTTTGTTTTCTTTGAATAATTAATTGCTAAATCTCCTTTTCCACATTTTGGACATTTTGTTATTGCATTTGCTACTTTTTGTTGCTCTCTATATTCAATATTTGCATCAACAAGTTCTTGTCCTATTTTGTTCTTGCTTTTTTCAAAGTCTTTTGAAATAGCAGTAATTGTCTGTTTTGCTTTTTCTATTATCTCATCTTCTTTTTGTTCTTGCTTTTCTTTATGGCGAATATTTTGTATGTTCTCCATTGATAATTCAAAATCTCTTGTTAATTTTTCATCAATAATTATTGGAGAGTATTTGTTTAGAGTATTGATAAGAGAGATTCCTAATGGAGTCGCTTGAAGACTTTGTCCATCAACATACCCTCTTGTATGCAGTGTTTCTAATATTGCTGAACGCGTTGCCTTTGTTCCTAAATTTCTTTTTTCTAATTCTGAGAGTATTGATGCAGGAGAATATCTTTTTGGAGGTTGAGTTTCTTTTTCTTCTATTCTTGAATCTTTTATTTTTGCTTTTCCAGACATATCTGGAATTTCTTCATCCTTCATTTTATTTGGATATATTTCCAACCAAGATTTTTTAGCAACAGAGTGTCCTTTTCTTGAGAAAACTAAATCATTTAGATTTGCCTTTACTGTTTTATTATCAATTAGAGCATCTTCACAGAATAGACTCAAAAATCTTCTTGCAATTAGTTTGTAAATTTTTTCATCTTCACCTGAAAGTATTTGAGTATTTCCTGTTGGGTAAATAGAAGGATGTGCAGGATCGGATTTTGGACCTTCAATTGGCTTGTCTCTTTTTATGAATTTTTCAACTTTGAATTCTTTTGCTAGTTTTTTTAATATTTCTTGATATCCTATTGAAGGAGGGAGTTTTTGAGATGAGGTTCTTGGATAAGAGATTAATCCTGCTAAATAAAGAGATTGTGCAATTTGTAAAGTTCTAGAAGGATTTATTCCATATATTTTGTATGCTTCTGTTTGTAATGTTGTTAAATTAAAAGGAACTGGAGGTGGAAGAGCTTCCTGTGATTTTATTGTTTGTACTTCAACTTCTTTTCCGTTAAGGTCTTTGAATTTGCTTAACTGATTTTTATCAAAGATGTCTTTTGTATATTTTAATTCAAGAGTGTGCTTTTTATCATCAACTGTTATGAAAATTTGCCAGTATGGTTTTGAAACAAATGCTTGAATTTCTTTTTCTTTTTCTACTATTAGATTTAATGCAGGTCCTTGTACTCTTCCAATTGACATTATCTTGAATTTACCTGTTGTCTTAATTGAATTCATTAATGCTCTTGAAAGATTTATACCATAAAACCAGTCTAAATAATGTCTTGTCTCTCCTGCAATTGCCTGCCCCCAATCAAGTGATGGAGATTTGTTTTCATATGCAGCTTCAAGTTCGTTTTTTGTAAGTGTTGAGAATTTCATTCTACTTGCATCTTTTTGGTTGCACAGATATCTGATTATATTTAATCCAATAACTTCTCCTTCAACATCATAGTCTGTAGCTACAATTAATTTTGAAGCTCCTTTTGCAAGCTTTAGAATTGTATCGTAATATCTTTTTGTGAAATCTCCTTTTCTTGCAAGATAATTTGGAATCCAAGAGATATCAAAATTTGGAATTTGATAACCAGAATTTTTTTGCTTTAGTGTGAATAAATGTCCAACAGCACACGCAACAATTATTTTTTTGTTATCTCTATCAACTTCATAATAAGGGACTTTATTGAAATTTTTTTGAACAGCTTTTCCAAGAGCATTTGCAATTTTTAGTGCAGCCTGAGGTTTTTCTGTTATAACAAGTTCATAACCTTTTTTTGCTAGTTCAACTTTTGGATGAGAGTATTCTTGAGCTTTTGTTGATTTCTTAAATTTCTTCTTGAGAACAGTAAATTGTTCAATCTTTTCTAATTGTTTTTTTGCAGGCTTTTTGTGGTTTTTCTTCACAGCGCCTTGTGTAACAATTTCTGCAGGAGTAGTTTTAACAGACTTTGAAGTAATATTTTTTAAAATATCTGATTTCGGAAGTGAAGGCTTAATTTCTTTTTCAGTTGTATATTTCAAATCGGAAAGATCAACTCTGAAATTTCCTTCTGCTGCCTTTTCTTCTGTTGTTTTTTCAATTTTCTTCTTCATCTTCTTAGAATTAGGTGTTTCTCCTCTTTTTATAAATTTTGTTAATTAGAGATTGTAAATTGTCCATTCAATATTTAATAATTTGTCTATTCTGTTACGTAAAATAAGATAATTAAATCTTTCAGACATATTAAAATGCTTGAATAAAGTGCTTGGGCAATATTCGCTTTCATATTTTCTTCTTACAGCTTCTGCGGATAAGGGGTCAAGATGATTTCTTTCTGAAATTAACTGAATAAGCAAGTTTGGATTTTTTGAATACATTTCTCCTTTTAGAATATTGATATCATCTTCAACTTCTAAGAAAAAATGCGCTATTAATTTTTTGTAATTTGAATCATTAAATGTTCTTTCAAGCATTTTTTCTATTTCTTTTTATTTAATTTTTAAATTTCAAATATTGTTGCTCTTCTCCCTACATGAAGAACTTTTGTTTTACCTATTTTTTCCTGCAATCCTCCTGCAGGATGTACATGAGCTGAAATGTGAACATCTGGTTTGAATTCTTTAATTGCTTTTGCAACTGCTTTTGAACCTTCTACACCAGAAAATTCTGAAATGCTTTTTTCTGGATTGGTATGCGTTACCATAATTGTTTTCTTTGCATCTTTAACTTTTTCATGACCTTTTTTTAAAAGTTTGAAAATCTCTTCATCTTCAATCCTAAATGGGCCTACAGTGGAATCATAACCTGCTCCGAATATTCCTACATCTTCTTTCATAATAGAATATCCGTGGATATGGCTTGTTTTTGGATAAAGCTCTGTTAAATTTTTTATAGTATGCATGCTTTCATGGTTTCCTGGAATTAGCAAAACCTCTTTGTTTTCTTTTATGAATGGCCCAATAATGTCTTTTGAAGAATGTTCAAAGAAAGTTAAGTCTCCTGCAAGAATAACTAAATCTACATTTTCATCTTTTGCTTTTTTTGCAAGTTTCTTAACAAGACTTGTATCCCCGTGAATATCTCCAATAGCAAGAACTTTTGTTTTTTTCTTTACTGATGATTCTCTTTCTTTTGTCATATGTGTAATAAGAAAAATAAGTTAATAAGATTTATTGATTAGTCTCTTTTTTATATTCTTCAGAAGGAGTGTATTTTATTTTTTTATTATTATGATCGTATGTAAAATATCCTATAACTTTACTATTTTTTTCATTTAGCATAGGAGCTTGACGAGGTTGCCTCCCAATTTCCATTAATTCTTCATGATTGTGTCCCATTAATCTTTCAAATTTCATAGAAATTCTTAATCTATCTGATAACTCTTCACCCATAATTAAATAATATTTTTTGAGTTTATATTAATTATTATTCTATATTTTTATCACTATAGAATTTTCACTAAATTTGGATAGTGAATATATAGTTCACAAAACATTTAAAAGGATGATATTGTCTGGATATATACTTTAAATAACACACCTCAACAAGATGGAAGAAGACATAAAAGATAACTTTGACATCTTTTTCAGAAGGAAACCTGCATTAATGCTTGTTTCTTTGAAGAAGAATACAAGAATGAGGTATGGTAGTATTCTGGCTAAGGAAGTGGATTGCACTTACAGCCACGCAGTAAAAATTCTGCAGACTTTAGAGATTTTGAAGTTGGTTGATTTTGAGAAAAAGGGGCGAATAAAGGTGATAAAACTAACTAAGAAAGGTAATGACGTTGCAGAAGCTATTGAAAATATTCAAAAGCTGATTAGATAATACCAATGCCCCGTTGTTGAAAAGAAGGACTGAAAAGAATAGAAGTTAGTATCAAAAATGAATGCTCACTCCAATTTAATTGGATGTAGAGTTTTTCTGAAAATTGTTAATAGTAATTTTTATTAACTCATTTTATTTTTTTAATAGATGGCAGGAACAGGATATAAAGGAATTAAATTTCCACCTCTGACTACGAAAGAAATTGAAGAAAAATATGCTGAAGCACAAGAAGAGATGAAAGAAGTTCTAGAGTGGAAGAAGGAAGAAGAAGCCCGGTTAAACGATAAAAAATCTAAACCTCAAGCAATAAGTGCTGCAAAGAGAGCTCTTAAGAAAGTTGATAGGAGAATTAATACTGTTAATGGAAATTTATTATACTGGAAATTAAGAAAAGAAGGAAAAAGTCATTTTTATGCTAATCTTGAAAGAAATGAATTTTGGGATAAGTTGAATAATCCAGAATCTGATCATGCTGAAGAAGAAGATGATTAATTTACAAACAATTCATTTCAGGCATATTCTTATTAATTATTCCTTTATCTTTATCTATATTAAATGTTAGAATAACCTCTCCAGGTCTATCGTTTCTTCCATAGATTAAATGCATTTTCATATTAACAATAAACCCTTCATCTGTTTCTTCTATTGTATATCTATGAAGATCATATGCTCCTTCATCAAAATTATTTACAAAAAGATAACTACTATCTTTATCTTCTAAATTATAATATAAACAAGTTGGACAATTGGAATTTATAGCTTTTGTATTGAGATTATTGCAATAAGCATCAATTTCTGGTTTTATCATTATCAATAAAATTTCTTCTGTTGTTAAAAGTTTTCTTTGTTCTGGTTGTGGAGAAAAGTAAACGTAGGCACCAACTGCAATTATTAAAATTATCCCTATAATTAATATAATCCAACCCTTTTTCATTAGAATATTTAGAGAGATAAACCTTTTAAACTTTTCATTAATGTTTTTATTACATGACCTCGTAGCTCAGCCTGGCTAGAGCACTAGACTCTTAATCTAGGTGTCGTGGGTTCAAATCCCATCGGGGTCATTATTCTTTTTCAAACCGAAACTTATTTAATCATCAATTAATTTATCTCTAAGTAAAGAAACAGAATGTGTTGAATTTACCATATTATAATGGGATTAAAATTTTGTGAGAAATGCGGAGGAATGTTTAGAGTTCAGAAGATTGATGAAAATAAATCTTATACTTTTTGTGATAAGTGTCAGAAGTTTGAAGTCTTAAAATATAAAGAGAATCAAGGTATTTCTTCTAATGAAAAAATTGAAAGGAAGCAGGAGAAAGGACAAGGAATTGGAAGCGAAGTTAATGAATTTGCTAATTATACTAATACTTGCAAGAAGTGCGGATATGATAAAGCGCAGATAATAGACTTAGGAGTTTTTTATTCAGATGAAGATAATTTAATTTTATTGAAGTGTGGTAAATGTGGTTTTAGTGAAAGAATTGGAAGAAAAACTAGTTAATTCTGAAATAAATTTTATCTATATTGTCTCCAGGTGTTTCCGCATTTTGTACATTTGAAGAACTTGGTTTCTGCTTCATCACCTGCACGAGTTTGAATTGTCCAAAAGTATGCCTTGTCATTATCGCATTCTTTACATTTTTCAACAACTACTGGTAGAGTATTCATTTCTTTTTTAATAACGGCAACTTTAGTTTTTTCCTCAATTTTTTCAGAGGTTTTTATCTTTAGTTTATCCTTAGAAGTATATTCGCATCTAGCGCAGCCCAAATTTTTTCTCTTCTGGACCAAAACTGCACCGCATTTAGGACAGAATTCTATCATTTTATTCTCTTATTTTTAGTTTATTTTAAAGTTGTTTTCTTTATAAATATTCTTATTGTTCACTGCAGAAGCCCCTTTCCCCAGGACTTTTTAAGTGTTCATAGAAGATTAATTTTGCCCAGCCAATTGAAGGCACCAATCTTACCACGGCTCTTCCTACAATTTGATTTTCAGAGATGCTTAATTCCGAACTTAATTGGCCGTTATTATTATCGCCCATTGTTGAGAAATAGTATTTTCCACTTTCTTGCCTTATTGATATTATTCTATGAATTATTGGATTTCTCTGATTTGAATTAAAAACAATAACATCTCCAACTTCAAGTTTTTCTGGTTTTGCTCCTACAATAAATATAATGTCCCCTTTACCAAATCCTCTTTTGAGTGGAAAATTTTCGAATTCACTTTTTGTAATTTGGATTCTCTCGTATTTTGTTTCATGCCTATCCCACCAATTATTGAAGTTTCCAAATACATTTCCTTGATGATACATGCTACAAGATTCAACGATTGCCAGAGGTAATTCGCTTCCAGTTGTTAAATTTAACAAGGGGAAAAATATGAATTTTATTACAATGAATATAAATAACAAAGAGATAAGCCATCCTTTGAAACTGTCGTCTTTCCAGACAATTTCCCAGAATCTTTTAAAAAATCTTTTAACTTTTCCTTCACCTCTTACCATTATATTAAAACTGGAATATAGTTTTTAAAATGTTTGAAAGTATATTTTGAAATGTAGAGGTGTTTAAATAAGAAAATCATTCTTGTTTTTTATGGAAAAAGGCAAAGCAATAAGACTTCCAAGTTCTGAAGAAATTCTTTTTAGATGTGATGGTGATTTTTTTGATAACCCTTTTATTTCTTTACTTGGAGAAGGACATGAAAAAAAATTAAAGCGAAATGATAGAATAATTATTACTTACGAAGATCTACCAAAAAATTTTAATGGAGACTTTCCTAGTGAGAGCGATTTAATTCTTAAAGAAAGAACAATTAAATATGGAGATCTTAAAGATGCATATTTGAAATGGGAAGGAAGAGAATACTCTCCAGAAGTTGAGCAAGAAAGAAGCAATTTTGAGATGGCTGTAATGGAAAAGCAGGCACAAAGAAGAGGGGCTTGGGCAGGTTATACACAAATAACAAATCATATTAAAGCAGTTGAAGAGTATAAAGAAGAACGAATGCTAATCTATACTGGAAATAAAAAAGGTTTGGAAAAATTAAAAGAAAAACAGGATAAAAGAGGAATGGGCCTTTTGCAAATCTGTTAATCTTTTCTTTAGATATATGTATTTTAGTTCCACAAAGTTTAAATAGTATACATTTCTCTGTGTATACGTTGTAATATATACAACCTCTTTTCAACCCAAAACCGTGTTAAGTTTTTAGCACGGTTTACTATTCATTAAACAAAAGAAAAACACAAAACAAAAAATAATACACATAAAATGATTAACGATGTTTTTGACAATACGATTCTCTGTAACAAATGTGGTAAAAAAATGGAAAGAAGTAAAATTGCAAAAAATGGATTTGTTTTGAGAGCAATGGTTTGTCCAAATCCAGGATGCAATGAAAAGATTATTCATCCTGTAGATGAAAGCGAATATAATAAATTTATAAATCTAAAAAATAAGGAATTCAAAGTCAAAATGAGATTAGTAGGAAATAGTTATGCTGTTTCAATACCTAAAGAAATAGTCTCTTTTATGAATGAACAAAAAAGAATAATGGATGAAATGGTTAAATTATGTTTTGAAGAGTGTGGAAGAGTTAGTCTAAACTTCGGAGACTTTGGCAATATGATTGAAGATGATCAAGAAGGAAATAATAGAAGGATTATCAAGGCGAGAGAATATAAGATTATCAAAAATAATGAACCTGTGGTGCATGCAAGGCAATACTTTGATTCTGCTCACCCAGAAAATAATCGTAAACATATTGTAATTAAAAAAGAAAAAAAACAAAATGGCAGAGAATAATAAAATAACAAGAAAATCAATTCAGTTGAAAGTAGTAGAAGCATTACAAGATGATGCGTATAAAGGTATTGCTAGAATCGATGCTGATTTAATGAAAGAACTTGAACTGAAGAGAGGAGATGTTATTTCAATTAAAGGAGGAAGGGAAACTGTTGCTATAGTTGACAAATCTTATCCTGCTGATGTTGGAGAAGGAATAATTAGAATTGATGGTATTTTAAGAAAGAATGCTAAAACAGGAATTAGCGAAGTAGTTACAATTTCTAAAGCAGAAGTAAAAGAAGCAAAAAAAATTATGATTGCTCCTGCTCAAAAAGGAATTATGGTACAAGGAGATCCTCAAGGATTAAGAAATGGGCTTTTAGGAAGAACTCTAATTAAAGGAGATTTAGTTGTATTAGGCGGAGTTCAGAGAAGAAGAGATTTAATGTCTGAAGAATTTGGAGATTTAGATGATATTTTTGGAAATTTAAATGAAATTTTTGGTGGAATGGCATTTGGTGGAAATTTAGGTGGAAGAATTTCACAAATTAAATTCGTAGTTGTAAACACTACTCCAAATCAAGCTGTTAGAGTAACTGAAAACACTGAAGTAGTATTAAATCCAAAAGCAATTGAAATAAGTGAAGAAACAATTCCAGAAATTAATTATGAAGATATTGGAGGATTGAGTGAAGAAATAAGAAAAATTAGAGAAATGGTTGAAATTCCAATGAAACATCCAGAAATTTTTGAGAGATTAGGAATTGAACCTCCTAAAGGAGTTCTTTTACATGGTCCACCAGGAACAGGAAAGACTTTGCTTGCAAAAGCAGTAGCAAATGAATCAGAAGCAAATTTTATACTTTTGAATGGACCAGAAATAATGTCAAAGTTTTATGGTGAATCAGAAAAGAAAATAAGAGATTTATTTGAAGAAGCTGAAAGGACTGCTCCTGCAATTATATTCATCGATGAAATAGATGCAATTGCTCCAAAGAGAGAAGAAGTATCTGGAGAAGTTGAAAGAAGAGTCGTTTCCCAGATTTTAACAATGATGGATGGTTTGAAATCAAGAGGAAAAGTTATAGTTATTGGTGCAACAAACAGAGTTAATGCTATTGACCCTGCTTTGAGAAGACCAGGAAGATTTGACAGAGAAATTGAAGTTGGTGTTCCAGATAAAGAAGGTAGATTACAGATTTTGAAAATTCACACAAGAGGAATGCCATTAAATAAAGTTAAATTGGAAGATTTAGCCGCTTTAACTCACGGATTTGTTGGTGCAGATTTAGAAGCTCTTGCAAAAGAAGCTGCTATGAATGTTTTAAGAAAATATCTTCCTCAAATGAAATTAGATGCAGAAGAACAAATTCCAAAAGATATTCTTGAAAAATTAATAATTAATCACCAAGATTTTACAGATGCTTTGAAAGTTGTTAGACCTTCAGCAATGAGAGAAGTTTTAGTTGAAACTCCAAATGTAAATTGGGAAGATGTTGGAGGTTTAGAAGAAACTAAACAGGAATTAAAAGAAGCAGTTGAATGGCCAATGAAATATCCTGAAAGTTTTAAGAGAATGGGAATACGTCCTTCAAGAGGAATTTTACTTTATGGTCCACCTGGAACAGGAAAGACTTTGCTTGCTAAAGCTGTTGCAAAAGAGTCAGAAGCAAATTTCATTCAAGTTAAAGGCCCTTCACTATTGAGTATGTGGGTAGGTAAATCTGAAGAGGGTATGAGAAAGATTTTTGAAAGAGCAAGACAGGTTGCACCTTGTGTTATATTCTTCGATGAAATAGATTCATTAGCAGGAAAGAGAGGAGTTGAACAAGGAACAAAAGTAACTGAAAGAGTTCTAAATCAAATGCTTGCTGAAATGGATGGTCTTGAAGATTTGAAAGACATTTTGGTAATTGGAGCAACAAACAGACCAGATATGCTTGATTCAGCTTTATTGAGGCCAGGAAGATTTGACAAAATACTTTTAGTAAATGCTCCTGATGCAAAAGGAAGATTGAATATTCTAAAGATTCATACTAAGAATATGCCTCTTGGAGATGAGAAAAAAATATTTACAGATAAAGCAAGAGAGGATTTCTTAAATGAATTAGCTGAAAATGTTGATGGATACACTGGAGCAGATATAGAATCCCTTGCAAGAGAAGCAGCATTACTTTCTTTGAGAGAGTCAATTGATGCTAAAGTTGTTACAATGAAACACTTTGATAAAGCTTTGATGAAAGTTAAACCAAGTATAACAAAATACACAATTGATGCTTACAAAAAAATTGAAGATTCTTTCTTAAAATCAGCTAAAACAGCAGTAGCTGTTGAGAATACTTATTTAGGATAAAATTAGTTTTTGATATTGTTACCTCTTTTGAATTACAACAATTAGAAAGGTTTAAATACCCTTATTTCATCTATATTTTATAATTAATCAAGAAGATGAAATTGATTCGTCAGTTGATTTTTCTTGATTTATTATATTAATGGGCAAGTGAAGTCCTTCGGGATTTTACTTCTTCATTTTTTCTTTATAATTACTTTTTTGTATATTGTTATTGGATAATTTCATTAATGGATTATTAGGTTTATTGATAAAATATTGAGAGACTTTGTGGATAATTAAATAAAATTCAATCAAACTTCCCTTGTTGTCACAATCTTTTCACCATTTGCTTTTAGCAAAATTGTATTTTCGCTTTGCGAAACAATTCCATTTCCTGCTTCAACTAACTGAGCATAATGATGTAAATTTCCATTTTGTTCTAATTGGCTTAGAGCTATGAGAGCTTTTGTTCCAAATTGTTTAACAATCCATCTTGAACAGAAAGGAAGCTGATCGTATTCTTCTGCAATAAATTCTAAAATTTCTCTTGCGCTTGCACTTCTTACATTTTTATAATCAATAAGAGAATAAATTCCTGAAGGTTTACCATCTTTAACTTTTCCAGAACCATTCGTTGCAAAAGGTTCAATTGCATATAATCCTGGAGCAGTTATTTTTGCAACTCTTTTATCATTGATATTTGGAATACTTAATCCTGCATGAAGAGCGTATTGTTCTATTTGATGCCCAGATAAATTTGTTATTGGAGAAAATCCTAATTTTTCTATTGCATTTTGTATTTCTTTTCCTATTTCACTAACATTAATGTTTTTTGAGATTGTTTTTTCTGCAGCTTCAAGAGCCTTTTCAGAAGCTTCTATTAATTTTTTATTTTCAGCTGAATTTTCTAAATCAACAGAGAAAGAAGTATCTGAAACCCATCCATCAATGTGGACTCCGAAATCAACTTTAATTAAACCATGAGCAGTTGTTTCATCATTGTAAGCAGGAGTGTAGTGTGCTGCTATTTCATTTATTGAAAGATTTGTTGGAAATGCAGGTCTTCCGCCTAGCTCAATAATTTTTGCTTCAATTTTATCTGCAAGTTCTAACAGAGGAACTCCTTTTTTTACAAATGGGCGAATGTATTTCTTAACATCCTGTGCTATTTTTCCTGCTTGAATTATTTTTTTCTCATCCATTTTATTTATTCTTAATAATTGTTTAGTTAATTTTATGGTGCTTTTTTAATCTTTTAAATATATAATAAAACGCAGTTGCAATGATATAAGCTACTAATAATGTATATCCAATAACTAGAAGATAGACATTTGTTATGAATTGATACTGATTAAAAATTCTAACTTTAACAAACCAGAAAATTGTCCATAAGCAGATAAAAAATCCAACTAAGAACCAAATTTCATGAAAAATCATTTGTCTGTGTTTGGCAGTTTGTTTTTGCTTTGTATTTTTTGATTTTGCTTTGACTTTTATAACTTTACTTTTTTTGTTTTTCATTTTAATACAATTGATTTATAAAATTGATGAGCTCTGCTCTCTTTGTAAATATGATTGTTTTCTTATTAAACTTTTTTGCCAGCTCAGTATGTTTAATAAAATAATCCTTTGAATAAGTTTGTGCATAATATATTAGCTTGGCTAAGTCCCTTAAGCTTCCTGCTCCTTTTTGTGCTTTCTCTATCCTTAATTTTCTTCTAATATATCTTAGGAAAATTCTTCTAGAAATAAGTCTAAAATGTTTGTTTAATATTATAATTAAATCTGCTTTTTTAACAGCAGGGATTATCCAAGGATGAGCGTAGGAGCCTTCAATTATCCATTTTTTATTTTTTAAAATCTTAGAAAGTTTCTTATCTCTTGATTTTTCATTTATTTTTTTATATTTGTCTTTTCTAAAAGAGATATCATCTAAGTCAAAATTAGGTATTTTTAATCGACAGCTTATCTTTTTTGCAAAGGATGTTTTTCCACTTCCAGGTGGACCCATAATATATATTTTTGAAAGCTGAAAATTTTTCATTTTAAAAATCGCTCAGTTTTTTTTGGGTTTTTCCATCAATTAGCTCTTTTGTATTAATATTAAATAGTTGAAAAATGTTTTCAACAGCAGGAAGAATCTGCCTTTCAAGATAATATTCTATGTTATATTCTCCTTTTTCTTCAGGTAGTTTAACTTTTTCTCTTACAAGTTTTGTATCTTTTCCTTTTGTTTCTGCAATGTAATATTCAATTAAATTTCCTTCTTCTAATGGAATTTTTAGCTCTTTCATTTTTTGAGCAGCAATTACATGTGGAGAAATAGCCTTATACTCTGAAAGAGATTTTTTTAATTGGGTTCTGATAATGAGCTCTTCTTTTTTTATCTTTCTTTCTTTAAGCTCTTTTATAACTTCTTTTAGATAAGCAAGAGCTTTCTTTTCATTTCCATCAGCTAAAATTTTTCTTATAACAGAATCCTGAACATTTCTTGCTAACTCACACCAGTCTCTTCTTACTGTTTCAAATCCCCTTATTTTTAAATTTCCTTGTTCGTCTATTAGAGCATATTTTTTCTTTGCACCACTTAAACCTGTTCTTTTTGTTACCCAAATTCCTCTTTTGTAAAATCCTTCAAGTTCAAGTTCCATTACACCTGGAAGTTCAGAATTTAATTTTTTCAGGAATTCTTTTATTTCTGCTTGCGACTTGTCTTTAATCAGGAATGCTATAGAATCTGTATCTCCGTAAATAACGTAAAATCCTGCTTTCTCTACCTTTGATATTGTATCTTGATTAAACTGTCTTACAAAAGCTAATATTGAAGCAGAGCTTTCTAATGAATAATATCTTGCTCCAAAAAATCCAATATATCCGTGAACTGATGCTGATAAAACTTTGAATGCATTGCTTCTTGCTTTTGTAAAAATATTTGGATTTTTTTTGTATTCTTCTTTAAATTGTTTCCTTTTTTCATAAATTTCATGTAAGAGCTGTGGAAAGAATCCTGGTTTTTTTGAAAAATAAAATTTTTCTTTTTTGCCATGAAAAGTTATTTCAGGAGATTCATACGCATCTTTTTCTTTTTTATCAACAAGAGTTCCTTTTGAGATATTTTTTGAAATAATTATGCTTGTATGCATTGATGTAAAATCAAATATTGCAACATTTTCATATAAACCTGGTTTTGGTTCTAGAACAAAAGCTCCTTCAACACTTTCAACATTCATTCTTTCAGACATTTCTGGATTGTAAGGGCGTTTTTCTGGTATTTCTTTGAACTTTTCTAAATTGTGCAAGATATAAGACTCAACATATTTTGAGAGTCCTGCACGAGATAATTCAAATATCGGTTCATTTATTGTTCTAGTAAATTCTCTTAAATCTGGCCAGAATTTTTCAAAGAGTTTTAGTGTTAAAAATGAATCGTGTAAGTTGTATGCATAATAATCTTCTAAATTTTTTTCAGTTAGTTTTGAAGAATCTTTGAATTTGAATTCCTTTTTACTATCACCTAAAAATTCTTTTGCAACTTCATTTAAAGAAAGAGTTTCTGATTTCATATACTGCGCATAGGCTGTCCTTATGAATCTTAGCAAATCAACATGGACAATTCCATCCACTCTTGCAGTTACATTAACTCCTCTTGAAAATCTTGGTTGACTCTCATCAAGTCCTAAATTCAATTTTACATTATGTTTTTCTGCTCTTGCTTTTAGATAAGGCATATCAAAACCATCTGAATAATATCCTACAAGAAAATCCGGAGAAATCTTTCTAACTTCACTTGCAAATTTTTCTAGTAATTCTGCTTCATCTTTTACATATTCTACATATTCTGCTTTTTCCTTTTCTTTTCCTAATTTTTTCCAGGTAATTACTTTGCTTACTTCAGCTGAAACAAGAGAGACCATTAAAATCTCTCCTTTCCCTAATTGAATATCTTCTGTTTCAATATCATAAGCAAGAACTTTTGGAGAGAATTCCTTGTCTTCAATTTTTTTGTATTTTTCTAGTTTAATGCATATATCTGCATCAATTATTGTGCCTATTTTTCCGTATTCATCTGAACTGTTTAAAGATTCTCCTTCAATTTCATACCAGTATAAAGGATTAATTCCCCTTTCAATAATATAGTGTGTAATAAATCCAACATCATACCCTCTTCTTTTATCTATTTCTGGAAAATCTAAATTATCTGCAATATCATGTAAATCTTTGTAGTTTGTTGCAAAAACTTTCAAGGCCTTTACTGGTTTGTCTAAAAAATGCCTTTCGTGAAGTTCAACCTTTTCAACTTTGGTTTGACGCCCTCCCTTAGCTTCAACTTTTATCTTTGCTATTTTTTCAGTTAGTTTGTCTATTTTTGCTTGATTTACTCCCTCATGCAGTATTGCCCATAAGTATGCAGGACAAGAATCGATTATACATACTCTTTTTCCTTTATCGTCTCTTCCGATTATTTTTGCATAGTTTCTACCCTGCCAGTCAAAATAATCATAGTCTATTGGGATAAAAGTTGTTTTCATTAATTACCCAAGAGAAAGAGTTATTTAAAATTAGTGTTCTAAGCTTTTATATTTTTAGAATAATCTATATTTGTTACCACTTAGAAGATACACCTTATAGAAAGATTTATAAAGAATTAGCCCTTAAATAAATCATGGAAAAAGATGATGATTTTGAGAAAAACGATTATAATCCAGATACAGATTATAACGGTGCAAGAGGGATCGCTATGGCTGATGCCATTTTAAGAAAGCAGGGTCGTTTTAAAAAAAATGCAAAGTCCTTGGATACAAAAATTGAGAGCGATGAAACTAAATCAAACAAGCTTAATTTTATTAATTTTTCAAATTCTCTTCAATTAAATCCAGATAGAATATTTGATAGCAGAAAAGACAAAGAAGATTTGATAAGAAAATATGGGTATCCAAAATTATATTCTGTTTATAATGAAGCTCAAGGAGATTTTCTTTCAAAATTAACAGATGCACAACTCGGAGATCTTTTCAAGAGAACTTATTATTCTGTTAAGAAGCAGCTTGTTAAGTAGATAATTATTTATATTTCTAAGCAGTTTTATTTTGAGACAAATGGGATTAAATATACGTGAAATTATACCTAGAAAGGAGATTGAAATAGCTGAGCTAAAAGGAAAAGTTGTTTGTGTTGATGCATTTAATGCACTTTACCAATTTCTTTCTAGTGTACGACAGCCAGATGGAACTCCTTTAATGGATAATAACAAAAAAATAACAAGTCATTTATCTGGTATTTTTTATAGAAATCTCAATCTTTTAAATGAGGGGATAAAATTAGTTTATGTTTTTGATGGAAAAGCTCCCGACTTGAAATATAAAACTTCTAAAATAAGACAAGAGGGGAGGGATTTAGCTCAGGAAAGATATGATAATGCAAAGAGTGAAGAAGATGAGGCTCAGATGAAAAGATATAGTTCTCAGTTAATTAGACTTAATCAAGAAATGATTGAAGAGAGTAAAGAACTTTTAGTTGCAATGGGAATACCTGTTATCCAAGCCCCTTCAGAAGGTGAAGCTCAGGCTGCTTTTATGGCACGTTCGAATTCAAAAGTTTATGCTTCAGTTAGTCAGGATTATGATAGTTTACTTTTTGGAGCTACAAGATTAGTTAGAAATTTAACTATCTCTAGAAAAAGAAAAACTTACAGCGGATATATTGAAATAAAACCTGAAATTATTGAATTGGAAAAAGTTTTCAATTTTCTGGAAATAAATCTTGAACAATTAATTTGTCTTGGAATTTTGGTTGGAACAGATTATAATCCAAGAGGAATTCCTGGGATAGGTCAGAAGAAAGCATTGGAAATTGTAAAGAAATATAAAATTCCTTTTGATATTTTTAAGAGTGTGGAAGTTCAAATGGCTGCACTTCCTGAAGAAGATAAATTTGACTGGCAGGAAATATTTGCACTGTTTTACAAACCTGCTGTTACAAATGATGATTTTGAATTTATTGGATTTAATGAGCAGAAAATAAAGGAAATTTTAATTGAGAGGCATGACTTTTCTGAAGAAAGAGTTCAAAAACAAATTGATAAGTTAAATGAAATAAAAAATAAAGGAAAACAGAAAGGATTGGATAAGTGGTTTTAAGGAATTAGTCCGTAGTCTTTGAATATTTCCAAAAATCTATCATGGCTTACATTGTACCTTTGACAGATAGACTTTTCGCTTCCGCCCAAATAGTTTACAAATTTTGCCCAACTATTTGCAAATTTTGGATTTTTTTGTGTTAAACACGCTTTTCTAAATCTTGTTGCAGCAGAAATTAATTCACTTTCTCTTGATGGAGCATTTGGATTTAGGGGTTTCTTTCTTTTTGAGATTAAAAATAATCCTATAAAAAATAAAGCTATTCCAATTAGAAGTAAAGTTTTATTATCATATATGAAAAAACTTGCAATTATCAAGAGCAATCCCACAATAAGTAAAGTTCTTCCGAATCCAACTTTCCAGAATACAAATATTAATCCTGCTGCTAAAATAATTGGCAGTATTGTGTAAATAAAATCTCCTCGTAACCCTATACTTGAAAGCATCGCAACTAGGTCAAAATTAATTCTGTATAGCCCATAAACTGCTAGAAGAGAGATACATAATGCAATAATTGTTGAAGAGCTTCTATTTCCTTTTAGTGTTTTTGAAATTAAAAAATTAAGTAGCACAAAGAATATTATAAACGAAAGACCTAGAAGCATCTGGTTTGGAGGTATCGAATAAAGTATACTGCTTAAATCAAACATTTTGTTTTAGTCTCTTTTTAATATTTTTTTAAAATTTTTACTAGAAGGATTATAATTCCTAAAATTAATGCTACAAATCCCATTATAATTAAGGTAATATCCCCTTTAAGTATTGCTATAATAGAAACTATTATTAATAATATTGCCAAAATCCAAGATCTCGATTGCCTAATTCTTCCTGGTGGTCCAAGTGCTCCAGAATCAATATGTTTTCTGCTGAATAAATAAATTCCAATTACTACAATAAATATCCCTAAGAATAATAAAAATGTTTTTTCATAAACAAAGAAGCTTGCAGCAATTAAAATTGCTCCAAATGCCATTAAAGTTATTGGAAGTCCTGCTTTCCAAATCATAAAAATTAATCCAAGCAATATGACTATTGGGACTACAGTATAAATTGTTTCTTCACTTAATCCTATATTAAGAGCAATGCCAGACAAATCCCAATTCATTCTATTAATACCATAAACTGCAAGAAGTGAAACGCATAATGAAATTATTGCAGAAGTACGTTTATCTTTCATTGATTTTGAAAGTAAAAACTGAATTAACACGTAAAATATTATAAATGCAAGCCCAAGAAGCATAGTTCCCGGATTTATAGAATAAAGCATCCCTCTTAAATCAACCATCTATTTTACAGGAAGAAGTTGTTTATAAAATTTGTTGAGTTTGGGAAGAAGTAGTTAATGGTAAACTTTGGATAATCTTGAGCAACTGTTAATCGAATGTAACAGATAATTATTCGCAAGGTTTAAATTAAGGAATTTATTTTATTAATCATGGAAAAAATTCATCGTTCGTTTAATATTTTAGGAAATATTGCTGTTGTTAATTTTCCAAATGGAACAAAAATGGTTGAAAAGAAAAAATTTGCATCTGAGATATTAAAAAATAATAAATTTCTTAAAACTGTACTTGAAAAATCCGGAAAATTTTCGGGAAGATTAAGAAAAATGCAGACAAAGCATTTAGCAGGAGATAAAAATAAAGAAGTTTTGTATAGAGAAAATAATTGTGCATTTAGATTTAATTTGGATACGACTTATTTTTCTCCAAGATTAAGTAATGAAAGAAAAGAAATTGCAACTGATATAAAGAAAAATTCTGAAATTTTTGTAATGTTTGCAGGAGTTGCTCCTTTTTCAATTGTAATTGCAAAAAATTCAAATCCGAAAAAAGTTTATTCAAATGAGATAAATAGAGAAGCAAATAGATATGCACAGATTAATGCAGAAATTAATGGAATTAAAAATAAAATTGAGTTTGTAAATGGAGATGTAAAAAAAGCAGCTCTCAAATTAGCAAAAGAAGGAAAAAAGTTTGATTATATTGTTATGCCAAGACCTCAACTTAAAGATAGTTTTTTGAAAGAGGCTTTTATGCTTAGTAAAAATAAAACCAAAATATATTATTATGATTTTTGCAAGGCTGACGAGGTAGACAAGATTGTTAATCTTATAAAGAAAGAAGCTGAAAAAGCTAAGAAGAAGATTAAGATTTTAAAAACAAAAGTTGCTGGTGAGATTGCTCCGTATAAAATACGTGTTAGAGTGGATTTTATGGTGATGTGATTATATTAAATTCTTCTCCAAACTTTTCTTTATATCTTTTGAAATTTTCAAGAGAGTTGTCTTTTTTTAATCTGTTAATATTTTTTTCAAAAGAGTAATTATTTAATTCTTCTTTTGCCAGCTCTTCTAAACTGTCGTAAAATAAGCTCTTATAAATTGGAAAGTCTGGTTTTATATGTGTTCCAGGATAAATTATTAGTGATTCCCGGGGTATATCTTTTCTACCTTCATAATTTCCAGGATAGACATGTACTTCATTTCCTCTTTTATAATTTAATACGTATTTTTCTTCATTATGCTTAAATTCTAGTGCAAAATGTAGCCTGTTAAAATCGAAATCTTCCGTGGGTTTGTGTTCTTCAATTATAAAAAAGTAAGGAATTTTTTCTTGAAATAGGATAGACGCAGAGGTAAGCGTCAAGTCTAAACAGGGATTCATAAAACAAGTTGATTCATCGTAGAAAATTTTTAATGAAGAGCGTTTTGCAAAATCTTTTTCTATTCTTTCATTTGTCCAGTATTCTCTTTTTATTTTTCTATCAATTACTTGAACTATACTTTTAGCTAATTCTATTCCTGTTTTATTTTTTTCAATGTAGCAGGGCATATTTTTAATTATTTTAATTTGTTTAAAAGAATTGTGTCAATTTATTATAACTTCTTTTCGGCCTTAATTGCAGTGGGAGCTTCTCCCCCATGCCAAGTAAATCTTGGTCTAACACGCATTGGATAAATTCTTTCAGAATTGTCGTCAAGAATAATTGCAGAACCCCTTAAAGCAGGTAAATCATCCATATATTGTTTTATACTTTCAAGAAGATAGCTTTGCATTATTTTATTAAGTGCTTCTAAATCTGGAGCAGAAGTAACTCTATGGGATATTACTACATCTGATTGAGTCATAACATCTCTATGGATTTGTCCAGGTTGCTGTGTTGCTAAAACTAAAGAAATTCCAGGCTGTCTCCCTTCTCTAAGTAATTGTATTAGTGCGTCACTTGCAAGACTCTTCCCTTCTAAAGGAAGAAATTCGTGTGCTTCATCAATAAATAACCAAACAAGCGGAGTTTCTTTCTTTTCTGAAAATGTTGAATAGTTGAGCCCTTTTGAAATTGAATCTGTTTCTTCTTTTTTTCTAGCATTCATTCTTTGATTGAATAATTTTCTTGAAAGCAGACTTATTACTAGTGCTCTCACATTAAAGCTTCCAACAGAATTATAGATGCTTAAATCAAGTACAGTTGTAATTCCCGCAGTTACTAAATCTGTTACTTTTGTTGGTGCAGTATCTTTTGTTGAAAAAACTCCCCAAGTTCTTGCAGCTTCAAACAACCCAGTTGCAGCGTTTTTTATTTCTCTGTCTGTCTTTTCATCTTTTTCAATTTCTTCAATAATGCTGTCCATCTGGAACTTTTTCTTTTCTTTAAGTTTTGTAATTACTCTTTCAATTAAGACTGCAACAGGATTTATTATATCCAGACCAAAGGTTAAAATCCAATCTTCAGCATTCATCTCGCAAACATCTAGTGCAAATTTTTCATCTACAGGAATTCCTTTTTTAATATACTCATCATAAAGCCCGTAAGGAACAAAGACTTTAACTTTCAGGCTTTGAGGTTTTAGTCCCCATTCTTGTAGTAAATCTTTATCTTTTTCATTTGGATATTTCATTGTCCAGTAAATTCCCATTGTGTCAAACATTAAAGAAGCAATATTTTGTGAAACTTCTCTTGGAAGATTTGATAATTCTTCTGCAATTACTCCTAGAGTATAAGATTTACCTGAACCCCTTTTTCCTGCAACTAAAACAACATGGCTTCTAATTACATCCATAAATATTTTATTGCTTAATGAGGTAAATTGTCCCATCTTTACAAAGCCTTTTCCAAGATAAGAGAGTCCTCTACTGCCAAAATCTTTTTTGTCAGAAGCATTTCTTCCAGTTATAATATCATACACCATGATTAAATTAATTTATCTTAATTTTTAATTCTTTGTTTTGTTTGGAAAGCAGTTGTTTATTATGTGGATTTGAAAACCATAATATTTTTAAAGGGAATCGTTTTATTCTCAAGATGGGTGACGAATTCAGTGTGAAAAGGGGAAGGAGCAATCCTTGGTTGGTTTCAACTATTGTTTTAGTTCTATTAGTTGCTTTGTTAATTGCAGGAAATATTTTTGGAATTACTGGAAATGCAGTTTCTTCTAATAATCTTGGAAAACTTGCAGGAGATTTTGTAACAAACAAACTTCAAGTTGAAGGAACAGTAGAATCTGTTGAAAAAGTAAGTGGAGTTTACCAAGTTAATATGAATATTCAAGGGCAGACAGTTCCTTTATTTTTTACAAAAGATGGTAATTGGATAGCTCAGGGAAGTGGATTAATTCCTCTTGCTGAAGAAGAAAAAGCAACTACAAATTCTAATACTCAAACTCAAGAAGAAGTTCCTAAAACAGATAAGCCTTCAGTTCAGTTATTTGTTTGGGGATATTGCCCTTATGGTGTTCAAGCTCAAGGACCTTTTACAGAAGTTGCTAAGTTATTAAAAGACAATGCTGAATTCGAAGTTGTTCCATATTATGCTGGACATGGAGATTTTGAAGCTCAAGAAAACAAAATTGAATTATGTATACAGAAGCTTTATCCTGCTAAGTTTTGGGATTATTCTGCAAAGTTCGTAACTGATATTTATCCTGCTTGTAGTTCAACAAAGACAGTTGAATGCGATACGACAGAATCAACTAAACTTATGAAATCATTAGGAATAGATTCAACAAAAGTATTTGATTGTGTTAAGACTCAAGGAAGTGCTTTACAGACAACAGCATCAAACTTAGCTCAGCAAGCTGGAGTAACAGGTTCACCTACTTTAGTAGTGAATGGTGTTAAAGTTAATGCTGCAAGAAATGCTGATGCATTTAAAGAAGCTGTTTGTAGTGCATTTAACAGTGTTCCAACAGGATGTTCAACAACATTAAGTTCAGCAAGTTCAGCTGCTTCTGGAAATTGCTAAATTTATCTATTTTTAATTAATTTTAGTTATTGATAATAATTTTTTAATATTGTTAGTATGTTAACTTAAATCGATTAATGAGATTTACACAATAATTATTTCTCAGTACAAATATAATTAACTTTTCAAATATGCTAATTCTTCTTCATCAAGTTTAAGTTCTTTAGAAATACTTGCGTTAGAATTGATAATCTGTTTTATTATTGGGAACTCATGCATTGCTCTTTTCTGTCCAATGTGAACATATTGTGCATATTTTGTTGCTATTGTCTTAAGTTTTGCATTTTTTTGATTATTCATCCATATTTTCAATATTCTGGTTGGTTTTTTGTAGGCAGTGTAAGCAGACTTGATTTGTTTTTTTGATGATGAAATTCCGTAGCTTAAGAATATGTTTTCATAAACTAAAAATCTCCAGTATTGTTGTTTGTAAATTCTTCCCTTGAATATGTCTGCTTTGCTCAGCAAATCGTATGCCCTTGCAAGATCTTTTCCCTTATATTCTGCAGGAATATTTTCTTCTACCCAAAGGATTATTTCATCTAGAGGCATTTTTACTGAATCATATATTCCTAACATGTCCTCCGCAGGTCTTTCTTTGAATATTTTCTTTAAAGCATTAAAGATGTCAACTTCTTTATTTCTTTCATCAAAATCAATTAGGGAAGAATCCTTTAATTTTGAAATTGATTGTAAATCATTGATTGCTGCTCTTAAATCTCCTTTTGCCTTCAATGCAAGTCTTGTAAGAACGTCATCTTCTACAAAATTTTTTTCTTTTCTTAAAATTCCTATTAATACTTCTTTTATGATTCTATAATTTATCTCTTTTAACTGAATTAATTGAGTCTTTTTTCTTAAAGGATTTAATTTTTTATCCCAGATGTCATTTGCAGTTATAATTACAGGATAGTTTGCAGCGTCGATTAAATCCATTAATTCTGTTAGTCCTCCTTTATCTACTGCTGAAATTCCATCAACTTCATCAACTAAGATTAATTTTTTATCATTAACAAGAGACTTTTGCTCCATTGCAGGTTTTAATGTTCCTTCAAGTCTTTCTCTATCTCTTAAATCAGAAGCGTTTAACTCAAATATTTCTGACTGAGTTTCCCTAGCTGCCACGTGTGCTAAACTTGTTTTACCTGTTCCAGGAGGACCATGCAATACTAATGCTTTTTTAGAATCGTGCTTATCAAATTCCTCAATAAAATTTTTTATTTTTTCAACTGCTTCTTCTTGCCCTTTTATTTCTGTATAAGTTTTTGGTCTGTATTTTTCTACCCAAGTAGTTGTCATTTGAATTAATATTATTTAATTTTAATTAAGTTTGGTTAATTTATCAAGCAATTCGTACAATTCATCAATTCTTTCTTTAGCATGTACAGGAAGAATTTGATTCTGAAAAACATCTGCTACAGTTTCTCTTAATTTTGAAGTTAGATATTTTCCTTCATAATTAAATCTTGGAGGAATTTCATTAACAAGTTCCCATGAAGTTTCTGCAACTTTTTGAAAATAAGAAGCATCCTCTTGATTCATTTTTATTCCTTCCCTAAACCTGCAAGAACAAAGCTTGCAAGAAGAGCCTGAAGCTGTATAAATGGGTCACTTCCCTCGACAATTCTGAATTCTGATTCTCCTGTTTTTTCTGTTAATCTAACCTTTAGTTCAGGTTCAATTGGTAAATTCCATATTTCTTTTTGAATAGCCTTTATAACATCCTGTCCTGAAATAGATTCCTTTAGCATAACATCCAAAAGTTTTTCCCTTGCTCTTTGGAAATCTCCTGCAAGCGCATAATCTAATACTACTTTGATGTCTTTGGGTTTAGCATTTGAAATTATTGTGGATACTAATTCTGGAGTTATATTTGGAGAGATAGAAGCTGTTGCTTGAAGCAAATTTGTAGCACGTCTGCAATCTCCTTCGCTTCCTTCATATAATATCTCAATTGATTCTGGCTTTACAGTTAAATTTTCTCTCTTTGCAATATCTAAAAGGTATTTTTCAATATCCTTCTTTTCAAGAAGTTTAAACCTGAAGATACCACAACGTGATTGTATTGGATCAATTATCTTACTTGAATAGTTGCAAGATAAAACAAATCTACAAGTTGAAGAATAATTTTCCATAGTTCTTCTTAATGCTTGCTGAGCTTCTGGTGTTAGTGCATCTGCTTCATCAAGAAAAATTATTTTGAAAGGCACATTTCCTATTGATTTTGTCCTTGCAAAATTTTTGACCTTTTCTCTTACTATATTAATTCCTCTTTCATCGGAGGCGTTTAATTCAAGATAATTTTCTTTCCAGCTAGCTCCATAAAGTTCTTTAACAATAATTAAAGCAAGGCTAGATTTTCCTGTTCCTGCTGGCCCTGCAAAAAGTAGATGAGGAATATTCATTGAACTAGTTAATCCTTCAACTCTCTTTACAATTTCATCCTGGCCTACAAGTTCATGGAATTTGGAAGGTCTATACTTTTCTGTCCAAATTGAGCTTACCATAGACAACAAAAAAATCAACTTGGTTAATAAAGGTTATTGTGATAAAATAAGTATATTTTTTATTAATTTTCTTGAAAATAATTAGATTTAATAAGCGTTTTTCATTTTAATTAAAATGGGGGTGTCATCATTAGTCTTCCTTTTAGCAGGTTTTGTTACAGGAATCGTAACTGGATTAGTTGGGGCATCTGCAATTGTTGTTTTTGTTCCTATAATCATCTTATTCCTTAATTATAGTTTGTTTGCATTAGTTGGTGTTAGTTTGGCTGTTGATGTTTTTGTTTCACTGCTCGCTCTTCTTATTTATAGAAGATTCCATCATATTGATTTTAAAACAGGATTTTATCTTTCAATACCTGCTGTTTTTGGGGCAATTTTAGGTAGTTATTTATCAAAATTCATTCCTGGGACTAACTTGCTTAGTATTACATCTTTAATTACAGCATTAACAGGAGTTTTATTATATAGAAGAAAAACAAGTTCAAAAGAAGTAAAGAAGTATAGGGATTACTCTAAATCTAAATTTATAATTGCATTAATTTTAGCATTTGTTGTAGGAATGTTGGGAGGAGGAATAGGTTCTGCAGGAGGAATATTTATTTTCTTACTTTTAATTTTCTTTTTGGATTTTGAAACGCATCTTGCAATTGGAACTTCAATATTTGTTATGTTTTTTATTGCACTTGCAGGTTCATTAGCACATATTAATCGTATTGTTTTTATGGGATTCCATTTAGAGCTTCTTTTGTATGCTATAGTTGGAGGAGTGTTTGGGGCTTTGTTTTCTTCTAAATTAGCAAATGTTGCCGATGAAAAAAAATTAAATAAGATGGTTGGAATTATTTTATTTTTATTAGGGGCTTTAACTTTTGTACATAGTTTGCTAATATAATTTTCTTTCAATAAAATAATTAATTTTAATAATGCTGTTTATTTATTTTAAACGTGGTTTCAGAAGCATTAATTTTTGTTTTAGCAGGCCTTGTCACAGGAATGATAACTGGAATAGTTGGAGCATCTGCGATTGTAGCTTTTGCACCCCTAGTTCTTTTATTCTTTAATTATGATGCTTTTACACTTATCGGTATAAGCTTAGCTTTGGATGTTTTTATTTCTCTTGCTGCTTTCTTTATGTATGAGAGATATAAGCACCTAGATATAAAGACAGGTTTTTACCTTTCTATTTTGGCAGTCTTTGGAGCAATTATCGGTAGTTATCTTTCTAAAAGTGTTTCAAATGCGAATTTAGTAGGAGTTACTTCTTTGTTTACTGCTTTTACAGGTATTTTATTATTTAAAAGGAGAGTAAAATTAAACGAAGTAAGTGAAATTAAAAATTATTCTAAGACAAGATTTTGGATTGCAATTATTGCTTCATTTTTTGTAGGCCTTTTGGGGGGAAGTCTTGGGGCTGCAGGAGGAATTACGATTCTTCTTTTACTTATTTTCATCTTGAACTTTGAAACTCATTCTGCAATTGGAACATCCGTCTTTGTTATGTTCTTTATAGCATTATTTGGAGCTTTAGCCCATATATATTATATTAAAGAAATGACTTTTAGTTGGATACTTTTAGCATTTGCAATAGTCGGAGGGGTTGCAGGTTCTTTCCTTTCTTCTAAAATTGCAAATTTGATTAAAGAAAAAAATCTGAATAAGCTTGTTGGATCTGTCCTATTTGTTTTAGGTATTGTTACATTTATAC
This sequence comes from Candidatus Woesearchaeota archaeon, assembly GCA_964639615.1. GTDB lineage: Archaea > Nanobdellota > Nanobdellia > Pacearchaeales > GW2011-AR1 > MWBV01. The sequence continues at coordinate 134,428 of CAZXHH010000002.1, read as the reverse complement.
ACAGAATTTTGATTTAAAAGTGCGAGCCTTTTTCTTCATTTAGAATTGACTGAATCTTAATCGGAACAGAATTTTTTATTAATGATTCTATTTTCTCTAATTTATTTCCTGCTTTTTCATAATCTCTCTTCAAGGATTCATAATCTTTCTCGAGTTCATTATAATGTGATTCTAGGTCTGAGATTTTATCTTTATATTCTCTTGCAAAATCAATCTGTAGATTTTTGAATGCATCAAGCAGGTCTTCACCTTTTATTGTCATATCTGCTAATTTTATCCTTGAATCAGAATTATTTAATTCTAAACAGTGCCGTATTAATCTTGATAGTTCAACAATATGTGGTTTACTCGAACCTCTATCCATAAAACTTTTTGTTCTTTTTAGTTTTTAAGGATAATTAACTTCAAATATATATTAACAATTAGAATTATTCACGTTTTATTTTACGTTTATGCTTTTCTTTCTTTAGCCTTTTTCTTTGCCATTTCCATCTCATTTGGCCATCCTTTTTCCATCTTCTTGAACTTCTCTTCATGTTAGAAATAGAAAAATTTTGTTTAAAAAGCTTTGGATTGAAGATTAATTAGAACATTCTTTATATTTTTTATATATTTCTTCACCCTTTTTTGTAGGAAAAATAGTACATTGTTGAACTTTCATATTTGGATCTAATTTTTTCTTATTAAAATGTTCTTCCATTATCTCATAATATCCTAATATTACTGGAAGGGATTCTTTTACTTCTTTAATCTGAAACCATCCTCCTTCATCATTTGAGAGATAGAGGGGTGTTTTCATCGCATGAATATATACTGCTAAATCTGAGATAACATCTTTTTTGGAATGTCCATGTTTTTTCATATATTCTTCAAACATTTCTTTGTTTTCAGTGAATATTTCTTCTAAGAATTCTTCTTTTGTAATTAATTCTAACATTCTTTTTTAAAAATATTTTAGTTATTAAATATTATTACACTTTTTTATCTGCTTTTCTCTACATTAATTTTTGGGCAAAATTTGTTTATCGGGCATTCAGAACATTTTGGTGAAACTGGCTGGCAAATATCTCTTCCAAATTGAACAAATATCGCATTAAAATCATTCCAGTATTTTTTTGGAAGTATCTTTTCAAGCTCTTTTTCTGTTTTTTCAGGAGAAGTTGTTTGAACCCAGCCGAGTCTATTTGGAATTCTATGACAGTGAGTGTCAATGGGTAAAACTGCTTGTCCAAATGCAAATGCAAGAACAATGTTTGCTGTTTTTGGACCAACTCCTTTAATGCTTAGCAAATCCTCTTTTTTATCTGGAACTTGCGAATTAAATCTTGTTATTAACTCATTTGAAACAGACTGAAGAACTCTTGCTTTCTTTTTATAGTGTCCAGAAGAAAAAATTAATTTTTCTAGTTTTTCTACAGGAATTTGTAGAATTTCTTGCGGAGTGTTTGCAACTTCAAATAATTGCTTTGAGACTTTTTCAGTATTTTCATCTCTAGCTCTTAAAGAAAGCAGACAAGAAATTAAAACTTTGAAAGCATCTGGTTTTTTTCTCATTCTATTTAAAGTAGTCTGTTCATTAGAAGGATATTTTTCTTTTAATGCATCCATTATTTTTGGAATATTTTTTGTATAATCTACCATTTTTTATTAAAGAATTAATTATTGATAAATGTTGGGCTTTGAATAAGATTATATATTTGATGAATTGAGTTTAGATAAGTTGTATTTTTTTGATACCAATCATCAGCATAACCCTCATCTTCATCCATTAAATCTTTTGCAATAATTAGATTATATCCTCTCTTTTTTGCTTCTTTTGCTGTTGCTAATACGCATGCATCTTTATGTACTCCAGTTAGAATTAAATTTTTTATTCTTTTTTCTTTTAAGATTGATTCTAATTCGCTTTCTTTAACATCTTTTTCATAACAAAATTTACCTGAAAAATATTTTCTAAGTATTATTGGATCAAGATTTGATATATACTTATGCCCTTCTTCTCCTTTTGGATTTTCTATAATTATAAATGCATTATCATTATATTTGTCTATAAAAAAAGAACCTGCATTTATAAGCGGTTCCTTTAATTTTTCTATAGTTTCTAGACTAACAATATATTCCAAAACAAATAATGGAATGTTATTATCTTCTGCGAAATCTATTAATGCTAACTGTTTATTTATAAGGGAGTCTTTTTTATAAAAATCTATTTTTTCAATAAATGTTGGTTGCATGTCTATAACTAAAATACCTAAATTTTGCATAATAATTTAGCTTAGTTGTTGTTTTTAAGAATTATTGAGATGTAAAATTATTTTTTAACAGGAGTTGTTGCCACTTTTTGAGCTGCAGCAGTTACAATCTTTTTTATGGCTTCAACACAATCTGGATTTAGTAAAGTCATTAACCCAGCAGGCTCTTCATTTGATAAAATGTTCTTTAATATTCTTCTCATAATTTTACCTGAACGTGTTTTTGGCAGGTCTGTTACAAAGTAAATTTTTGCAGGTCTAGCTGTAGGACCAATTACATTGTCTACATGTGATTTAATCTGTTTTTCTAAATCATCTGATCCAGTACCTTGTTTTAAAACTATGAATGCAACTGGAACTTGTCCTTTTATTTGGTCTGGTATAGGAACAACTGCAGATTCATTTACTAGAGGGAATTTGTTGAGTGCATTTTCCAATTCACCTGTTGATAATCTGTGGCCTGCAACTTTCATAACATCATCAGTTCTTCCTGTAATTCTAATATAATTTTTTTCAAATGTTACTCCTCCATCACTTGTATCATAATTTTTCTTGAATGTTTTCCAGTAAGTTTCAACATATTTTTCATGGTTTTTGTAAACTCCGTGTAACATTCCTGGTGCATATGGACTTAACTGAGCTAAGAATCCATGATTTGTTTTCTTTCCTTTTTCATCAAATATTGCGTGTCTTGTTCCTGGGAAACTTTTTCCAGCTACAGTAGGGATAAATGGTCCAACTCCTGGAAGTACATTAATTAAAGTTCCTCCTGTCTCTGTTTGCCACCAAGTATCAATTATAGGACATCTCTTTTTTCCAATATAAGTGAAATACCAATTCCAAGCTTTTTCATCTATTGGTTCTCCCACAGTTGCTAAAAGTTTTAATGTATCTAATTTGTATTTCTTTGGCCATTGTTCACCCCATTTCATGAACATTCTTATTGCTGTTGGAGCAGTATAGAAAATATTTACTTTTTGATCATCAATTATTTTCCACCATCTTCCAGAATCTGGGAAGTCTGGAGTCCCTTCATACATCACTGTTGTTGCACCATTTAATAATGGACCATATATACAATAGGTATGACCGGTAATCCATCCAATATCTGCAGTGCACCACATTACATCTTCAGGATGTAAATTGAAAACTAATTTTGTTGTCCAGTAAGATTGAACAGCATAGCCTCCTGTATCGTGAAGAATTCCTTTTGGTTTTCCTGTTGTTCCAGAAGTATAAAGAATAAACATTGGGTCTTCTGATTTCATTGTTTCAGGTTTGCAATAAGAATTTTTTTGAGAATTTAGAAGTTCATTGAATCCTGAAAACATTCCAGTATATTTTTTTGTTTTGTCTGCTCTTTCAACAACTATTACTTTTTCTATCTTGGTTCCTGGTAAAGCTTTTTTTGCTTTTTCAAGTAAGTCTTCTGGAGCACCTCTTCTGAAATAACTATCAGAGGTAATCAATACTCTTGCTTCACAATCTTCTATTCTGGATTTTAAAGCATCAGCAGCAAATGCAGAGAAAACAACAGAATGAATTGCTCCTATTCTTGTGCAAGCAAGCATTGCAATTGCAGCTTCAGGGACCATTGGAAGATAAATTGAAACAGCGTCGCCTTTCTTTACACCGAAATCTTTTAAGACGTTTGCAAATCTATTTACCTTATCGTATAATTCAGCATAAGTTAGTGTTATAGAAGGTTCATTTATTGGTTCTGGTACCCAAACAATTGCAGGTTTTTTACCGTTATCTAAATGTCTATCAAGAACATTCACAGAAAAATTTAATTCACCTCCTTTAAACCAAGTAAAGTAGGGTAGTTTTTCTTCGTAAGCTTTTGTCCAAGTTTTTTCCCAAGTAATTCCTTCTTTAGCTCGTTCTTCCCAGAATTTTACAGGATTTTTATCTGCTTTTTCATAAATTTTAGGATCGCTTACCCAAGCAATTTTTTTCAATTCTGTACTTGGCCAGTATTTGTTTCCTTTTTTTACAACGTAAGATTTCATTTTTTAAATTTAAAGTGCAGTTTCTTTATCTATAAATTTCTCTTTTCCAACAGTTCCTTTATACCAAAGCATTTTTGTGTAACCAGTGTTGTCTATTTGATTATGGTCAATATCTAATTCTTTTAGAACAGATAAAATTAAGTTTATTGCTTTTTTTGCTTCAGGTTCTTGACATAAATATTCCATTTCCATGAACCAGCCCAAATTCTTTACATGATTTAATTCAATTGATAATTTTTTATTTTTATTATAACTATATGTTTCGTTTTTCTTTATTTTTTTAACCCATTCCTTAAACCCAAAATCTTCAAATAATTCTAATATGTCCTCAGCTTCATCTTTGCCTTTTAATGTGAACTCAAATTCTTGTTTTACAACAACTTTGGGATTTAGAGCATTTGGATACCATAATTTTGTTTTCCACTTCTTAAAACAGACTTCTAATTCATCACCCATTTGCCTTATTCTGAAGGCTTTTTTAGGATATCCTTTTTCTTGTATTGCAAAGTAATCATCTTTTTTTACTCCGCCTTTTTTGTATTTTGCAATTTTTTCAATACGTTTTCTTAAATCTTTTATTTGAGAATCCTCAAGCTTCACTTTGCATTCAACTTCTAACCAGACCATTTTATCCTCTTTTTATTATTAAATTAATTTTATCTATTTTATAAATGTTGTCTTCTATTCTTCTGTTTTTTTCTGTATAGTTTTTCTGGAATCTTTCCCCATTTTATTTTTTTCCAAATTCTTTCGTGAATAAAATAAAAAGGTATTTTGATTAATGTAAGTATTACAGTAATTTTTAATGAGAGTAAAATATTTTTATACAACATAAAAACAACGACAAGAGTTAAGATGAATGAGATTATTTCCCAAATAATCCCTTTAACAAAACTTCTTTCTGGTGTTGAACCCATGAGAAGTATAATGAAAATTGGTTTTTAAGCTTTAAGTTGATAGGTGGAATTACTAACATCGTTAACTTTTAATAGTATTTTAGTCTGGATTTTTTGAGAGTTTTAATGTTATGCCCCGATAGTTCAGAGGCCAAGAACGCCACCCTCTCAAACATATCGAAATTTAGTCGTTGAGATGATAGTTTCAGCCTTCTCTAAGGCAGATATGATGATTTGCCGCCCTAACATCTTTAGAGGCGGTGGAGAACGGTGGTAACCCGAGTTCAAATCTCGGCCGGGGCGTTTTATTTTCCAATTCTTTTCTTAATTAATTTTGAAATCCAATAAGCTGAACCAAAGAAAATTACTCCAGGTACAAATGCAATTCCTAATGCTGGAAGAAGGAGACTGGTTCCAATTGTGCCTAGTGTTCCTGCTCCAACTGTTTCAAGAATTTCAACTGCATGAGAAACATTCTGCTCAACATTCTTTTGAAGAGCATCAAATTGCATAATCATTTTTCCTTTTTTTAGAATTCTTACTTTCTTGTCTTCTTCAGAAATTAATACAACTAAATTATCTCCTTTAGCTGCACTTAATCCTGCTGAATGTCTAGTTCCAAAATTTTTGAATATTTTTGTAGATTTTATTCTCACACCATATGCAACAACGAATCCTCTTTTGTCAATTATTACTGCACCATCCATCAATGCAAGTGATTCAAGAAGTTTTGGATTATCAACTGCCTTGAAAGGTGGAACTGATTGATTAATTAGGGGAGAATATTCAATTTCTCCTACTACAAAAAGTGCTCCTTCTCCTCTCTTTGCTATTCTTAATCCTACCTGAATTAGTGTTTCTTCCAATTTTTTAAAATCTTTATCGTTCCCTTTTTTCATAATATAAGAAATTGACGTTGATTTTTAAATTTTTTCTTAGCTTCAAATTAGTTAGATTTTAATAGTGTTTTTTATTTGATTTTTTAGGAGAATTTAAAGCCCCATAGTACAGTGGTCAAGTATACAAGCCTCTGAAGTTTGTGACCCAGGTTCGAATCCTGGTGGGGCTATGCAGAAATCTTTTTATAGTTCTTTTAGTTAAATTTATTTTATGGTGAATGCGATTATTTTTTTAGTTATAGGATTGGCTGTTGCAATTTGGTTAATAACTGAAGTAAAACATTTTAAGCATAAAATTGTCGCAATATTTTTTATTCTTTTGATACTCTCTTTTTATTTTAGTTTTTCTTCTGTAATCAAAGGAAAAGATATTGATTTGAAAACTTTTGAAGGAATGAAAGAAGCGGGAAAATTGTATTTCTTATGGTTGGGACATGCTTTCAAAAATGTAAAGACAGTTACTGCAAATGCTGTTGATATGAATTGGAAATTAGACCAAACTAATCTGACAAATGATACAAATTTAACAATTAACTCAACAAAAGTTTAATTGGTAATATTTATAAATAATAATTTCGTATAACTAATATGGCTAAAAAGAGGAAAGTAGTTAGAAAAAAACCTGTTTCAAAATCTAAGGTTTCTAAAGTTGAAAAGAAGTCTATATTTTCATCAGTTAAACTTGGAATTGTTATTAGAAATTTAGTTTTATTTGTCTTATTAGCACTTATCTCATGGATACTTTATGTAATCTTAGAAGGAGTTCTTGGAAATATATTTGAATTTTTATGGATTATATTTGCATTTATTTCTGTAGCTTTTTTCTTAGCTTTGCTTGTTTTATTATTCATGAAGCTGTTCAATAAAATTTTTAAGAAATAATTTTTCTTCTATAATTTATTTATAATTAATATTTGTAAAAATTTTTATTTAATATTAAGCCACAGGGGAGAATCGAACTCCCGACCGCGTCATTACCAATGACGTATTCTAACCAGCTGAACTACTGTGGCAAGATTATATTCATATTCACTATTTCTTATTCCATATTTTGAAATCCCAACATATTTATAAAACCTATTTATCAATAACCCTTATGGAAAAGAAAGAAGCGCAAGATCTCACAAAATTAAAATTAGACTATAAAAAATTACAAGATAAACATAATCTCCCTGATTTTGACAGGATGAATGAAGAATTTTCAGTTGAAAAATTATCTGAAACAGAGACTGACTTTTTAATAAGGGAAGTTAGCAAAGTTATGGCTGAAAAATTTTCAAATTACCTAAGATTTGTTGAATTAATAATTAATCCTGCAAATTCTCCAATATTTATTTTTTCTTTAATTAAAAGCATGACTGAAAATGAAAAGAAAATTTTGTCAGATATTTACAAAGAACTTGCAAAAATTGAACTTGAAATGATTGAGTTAGATGTTTCTTATTCTGAAAAAAAAGAAGCGGATTTTATAAACAATTCATATAAAAAATGGGTTGTGATGAAAGAAGGTTTTTTGAAAGTAATAGAAAAAATAAAGACAAACTGGGATTCTAAAAACGAAAAAAATAATAATGGTTATTTTGGTTAAAATTTCTTAAAAATTTCTTCTAGTGAGATTTCAGCTAATGCTACAGGCATCTTAATTTTCCAATTTTTTAGAATTCTTGGGTGTATTTCTCCAATTATCCCTATTTTTTTATTATCTAAAAGAATATTTGCAGTTCTTCCTTCAATAAAATGTGTTGGTACTTCTTCTGCTTCTTCAAAATTTACTTTTAATCCTAATGAATTAAATAGATAAATAATGGATTGTTTTGTTTCAGTAAAATTTCCTGGAGCTATAGCAATAGCAAGCTTTTCATTCTCTTCAATTTCTTTTTTTAATTCAAATGTTGTACCAATTTCAAATATTTTCTGTGGATATTCTGAATCAACATTTTCAGAAAGATTTTTCATAATGTAGTGAGAGAGATTTGTTCTCAAAATATTATATTCTGTTTTTGAATTTTCAATTTCAATAAACCCTTTTTCTTGTTTTTCTGGAATCCCCATATTTTCAAACTGATATTCTCTATTTGTGATATGATAATTTAATACTTCTAGCATATTTAATCCGGCAAGAATTTCAGCTATTTTTCTTTTAACTATTTCTTTTGAATTTTCTCTACCAATAGTAGAAATCTGAGGTATTTCTGGAATAAAGTTTTCATAACCATATGCTATTGCTACATCTTCAATTAAATCTACTTCATGAAGAATGTCTGTTCTCCAGCATCCTATTTCAACTTCGTTTGCTTTTTGATTATAATTATACCCCATATTTTCAAGAAGTTGTTTGAGTCTTTTTTCATCAATCTCTGTTCCTAATAATTGATTTACATTTTTTAATGAAATTTTCATCTTTTCAGTTTCAAAAGAGGGAGATAGCTTTTCTGGAGCTCCTTTTAATTCCATTTGATATATTTTTCCGTCCATATCTGCAAGTGCTGTAATCAAAATGTTTAGGCATTTCTTTAATATCTTATAATCAAATCCTGAGCATTCGATAAATACTTCTTTTGTTTGTTCAGTAACTTTTCCAGTTAATTGAGAATTAATTATTGGAGGCATACTTAAAACTTTATTTTCCGCATCTACAAAAATAGGGAATTTTGATTTTCCTGCAAGCAAATGTGCATATTCTTTTCCAGTTGGATGTTTCTGAAGAATTTGCAACCCAGACATTTCTCTATCTGATTCTAATGGTATAAATTTAATATAATCTGGTTCAAGAGCTTTGAATGTTATTGGAAGTTTTATTTTTTCAAGAGGATAAATCCCTATTGCTAATTTTTTTCTCTTTCTTCCCAATGTTAAATGGAGTTTTTCTTGAATTTCAATTAATTCTTTTATCCTTTCATCATCAAGTTTTAAATCTTTTACAATTGCGCAAGCTGTAAATGGACGAACGTCTTTTACTGAAGAGTCTATAATTACTTGATAATTTTTTTCTGGTTTGTTTAGTTCGTATTTTTTTAATCCTGTCTTTTTACCCAGGAATGCTAAAAAACTTCTTTTATATCCCTGATAAGAAAGTAGATCAGGTCTATTTGGGAATATTTCTATTTCCATTTCATTTTCATCAAATTTTTCAAGTGGAGTACCAAACATTGCAATTCTCTCTTGCATTTTTTCATCTAGCTTCCCTATTTCTTTTTCAAAGAGTTTTCTGCTTATTTTTACTAGTGCCATTTTATTCTAAACCTGTTTCGAAGAAATTTAATTGTCCTTTGAATTCTAGTGGAGTATTTAATCTTCTGGGGTTTTCGAGAATAAATCCGTGATTTCCCCAAGAACTCGAAGCTAGATGAAGTTCTTTATCAGCAGAATGTTCCTCTTCATTTGCATATTCTTTTACTCCTGTTAATGTGGCTTTGCCAACTAAGAAACCTGTAGGCAATGTTGTAAATCCAAATCTTTTCATAGATTCTTTATCTGGATTTTTTGAAGCATGAATAAAGAAATCTCCTCTAAACTTAGTATTCCAATTTCTTAATTCTATTTTCTTCTTCCCTTCAATTACAAGTTCTGCAAATGGTTGTTTTAGTGATAGTGCTTTCATAATTTTCCCCTGATTTTTTCTGCAACTTTATTTAACTCTTCATCTGATTTTTTGGGACCAGAAGGAGCAGTTATACTGCCTTCAGATTCATTATCATAAACAGGATATAATTTAACATGAATGTGATTTACACCAAGCCCTTCAATTACAAATACAACTCTTTTACAACCTAATTTTTCTTCAAGTAATTTTGCAATATTTTTTGCTACAAGAAGTAAGTCCTTGTATTGTTTATCTGGCATTAGGGTTGGATTGCTATCAAAATGTTTTTTTGGTATAACTAAAGTCATACCTTCTCTACTTGGTCTTAAATCCAAGAATGCAAAGTGTTTCTTATCTTCCCAAATTTTAACACTCGGAATTTTCCCTTTTGCTATTTTACAAAATATACAATCTGTTTTTTGTTTTGTCATTTTATTGTTTCATCCAAAATTTAATTTTTCTTAACTGAGTTAAATCATTTTTGTTTATCTCTCTCAAATCTTTTATATCATAATAATCCATGCACATTCTACTGAAACCAGGTCCCCAAGCTAAAACCGGGATATATTCTCCTAAAAGTGGAATTACTACTTCTGGTCTAAGCATTCCTGCTCCCCCTAATTCAAACCATATCTTCTTCTCTGGGTGCCAAACATCTATTTCAACACTTGGCTCAGTATAAGGGAAGTATGAGGGTCTTATTCTTATTTTTTCAAATCCCATTTTTCTAAAGAATTCTTTTAAGTATCCCAATAAATGTCTGAAATTTGCATTTCTATCAACAACAATTCCTTCTGTTTGCAAGAATTCAAACCCATGAGACCAATCAACAGTTTCATTTCTGAAATTTATTCCTATAGCAAAAAACTTAGCAGGCAATTCTTCTTTTTTCAAATTTGCAAGAGTTTGTACTGAAAGACAAGTTGTGTGAGTTCTTAAGACAAGCTTTTTAGCCTCTTCCTCATTCCATTCGTACTGCCATCCTTTGCTTCCTCCAACTCCTTTTTCATGAGCTTCTTTTACTTTTGAAACAATTTTTTTATCTGGAAGTTCTGCTTTTTTATTGATAAAGAATGTGTCTTGCATTTCTCTAACAGGATGATCTTGGGCTGTGAATAAAGCGTCAAAATTCCAGAATGAACTTTGAATCATATTTCCTTTCATTTCTTTAAATCCCATCTCTGTCCAAACTTTTCTTCCATAATCTACTGCTTGATTTAAGAAGTGTCTTTTTCCACCATATATTTCCGGAACAGGGGAAGTCATATCATATCTTCTGAATTTTTTGCCTTTCCAATTTGATTCCTTTTTTAACATCTCAGAGTCTATTTTTTCTATTAGTTGCTGAGTATTTAACTTTGATTTTATTATTTCTTTTCCTAATTGAGTTATTTTTATAACAATTTTTTTATCTTCTTTTATTTCAACAAGCTGCTTTCTGCTTTGAAGAATTTTTAATGCAAACTGTTGTTCTGGAGCTAAAGAATCATATTCAATTGGAAGAGCTTCTAGAAATTGTTCTTCAAGAGTCTTTTTTGATATTTCTTCTCTGTTTGCGTTTAAGATTATCTTCTCATTTTTTAAATCAATTAAAGCTTTTTTCTTTAGCGCACCTAAAGATGCTCTAAATTCGTCTTCTGATAATCCGCTTTCTTTCATAGCTTCTTGAAGCGAAATAATGTGTTTATCATTTAACAGATTTAGTAATCTTCTTTCAGGTAATCCTTTTTTTAGATAAAGTGCACCGTTTATGTCAAGTTCTATTATCTTCTTCTTTTCATATTCTAATTCAATAATCCCCTTGTTTTGGAGATACTCTAGTGCCCTGACTACAGAAGTCTTATCTAAATTGGATTTTTTGCATATTTCATTTATTTTTTCATTTAAATGAGGAAGAATCTTTTTTTCGTTTGGACTTAAAGATTCAATAAGTTTTTGTATATTCATTTTAATATTAAAAATAGAGAATTGATGGATTTAAAATTGTTTTGAAAGCTTTGCAGTCATCCAAGTAGGCATCCCAAGAACTATTCCTAATGATTTTAAATCGTGTAAATTTCTATTGTTTTTTTCATCTTTTACAATGAATTGAATTTGAACCTTATTTTTATTGCAAAGAAAAATGTTCTGCTTTATTCTTGCTATAATTTCTGCTTTATTAGTTAAATTTTTCTCTTCCACTAATTCATCTAGGTTAATCCCAAGAATTATGCTCTTTTTTTTCATTGCTTTTGCAAGGACTTGATTAAAACCAGAATTTCTTTGCTTTTGAAAATCTTTTCTTCCTTTTTGATTGATGAGAAGAATATTTATATCAAGCTTTTCAACAACTTTTCTATTTAATTCATCATCTTCTGATGTAAATATCACAGTTTTCTCTTCAGATTTAGCTTTTTTAACCAAATCCTTAAGTTTACTAAAATTCGTTTCTGTTAAAATAATTTTCATTTTTGTTTTTTTAATGCTTTTTCAATATCTGAAAAAACCTTTTTTATGGACTGATTTCCATTTATTTTTATAAGCTTGTCTTTAAAATGTTTGATTATCTTTGGAGAGTGTTCATAAAATAATTTTAAACGAGTTTTTAGTGCTTTTTCCTCATCGTCTGTTCGTTTTTCTATCTTTCTTCTTATTTCTACTCTTTTATAAACTTCTTTTTTTGTAAGTGTTAGGAGAATTACTCTTTCTAAATTAATTTTGTCTGCTATATTTAACTGTCTTTCATCTCTGGGAAATCCGTCTATTATAAAATCATCCTTTGGTGTGTTTTTTAAAATTATTTTATTAACAATAAAATTTGGGGCCATTAATCCTTTATTCATATATTTTGCAAGGATTCTCCCTCTGATTGTATTCTGTTTTATCTCTTTTCTTAATATTTCACCAACAGTCACTCTTTTAAGTTTGAATTTTTTTTCAATAAGTTTTGCTTGAGTTCCTTTTCCGCTACCTTGTATCCCTATAATTGCTAGTCTCATATTTATATTAATAAGAAGATGTTTTTATTTGTTTTTATTTTACTGTAAATAATTTATCATCTTTGACATCAAAAATATCTAATCTTACTCCAGAGTCAAGCCAGCCATGCGCGTAATTTAGTGCAGCAAAGCAATTTACAAAATCTTCTTTTTTCCTAAAGTGTTTTGCATCTGAAATATAATTTTCAACCATCTCAATTATCTCTTTTGCGTATTTTTCCTTTCCTGTAATTATGTTCTTTTTTACTTCTTTTAGTGCGCTTTCTGTTAGTTTGAAATATTTTTCAATTTTTTCCAGCGTTATTATATTTTCCATTTTTAATTAAAACTTCTATATTTTAAATATTCTATCATAATCTTTAAATATATCTCTTTGTTCTTAGGAATATGAAAAAGGGGACAAAGAAAGTTTTTATTTATTTTGTAATGTTTGCTGCAATTTTAATGCTTTCTGGAGTGTTTGCAGAAACAATTGGATTAAATGATAGTGTTAAAAAAGTAGTAAATGGAATTCTTGAAAATAAGGGAATAGATAAAGATAAAATTAATTCTGTTAAGGAAGTTGGTTTTGATAATCTTCCAAAGCAAATTGATGTCGAGAATATAGACCAAACAAATCTAGCTGTTTATGAAGTAGATTATGGAGGAGAAAAGCCTATTTTTGTAATAACCGCTTCTAATGAAATGTTTGAGGCAACAGAAAATCCTGGAATTTATAGGGCTATTCTTGACTTTGGATTGGCAGCTGAAAGCAGTGAATCAACATTCTTGGAAACTGTTCAGGGTGTACGAACTAGTCCTGTTAAAGGATATGTTATGTTAAGAGGAGGAAGCGTTACTGGATTATCTACTAATCTAGAAATAGTTAGTGGAGAAGGAAATATAGATGTTGTAGTTTATATTAATGGAAAACCATCTTCATTTAGTAATACTTTTACAGGAGAGTCTGGAGTGAAGAAAGATTATGATACCCAATCAATGGATATTATAAACTTTGAAAAAGGAGATGTAATTTCAGTTTATATTAAATCTGATGGAAATATTGTCTATAAGGACATAATTAATCTCGTTGAAATTTCTACAAAATTTTAATTTAAAATGGCATATAAAAAGTATATTCAAAGAAATGGAAAACTTTATGGTCCATATCTTTATGAAAGTAAAAGAGTAGATGGCAAGGTTATCTCCGAATATCGTGGAGGACCTAGTAAAAAAACTTTTAGTTCAAAAAAAATAAAAGATTTTTTATTTTTCTTTGGATTGTTTGTTATTATTGGAATGCTATTTTTTTTTGTATTTTCCAATAAAGGGATGACTGGAAAAACTGTTCTCTCTTTAGATAGCAGTTATGAAAAAGGCAAACCTCTTGAAGGAACTTTACAATTTACATTGAAAGAAGGAGAATTAATTCCAGCTGATTCAGAAATAATAATAGAAAATACTGGAAATAGTTACCAATTTCCATTAAATCAGATTTTTCAAGAAGATACCTCTGAAGGAGATTATTATGTTTTTGGTAAAACCTTAAATGGGTCTGGACAAGGATATGGTCTTGAAGGAGAAGTTGAAGTTTATCCTGAAGTTGAATTTACATTATTAATTTATAACAATATTATGGAAGAAGAAAATTTAACAGAGCAATCTGCACCTATTACAGGACAAGTTTCAAAAAAGATTGGTTCATTATTTAAGACGAGTTTAGTAACATTAGAACTTAAGGAAGAGATTTCAGGAAAAGTATCTAAAAACAGCCCCTTCATTTATGAATTGACTGAAGGACAGACAGCAGAATTAAAACCTAAAAGTGTTAGGTTAGATGGAGAAGCAGCAGAGGATTCCCTTGTTTCCCTAAAGGAGGAAAACGGAAAAGTTACAGTAACAACAGATTATTCAGAAATTGAGAAAGGATTTGGAGAGAATTTTATCGGAGAAAATGAAAAAATATTATCTCTTGATTTATCAAAACTCAATCTTACACTAAATGAAGGAGAATTAGATGTTAAATTAATTTATTCTGATGAAGAGCTTGTTTCTTTAACAACTTCTTTAAAAGATGGGGCTTCTGGATCAGAAGTTATTGTTGAAGAACCAAATATTTCTATTAAAGAACCAATTAATGAAACTCCTGTCAATGAAACTATCCAAGTTCCCGAGATAATCATTTTATCAAATGAACTAACTCCTGAAGAGATAAACCTTTTGAATCAAAAATTTGGAAATCTTTCTCTTACAACAACAAAATCTGAGATGTTTAATGGAAGAATTCTTCTTGGATATTCATTTGCTGGGAAATATACAGTTGAATTTTCTTATGATTCTGATTTAAGTGAGAGTGTTTTGCAAACTCAAATGGAAAATGATAGAATAAAATTCCTTAAAGATATTGCAAATTCTGTTTCAGCAAATTCTGCTGTTTCTGTACCTTTTGAAAATTCCAATTCTAGTTATAACTATTAATTACATTCTTGGACGCATTGGCTGCTGAGGGGAAGAAGTTAGCATCTTTTTTACAATAAATTTAGAACCAACTATTTGTGATATAATTGCAGTAAAAATAAGTTTTCCGGCAACTACTTTAAAAATTCCTTCACTTGCAGGTATCTTGGTTTCTTTTGAAAATTTGTCTATTACTCCATCAATTTCTTCTTTTGATAAGATTATTCCAGTTTTTTTAGTCCCCATATTTCCTTGGACAACTAAATCCTCTTCAGCCCCGTGGCATTCAACTGACCTTACCATAGGATCTTTTAGCAAAGGATTTAATTTTCCTAAATCAAATTCCAAATTTATTGGTATAGGTTTAACATATTGAAGATGAACTGGTAATTTTAATTCTGGAATAGAAATTCTTGTTTTTTTGAAAGAGTTCTTGAAGGGATTGATATGGACTGTTTCTTGAGAATCAAACATTCCAACTCTTGGACGGACTATAGAACGAATTTCTTCTGTTCTCTTCTTCTCAATTTGTTTGGGTATTCCGATAAGTTCTTTCTCCTTAGATATTATTTTTTCCTGTATTTTTCTTCTAGTTTCTTCTAATCTATTTTTTTGTTCTTTTTCCAGTGCAATCTGCACAGCAGAAATTTCAGCTGGAGCAGAATTTATTATTAATTGTCTTGTAAATTGAAGAAAGAAAAATTTCTTGAACTGGTGAAAATTTAGTTCTCTTTCATCATGAGAAGATTTATTGCTCATTTGTTGGTCCAGGAAGATTAAATTTTACTGGAGGTTCTTCTTCCTCTTGAACTTTTAGCTTAACTGGTTTTTGATCTTCAATAATTGGTCTTGACTGAACTTTCATAGGAATTCTTTGCTGCATTTGCATAGATTGCATTGGAGGCCTTTCCATTGGAGAAATGTAACTTTTTGGTTCATTTATCTTGTCGTGCATTAAAGTTAGTCCTCTTGCGATTGTTTTGTTCTGTTCAAGAACATTCTCAATTTTCTCAAGAATTTTCATATTCTCTCTATTATTCTTTTCTATTTCGAAATCCTTTTCAGCAAGTGCTTTTGCTGACATTTCAAACAAATTGAGTAGTTTTGATATTTGATGTGCGAGATTATCAAATTTTCCAGATAAATCTGTCAGAACTTTTTGAAGAGCAACAAAATTTTCTATTAAAATTTTTTCAGTTTTTTTATCACTATCAATACTCTTTTTAGTCATAGATTATACAAGAATTAAATATTTATAAAGATTTACTGATGTTGTTATCTTAATTTTTCTTCAGTTTTTCAGCACCATGTATTGTTATTATTTCATCTTTTTCTTTTGGAACATATTTTCTTGGTTCTTTGTCTGTTCCTTTTACAACAGCTTCTTCTATTTCTTTAACATATTCTGCAATCTCTTTTGCTGCATCTGCATTTACACTAATGCTATCAATTCCATTTTCTACTAAGAATTTTACCATTTCTTTTCTGCTTCCAGCTTGCCCACAAATACTCGACTGAACATTTCTTCTTTTACACACCCTTATTACATATCCAAGCTGATAAAGTATTGATGGGTGCATTTCATTATATAAATCCTGAACTTTTTCATTTCCTCTGTCAACAGCGAGCATATATTGTGTTAAATCGTTTGTTCCAAAAGAGATAAACTTAATTCCTTCATCACATAAATTATTTATTAATTGAACTGCAGCAGGAGTTTCAATCATTACTCCCAGTGTTGCATCTTGGAAATTTATTTCTTTTAAAACTTCTTTAACTTTCTGAACTTCTTCAACTAAAATAACTTGAGGAAGAAGAATTCCTATTTTTTTCCCAGATTGACTTACTCTTTTAAGTGCATTTAATTCTGCTTTGAAAATTTCAGGATTCTTTAAACTAAATCTTATTCCATGGAAACCTAACATAGGGTTTGCTTCTTTATCAGAAGGTGCGCCTTCAAGATGTGAATACTCATCACTCCTTATATCAGATGTTCTTACCCACATTTCATCAAAATATTGTGCAATCTGATTAATTCCCTTGAATATTATTTCTTCATATTCTTTTGGCTTATTTTTATTGATAAAATACATAGGGTGTTTTCCAGATTCTGCAATTATTCCTTCAACTCTTGTTAATCCAACAGATTTAATTCCTGTTTGTGAAGCTCTTTCTGCAAATGTAGGTAAATCCACCATTAATTTTATTTTTGTGTTTGTTTTTGCTGTAACTTGTTCAACTACTTTCTTATGTGTGTCTTCAGTTTTTCCCTTGTAAATTTTTCCATTAAAACCATCTACTGTTATTGCTTCCCCTTCTTTCAATTTTTGTGTTGCTGTTTCAGTTCCAACAACAGCAGGAATTCCCATTTCTCTTGAAACAATTGCTGCATGTGCAGTTAATCCACCATCGTCAGTTACTATTGCAGCGCATTTTTGCATTGCAACAACCATATCTGGATTTGTCATTTTTGTAACAAGAACATCTCCTTGCTTTATTTTTGGTAGATCTTTTAAATCTTCAATTATTTTTACAATTCCAGAGCCTATTCCAGGTGAAGCTCCAATTCCTTCTAAGATTATTTCTTTTCCTTCTACTTTTTCGGATTGTTTTTCATTTTCTAATCTTTTTTCTATTGTTGTAATTGGTCTTGTCTGAACAATAAAAATTTCTTCATTTTCAATTGCAAATTCCATATCTTGAGGTTTCTTGTAATGGTCTTCAAGTTGAAGTGCTATTGTTGCAAGTTTTATTACTTCGCTATTTGTGAGAACTTGATGTTTTGACCTTTCTTCTCTTAATTTTACAATTGCTCCTCCCCCAGATGAATCTCTTGTATATGCTATTTTTTTATCAGAAACTTTAATATCTAAAATTTCCATTTTGTTTCTATCTACAACATATTTATCTGGAGTAATTGCTCCAGAAACAATTCCTTCTCCTAATCCCCAGACAGCCTCCATAATTATATTATCATTTTTGTAGTTTGGATCTTTTGAAAATATTACTCCTGATTTTGTAGAATCAATCATTCTTTGAACAACTACTGCCAGACTTGCACCTTTGAATCCCTGCCTGTTTCTGTAATAAATTGCTCTTGCGGTAAATAAAGAAGCAAAACATTTTTTTATGTAATTTAAAAGTTCAGTTCGTCCTTTTACATTTAAGAATGATTCTTGTTGTCCTGCAAAACTTGCTTCTGCTAAATCTTCTGCTGTTGCACTGCTTCTGACTGCAACGAAAACAGGTTCATGAGCATTGTGAAGAATATCCAATGCAGTTCCTTGTGCTCCGTTAAAATCATCTGCATTTAAATTTTCATAAGCTTCAACTATTTCTTCTTCCATTTCTTTTGGAATTTTTGCTTCTATGAATGCATTTCTTATTCTTTCTGATGCAATGTTTAATTTTTCTGTATTTTCAAAATCTAAATTACTTAGAAAAATATTTATTTTGTCTTTTAATCCAGAATATTCTACAAAATAATCATAAGCTTGAGCAGTTACAACAAATCCAGGGGGAACAGGAACTTTTAATCTAAAAATTTCACTTAAATTTGCACCTTTTCCTCCGGCAATTGGAATAGAATTTTTATCTAATTCTGAGAACCATTTTATGAAATCTGGTTTATCTTCTGATGTTTCCCTCTTTTGCATGACTAATAAAAATTTTTTAGATTAATAAATATTTGGGTAACTAGAAAAATCGATTTTTAGATTAATTTGAAATTGCATTAACTGGGCAGCTATCAATTGCTTCTTTTACGCATTTTGCATTTTTTTTCAAATCTGCACCTACTTTAACATGGGATTTTCCGTCATCTTTAATCTCAAAAACTCCGGAGCAAATTGAAGCACATAAGCCACAACCAATGCATGTGTTTTGATCAACTTTTACCATTTTTTTAAATGGATATACCAGTTTAATAATCTTTTTATAGCAAAAAATTATCTGAAAATTATGTTCAGTCAAATTGATGAAAATTTTATGAGAATGGCTATGAATGAAGCATATAATTGTTACAGTAGAGGGGATTTACCTGTTGGTGCTGTTTTAACAATAGACAATAATCTTGAAGGAATTTCTGGAAATTCTGCAAGAACAAATGGGGATTGGACTTCTCATGCTGAAAATTCTCTTTTACATAAGGTTTCATGGAAAATTAAATTGAATCAAGAAAAAACTTCAAGACTTTACACAACTTGGGAACCTTGTTTAATGTGTACAGGGGCTTCGATATTATCTAGGGTAAACGAAATAATTTATGCTTGTCCTGACCCGATTGGAGGGATGGCCAAAATTAATCCTAAGAATTTGGGATACTGGAATAATAAGCACTGGCCTGATTTTAGAGAAGGCCCGTTTAAAGAAGAATCATACGATTTACTTATTAAGTATATGGGAGAAAATAAAAAATTATGGTCTACTTTTCTTGAAAAATTTAAAAACATAAATTTATAAAATAGATTTCTCTTGTTTTTTTATGTTGGCAATACTCTGGGTATTAATTGCAGTTGTTGCATTAATTATAATTATATTTGCTGGATATTATAATAGATTTGTAGTATTAACTAATAGAATTGAGAATTCTTTAGGTCAAATTGATGTTCAACTTAAGAGAAGAGCAGATTTGATTCCAAATCTTGTAGAATCTGTTAAAGGCTATGCAAAGCACGAAAAAGAAGCTATTAAAGAAGTAACAGATGCAAGAAAAGCTCTTGTTAGTGCTAAAGACCTTCCAGGAAGAGTAAAAGCGGATAATGTTCTTGAAGGAGCTTTAGGAAGATTGTTTGCCATTGCTGAAGGTTATCCAGATTTGAAAGCAAATACAAATTTCTTAGAATTACAAAGAGAATTAACTTCAACTGAAGATAAAGTTGCTTATTCAAGACAATTTTACAATGATTCAATATTAGATTATAATAATAAGTGTAAGACTTTCCCAGGAAATCTATTTGCAGGAATGTTTGGATTTAAGGAGAAAGAATACATCAAGATTGCTGAAGCTGAAAGAAAACCTGTAAATGTTAAGTTTTAATTTTAGAAGATAAAAGCTTTTATTAATCGTAAATTTTATTTTTTTGATATGGAAGAAAATTTTACAACAAATATTCGTGTCTTTCCTTTAAATGACGAAAGATTAGATAATTTGTCTAATGTAAGAAGTTATCTAAAAAAAAGTGGAAAATGTAATTATAGCAGTGTAGATAATCCAGATTTAAGAGAATATAGTTATAAACAGGAAAAATCCTCTGTTTTTATAAGAGAGTTTCCAAGAAGAGCAGATATAAGGATAAACTCCCCTACAAAATCTTCTTTAAATCGTATGCGGGTAGATATAGAAAGAATTCTTGAAGGAAAGATAATTAATTAGATAATTTTCCATATTTTCCAAAATCAAAGACTTCATTTTTACCTACAACATAAGTTTGGAATGATTTTAGTTTTTCTCTTGGAATTATTTGCTTATATTTTTCTCCTTCAGCATATTCCCTTATTTCTGTTCCTTCTGACATGCTGAAAAAACTTGGTACAACAATGAATTCTTTTTTCTTGTATTTTCCAATAAGAAAACATTTGTATTTTTCTCTTTTGATATTTGGTTTGTCTCTTATTAATACAGCTGGATGAATGTGGCTTATAACAATTGTTTTTATTTTTGTATCGTACAATTCAAGAAAGTCATTTTCTCCATGTGTAAATGCAATTTCTTCTTCAACATAAAATTCTTTTACTTGATAATTATTTAATGTGAATGTATCATGATTTCCTTTAATTAAAATTATATTTTCTTTTGTAACGAATTTTTCAATAAACCTCAAGAATTCTCTTAAATCTGAAACTTCTTCTCTCTTAAATTTAAAATTGTGTTTCATATCTCCTAAGAGCACAATTTTCTTGAGAGTGTAGAGTGCTTTAATTCTTTTAATAATAATTTCTAGCTCTTTTTTAGTTTCTTCAAGCTGGTCAAAAGGAAGATTTATTCCCTGTTCTTTAATCATTGAATCGTATCCTAAATGTAAATCCCCAATTGCTAGGATTCCTTTTTTTGGAAAGAATACTGTCTTTGAGATTAATGTGTAATTTTTATTTTGGTTTTTCATATTTATTATATTAATATGAATATTTAATTAAACATTGTTAAACTATTGATAAGTTGAACACTGATGTCTGATTAAAGCCATAATTAACTTTCCTCATCCATATCTTTTAGGAATTCATCATAACTAAATTCTTCAACTCCTTTTCCTGAAGCCCTTCTTTCAATTTCATCTCTATAAACTTTATGCATTCTTTGTAAGAAATCTTGTTTGTCTTCTATCTTCATCAAATCCATATGTCCCTGAAGTATTAAATTTAATGAAAAAGGAGAAGGAATTTTTACATTTTCGTAATTAATCTTAACTTTTCCTTCAGCTATCCAGTCTAGAACCATCTTAGCTCTCTGTAAATCCATTAAATCTTCAAGAACCTCACGCTTAGCTTCTTTAAGTATTGGGAATTCGTGAGATATTTTTTTAACTGAACTGATTAAGAAATGAGATTTCATTTGCTGTTTTTTAACAGATTTAGTGTTTCCTTTATATGTTCTTAAAATCATTAGACCTCTAGTTGCACAGTGTCTGAATTTTTTTGTTAGTACATCTGTTTTTTCAATTGCTTGTTTTAGTATTTCTTCAATGTTTTTTGAATTTAATTGACTGAATGCTTTTTCTATTTTAGTATTTTCAGAAGATAAATAAAATCCCCTGTCAGATATTCCTACTTCAACATCTCTTTTTGTATCTAGTTTTGCCCCTAGAAGATAAGCAAGAGCTCTCGAGAGTGTATCGTTTACACGCCTACCGTACATGGAATTTACTAAAATATATTTTTTATCGTCTCTTTCATCTGTGTATTTTTCAATTGTTATTGTATCGCTGTCAGGAATTTCCATGAAATGAAATTGTTCATAGAAATAATTGTAAATTTCTTCTGAAACTTGTTCAGATGTATAAGTATATTCTCTAATAAATTCTTTTATTTTTTCTTTATTTATCTTTTTTTCAAATCTTTTTTTAATTTCTTTCCTGAATTTTGATATTTCTAGAGCAGAGTCAAAACTTAGTGGCAGAGTTTCTGAAAACCAAGAAGGAATTGTGGGATTTTTTTCTGGAGCAGGTTTAACATATAGATTCATTCCCTTTGTATAAAGATAACCATACTTACTTCCTCCAAGAACAAATACATCTCCTCTTTTCATTCTATTCATAAAAGATTCGTCAATTACTCCTATTTTATCTCCTGTCTGAAGTTTAACTGTAACAAAAGATTCTTCTGGGATTGTTCCAATATTTGTTAAATAAAGAACTCTAGCTAGTTTTCCTTTTTTACCAATTTCTTTCTTTTCATTATCATACCATATTTTAGCATATACTCTATCTTTTTCTAAATCATATTCTCCAGATAAATAACTAATTACTGAAAGAAAATCATCTTTTGTTAAATCCTGAAAACAATAGCTTTTTCTTATTAGTTCAAGCAGGTCTTCGATTTTCCAGGGGTTGCTAATTGCCATTCCGAAAATAGTTTGCGATAGAACATCTAAAGCATTTTTTGGAAAATGAATTTCATCTATTCTTCCTTCATACATTTCTTTTTGTATAATTGCACATTCTACTAAATCGTCCCTATCCATTACTATAAATCGTCCTTTGGCTGTATCGTGCAATTTGTGTCCTGCTCTTCCTACTCTTTGGAGTGCTCTTGAAGAAGCTTTTGGACTTCCAAGAAGTATAACTAAATCAATGAATCCTATATCAATTCCCAATTCTAATGAAGTAGAACAGACAACTACTTTTAATTTTCCTTGTCTTAAATTTTCTTCTATTGCAAAACGGTGTCCTTTACTTAGTGAAGAGTGATGTGCAGCAATATTTTCATCTGTATAATCTACTGGAAATTTATCCTTAAGGTAATTCACAATTCTTTCAGTTGCTGAACGAGTATTTGTAAAGATTAAAGTTGTTTTGTGTTCTTGAATTAATTCATTTATGACATTGTACATATTAATATGTGGTTTATTTTCAAAAATCAAATTTTTTGCAGGTATTAAAACATCTAAATCTAATTTTTTATTTGATTGTACTTTTGCAATCTTTACTTTTCTTTCTGGTGCAATTCCAACAAGGTATTTTGCAACTTCTTCTAGGGGTTCAATTGTTGCACTTAATCCTATTTTTACTGACTCTTTTTTTGTTATAGCGTTTAATCTTTCAATATTAAGGCTTAGAAACGAACCTCTCTTATTTCCTAGTGAATGAATTTCATCTATTATGCAATATTCAACATCTTGGAATGATTCTACAAATTTTTTGGTAGTTAGGACAATAGCAAGAGATTCAGGTGTTGTAATTAGTATGTGTGGAGGATTCCTAGTCATTTTTGCTTTTTCTGCAACAGTTGTATCTCCTGTTCTTAACGCAACTTGTATTTTTTGTAGATTAATTCCTTTTGACTTTGCAAGTTCAGTAATTTCTTCTAAAGGTTCAATCAAGTTTTTTCTTACATCATTAGAAAGGGCCTTTAATGGAGAAACATAGACAGAGTAAACCTTTTTTTCAAGTTCGTTTTTTTCAGCAAGAATTACTAGTTGATTTAAAATTGAAAGGAAAGCTGTTAAAGTTTTTCCGCTTCCTGTTGGTGAGGAAATTAATATATTTTCTCTATCATGTATATTTTTGACTCCAAATTTTTGGGCTTCTGAAAAATCTTCAAATTTTGATTGAAACCATTCTTTTACAATTGGATGGAGTATTTCTTCTATATCCTTTTTTGAATATTTTTTTGCTTCTGTAACTTCTGTCATCTTAATTTAAATTAATTTGAATATTTAATTAAACCTCTTAGAAACCCTAATTTAAATTAGTTCATTGTCATTATTTAAGGGTTTTGGTGAACTCTTAAACTTTAAAAATAAAGTTTTGTTTAATTTTATATGGATAAATATCAACGTGTTGATTTCAGAGACCAGATTTCAAAGAATAAGACAAAGTCCTTTTTTTTAGTAGCAATAGTTTTTATTGTGCTAGTATTATTGGGTTATGTTATTTCTATGGCTTTTGATCCTTCTTATTTTTTCTTTATAATGATAATCGCAATAGTCTTTTCAATACTTTACACTATGATTAGCTATTATAATTCTCATAAGATTGCAGTTGCAAGTGTTGGAGCAAAGAAAGCTGAGAGGAGCCAGTATAAAGATTATTATAATTTAGTTGAAGGATTAACAATTGCTTCAGGTTTACCTATGCCTGAGCTTTATATAATGCCTTCTAATCAAATCAATGCTTTTGCCTCAGGTAGAGATCCAAAACATTCAGTTGTATGTGTTACAGAAGGAGCATTACAGAAATTAGACAGAAGAGAATTAGAAGGAGTTTTAGCGCACGAACTAGGGCATATTGGGAATTATGATATAAGATATATGACTTTAGTTGCTGTAATGGTTGGAATGATTTCAATTATTTCTGAAATATTTTTGAGAAGTTTATGGTTTAAGAGTTCTGATAGTGATAATAAGGGAAATGTTATCTTTTTGGTTATTGGTATTGTTCTTGCAATTCTTGCTCCAATAGTTGTGTATTTTGTTCAACTTTCAATTTCAAGAAAGCACGAGTATTCTGCAGATGCAACTGCAGTTAAATTTACAAGAAATCCTCAAGGATTAATTAATGCCTTGAAAAAAATAAGAACTGATTATGGATTAGAATCAAAGGAAAAACATGTAAGTAAGGCAGTTGCTCCTTTATTCTTTGCTAGTCCATTTAAGAATTTGAGAAGCACACATCCACCTATTGAAAAAAGAATTGAAGCTTTGGAAAGAATGTAATTATTGTGGATTAATTGATAATTTTAAAAACTCTTATTTGTTAGTCAAATTATGGGTTTTTTAAGAGGTCTTGCAATATTCCTTTTTACGATTCTTTTAGTAATTTCAGTTTTAGCTATGGCTTTTACTTGGACTGTTTCTTGGTCTTTACAATATGAAAATGTTCAGCCTGCATTGAAGGAGGCAGCAAAGGATTTTATCAAAACTTCTTTTTTAGGAGAAGATTTTGGGATTAGAGAGGACCAATTACAGTATTCTTGCCTTGTACAAGAAAATTATGAGCTTTCTTACGATATGATTAATATTTCTGTTCCGTGTGAAGTAATGGGACAAGGAGCAGATTCAATTATTGAATATGCTGCAGAACCTGCTGTTCAGCAAATTTACTATGCTGAATATGATTGTGAGATGTGGGATTGTTTAAAGGAATCTTCGATACCTTTCTTTTTATTTTCTGAAAAATCTATGGATTATTGGAAAGACAAGTTTATTATTTTTGTAGGATTATCTTTGATTATCTTTGTACTAATCTTTTTAATTTCTAAGAAAAGGCCTGCTAACTTTATTATTACAGGATTGATTCTTATATTGTGCGCATTACCATTTGATAGTCTTAGATGGGCTTTATTCATTATTCCATCTGATTTTGCATCATTATTTTCAGTTTTCTTTACAAAAAGCCATTCAGTTTTCATTATAATGTTAATTCTTGGAATTGCATTTGCTGTAGCAGGCATTCTTTGTTTGATATTTGGATGGAAGATGAAATTTAATCCAGATGAAGAAGAAGTTGAGAGTAAGAAGGAAAAAGAGAGTTCAAAGGATAAGAAGAAGTAAATTTCAGTTATCTGTAACAGTATTGAGATTATATAAAATTTATTTTAATCTTATAATAGTGATTATTAATAGCAGACAGGATAATTAATAGATAAACCCCCTAAATTAGCTTAGACTTGATAGATAATATCGTTAATCAGTGTTATATATAGCACATTTTTAATAAAATCCTTTAATCAGAGATTTTGCATCAACATCTATTGAATCATCATCAGATTCTGCTTGTTTGAATTCTTTTGTATTAGAAGAAGTTGAGGGAGTTCTTTCTTTAGCTTTATTTATGAAGCTATTCATATATTCAGAATGTCCAGAATCATGATATTTTATATCTTTCATCTTGTGGAATGAACCTTTTGCACCATCTTGTTTTTCTGTTCTAACGTTTGTAAGCTTCTTTCTTATTTGTTCCCCTAAGAATACTTCTCCTTGTGAATTTGAAGAAATTCTTTTAATTGTAGTCATCAAATTTCCTAAACTCATAAATTCTAATATTCCTCCTTCAACTTTTTCTACAATCATTCCAGATTCTATTCCTATACCAAAGTCAACTTTATTCTTAGCCACTCTATTGTATGTTGAAAGAATTTCTTTTGCATTTTGCGCAATTTCAAGAGCAGCATTTTCATTAGCTGCAGATTTTGTCTTTGAAGGTGTTAATATGAAGAATAAATTATCTTGATTTTCATAAACAAATGCTCTTTTGTTTTCAGCTATATTTATTATCTTTTGAAGAGGTTCTTCAACATTTGTTTTCTTTCCTCTTAATTCTCCAAGATTTTTTATTTTTACATTAGCAATTGAAACTTCTTTTTGATTTCCTTTTATTGAAATAGAAAGGTTTGCTTTATTTTTTGTTTCAAGTCTTGAATCTTTAGAAACAGGCATTGCTCTATTTTCCCAAGGAATATTTGCTTTTTGTACTACTTGCCTAGTGGAAGAAACTTTTTTTTTAGGAGCTGTTCCATAAGGATATTTTTTATTTCTTTTTCTTATAACTACAAAAATTATTCCTGCTAAAATTAAAGCTACAAAAATCCAAACAAAAGGATTTTTATAAAAATCATTTAAGTTTGATTCTGATAAATCTCTAACTTGTATTGCTCTTCCTGTTAAAGCAACATTTTGCTTGAGTTTGCTTTCACCATTGCTTAATACTTCAACTTCATATTCTCCTGTTGGAGCCTTTAATTCATATTCTTTAGATTTATCCAAATCTAAGTAAACTGGAATTTGTTGGCTATCATTTCCTATGCTAATTGAGATTGAATCATTAAATGGAACATTTCCGATATTTGTTACCTTTATTGTTTCGTTTATAACTTCAACATTAATTGCTGTTTTAGCAATAACTTCGAATTCTGCATTAGCAGTTAAGAAGTTTGATAGTGCAAATACATTCCAAGTTGAAGGAGGTTCATTGTAAGCTATAGGGAATTTAAGATATTCATCTGTAGCTATTTCAGTTTGGTTTTGAATTTCTATTTCTCCTTTTTTAACGGAGATTATTGCTCTTGACGCAATTTTATCCCCTGTTTGATCGTGCAAGATTGCCATAACTTTCATTTCTGTTCCTGGCTCAACACTAGAATTTTCAAAATGTAATTCAAGTGAAGTTGGAATTTGCTTTATTTTAATATTATAATTTACAAATCCTTTGTTTGTCTTTGCTCCGTCTGCAGTAACTTCATAAGCATTTAATTTAACTAAATAGTTTCCTGCTTTTAATTTTTCTGGGAAAGTTACATTTAGAGAATAAACTCCATCATTAATTGTTCCTGGCTGAATTATGCTTGATGAATTTCCGATTACAATTTCAAGGTCAATAAATCCGTTTACATCGTGTCCGTTTTCTTTTACTGCATTACCGAAGAATAAAACCCTTTCTTCAGGAGCAAATTCTTTTTGATCCATATTTGGTTGTAGAGTGATTACATTAGATATCTTGAATTCTTCTGTTATTTTATAAGTGTTAAGAAGTATTGCTTTAATTTTGCACTTTCCTGTATACTCTCCAACAATTTCTTTAGTTAAAACAAGAGAAGCTTCCATTGTTTTTTCTTCACCTGATGGAAGATTAACTCCATTTTTGTAAAAATTAGTCTGTTTTGTTCCGCAAATTAAATCCATGCTGAAAATTCCTGTAATTCCTTCCACAGCTTTAATTGTTACAGGTATTGTGACAGAATCCCCTAAATTATAAATTTCATTTGGCTGTTGATTAAAAACTATTTCTGCAGAGAAGAATGGTAGTAGTAATACACTTAATATTAATAATATAGGCAAACACTCTTTTTTCATCAAAATAAGAATAAATATTTATTTATAAATATTTGTGAGGAGATTTAGAGATATTTTTAATTAAATTTAATCACAATATTCTTATTGTTATAATCATTTAGAATATGGTCTGCAAAGTTTCTATTCTCTTTTTTTAATTTTTTGCTCTTTAGGTTCCACTTTGCACCATCTCTTACCATTGTTGGCCCAGCATTATAACATGTAAGTTCTGTTCTGATTTGTTCTTCAAGAGATAGTGATTCCCAATTTGGATGAAATCTTTTGCAAAAATTAGAAATATGGTTTAGATTTTGTAATGAAAGTTCAATGCTTATAACTGGATTAAATAAAATTCTTTTAAGTTCAACGCTATCTATTTCTTGAGTTACTGGGTCTATTAAATTTTCATATTCTTCTGGTCTGAATGTAGCCAATACATCTCCCCCATTTTGTCCAAGCCCAAGATATCCTGTAGGACTTTCAGCATATACATCAAATTTATCTGATTCGTGTCTTATTAAAATTCTAAAAAGTCTTTTATCAAATTCCTTTGGCCAGACCTTTACGTTGCTATACGCTTGTTTTATTACTTTGTTTAGAGAATCTTGACTTAATCTAAATCCTTTTTTCCAAATTTCTAAATCTTCTTTATCTCTTTTTTCCTTTAATATTTTGTAATCTCTTTCTTTTTCTGCATTTAGTATTTTTTCTAGCTCTGATTTTTCATAGTTTTCATATTTTGCTTGTGATTTTTCATAAGCTGTAGAGTCGTTTAATAAATCAAAATAATTTGCAGAAATCAAACTTATATAAGCGTTTGTTGATGGGCTTTCTGTAATGTAATCTTCAAATTTTATTAAATTAGAATTATCTTCAGGAACATGTCCGCTGTAAGAAGAAGCTCCAACTAGTGCTAGTGCTCCTATCTTTAGTGTTTTTTTTAGGTTTATTTTTACCACTTGTTATTCCTGTCATCCCTTTCACCTCCCGATAGATTAGTCATTTTACTGAATATAATCAAATATTTAACCATTTCTCTCCTTAACAAATACCCTTTAAAAACTTTGTGCACAATTAATTCACCTTTTTGTTTAATTAATTTTAAAAACTTGAATTTCTTGGAGTTGCTATGAAGACACTTAACTTACATGTAGATTACATTAAATTTAAACCTCTAAAAAAGGCACTTAAAAGTATTGGGGAGCTGGATGAAAAAGATAAGAAAGAAAAGGAAGTCAAGGAAGCTCTTGTTGTTTTAACTGCAGTTGAAAAGTGCGATACAAATGTTTCTGAAGTTGTAAAACAGCTTGTTGAAAATGTAAAAGATATTGCTGGCCAGGTTAAGGCTAAAAATATTGTTTTATACCCGTATGCTCATTTATCAAGGGAACTAGGCAATCCTGAAACTGCTCAGGAAGTTTTAGTGAAAGCTGAAGAAGCATTAACTAAGGAAAAATTCAAGGTTGTAAGAGCTCCATTTGGATATTACAAGGAATTTGAATTAAAAGTTAAGGGCCATCCATTAAGTGAATTGTCAAGAGAAATAAGGCTGGATGGAGATGTTTCTGGTAAAGGAGCGGTTGTTAAAGAAGAAGCTTATGATCCCAAACAATTATTGAGAGAAATTTCTAAATCAAAATTAGATAGTTCTAAATTGAAAGATAATGACCATAGAATTTTAGGAAAGCAAATGGATTTATTTTCTTTTTCAGAAGTTGCTCCTGGAATGGTTTTCTGGCACAATCGAGGATTAATAATTTACAACGAATTACTTAATTTTTGGAGAGAAGAACATCAAAAAGCAAATTACCAGGAGATAAAAACCCCTCAGATAATGGATTCAAAAATCTGGAAAGTATCTGGTCATTGGGATAAATATAAAGAAAACAATTTTACTACAGATTATGAAAAAAGAACTTTTTTAGTAAAACCTATGAATTGTCCTGGAGGAATGCTTGTTTTTAAAAATTCTACAAAATCCTATAAAGATTTGCCTATGAGGGTTGGTGAGATTGGAGTTGTTCACAGATGCGAGTTATCAGGAGTTTTAGCTGGATTGTTTAGAGTTATTCAATTTACCCAAGATGATGCACATATATTTTGTCTTAATGAAAAACAAGTTAAAGAAGAAATTTTGGGTGTTGTTAAAATGATTAATTCGTTTTATAAAAAATTTAATTTAGAATTTGACCATGTTGAATTATCTACCAGACCTGAAAAAAGAATAGGTTCTGATAAAGATTGGGATATGGCAGAAAAAATTCTTGAAGATGTACTTAAAGAAAATAAGATGAAATATAAAATAAATAAAGGAGATGGGGCATTTTATGGTCCTAAAATTGACTTCCACATTAAGGATTCTCTTGAAAGAACTTGGCAACTATCAACAATTCAATTAGATTTTGCAATGCCTGAAAGATTTGAATTAGAGTATATTGATAAAGATAATTCAAGAAAAAGACCGATTATGTTACACAGAGTTATTTACGGAAGTTTGGAAAGATTTATTGGAATTCTATTAGAACATACAAATGGTAGATTGCCTGTTTGGTTAGCTCCAATTCAGGTTAGAGTTTTGAGTTTTACAGATAGAAATGTTGATTATGCTAAAAAAACAATTGAAAGAATGAAAGAATTAATACCTAATATTAGGGTTGATTCTGATTTTGACCAGAAAACAGTTCAGGCTAAAGTAAAAGAAGCTGAAGAATTGAAAATACCTTATATAATAGTAATCGGAGATAAAGAAGAAAAAGAGGGAGTTGTTGCAGTAAGAAAAGGCGGAGATAGAGTTGTTGAGAACTTAGATAGAGATGAATTTATTTTTGAATTAAGAACAAAAATTGAGAAGAGAGTTTAATTTATTTTCTTAAACCTTCTTCAACTGCTAATTTTTCTAATCTGTTAAAAATATCTTCTTTTTTTTCTTTTATGCTTTGTCTGTATAATAAAAATCCTTCAGTTCCCCATATTTCATAAGGAAGATTATTCTGTTCATCTTTGTAAAGGCCTTCTTCTGATTCTTTGTTTAAATAAACTGCACGAATATTTGCTGTTTTATTTTTAGGATTTTGAAAATAATTATCTTCATTAGAGGAAACAGTTTGAGTTCTTGGTTCTAGCTGTTTTAACCTATTTCTTAATTCTCTTTCTTTTCTGTAAATTTCAAAACTGAATTCTTTTTCTTTAATTTCTGTAATTTTTCCGCCAATTCTAATTTCTTCAAATTTCTTTGCAGGTCTAGCCCTTATCATTCTATTTTAGAGTGTTTTTCATTTAAATGCATTTTTATGTT
Source organism: Candidatus Woesearchaeota archaeon (assembly GCA_964639615.1). Lineage (GTDB taxonomy): Archaea > Nanobdellota > Nanobdellia > Pacearchaeales > GW2011-AR1 > MWBV01. The sequence goes on along the minus strand of CAZXHH010000002.1, from coordinate 103,092 downwards.
CTGAAATATACTCTAAAACCTTATAAATTGAGATTTATTGAAGAAAATATGAATTTCCAGTTTTATTTTGAGAAAATGACTAAATCTAAGGAGTTTGTGAAGTTTGTAAAGGAAAACAAAGATGCTTTTTTGTGTTCGAGCTTTTTTGCAATTGATAAGAAAGGACAGGATAATAAACAAAATATAGATTATTATGTTCCATCATTAGATAAGATGTATAGTTTTAAATTAAATGATAAAGTCGAGTTAATTCCAGTTGAAGATTATGGAAAAGGGTTTAAACCAGAGAAGATTTCAGACAATATTGATTTTGATTTTAATGAAATTGGGGAGATGATTGAAGATAGGATGCAGCAGGAGAATATTAAAAATAGAGTTGAGAAACTTCTCTTGAGTATACAATCAAAAGATAAGAGAAATTATATTTTAGGAACAATTTTCATTTCAAATCTCGCTTTGCTAAAAGTTAAGATAGATATAGATGATATGAAGATAATTGATTTTCAAAAGATGAGCTTTTTTGATATGATGAAGGTTGTTAAGAAGAGCGATTAAATTCCTGCCATTTTTATCTTGATTTATAATATATTATCTAGGTAAAATCATATTTTTGTCAGGCGTGATAATAATCTTGAGCGACTAATTATTTAATATTAAACTACTGTTACAGATAACTACATTTAGATAAATTTTATTTCTGAACAATAAAATTAATCATCATCTCGCTGTTGTGTGAAGAGAGAATTTTAAATCCAGCTTCTTTGAATAAATTATGAACTTCATTTTCATCGAAGAGATAATAATATCTTTTTCCTTTGTCTGTCCAGCCAATTAATCTTTCTTTTCCTTTATCTTTTTTTGATTTGAATCTTTTTGAGTTATGATTCCAGACCCCAATTAGTGCTTTTCCACCTTTTTGTAAAACTCTGTAGAGCTCTTTTACTGCTTTTTTGCTCTCTTTCTTTGGCAAGCAGTGTAAAGCAGAAATTGATAGCGCATAGTTAAAGAAATTATCTTCAAAAGGAAGTTTTTTCGAGATATCTGCAACTGCAAATTCTGCAGTAATTTTAAGTTTCTTTGCTTTTTCTTCTGCAAGTTTGATCATGTTTTCAGAAAAATCTACAAGATACATTTTTCCATTTTTAATTTTGGTTAAATGTCTGCCACTTCCACTTCCTAAATCAAGGACTTTTCCAGAGCATTCATCTTTTAGGAAATCTTTACTAAGTTCTGAGGGAATTTCTTTATATGTATTCCATTCTTCTGCAATTTTATCCCAGAGTTGTTGTTGATTGTCAATTTCTGTTTTCATATTTATTTTAAGAAAATTTAAGATTTAAATTCTTGCATTCCAATATTTTATATATTAATTTTAATTAATTAATTCATGGAAATTGGAAGAACACTTGATGTTAAAAAAAGAGAGGAATGGCGTTCATGGCTTTCTAAGAATTATAATAAGGAAAAAGAAATTTGGTTAATCTATTATAAGAAAGCATCTGGGAAGGAAAGAATTCCATACAATGATGTAGTTGAAGAAGCACTTTGTTTTGGTTGGATAGACGGAATTGCAAAGGGGATTGATGAAGAAAAATATGCTCAAAGATTCAGTCCAAGAAGGAAAACAAGTATTCTTTCTGAATTGAATAAAGCACGTATTAAGAAGATGATTAGAGAAGGAAGAATGACTGATGCTGGATTGAAGGCTGTTGCACATGTTTTTGATAAGGATAAAAAAGAGAAAAAATTTTCAATTTCAAAAGATATTCTTGTAGAATTGAAGAAGAATAAAGAGACTTGGAAACACTTCAATAATTTCCCAGAAAATTATAAACAAATTAGAATTGCCTGGATTGAAGATGTGAGAAATAGACGTCCTGAAATGTTCAAAACAAGATTAAATTATTTTATTAAGATGACTTCAAAAAATAAAAAGTTTGGAATGATGCAGGATTAAAATTACAATTCCTGTTCTTTAAACTTCATAACAGTGGATGCATTGTATCCTTCTTTCTTGAGTTTTTCAATTCCACCTAATTCTTCTAAATCAATTATAAACGCGCAGTCAACAATTTGTCCACCTAGTTTTTTAATTAATCCACATGAAGCAAGAGCAGTTCCACCTGTTGCAATTAAGTCATCTACTAAAAGAACTTTTTGTCCAAGCTTTATTGCATCTCTGTGAATTTCAACAGAATCGTTTCCATATTCTAAAGAGTATTCCTGCTTGACTGTTTCATAAGGTAGTTTACCTGGCTTTCTGATAAGGACAAGTCCTGCATTTAATTTTTCAGCTAAAAGTCCTGCTAAAATAAATCCTCTTGATTCTATTCCTGCAACTAAATCAATCTGAACATCCTTGTATTTATCATATAAAATTTCTGTTAATTTCTTTAAGCTTTCTCTATCTTGCAATAAAGTTGTAATATCTCTGAACATAATTCCTTGTTTAGGGAAATTTGGAATTGTTCTTATTTTATTCTTTAATTTAACAATTTCCTGTTCTCTTGAGAAAGAATCAATTGTTTCAAGAAGAACTTTCTTAACTCTTTCAGCATTTTCTTTCATAATATATTTTATTTCTGTCCAGGTTACAGGTGCTTCATCATCTTTCCAGCAATCGTAATCTGTAGACATTGCTATTACACCGTAAGGAACTTCTGCTTCATTTGCAAGAATTGCTTCTGGAGCTATTGACATATTTATTACACTTGCTCCCCACTGTCTGAATAAATTGCTTTCAGCTTTAGTTGAAAATCTTGGACCTTCGATTGTTATTACTGTCCCTTTTTTATGAACAGGGAATTTTAACTTTTCACAACTTTCAATTAATTTTTTTCTTAGTGTTTCATTGAAAGGATTTGCCATCTGTGTGTGAACAGCACCAAATTCAAATTTATCAAAGAAAGTTAATTTTCTTTGTTTAGTGAAATCAATAAATTGGTCTAGAATAACAAAATCTCCTCTTTTGATTTCTTCCCTTAAAGAGCCAACAGCAGTTGTTCCAATTATAAATTTGCATCCTTCATTTTTTAGTGCAAAGATATTTGCTCTGTTGTTAACTTCAGTTGGAGTAATTTCGTGTTTTAATCCGTGTCTTGAAATTATAACAACCTCTATACTTCCAATTTTTCCTGTAATTAGTGGAGAAGAAGGTTTTCCAAAAGGTGTTTCAACTTCTTTTGTTTTAAAATTATCAATAATCTCTGGGTTTTCAAGTCCTGAACCACCGATAATACCTATTTTCATTAAGATTATAATTTAGAAAGATTTTATAAGCATTTTTGGTGTTGAGAATATATGTTAGTTCCAGACAAAAATCAGCATGAAGTTAGAAAGCCAACTAAGACAATTTCAGGAATAACCCCTGTAGCAGTTATGCTTCCTCCTAGAAAATGCAAGCATGGAAACTGTATTTATTGCCCTACAATGGGTGTTCCCCAGAGTTATACTCCAAAAAGTCCTGTAGTTCTTAGAGCAAAATCATTGGATTATGACTCATTCAGGCAAGTTGAAGCAAGAATTCAGGCATTTGAAGTTATGAATCATCCAACAGATAAGATTGAGCTTATAATTATGGGAGGAACTTTCTTAGAGTATCCTGAAAAATTTCAGTATGATTTTATTAAAGGATTATATGATGGGTTAAATGAGGTTGTTTCAAAAAATCTTGAGGAAGCTAAAAGAAAAAATGAAAATGCAAAACACAGATGTGTTGCTTTGTGTATTGAAACAAGGCCTGATGTTTGTTGCGAATTTGTTGAAAGAATGAGAGAGTTTGGATGTACGCGAGTTGAATTAGGTGTTCAGATTATTGATGATGAAATTTATGATTATATTAAAAGAGGGCATAAAGTTAAGGATGTTGTTCAAGCTACAAAATGTCTAAAAAATGCAGGATTTAAAGTAGGATATCATTTAATGCCTGGCTTGCCTGGAAGTAATACTAAAAAAGATTTGCAATTATTTAAGAAAATATTTTCTGATGAAAAATTTAAGCCAGATCAGATTAAAATTTATCCGTGTCAGGTTTTGCCTTGTTCTGAATTAGAAAAAATCTATTGGGAAGGAAAATACAAACCTTATACTCCAGAAGAAATTCAAAAATTACTTCTTAATATGATAAAAATTGTTCCAAGATATTGCAGGATTATGAGAATAATGAGAGAAATTCCTTCAGAGTATCTTGTTGCAGGAACAAAGCATATTGGAGTAAGAAAAGATGTTGAAGATGAATTGAGAGTTAAGGGAATTAAGCTTGACGAGATAAGATATAGGGAAGTTGGATTTAACAAAGAAGATTTGAATTTGGATTTAAAATTAAAAGTTACAAAGTATAAAGCATCAGAAGGGCAGGAATATTTTTTGGAAATTGTTAATAAAGATGATATTTTGTTTGGATTGCTGAGATTAAGAATTGTTAGTGATAAACTCAATAAGTCTGGTGCAACTATTAATCGTAAATCTGGTTCAACTGATAACTATAAATTGAATAAATCTGATAATAGAATTGCAATAATAAGAGAACTTCATGTTTATGGACAGAGTTTGAAATTAGGTGATGAAGGAAAGTTTGGGCAGCATACAGGATTAGGAAAATGGCTAATGGGTGAAGCTGAAGAAATTGCAAAGAAGCAGAAGTGCAAAGAAGTAGATGTTATTTCTGGAATTGGTGTTAGAGAGTATTACAAAAAATTAGGTTATGGGTTTGATGGAATAAAAGGAAAAGAGTATATGAAGAAGAGTTTAAATTAGATTTAGACTATATTTGCAACGTACATCCAATCTTGAAATGGAAGAGGCTCTAAATCATTTATGCTTCTAACTTTTAAACGAGGTCTGCAAAGACTTGCATTAAATCCTCTTTCAAAATCTTTTGTCTTCATAAGATAAGTTTCTTTTTCAAATCTTAAATTAATAAAATAATTCATATATTCTTTCAATAAATCTAATTCTTCATTAATTTCCATTAAATCTGATGCTGTAAATTATTTATAAGAATTATTGCAGTGTATAATTATAGCTTTATTTTCCCTTCTTGCCAGTCTTTAATAATTAATCTTGCAGTTGCATCTTCATTTACTTCTCCGCCTTTTTTTAGGAAACCTTTTCTTTTTCCTAGCTCTTCAATTAACATTTCAGAATCTCCTTTTGCATCAATTTTATAGAAATTTTCCAGTATTCCAGGATAGTCTGCAATTATTAGTGCAATAACTAAATCTGGCTCTTTAATCTGACTGTAGCTTCTTGCCCCAACTTTAGCATTTAAGGACATTTTTTCTCTACTTTGAGTTGAATATTCTTTTTCAGGGATTATACCTGGAGAGTCCAAAAGAACTACATTATCTGAAAGTTTTAATTTTTGAATGCTTTTTGTAAAACCTGCATCACTTCCAACTCCAGCAGAACTTTTTCCTATTAGAGAATTTATTAGAGAGCTTTTACCAGTATTTGGATAGCCTATTATTCCAACTGCAATTTTTTCATAATTTCCCTCTTCATTTACTTTTCTTTCAACTCTTTTAGCTTCAATTTTTATTCTGTCTCTTAATTGCTTTATTCCATTTCTTTCAGTTGAAGAAACAAAAACATGCGGAGTTAATTCCTTTAGATTTGCTTTAACATTTTTTCTATCAATCAAATCAGATTTATTAAAAACGTAAATTAATTTCTTCTTTTTCTTTTTGATTTCTTCTTCAATAGCTTCATTTCTTGTTTCATCTATAAATCTTGCATCAATAATTTCAAGAATAATATCTGAATCTTGGACTATTTTTTTAGCTAAAGCTGGATATTTTCCTCTCTGCTTTCTTATATTTTGTATTTTTCCTGAATGCCTTGATGAAAAACTATATCTTGGTCTCATAGAATAATTAGGTTAATTGGGTTTAAAAAACTACAATTTACAATACTAACAATAGAAGAATAAAAGCAATTACTACAAGAGCAAAAAGCATCGCAAGAGTGTAAATTAAAAGAGAAACTGCTTGTTTTTTCCATCAAGATACCAGAGTATTGGTTTTCCAAAAACAAGATATCCTGTAAGTGCTGCTGAAAATACAAATAAAAGAAGCATTGCAATTGGAGTAATTAGGGGTTTATCTGGTCCGGGGAATTTATTTCCAAGAAAAGTTATTAATAAAGAAATCAGGACAATGTACCCTGCTGTTAATAGACTATTTGTTAGTGCATGTTTTTGAACTTCTTTCATTTTAATCTAATGTTTATGAAGTTAATAAAATCTTACTAAATTAACAAAATCTATCATATTTTTAAAATAGAAAAAAGTTATACTAAAATGAGAAAACTCCTAAAAACATTAAATGCTCCAAGAAGGAGAATTATGAAACTTATTAATAAAAATCATATTGAAAATAAGCTTGCAAAAAGAAGAGGGGAGTGTAAAAAGTGTGGAAAATGTTGTGGGAATTGTAAGTTTTTGGATAAAAAAACAAATTTGTGTACAATTCATGATAACCGGCCTTGGAATTGTTATAGGGATTTTCCTTTAGACAAACTTGACCAAAAAGTATGGGGTGTTAAGAATTGTGGTTATAGTTTTGTGAAATAAAAGCGCCCCGACCGAGATTCGAACTCGGGTCACGGCCGTGAAAGGGCCGCATTCTTGGCCTCTGAACTATCGGGGCTTTGTTAGAAACTACTAACTGAAAATTTAAGATAAAATCAGTTTTTAAAGATAACTAAAAAATAAAAAGAAAGGCCTTTCAGCCTTTCAAATAAAGATTGTTTATTTTTTGTCCCAAGCTGCAATTCCGAACAATACCAGATTTAGTATAGGAATTAAGCAAAGTAATGCCCACCATCCTGGTCTCTTTAAAACCTCAAACATCTTCCATTGCCAGATTACTCCGAATACTGCAAATAGTATAGTGCATACAATGTTAAGGAAAGGAATGAACATTCCAATTATAAGAAGCCAAGGCCACCAGTGCATTTTGGAACTTTGGAAAGCAATAAGTGCTGGACCAATACCAGGTATCCAAGCTAATCCTGGACTTTTCAATTTTGCTTTTCTGCCAATTGCCATAAAGGCAAAGCTTATGTAAATGTAAAGTGCTATTCCGATTAGCAGTGCAAGAACAAGCATTCCTGCAATAAATGCTAAGAATGCACCTGTTAAAGGACTCATATTTGCTAGATTTTCTAATGCCATTTTTTTACACCTCCTTTCATTTTTTACTTTCAGTCTTTCTTTGAAATATCCATTTCATTGTATGAGAAGTCCCATTTGAATCTGGAAATCTCATAATGAGCCTACTCGGATTTGAACCGAGGACCCCCGCCTCTCTTAGACTCCTTAAAGTGTTTTTGTTCACTTTTCAGGAAAACTCGTGTGAGAGATGCAGTTAATTTGTGAACTGCAATCATATAAGAGCGGTGCTCTGGACCAGGCTGAGCTATAGGCTCATAACTCAATTTTAAACAACTTTTAGAAATTTATAAGTCTTGTTGTTTTGGCTTTTTTTACTGATTTTTGTTTTAATTTTTTACGAATTTTTCAAAAATTTTTGACCTTTTTTTGTTTTTAGTTCCAGTTTAGCCAAAAAATAATTTTGGAAAAAGTAGATTTAATTTTTATTTTGAAAAAATCTTTTACCGTACAATTTTTATTTGTAAGTAAAAAGTTTTCCTACATTTTTTAGCGAATATAAAAAGGTTTATAATGGTTCAAAACTAATTACTTATGATGAAAAAGAGTGTGGTGGTAACTTTATTAATTTTAGCAAGTTTATTTTTTGCAAATTTTGTTTTAGCAGAACAAATAACTGAAGATTTGCATGTAAATTTGCAGACAACTGATGCAACAGGAAAAACTGTGACTGGAACTTTTGCATTTGTGTTTAACATTTCAACAACAAGCAATTGTGCAAATGTAATTTATACAAATTCAACAACTTTAACAACAGATGACAGAGGAATTATTTCTTACTATCTTCCTAATGTTTCATTAAACTTTTCTCAGCAGTATTATTTGTGTTATTACAGAGATGGCTCATTAAAAGATTCAACAAAAATTGCTAGAACTCCTTATTCTTTTACAACAAAAAATATTACAATTAGTGGGATTATTGCAGATTCAAATTTTAACATAAGTCCTTACAATATGACTGCTGCTTACTTTTTTGGAAGTGGTAGATACTTAACTGATTTAGATGTTGGTGCAATAAATCTTTCTTCATATCTTACTTACACTGGAGCATACAAAAATATAGACTTGGGTAGCAATAACTTAACAATTAATGTTTCAACTTTTTTCGTAAATACTAACACAAGTAGAGTGGGAATAGGCACTACAACTCCATTGGAAAAACTTCAGGTAAATGGGAATATTCTAGCAAATGGAACAATTAATGCAACAACTGATTTATGTATTCAGGGTGGAATTTGTTTGAAAGGTGTGAGCGCTACTGCTTCAGGTGAGCCTTACTGGACTGCAAACTATTCTGCATTTAATGCAACCTGGAGTAATACTTACAATGCAACTGAAAATGCTTCTATAAATAATTCAATTTTTTCAAATAATGTTTCAATGAGAAATTATGTTAATCTACAAAATGCTTCAATGAATAATTCAGTATTTGCTTACAATACTTCTATGAAGAATTATGTAGACTCTCAAAATCTTATTTTTAATGCTTCAAATAACAATTCAATGCTTGCAATGAATACAACTTTAATGCAAATTTTGAATAATGGTTCTTATTTCAATACAGCATATTTGGATACATTTATTGCAAATTATTCAACATTCTTAACACATATCACTTTTGGACAAGTTTCAAATGGAACAATTTGGAGTTGGGTAATGAATGGAACTCTTGCAAAATCTAGTGAATTAAATAACGGTTCTTACTTAAACTATCCATGGAATGCAACAAATACATCTTACCTTGAAATTAGATATTGGAATGCAACTAACACTTCTTACATGACTGGGGATAATTTCACACTTCAAAATACTTCTATGCAGAATTATGTGCTTTACACAAATTCAACAATGAAAAGTTATGTAGATTCAAAATTTTTAACCTCTTATACTGAAACAGACCCTTACTGGACTGCAAACTATTCTGCATTTAATGCAACCTGGAGTAATACTTACAATGCAACTGAAAATGCTTCTATAAATAATTCAATTTTTTCAAATAATGTTTCAATGAGAAATTATGTTAATCTACAAAATGCTTCAATGAATAATTCTGTATTTGCTTACAATACTTCAATGAGAAATTATGTTAACTCTCAAGACCTTATTTTTAATGCTTCAAATAACAATTCAATGCTTGCAATGAACACAACTTTAATGCAAATTTTGAATAATGGTTCTTATTTCAATACAGCATATTTAGATACATTTATTGCAAATTATTCAACATTCTTAACACATATCACCTTTGGACAGGTATCAAATGGAACAATCTGGTCATGGGTTATGAATGGTACAGTAATGCAAGGCGATAATTTCACACTGCAAAATACTTCAATGAGAAATTATGTTAATTTACAAAACCAATCTGCAGTAAATTGGGCTAATAGTACTTTCATAAAAAGTAGCGAGCAAGCAAATTTAAATGTAAACAATTCGCAATATTTGGACGGATATGATAGTTCTTTTTTTATGCCATTAAATACTTCTGTCTATGGGCAATTTGATTATAATGGAGGTTGGCAGAACAATGGATTAAGCATCATTAATGGAAATTTATATGCTCAAGCAGGTTATTTCTATAACATTAGTTCATTGCAAGTTACAAATTTGAATATTAATGGCTCATTATTGCCTTATAATGGATTAGATAATCAATTTGATATTGGTTCCCCAGCTTTAAGATGGAATGAAGGATTTTTTGGAGGAAATTTATATGTAAACGGAAGTGTTTATTCAAATAATCAGGTTGTAATAACAAACGAAGTAGACCCTTATTGGACTGCAAACTATTCTGCATTTAATACAACTTGGAGTAATACTTACAATGCAACTGAAAATGCTTCTATAAATAATTCAATTTTTTCAAATAATGTTTCAATGAGAAATTATGTTAATCTACAAAATGCTTCAATGAATAATTCTGTATTTGCTTACAATACTTCAATGAGAAATTATGTTAATCTACAAAATGCTTCAATGAATAATTCTGTGTTTGCTTACAACACTTCAATGAGAAATTATGTTGACTCTCAAAACCTTATTTTTAATGCTTCAAATAACAATTCAATGCTTGCAATGAATACAACTCTAATGCAAATACTGAATAATGGTTCTTACTTTAATTCAGCATATTTGGATACATTTATTGCAAATTATTCAACATTCTTAACCCACATTACATTTGGACAAGTTTCAAATGGAACAATCTGGTCTTGGGTAATGAATGGCACTGTTGCAAAATCTAGTGAATTAAATAATGGTTCTTACTTGAATTATCCTTGGAATGCTACAAACACTTCTTATATGACTGGTGATAATTTCACACTACAAAATGCTTCTATGCAAAATTATGTGTTTTACACAAATTCAACAATGAAAAGCTATGTGGATTATGTTAATTCTACTAATGGCGGATCAGCATATAATGATGCTTGGATAAATCAAACCCTTATTCCTTACACTGGGGCAAATAAAAATATTAATTTGGGAAATAATAATCTTACAATAAATGTTTCAACTTTTGTTGTTGATACAAATAATAGTCGAGTGGGAATTGGAACAGCAAATCCAGGTTATAAATTACATGTTGTGCCAGAAGCTTCTAGTGTTGGAATTTATGTTGCTTCTGCTACTTCAAGTACAGGTATTTATGGTTTGGGAGGAAACGTGGGGGTTCAAGGAGGAGGAACGAATGTTGGAGTTTGGGGAAGCGGAGCTAATTATGATTTTTATGGTGCAACTGCAACAGCTAAAAATTATTTTGCAGGAAGTGTGGGAGTTGGAACAACCTCTCCTATTGGAAAATTGCACGTTGTTGGAAATACTTCAATAACTGGTGGCAACTTTTCTGTTAATACATCCGATTTATTTGTAAATACAAATAATAGTCGAGTGGGAATTGGAACAGCAAATCCAGCTTATTCTCTAGATGTTTACGATGCAGTTGGATATCATAATTCTGTAAGAATTTATACTAATGGAATTAATCGATATTCTCAATTAATTTTCCAAAATGCTGCTGGTTCTTGGTCAACAGGAATGAATACAGATGAGACTTATTTTATTAATGAAGCTTCAACAACAAGGATTAAAATAAATGCTGGAGGAGATACAGGTATTGGAACAAGTACCCCTCTTACAAAACTTCATGTTAATGGAAGTATTTTAGCAAATGGAACAATTAATGCAACAACGGATTTATGCATTCAAGGTGGAATTTGTTTGAGTGGGGTGAGTGCTACTGCTTCAGGTGAACCTTACTGGACTGCAAATTATTCTGCATTCAACACAACTTGGAGTAATACTTACAATGCAACTGAAAATGCTTCTATAAATAATTCAATTTTTTCAAATAATGTTTCAATGAGAAATTATGTTAATTTACAAAACACTTCAATGAATAATTCTGTATTTGCTTATAATACTTCAATGAGAAATTATGTTAATTTACAAAACACTTCAATGAATAATTCTGTATTTGTTTACAATACTTCAATGAGAAACTATGTTGATTCGCAAGCTGCTGGATGGAGCAATATAACAAACTATTCTTATGTCCCTTATACTGGAGCAAATAGAAATTTAGACTTGGGGACAAATAATCTTTCAGTAAGTACGAGTCTTTTATTTGTAGATTCTACAAATAATGAAATTGGGATTGCTACTGCAAATCCTTTTGTAGACTTACATGTAAATGGAGATATTCTAGCAAATGGAACAATAAATGGGACTACAGATGTTTGTATTCAAGGAGGAAATTGTTTAAGCGGTTCTTTGACTAATGCTTCAATTGGAAATACTTATGTTCCTTACACTGGAGCAAACAGAAATATCAATTTAGGAAATAATAATCTAACTGTGAATGCCACAACTTTATTTGTTAATACTAATAATAGTAGAGTGGGTCTTGGAACTACAGATCCTTTGGGAACTTTGGACGTTAGAGGAAATTTATATGCAAACAATACAGCGATTACAGGAAATTTAACTGTTTTACCAGTAAATAATAATAGGCTTGGAGTTGGAATAGCTTCTCCAACTTATATCTTTGAAGTAAACACAACTCTTAATACTTGGGCAGCTGTTATTAGAAATTATGGTAGAGGAACTGCAGCAAATGGATTGTTTGTTAGCACAAATAATGGTGCTGGAGCTTCATATACACTTGGAGTTTATAGTTATGCTAGAGGTGCTTATGATCTTATAGTTACAGGTAATGGAAATACTGGTCTTGGCACAACTGGCCCAATAAGTAAATTAGATGTAAGAGGAAATATGAGTGTTAATGATACTATAATTACAGGAAATGCAAATATTACTGGAAATCTCAATATGACTGGAGCAAATACTAATCTTACCATGGGACAAGGACAAAAGACTTGCTATACTCAAGATTGCTCTAAATATATACAATATAATGGAACAGCTTTGATAATTCAAGGATAAATAAATTATTAAAAAATATGAAGAAAAGAGGAAAAAAATATTTTAACAAAAAATTGAGTATTTTACTAATTGGAATTTTATTAATTTCTATTGCAACTTTTTTTATTTTATTTAATAACGAAAATTCTTCATTTCAATATTTAAGTAGAATAACTGGAAATGATATATTAAGTTCAGTTGAAGCAACCCCCACTATATTTTCTTATGATTCAAATAATCTTGAAAAAAATCCTTATTATTATAATGGAACAGATTATCTTCCTATTAATACTAATATTAGTAATTCAGAATATCTAAATTATGATAAAGAAATGACTACCGCTTCTTATAAAGTTTATTTTAGAAATAATTCAAATACTGGCGGAACAATTGATAATGCACCAGTGAGATTTGAGAAAGAGGGATATATTTTTACTTATGATATTTCACAAGGGCAAATGTTATGGAGAGGAACAGATGTTCAACCAAGTATTACAGATACTCTTGGAGGAGGATGTAGCAGTAATTCTTTAGACACTCAAGTAAATGTTGAAGGAAATAAGGCAATATATAATGAATCTTTTTGTAATACAGATGTTGAATATGTAATTGGAAGTGATGGATTAAAAGAAAATTTTATTTTAAGAGGTTTGCCTTCATTTAAAAATTATAATTATTTAGAATATTCTGGAAATATTAAATTTAATAAATCCTTGCAGATTTGTACAGAAACACAATGTTTTACTCCAAAAGGAACTGCAGATAATTTTAATACAAGTGGGAAAATTTATTTTAAAGATTCTAATAATAAAACTATATTTTTCTTAAATGAACCTATAATAAGAGATTCTAATGGAAGTCAAACTCTTGGTATTTATGTTGTTTCTGGTTCAGATGCACAGATGAATTTTGATTTAAGAATAAATAAAACATTTTTGCAAAATGCTGTTTATCCAGTTTATATTGATCCAACAGTATTATTTACAACATCAGAAAATGTTCTATCAGTTGCTACAACTCCTTTAGAAGAAAATACTTTTGCCTTAGCTTGGTGCGATGGAAGCAATAATGATATTAAATTTAAAACTTATTATACAAATGGGACAAATAAAACTGGAACTATAAATGTAGACACTTCTATAACTAATTGTAATAATGTTAGACAAGTTTTACTTTCTTCTTTAACTTCTTCAACTTTTGCTATAGCTTGGTGGGATAATTCTGTATCTTATCTTGAATTTGCAACTTATTATTCAAATGGAACTTTAATTTCAGGACCAACAACTGTAGATTCCAGTAAATCTGATTCTACTTTTTCTATTTCTGCATTGTCTTCAACAACTCTTGTTGTTGGTTGGGGGGATTATTATGAAGAAGCTTATTTTTCAATATATTATTCAAATGGAACACGAATTTCTGGGCCTATTAATATTTTAGGATCTTCCTATTATGAATCTATTTCAGTCTCGGCATTAAGTTCTACAGAATTTGTTATGGGTTGGGGAGATCCTTATAATGCCAGAGTAAGTTTTTCAACTTACTGGACAAATGGAACAAGAAAAGCAGGAATAATTGATGTTGTAACTGGACTAAATACTTTGATGTTTACCTCTGTTGCGGCAATAAATTCAACAAAATTTGTAATCGGTTGGTACGATTATAATGCTGGAGATATTACTTTTGCTACTTATTGGACAAATGGAACTCGATGGTCTGCAGTTGTAGATGTAGATACAGATGTTAGTATGTATTCATCTAACACAAATCCTTTTGTTTCTGCAATCGATACTTCTAGTTTTGTTATAGGGTTTGAAGATAATACAGATAATGATTATACTTTTGCAATTTATTGGGCAAATGGAACTAGAATGTTTGGTCCTTACGATTCAACTACTTCTGCAGACAATCAAAGAGGTGTTCAAACTGTTGCTTCTTATAATCTTGCAACAAATTTAGGATTTTGTTCACAAAATATTGTTCATACTTTTTCAGCAAATTCATCTTATGCTGGTTTTATTCCTTATTATTATAATGGAACAGCTTCTAATGGAACTTGCCCTGATTTAGTTGATCCTACTTATTCTCATGTTTCACATAATAATACAATTAATGGAACAATAACTAATTTTGCAATAAATGTTAGTGATGATGTTGCTCTTCATCCTAATGGAATGTATATTTTTTCTATTAATGAAACTGGGTCTTGGAAAAATTATAGTGTTTTTGGAAATTCTGGTTGGGTAAAAAATTTAACAATAAATAATAGTTTAGGTGATGTGGGAAGTGCCTCTAATCCTGTAGTTTTTTACAAAGATTCTTCTTGGTATTTAATAAGTGGTTCAAGTGGGGGCGCATTTACTGGATATGTTTTAGCTACAAATGGGACAACTTGGTTAAGTAATTCAACAATAATTAGTGGATTAAGCTCTGTCACAAATGGTGCTCCAACAGTTTTTTACAAAGATTCTTCTTGGTATTTAATAAGTGGTTCAAGTGGGGGCGCATTTACTGGATATGTTTTAGCTACAAATGGGACAACTTGGCTAAGAAATACTACCATAGCAACAGGACTGTCTAGCATATCAAATGGTATACCAAATGTTTTTTACAAAGATTCTTCTTGGTATTTAATTGCTGGAGATTCTGGAGGGACATTTAGTGGATTTGCTTGGGATGGAAGTCAATGGCAATCAAATTCAACTATAACTTCCTCATTGCCAGATATAGGTAATGCTGCTGCTCCTTCTGTTTTTAAAAGAGATAATACTTGGTATATGATTGCAGGAAATGATTCTGGTTTATTTAATGGTTTTAATTGGAATGGAACTGGTTGGACAAGAGACGCACAAATAAATGCTAGTTTGCCTGATATTGGAGGGAATTCTGCACCTTGTGTTTTTCAAAAAGATAATTTTTGGTATATGATTTCTGGAGAAACTGCAGGAAGATTTTTTGCATATAGTCATTTTTATCCAACTTATTTCACAACAACTCCCTCTTGGGCAAATTTCACAAAAATACTTTATGCAGATGGAGGAGAGATGGTGAGTTATAGATGGTATCTTCAAGATAATGGAGGAAATATAATTTCAACATCAACTTATAGTTTTTATGTTACAGATGGAGGAATTCCAACTTACTCCCATGTTTCGCATAATAATACTATTCCAGGAAAAATTACTAATTTTGCAATTAATGTTAGTGATGATGTTGCACTTCATCCTAATGGACAATATATTTTCTCAACAAATAATACGGGGGTTTGGGTAAATTATAGTTCTTTTGGTTCAGGAAATTATTGGAATAATGATTCAACAATAAATGCAAGTCTTCCAGATGTTGGAGATTTCTCTAATCCAACTGTTTTTTACAAAGATTCTTCTTGGTATATTATTGCTGGAGAACAATTGAGTTTCTTTAATGGTTTTGTTTTAGCTGCAAACGGAACAACATGGTTAGTAAATTCAACAATTATTAGTGGACTCTCTAATTTTTATGGGGAGATAATGCCTAATGTTTTTTACAAAGATTCATCCTGGTATCTTACTTATGGAGATTCAATGACTAGTATTACTGGTTATGTTCTAGCTGCAAACGGAACAACTTGGTTAAGAAATTCAACAATAATTGATGGATTGAATTGTGTTGGTGGATATTGTTCTCCAGAGATTTTTTACAAAGATTCTTCTTGGTATGCTCTTTATGGAGAACAAAATTATGGTAATTGGTATGGTTATGTTCTAGCTGCAAACGGAACAACTTGGTTATGGAATACAACAATACTTAATGGATTAGGAGGTATTAGTAGTTCTGGTACTTCAACTCCTTCTGCTTTTTATAAGGATGGAGAGTTATATTTAATACGTGTTGCAAATACAGGTACTATTCCTCAAGGTTTTCTATGGAATGGAACAGGATGGGAAGTAAATACAATCATAAATGCAAGTTTGCCAAGAGGAGTTCTTAAAACACCAGCTATATTTGAGAAAGATGGTCTTCTTTATAGTATTGCTGGAAGAATAGATGGACGTTTTTATGGATATAAATGGATTGATGTTAATAATTTTTCTACAACTCCTTCATGGGCAAATGTTACAAAAACATTAAATTCAACTATTAAAAATGTTATTGGATATAGATGGTATTTTGAAGATGATATTGGTACAAGATCTTCAACTCCAATATACACATTGTTTGCAGATTATTTGGCTTATTTAAGTATTGTTAGCCCAACGACTTCTAATTATTTAACAACTCAAAGTTCAAATAATATTAGTCTTTATTTTAATTTTAGTTTAGATGGAGGTTCAACTAATTTGACAAGTGGAATAAATGTAACTAAAGTTTTAATTGAGGGGATAGATGTTGCTTCATATTCTATAGTTTCTACAAATATAACTACAAAGGATTTTAATGAGTTTGGTTCTGGTCAATGGACTGTTGGAACTTGGGATTACATGACTAATGATACTACTGCTTGCCCAGATGATGCAAATGATGATTGTATGCAATCTCTCAATACTGCTAATTCTTATACTCGTAATTCTAATAGTATCGATTTAAGCGATTGTCTTTCTGGAACAGCTCGTGTTTATACTGGTTATATTAGGTCTTATAATTCTGATTCTGATGATTATCTTTATTTGAGTATTTATTCTGCATCTGGTGGATGGGAAGAATTTAAAATAACCGCAGGAAATGGTGGAACCCTAGTTACTTCAAATAATTTTAGTTTGAGTGATGGAAATTTAACAGATAGTTTTAATATTGGTTATCGTACTCCAGATCAAGAGCTTGGAGAATATTTTTCTGTAGATAATGTTTGGGTTTATTGTGACCTTAATCAATCAAGTCTTCAATATACTTACATCCCAACTGTTGGTTGGCAAGTTAATGTAACTGCACCCGTTTTATCTTTTGGATTAAAGGATTTATTTATTAATGCTAGTTATCTTACTTATAATGCAGACGATACGGAGATAGATTCAATACTTTATGCAGATATTACTCCTCCAAAATATTATTCTGTTTCACATAATTCTACAGCTACAGGACAAATAGTTAGATTTGGAATTAATGTGACTGATGAAACCGCACTTCATCCAAATGGACAATACATTTTTTCAACAAATAATTCTGGAACTTGGATAAATGATTCAGCAGTAAATTTTACTTCAACTCCCTCTTGGGCGAATGTTACAAAAACATTAAATTCAACATCTGGAACAATTGTAGGTTATAGATGGTATTTTAAAGATAATGATGGAAATACAAATTCAACTTCAATTTATAGTTTGACAACAACAGATGGAATTCCCCCAACATATAGTCATGTTTCTCATAATTCAACCTTAATTGGGCAACTTACTAAATTTTCAATTAATGTTACAGATGAAACTGCTCTTCACACTAATGGACAGTATATCTTCTCAACAAATAATACTGGTAGCTGGGTAAATGATTCAGCAGTTAATTTTACAACAACTCCTTCTTGGGCAAATGTTACAAAAACATTAAACTCTACATCTGGAACAACTATTGGTTATAGATGGTATTTTTCTGATAATGTTGGAAATACAAATTCAACTTCAATTTCCACTCTCACTGTTTCTACACCTGGTTTAAGCAATGTAAAATTAAATGCTACTTCGATAAACAATTATTCAAGTGATAACCTAACTTTAACTTATAGTTTGGATTTATATTCTGGGACAAATATTTATAATTTTACTGATTGGAGAATAAATAATGTTAGTATTGCTATTTTGAATATGCCTTTTGATTTACAAATTACTTCTAGTTCTTCTGGGGCTGTTAGAGATTATTCTACATTTGTTAATAATGGTACATTGGGAATAGACCCAACAAGAGTTCCAACTTGGACAAGTGGAGGAAAAATAGGAGGAGGGTATAATTTTGATGGTGTGGATGATTATATTTTAATTCCTGCAACAAATAATCGTCCTACTGGTCCTTTTACAGTTTCATTATGGGCTAGAGCAAATCAGTGGTCTACTGGTTCTAATTATCCTGGATTATTTGGGGGACTAGCTTTTGGTAATCCAACAAGTAGAGGAGGAGTAGCTTTAAGCAATTATAATGGATTAATTTATTGTCAGGCTTATAATTCTACAACCTATATTTACACAACTGCAACTGTTCCTTCGACAGGAGTTTGGACTTTATTTACTTGTACTTACAATGGCTCAATGCTTAAATTATATTTTAATGATGCTTTGCAAAATAGTGCTCCAGGAGTATTAGGAACAATTGATTGGAGTGGTTGTAATTCTTCATATAATTTTATTGGTTATGAACAACAACCATCTGGGACAAATTATTTTAATGGCTCAATAGATGAAGTTAAGATTTATAATCGTTCTCTATCAGCAGAACAAATTGCTCAAGAATATAATGCAGGTTTGAATAATTTTTCTGTAAATACTCTTACTGCTCCAGAAACTCATATTTGGGATAATTGGACTTCTTTTGTTGGTTCTTGTAACACCACTTATTGTTTTTCGGGAATATCAAATAATATATTTATATTAAAAGATAATATAGCCCCGATTTATAATTCGGCTTCTCATAATTCAAGTTCATCTGGAGAAATTGTTAGATTTGGAATTAATGTAAGCGATAGTATTGCATTGCATACAGATGGACAATATATTTTCTCAACAAATAATTCTGGAAGTTGGGTAAATGATTCGGCAGTCAATTTTACAACAACTCCCTCTTGGGCAAATGTTACAAAAACATTGAATTCAACAATTGGAACAACTGTTGGATATAGGTGGTACTTTTCGGATAATGATGGAAATACAAATTCAACCCCAATTTATTCTTTAATAACAGATGACACAACTCCTCCTACTTATGAAGATACCATGATTAATGCCACTGGTCCTGGAGAAGTTGCTGGATTTCAAGTTATTGTTGATGATAATTCAGCGCTTCATACGAAAGGTCAATATGTTTTTTCAACTAACAATACAGGAATTTGGATAAATGATAGTATTTTGGGTCAAGAACATTTTGCTTGGATTCCAAATTCTACAATAAATAATTCATTAAATCTAGGAACTGCTGCTGCTCCTTCTGTTTTTTACAAAGATTCTTCTTGGTATCTTTTATCTGGAGGATGGACTGGAACTTTTTCTGGATATGTTTGGAGTGGAAGTAGTTGGTCTTCAAATTCTACGATAATAAGCGGATTACCTGATTTAGGAGATTATACTACTCCTTCTGTTTTTTACAAAGATTCTTCGTGGTATTTAATTTCTGGAGAACAAGTTGGATATTTTTATGGTTATGTTTGGAATGGAACAGGTTGGCAAACAAATTTAACTATAAATTCAACTCTCGCTCGTACGTCGGGAGGTTATTCTGCACCTTCTGTTTTTTACAAGGATTCATCTTGGTATATGATTCAAGGTAGAAACGGTTTGCCTGGTTTTGTTTGGAATGGATCGGGTTGGGCACCAAATTCAACAATAAATAAGTCATTATATGAGAATGTTTCTTGCGGAGCTAATTCACCATATGTTTTTTATAGGGGTTCTTCATTACATATGCTTTTGAGTGATATGTACTGTCCTCGAGGTCCTCTTGGTTTTTATTGGAATGGTACACAATGGCAAAATGATTCTCAAATTAATTCTAGTTTAACAGATACAAAATCTACTGTTTTTTACAAAGATTCTTCATTGTATCTAATTTCAGCGTCATCTCAGGGATTTGTTATGGGGAATAGCACAAATTTCACAACAACTCCAGATATTGCAAGTTCAATAAAAACATTAAATTCAACAAACGGAACAATTATAGGTTATAGATGGTATTTTAAAGATAATTTAGGAAATACAAATTCAACTCCAATTTATACTTTAACGATTTCAGAATTTACTCCTCCAACATATAATTTAGTTTCACATAATTCTACTGCTCCCGGATTAATTACAAGATTTGGAATTAATGTCACAGACAATATATTGCTTCAAACAAGAGGACAATATATTTTCTCAACAAATAATTCTGGAAGTTGGACAAATGATTCAGCAGTTAATTTTACAACAA
>CAZXHH010000002.1:0-82318 GCA_964639615.1 Candidatus Woesearchaeota archaeon | reverse complement strand
CTTTAACTGCAGCAGATTTTATTCCTCCAACTTATCAAACAGGTTCTCATAATTCTACAATTGCAAATCAAATTGTAAGATTTGGAATAAATGTTACAGATAATATTTTACTTCAAACAAGAGGTCAATATATTTTCTCAACAAATAATTCTGGAAGTTGGACAAATGATTCAGCAGTTAATTTTACAACAACTCCCTCTTGGGCAAATGTTACAAAAACATTAAATTCAACAGCTGGAACAATTATAGGTTATAGGTGGTATTTTACTGATAATGTTGGAAATACAAATTCAACTCCTATTTATGCTTTGACAACGAATGATACAACTTCTCCAAAATATTATTCGGTTTCGCATAATTCAACTTCTCCCGGGTTAATTACAAGATTTGGTGTAAATGTTACTGATGAAACAGCACTTCAAACAAATGGTTGGTATATATTTTCAACAAATAATTCTGGAAGTTGGACAAATGATTCAGCAGTTAATTTTACAACAACTCCCTCTTGGGCAAATGTTACAAAAACATTAAATTCAACAAACGGAACTATTGTAGGTTATAGATGGTATTTTACTGATAATGCTGGAAATACAAATTCAACTCCAATTTATTCTTTAACTGCAGCAGATTTTATTCCTCCAACTTATCAAACAGGTTCTCATAATTCAACTATTGCAAATCAGATTGTTAGATTTGGAATTAATGTTGCAGATAATGTTTTACTTCAAACAAATGGTTGGTATATATTTTCAACAAATAATTCTGGAACATGGGTTAATTATAGTGGGGATTATTTATCTTGGAAATCAAATTCAACTATAAATAATTCATTGCCTTATGTTGGGAGCCCATATTCTTTTCCAAATGTATTTTATAAAGATGAATCTTGGTATATGATTTCAGGAGCTCAAGATGGATTATTTGATGGTTTTGTTTTGGCTGCGAATGGAACAACTTGGTTGGTAAATTCAACAATAATTGATGGATTATCAGATGTTGGAAGTTGGGCTCGTCCGAATGTATTTTACAAAGATTCTTCTTGGTATTTAATTGTTGGAAATGATACAGGATTATTTAAAGGATATACTTTAGCTGCGAATGGAACAACTTGGTTGGTAAATTCAACAATAATTGATGGATTAACTTTAACTGGAACTTATTCTGCACCGTCTGTTTTTCAAATGTATGGAACTTGGTGTCTAATTGCAGGTAATTTGTCTGGTTTATTTAATGGTTATTATTGGGATGGAACAACTTGGGTATTAGAGCCATCACTAGTTGATGGATTAGAAGATGTTGGAAATTATGCTACTCCATCCATTTTTTATAAAGATGCTTCATGGTATATGATTTCAGGAGCTCAAGATGGATCATTTAGAGGATTTGTTTTTGATGGAGGTATTTGGACAGTTAATACTACAATAAATAGTTCGTTATTTGATTTAGGGGATCATTCTGCACCTTCTGTTTTTCAAAAAGATGGATATTGGTATATTCTTTCTGGAGAACAAAATGGATTTTTTAAAGGATTTAAACTTTTGGAAGCGTATTCTTTTACAACAACTCCCTCTTGGGCAAATGTTACTCAAACATTAAATTCAACTATAGGATCAATTGTGGGATATAGATGGTATTTTGCAGATAATGCTGGAAACACAAATTCAACTCCAATTTATACAATAAATACAACATTTGGGGGATGTGCAGAACTTTCAGGAGCAAATACAGTTTATACTTTAACATCTGATTCGAGCTCAAGCGGAACATGTTTTACAGTTCTTGCAGATAATATAACAATAAATTGTAATAATTATACAATAAGCGGGACAAATACAATGAATTCTTTTGGAGTTTATTCTAATAAATTTAATACAACTGTTAAGAATTGCAATATACAAGATTTTGGGACTGGAATTTATTATAATTCTGTTTTGAATGGGACAATAAATAATAATAATATAACTACTGTTTATCCATTTAATGGTGCAAATGGAATGGGGGTTTATATTTACAATGGAACAAATTATACCACTATATCTAACAATAATATGAATTCAACAGCAGGATATGCTCTTTATTTATTGTCTGGCTCTAGTAATAATCAAATAATAAATGGAACGGAAACAGGTTATATGGGGGGAATATATGTTAAAACAAATTCGGATAATAATATAATTAAAAGTACAAATGTTGAAGCAACTGCACCTACTTCTTGTCAATCAATACGTATAGAGAATTCTATAAGCAATATAATAAATGGTTCAACATCAGTAACTCAAGGAAATTGTATTGCTATTTATGGATTGAGAGCAAATTATACAACAATTGTAAATTCTACTGGAAGAGCAAATATAAGTAGAGGAATTGTTCTTATATATGTTAATGATAGTGTTGTTACAAATTCTACTGCTACTTCAATTACTGGAAGAGGAATGAGCCTTGAGGCAAGTATAAATAACAGTGTTTCAAGAATGAATATAGTTGGAAATGATTCAACTTATGGAGCATTCCATTTAACTTCTTCTGCACAAAATAATACAATATTCAATTCTACAATAAACGGGTCTGGAGGAAATTATGTAGTTACATTGATAACTGGAATTAATACAGGAAATAATTTTACAAATAATACTTTATTCAATGCAACAACTTTAGTATTTATTAATACAAGTTCTACTTCAAATTTATTTTATTGGAATAATTTTACAAATGTTTCAGGATATTATGTTTATGATAATGAAACTGGAAATTATTATAACACAACTATTGGTGGAAATCCAGAAGGAAATTTTTGGTATAATGTTGTAAATGGAACAGTTAATATTGTAGGAACTACTTTTTCATCCTATGGAAATGGAGTTTATTTAGGAAATAGCGGTACGGGTTATCCTTATAATGGTACAACTTCTCTCGGAAAAGTTACAAATAGTGTTTTTGATTATGGGCCTCTTATTTTCTTTTCTTCTACTTGTTCATATTCTTCAGGAAATTGGAATGTTGATTGTAATGATAATTGTACTATAATAACAAATACCCATTTAAGTGGAAATAATCTTACTTTTATTAATGCTGGAACATTCACATTAAATGCAAATGTTACGGGATATAATAGAATAGTAATAAGTAATAGATGTAGAATAATTGTAAATGCTGGACAAAAATTAGGAGGATAGATTTTGATAACTTTTATTAATATAAATTCTATAATTAAAGAATGAGAAAAGAGGTGTTTGTTTTTTTATTAATTGTAATTTTTTTTAATTTTGTTAGTGCAGATGTTGTTTCAATTAACTCTGGAGGAAACAGAGAGTTAATAATAAATCCAGAACTTTATCTTGAAGGTTTTTTCTTTCAGGAAAATGATGCTCCTGTGATGTCAAATGTTCTTTTATTTTCTCAACCTTATTCAACAAATACCACAAATGAAAATTTGAGTGTAAGTTACTCTTCAACTGATGCAGATAAAGATTCATTAACAAATATTTCAGACTGGAGAGTTGGAGGAGTTAGTATTGCTGTATTAAATATGCCTTTTGACACAAAGGAAAATAGGACAACTACTGGAGCAATTCGAGATTATTCTATTTATCAAAACAATGGAACACTTGGAGGAGGAACAGAATCTGCAAAGCCTCTTTGGAATTCTTCGTGTAAAATCGGAGGGTGTTATATTTATGACGGGATAAACGATTATATTTCATTAAGACAAAATTACGTTTTCACAAATAACAACACAATTTCTTTTTGGGCAAAAATTGGGGCTACAGATTATCAGGGAATTGTCGGAGGGGCATTAGGCAATTACGCATATATAATATTTGGACAGACAACTTCTGCAGGATATACTTATAGAGATGTAATTTTTGGAGAGACAAATACTGATTCAGACTTTATTCAATTATTTTTTACAAATCCAGACCCCATTTCAACAGATACTTGGTATCATTTTGTTATTACAGAAAATTCCACTAATGGTTGGAAATTATATATTAATGGAGTTTTTCAGAGCGAAGATATAACAACAAATCCAAACATGACAATCAGAAGAATAGGTGAAGGAAGATTAAATGTGGATAAATTTAATGGTTCTCTTGATGAAATTAAAATTTTTAATAGGGTATTAACAGACGAACAAATTCTTGCAGATTATTATTTTGGTCTTGCTGGCAAATCTACAGAAAAAATTGTAAGTCAAGAAAATGAAATAGGTGATGTCTGGACTGTTGCAATGACTGCAAATGATGCTTGGTTTGATAGTACAACTGTGTTAAGCAATAATTTAACCATTGTGAATAGTCCCCCAATAAATCCAAATCCGAAATTAGTTTCACAGAATGGAAGAAATGAGACAACAGCTGATTTGAATTGTTCATTTATAGTTTCAGATACAGATAGTTTCACATTAAATGTAACTGTTAATTGGTTGAAGAATAATGTTAGTCAATACAATTTCACTTATAATAATATAGCAAATGCTACTTTCTATTCTTCAATTTTGAATAAAAGCAATTTAACTCTAGGTGATGTTTGGAAATGTTCAGTAAGATACTATGATGGAGACCTTTATTCATCTTGGAGAGAGTCAAACACACTTCAGATAATTGATATTACTTCTCCAAACATCACAATATTAAGTCCTTTGTCAACAGCAAATTATACTGATTTAAATGTTACATTTAATATTACAGGAAATGAAAATCTTTCTTCTTGTGTTTATAGATTAGATTTTAATTCAAATGTTTCAATGATAAAATTAAATGATACTTATTTCTGGATTTTAGACAATACATTTGGACCAGGAAATCACAATGTAACTTTCTATTGTAATGATACTAGCAATAATTGGGGAATGAATTTTACAAATTTCACAATTGAAAATGAAGCTGCAATTTCAATTTTATTATCTCCTTTGTTAATGTGGTCTGTTCATTGGAATGTAACTAATCTTCCTGCAGATGATTTGAATGCAGACGGGAATAATCTTGGAAATGCAACAAGTTATTATCTTAATATTTCAGCTACAAATACCTTAGTTGATTTGTATGTTAAAGCTGATGGAGATTTGCACACTATAGGACTTGAAATATTAAATTTAAGTAATGAAAATTATACAATAAGTTTGACTGACCCTAATGTAACTGGAGTTTCAAAAGCAACAATGACTACAAATTATGCACTAATTGCCGATGGAATAGGAGATGCTTCTGTTGTTTATATGAAATTTTATTTAGATGCCCCTTCTGCTCAAGGTGCAGGAGAATATTTTAATAATCTAGATTTTAAAGCAGTTAGACACGGACAAGCCCCTTAAAAATATATTTAAAATAAGAGAAAGCCTTATAAATTTTAATATTTTAATTTTAATTATGGCTAAAAGAGGGAATTGGTATACTATTTTTTTAATAGGGATTTTACTTGTTTGTGTAGTTTTGTTAATTGTTGAAAATTTACATTCAATTACAGGATATGTCACCCAAGGTTCAACTACATCTAATGTTTCAATTCAAAATTATTTTGCTACAATGATGAGTACAAATTTAACTGCTGGAATTGATTTTGGAAATGTTTATAGTACAAATTATTTAGACCAAAACGCGACTAAAAACTGGTGTCATCCTACTAATGGTACTTGTACTAATATAAGTTCTGCAGCAGTATTTAATGCAACTTATTATTATCTAAATGTTTCTGCTGATAGTAATACAGATGTTGACTTTTGTATTAGGGCAAATGAAGCTTTGAAAGTAAATGGCGGAGTAGATGTAATTGGTTTAGGAAATGAAACTTATACTTATACAAATGTTTCAAATACAAATTTAACTTCACCTCCACAACAAGGCCAGGCAGCACTTACTGCATCTTATGTAAAGGCATCATATGATATACCAAAAGGAAATTCAACTTTTTACAGATTCTTTTTAGATATCCCGAATGCACAAGCTGCGGGTAATTATAATAATACAATACTGTTTGAAGGAGTTCAGAATTCTGTTGCTTGTTAATTCTTTTGAATGCAAAATCTATTCTAAAATATATATTTTAATTTAATAATTTTTTTGGAGAAAGTTTTATAAATAAGTTTTTCATAATTTAAGGATGGTTAAAAGGGGTAATGGGTATACTATTTTTTTAGTAATAGTTTTAATTGTCTCTTTAGCATTATTAATTATTCAAAATTTTCCAATGATTACAGGTCATGTGACTTATGGTTCAACGCCTTCAAATGTTTCAATTCAAAATTATTTTGCTACAATGATGAGTGGAAATTTAAGTGCAGGTATTGATTTTGGGAATGTTTATACAACTAATTTCTTAGACCAAAATGCAACACAAAACTGGTGTCATGCTACAAATGGAACTTGTACTAATATAAGTTCTGCAGCAGTATTTAATGCAACTTATTATTATCTAAATGTTTCAGCTGATAGTAATACTGCAGTTGATTTTTGTATTAGAGCAAATGAAGCTTTGAAAGTAAATGGGGGAGTAGATGTAATCGGTTTAGGAAATGAAACTTACACTTATACAAATGTTACAAATACAAATTTAACTTCGCCTCCTCAACAAGGCCAGGCAGCACTTACTGCATCTTATGTAAAAGCTTCTTATAACATACAAAAAGGAAATTCAACTTTCTATAGATTCTTTTTAGATATACCAAATGCACAAGCAGCTGGTAATTATAATAACACAGTATTGTTTGAAGGAGTTCAAAATAATATTGGTTGTTAGATAGATATTTAAATAGTAAAAAATAATTAATTAAAAGGGAGTGAAAAATGAGAGGTGAAAAGACAAAAATTCTTTTAGGAATTATTTTAGTTACAACTTTTTTAGTTTCTACTTTAGTTTCAGCTGCAGGGATTGGATTAAAATGGGGTCAGGAGAGTGTTGTTGTTCCTGAAAACAAAAAAGCTTGTATGACTTATTATGTTTACAATCCTTGGGAAACAGATACTTATGGACAGATAATCTTATCTGAAGAAATGAATGATATTGTTACCTCTTATGATGCAGAGAGAAAACTTATTCCTGCACACACTTCAAGTTCTGAAGCTTTACCAATGGAATTTTGTTTTAAAACTCCACAAATTTATGAAAAAGATTGTTGGATTGGAGATTCTTTAATATGTAAACAGGAATGTAAGGAAGAAATGAAAATTTATGCAGGACAAGTTGAAGCAATTGAATTAAGTGAAGAAGAATTTGCAAGCGGAGAAGTTAGTGGTTCAAGAACTCAAATGTCTATTTCTGCTCCAATTAAAGTAGGAGTTTCTTGTAATGCTCACTCAAGAAATTTTAGTTTAATTTATTTGGTAGTTGCAGTAATTGCTTTAGTGTTATTGATAATAAATGTTAAGCATAGAAAAGGCCCAAAGAGCAAAAACATTAAAAAGAAGAAATAATTCTTGATTCTATGAAAAGAGAGCGAAGCATTAGTATCTATCCTGTTATACTTTTTATTGTTATTTTTATACTTCTCTTTTCTTTTGTAATTTTTGGAGATGTTAAACTTCACGGATTTTCATCTGAAGGTCAAACTCCTTCGAGCGTGAGAATTGGAGGGCCAATAGTTCTTTCTGTGTGTGGTAATGGAACTGTAGAGAGACCATATGAAGAGTGTGATGATGGAAATACTATTTCAGGTGATGGATGTTCAGCCACTTGTCAAAATGAAGGGGAAGAAGAGCCCCCAAGTCCTCCAGAAGAGCCTCCAACAGAAGCTGGAATTAGCCTTACAATTGATCCTACAGAAATAAAAAGAGACATGCTTGTTAGTTCTAATATTGAAGAAACAATTGGAATAATTAATCGTGACGCAAAAACTAAGATAAATTTTTCAGTAAGCAGTACAGATTTTGATCCCAACTTTATAGTTTTATTCTGGGATGTAAAACAAAGACAGTGGGTTAGATCATTTACACTTTCTATGGATGGAGGCGAAATTTACAGTTTGAGAACGAGATTATCTTCTCCTGCTGAATCTGGAATTTACAACGGACTTATAAGAATTGATGGAAGAACTGTTAATGTAAGCATAAATGTTCAAGATAAATTACTTTTATTTGACTCAAATATAATTGTTCTTAATGACAATTACCTTGTTCCAAGAGGAGATAATTTGAGAACTTCAGTTACTTTAATTCCATTAGGAGATAAAGAAAGAATGGATGTTACTCTTAATTATATAATAAAGGATTATAATGGAAAAGCATATTTAACAAGAAGTGAAACGGTCTTAATTGAAAATCAGATAACTTTCAAAAGAAATTTTGATACAGGAGTTTTACCTTTAGGTCAGTATATAGTTGCTCTTGAGCTAATCTATCCTAATGGTGTGGCTCCTTCAAGTGCACATTTTGAAGTAACAACTGCAAGACAAAATACTTTCTTTGGTAAGGTAGTATTCTTCATAATTAATTTAATACTAATAATATTAATCTTAATAATAATCTTAATAGCAATGAAGATAATAAAAGATGTAAGAAAGAAGAGAGATAAAGAGGAGAATGAGAAAGTAATAAAGGAAATCAAAGAAAAGGAAAGAATTCTTGATAAATAATAATGATGTTGATAGGATAAATCTCTTGTAACCGATAACCCATTGAAGGTTCTATAACTTAATTAACTGCGTGAAAAGGCACCAACCAAACATTTTTAAATGAACTTTTTTTTATCTAGTTATCCAATGAACATATGGGAGGATAGTCATTCTCAAGTGTTTATTTCGGGTTGAATTAAATAACAAAATAAGATAAAATGGACGTATACCAAATCATAGAAAAAGCTAGAAAGACAGGCAAAATTGAGAAAGGAACAAACGAAGTTACAAAAGCTATCGAAAGAGGAACTGCAAAGTTGGTTGTTTACGCTGGGGATGTTCAACCAAAAGAAATTGTTCAACATCTTCCTGTTTTATGCAAAGAGAAAAACATTATCTGTAAAGAAGTTGACAGCAGACAAAAGTTAGGAATTGCTGTTGGAATAAAAGTTCCAACTTCTTCAGTAGCTGTAATTGAAGCTGGTGATTCTCAAAAAGATATTGCTGGATTAAAATAAATTAATACTCTTTAAATAAAATGAAAGAACAAAAGAAACAACAAGATGTTAAACAACAGGGAACAAAAAGCGATAAGATTGTAACAGAAGAAGCTGTTCCTGCAGTTGTAGAAGAAATTCTAGGAAGAACTGGTTTTAGAGGAGAAATTACTCAGGTTAAATGTCTTGTTCAGGCTGGAAGAGATGAGGGACGTTCAATGAGAAGAAATGTTAAAGGTCCAGTAAGAGTTGGTGAAACTTTAATGCTTAGAGAAACAGAAATTGAAGCTAGAAGAATTAAATCTAATATTACTAAGGGAAGTTATAGTTAAAATGAATGTTGATAGAGTAATTTTAAATCATGTTTTAGAAGGTTTAAACAAATTAGAAAGTGGAGAAATTAATCATCTTTCTATTGAAGGAAATATGCCAGAACATGCTGTTGGAGAATTGCATAGTTATCTTAGACAAGATTATAATATTGAAGTAAATAAAAATACATTAAATGGCTCTTATGCTATGAAAGTATCAAAAATGGAGACTCATTAAAATGCCAAAATGTGTCTATTGTGGAAAGCAGTATGATGTTCACAGAGGATTAACTTTGATTATGAAAGATTCTACAATTAATTATTTATGTTCTTCAAAATGCAGAAAAAACATGCTTATGAAGAGAAGAAAAGTTAGATGGATTTCTAAAAGTGCTGCTGCTAAGGAAGAAGTAGCTAAAAAGGCTAAGAAGTAAGTGTTTTTTATAGAGTAGTTATCTCGAATTTATCATTTATTGAATTTATTTCTGTTTTGCAATGCGATTATAGATAATATTTGAGCAAACGAGATGGAAAGTTTGTGCTAACTAATAACATTAATAATATAAACACAAACATCGAAGAATATTTAAATAAAGATTTTTTATTATATAAAAGAAAGATGGCTGAAAAAGATAAGATATTTTCAAGTAAGATAAGCTATGACGGAATTCTAGATTTTAAGAGTTTTTACAAATTCTGTTATCAGTGGCTTGCAGAAGAAGCAGGGTTTGATATGATTGAAAACAAATATGCAGAGAAAATATCGGGAGATGCAAAGAATATAAAAGTTGAATGGAGTGGTGGAAGAAAAGTAACTGATTATTTCAAATTCCAGGTGGATGTTAAGTTTGAAGTTTTAGGTTTAACTAATGTTGAGATTACAAAAGATAACAAAAAAATAAAGATGAATAAAGGAAGTATCGAAGTTGCAATTAAAGGTACTTTAATTAGAGATTATGACGGTAAATTTGAAAAAACTTCTACTCAGAAATTTATGAGAGGGATTTATGAAAAGTGGGTTATTGTCTCTAGAATAAAAGAATATGAAGGAAAACTTGTTTCTGATTGCAATGAATTCCTTGGACAAGCTAAGGCATTCTTGGATTTAGAGGGAAAGAAATAATAAATAAGAGAACCGAAATACTTAAATATGAATTTTATTTAATTTTCTCATGAAAAAGGTGTTTGTATTATTTGCAGCATTGATTTTAGTAATGCCGTTCATGTTCGCATTAAATATTAATGTTGAAAAAAAGAGTTCTAATGAGGTTTATATTATTGGATTAGATGACCCTGCAGTTTTTAATTTAGAAGTTACTAATAAAGGTTCAGAACAAAATATTTTCTTTTATAGCTATTTTAGTCAGGATTTAAATCCTAAAGGAGCTGTTTTATTAAATACAAGAGAAACAAAAGATATTGCTCTTGAAATCTATCCTCCTGAAAAAATTAAAGCAGGATATTATACTTTTGATTATTTTATAAGAGATTCTGAAGGAGATTCAATTCAAAACCCCTTAACATTAGATATTTTAAATTTTGCAGATGCATTTGAAATAGGCTCTGCTGAGTTTGACCCAGATTCAACAACACTTACAGTATATATTCATAATAAAGTAAATTATAACTTTGAAAATGTAAATGTTCATTTTACTTCTGCATTTTTTGATTTTGAAAAAGAATTTAGTTTAGGTCCAAACCAGAGAAATGATTTTTCAATAACTCTTAATAAAGATGATTTCAAAAAATTGATGGCAGGATATTATACTTTCCATGCAGATGTTGAGGCTAAAGGCTTAAATGGAAATCTTGAAGGCACACTTAAGTTTACAGAAAAAGATATTCTTACAACAAATAAAAAGACTTATGGAGTTATAATAAATACAAATGTAATTGAAAAAGTGAATGAAGGAAATGTGCTTGCAAAGACAGAAACTGTTATTAGAAAAAATGTTGTTTCAAGACTATTCACTCATTTTAGCCCAGAGCCAAATACTGTTGAAAGAAATGGCTTTTTAGTATACTATACTTGGTCTAATGAAATCCCTCCTGGAGAGGCATTAACAATAACTGTTAGAACTAATTGGATACTCCCTTTTGCAATTATCTTATTGATTGTATTAGTTGTAATTGTTGTTAAATTAACTTCAAATAGAAATATTGTATTAAAGAAGAAAGTAATGTTTGTTAATGCTAAAGGTGGAGAATTTGCACTTAAGGTTATGGTTTTAGTTGAAGCTAAGAATTTCATAGAAAAAATAAGTGTAATTGATAGACTTCCATTTATTGCAAAAGTACACGAGAAGTTTGGAGGAGAAAGACCTTCAAGAATAGATGAAAAGAACAGAAGAATTGAATGGAATTTTGAAAGAATGCAACCAGGAGAAAGAAGAGTTTTCTCATATATAATTTATTCAAAGATTGGAGTTTTAGGTAAGTTTGCTTTGCCTTCTACAACTGCAGTTTATGAAAGAGAAGGAAAAGTAAAAGAAGCTCATTCAAATCAGGCTTTCTTCATGCTTGAACCTAGAACAAGAAGAGATTTAGAAGAAGAGAATAATTAGATTAAAATAAATTTGCGTTCTTCAGAATGAATTAGTTATCTATAACAGTGGTTTGTCATATTGATATTAGTTGCTCAATATATTTGACACTATAATAATCGATAGAATTTTATTATGCTAATTTAACATTTCTCAGGAAACTCTATACTTTGGTGTAAGGAGAATAATTAATTCTACAAAGATAAACTTAATATATTCGTATTTCCTTAATAGTTTATGATAAAAAAGAGGGGAATGTCGTCAATAATAGCAACTCTTCTAATTATAATGTTAACTTTCATTGCAATCATGATAATTTGGGTTGTTGTTAAAAATTTAATAATCAGTCAATCTGAAGGAGTTGCTTTGAGAAAAGAATTTTTTAATGAGAGAGTCGAAATGTCTGTTAGAATTAATGAGCCTTTGGTTAATATCTCTCTAATAAAAATTGAAGGCGAGAAAGTTAATGTAACACAAAAGAAAAATATTACTATCATAACTGAAGTTGTTCCAACAGATGTTTATTCTGTTGTAGATTTATCTGGTAGCATGACTCAGTGTATTGGTGTATCGAGTAGTTGTCGTACAAATATAATTCATGGAACAAGTTATAATTCTGATAATAGAATAGGTTATGGTGCAGATACTGATCAAGGA
The DNA here is from genome assembly GCA_964639615.1 of Candidatus Woesearchaeota archaeon. Taxonomy (GTDB): domain Archaea; phylum Nanobdellota; class Nanobdellia; order Pacearchaeales; family GW2011-AR1; genus MWBV01. The sequence continues at coordinate 69,768 of CAZXHH010000002.1, read as the reverse complement.
ACAAATTGTCTTTCTGCTCCAGGATGTTCTGGAAGCTGGTATTTAATAAGAGGAAGAAGTAGTGGTTTGTTTAATGGATTTAGTTTTGATACTACTTGGGCTTCAAATTCGGGAATAACAACTAACCTAGCAGATATTGGTTCTAATTCAGCACCTGCTGTTTTTTATAAGAATAATTCTTTATATTTATTGTCTGGAGAGTCTACAGGTAATTTTAATGGATATATTTGGGATTTTTTAAATTGGGTCCCTGATTCAATAATAAATGCTTCTCTTCCAGATGTAGGAGATTATTCTACACCTGCTATATTTTACAAAGGTGCAAATTTATATTTGATCTCAGGAAATAGTGCAGGAACATTTAATGGATTTAGCTGGAATCTTGATCATTGGGAAATTAATTTCACAGTTAATGCTTCTTTACCTGATATAGGAAGCAATTCTGCACCAACAGTATTTTACAAAGGTGCAAATTTATATTTAATTTCAGGAAATAGTGCTGGAACATTTAATGGATTTATTTGGAATGGGACAAATTGGATTGTTAATTCAACTATTGTAAGTAATTTAGTAGATATTGGAGATAGGTCAACTCCTTATGTTTTTTACAAAGATTCTTCCTTATATATGATTTCAGGAGAATTAAGTTCTGCATTTAATGGATATGTCTGGAGTGTTTCTCAAAATAGATGGAATGCAAATTCTACAATTATCTCTGGACTTTCAACAGCAGGCTATTCTACACCTGTTGTTTTTTATAAGAATGCAAGTTGGGTAGATATGTTAACTCCTACAAAAGAAGCAAACAAACAGATGGCAGTCTCTCTTCTAAGTGCATCAAATCAAAATAGGGTAGGTTTAGTTGCATATAGCACTAGCTTTTTAGATTCCGAAAGTGTAGACTTAACAAACAATGGAGCATTGTTAAATCAAACAATTGATGCTTGGCAACCCTATACTGGAACTTGTATTTGTTGCGGAATAAATGAGGCTGCAGATAAATTAGATTTGCAATCGAGTGAAGAGAAATCAAAAAAGATTATTGTGATGAGTGATGGAGAAGCTGGGCAGGAGTGTCCAGAACAAAATACAGGCGATGCAATTACAGATGCAACTCAATCTGCTTGCGATGCTGTAACTCTTTTAGGGGATTTAGTTGTTCATGCTATTGGAGCAGGAGAACTTGTAAATGAAGAAGCTTTGAAAAATATTTCTATATGTGGAGAAGGAAATTATTATTCTGCTATAAATATAAGCTCTTTAATTGAAATTTATCAGCAGGTTGTAAATGCTATTACAAGTTCTTCAACAGCAATTACTAATGTTAATCACATCATGATTAAATTTTCAAATTCTACTTCTTCTTATATTGAAAGAGTAGACAGACTGAATAATCAGCTTGTAACAGTCAATTATAATTTTGATTTGACAGGAAAGCTTGAAGGAAAATTGCTTAAAATAGAGATTTATCCTGTAAGCATAACAGACTCAGGCAAGGAGATTATTGGACCTTTGTATGCTTCTTGGAAGGCAGATTAGATATCTTTTATAACAATAACTTTTAAAAACAAAATTTATCTTAAATTTAAAGAATAAACCCTCCATAGCTCAGTGGCTAGAGCGCTTGGCTGTAGAAAATTATCTAGCGTGGACATTCCATTCTATATGGACAGGATGAAACGTGATAAGCCATTCCTTAAGGAATCTGATTAAAGCAGAACCCGAGAGATCCCAAGTTCGATTCTTGGTGGAGGGATGTTCTTTCAGAACATCTCAACAATGCTCATGTAAACATTTGCATAGAGGGATTTTTTTCAAAAATGAAAAGAGTAAAAGAGAAAATATTTTTTGGAGTTATAATTTTAGTTATTTTATTATCTGCTTTTTATTTAATTCAATCAGCTAATAAAGGAAAACTTGTTGATGGTTATCCAAAATATTATTTACACAGACCTGCACCTGATTATGAAATGAATCTTAATTACACAAACAATTCAGTTGAAGTTTATTCTTTAAATTACAAGAGTTTAGGTTTTATGAATGATAAATCTGCAACAATTTATGGATTATTATTTATTCCAAAAAATATCAGTGAAAAAGTTCCAGGATTAATTATGCTTCCTGGAGGAGGAGTTGCTAAAGAAGGATTTTCTATTCGAGCCATGCAACTTGCAAACTTAGGATATGCTGTTTTAATCCTTGATCAGAGGGGGATTGGGCAAACAGGGGGAGCTTTTCCATCAATGCAGCAGGATTATGAAATCTTTTCATCAGGGAAAGAATCAATTCTACATTTATCTGTTTATGATGCTTTAGTTGCTTTTGATGTTTTAAAGGATATTAAAGAAGTGGATAAAAACTCTATTGCTTTAATTGGAGAGAGCATGGGAGGAAGATACTCTATAATTGCAACAGCTTTGGAGGATAAATTAAACGGAGCAATTGCAATAAGTTCTTCTGGTTATCATTTTAAAGATGAAAAACAGCCGTATACTGCCTATCTTTTATCAATTGACCCAGATAATTATATTACAAAAATTTCTCCAAGACCTATTTTTATGTTTCAGGGAGATAATGATACAATTGTGGAATTAAAAGATGCAGAATATACATTTAATCTTGCAAAAGAGCCAAAAGATTTCTTCATTGCAGAAGGATGTATCCATGGATATTGCAAAAAAATGGAAGATAAATTTTTGGAAGAGGTTAGTAAGTTGTTTGAATAAAATATAATAGAAATAATAAAAATCATCGTCGGTAAAATTATCAATTTGAAACAGATTTTTTAATATATCCTATATAAAATAGAAGAATTTAAAAACTAAAAATGATATAAAAATTCATAAAAATGAGGCAAGATATTAAAGAAAAAGTAGACCTTATCGAAGAAGATGAGGATCTAGACCAATTTATTGATGAAATGGGTCTTGATGAATAATCTTTTTTATTTCTTTTATTTTTTTATTTTACTTTAAGAGAAACTTCATTGTTTGCTTTATCCAGTTCAGAGAAATCATTTTCTATTACAAATTTTATTTCTTCAATATTGACTTGAGGAACCCATAAATTTGCTAAGCTTATCTTCCTTCCATATCCAATTTGAACTTCAGGTATTGAAATTTCTTTAATTACTTTATTATCGACGTATAATTTAACAATAGATTTTCCAGAATCTCTCAATCCATCATTTCTTAGGGTGAAGTTTACATCCAAGTATTTTCCATGCAAGAAAGCAGAAGCATTTTCAAATACTAAATCTGGTTCACTTGGAATGGAATATATTTCATTAAGGAAAATTACTATATCCTCTCCTATTGTCTGTTGACATTCACTTATTTCATACATAATATTATTTGGGTTTTTTGAGTGCGTAAATCCAAGTACATGAAGTAATTCGTGTATTGCAACATTTGGTCTTTCACATTTTGAATTGTCAAGAAGAAGTATTTTTCCACTTTCAATAACATTAAATGTTCCTGCAACTGTAATGTTTGTTGGTCCACCTTCACCTGCTATAAAGAGGTTTCCTTCAATTTTGGTTTTTTCATCACAAGTTACAATTATTTCTGGTTTGCTAATTGTAGGAGAGAAATCTAGCTCTGTATTGTTTTCTATTAATGCAAATGCTTGTTCCATATCATTTTTTCTTTGTAAGGGGCAATTCTCTATTTGATAAGAGATATCTTTTTCAGCAAATCTCATATTTGGATAGAATTGTAAGCTTTCATTTATTGAGCTATTCATTGTAAAGTTTGAATTTGATGAAGAACCTAAATTTATTGAATTATAAGGGACAAACCAGTAAAAAATTAGCAAAAATAATACTAATATAAAGAATAGTATTGCAAAAAATGATTTCATGTTCATAGGTATTTATTATTTTTTTATATTATAAATCTGTTGTTAAATAGTATTTTTTGAGTATACAATAGAACAGAGTAAGCTTTAAAAATTGAAATTGATACGTATTTATGTTTAAAGATGGAGCCTAGGTAGTTTAGTGGCTAAAACACAACCCTGTCACGGTTGAGTCCCGAGTTCGATTCTCGGTCTGGGCGTATTTATAAATTCAAATTCTTACTAATTATTATGGAATATGATATAATCTTTATTTCGGGGGAGAGATACTCTGATCATCCGCTTTGTGGAGTTGCTTTGCTGAAAAGATATCTGGAGAAGAATAATTTTAGTGTAGGTGTAATTGATATTCCTAAAAACGAAGAAGAGATAAAGAAGTTAGGAAAACCAAGATTGTTCTTTGGAGTAAGTTCAGGGAGTATTGATTCTATGCTTAGAAATTATAATGCACTTAAAAAAAGCAGAGCAGAAGATAAGAATGTAAAATATACAAAAGAAGTTCCAGATAGAGCTATTATTGTTTATAGTAATTGGATAAAAAAGCATTTCAAGGATGTTCCAATTGTTATTGGCGGAGTTGAAAGTTCTTTAAGGAGATTTACCCATTATGATTACTGGTCAGATTCATTAAGAAGGTCAATTTTACTTGATTCTAGAGCAGATATTTTAGTTTATGGATATGGAGAGAAGCAAATATTAGAGATTTCTAAAAGACTTGCTAAAAAAGAAAACCTTATTGGAATAGATGGAACTTGTGTAAAAGATAGAGAGCTTCCAAAAGGTTTAGATTTTGTATTGTTGCCAAGCCATGAAGAAGTTTTAAAATCAAAAGAAAAATTTTGTGATATGCAGAATTTGTTAGCAAGTGATAAAAATCTTGCTCAAAAAGATAGTTCTTTCTATATTTTGCAATATAAATTTCCAGAATATTTTTCCAAAGATTTAGATGAATATTATGAATTGCCTTTTACAAGAAAAGTTTCTGATAGTAATCTGAAAGGTTTCGAATTTAGTGTTGTTACACATAGAGGATGTATAGGGAATTGTAGTTTTTGTTCTTTAAGATTAATGTTTCCTAGTAAAATTGTTTCAAGGTCAGAGGAATCTATTTTACGTGAGATTAAATATCTAACCAAATTGCCTAACTTTAAGGGAAATATAGATGATTTGGGTGGACCTTCAGCTAATATGTATGGAATGGATTGCAAGAAATGTGCAGGAAATAATTGCTTAAATTGTAAGAATCTTGATAGAACTCATTCAAAATTAATTCATTTATTGAAAGAGATAAGAAAAATAAAAGAAGTCAAGAAACTTTTTGTAAGAAGTGGTGTTAGATATGATTTAGCGACAGACGAATATCTGAAAGAATTAAAACCTCATATTTCTGGAACATTAAAAATTGCTCCAGAGCATGTTAATTCAGATGTTTTGGAATTAATGAATAAAAATAAAGGAAGTTTAGAGGAATTTATGGAGAGATTTAGAAAATTGGGTTGTGGAGAGTTGTCTTTTTATTTTATGGTTGGACATCCTGGAACTACAATGAAAGAAGCAAGAGAACTTGCAGATAAAATGAAAGGTTTGAAAAATACAAAATCTGTTCAGATATTTACTCCGACTCCTATGACTGATTCAACTTGCATGTATTATACTGGATTAAATCCTAAAAATAAGAAACCAATTTATGTTCCTCGTTCTTACAAGGATAAAAAGGACCAGAGAAGAGTTTTGGGTCATAGGGGCTAAACACTCAACCTTATAAACCCTTAAAACTCGTTAAGTATGTAACGAACAGGTCAGTGAGTCTTGAGCAGTAAAATGTTTATAATGACTTACGCTCAAGGATATTTCTTGAAGTTTTTGTTAGTTATAATGTAGTATTGAAAATGGAACAATTCACAAAATTAGGATTAAGCCAAGAATTGACAGATGTTTTGAAACAATTTGGTTTTAAAGAACCATCTGAAATTCAGGAGAAAGCAATACCTTTAGCACTAGCTGGAAGAGATGTTATTGGAGGAGCTATGACTGGAAGCGGTAAAACTCTAGTTTTTGCTTCAACAATTTTAGAAAATATAAAACCTGAAAGAGGAGAAATTCAAGCTATTGTATTAACTCCAACAAGAGAGCTTGCAGAACAAGTTTCAAAATCAATAAGAGATTTTGGAAAGAATAAAAGATTGAATGTTACTCCAATTTATGGAGGGGTAAATATTAATTCTCAGATAAGAGATCTTTATTATACAGATATTCTTGTCGGTACTCCAGGAAGAATATTGGACCATCTAAAAAGAAGAACTTTAAGATTAGACAAAATAAAATTTCTTGTATTAGATGAAGTTGACAGAATGTTTGATATGGGATTTAGAAGAGATGTTGAAAATATAATTAATGAATGCCCAAAAATAAGGCAAACTTTAATGTTCTCTGCAACATTATCTCCTGAAATAGATTATCTTTCAAATAAATATACTCATGATGCTGTAAGAGTATCTGTTCAATCCCAAGTTGATTCTTCTAAATTAAAACAAATTTATTATGATGTTCCAGATTATCAAAAATTCTCATTGCTTGTTGGATTGTTAAAGAAAGAAGATGCTAATCTAGTAATGATTTTTTGCAACACAAGAAGGAATGTTGATTTTGTAGCTAGAAATTTAATTTCATTAGGAATTAATGCAAAAGCTATTCATGGGGGTATGGAGCAAAATAAAAGAATAAAGGTTCTTGATGAATTTCATAAAAAAGGATTAGGCGTTTTAATTTGCACAGATGTTGCTTCAAGAGGACTTGATATCAAAGGAGTTAGCCATGTGTATAATTATGATATTCCTTCAGATTCTAGTGATTATGTTCATAGAGTAGGAAGAACAGCAAGAGCAGGGGAAGATGGAAAAGCTATAACAATTCTTGCAAGTAGAGATTATGATAATTTTAGAAATTTATTAAGTTCTAAAGATGTTGAGATAACTTCTGAAGAATTACCTGAAATTCAAATGGTTAGAGTAATCTTAGATTCTGGAAAAAGAAATAGATTTAGTGGAAGAGAACAAAACAGAGATAGAGATGAAAATAGGGATAGAAGCAGAGGGAATAGAAACCCAAGAAGAGGAAATAATTTTGGAAGAGGAAGAAGATAAAAATTTTAAAATAGAGTGTTTATCAAAAGCTTTAAAAGAATATTTTTGCTTATTATAATATGAAAAAGGGGAGATTTGTTTTATTTATCTCATTTTTTGTTTTATTATTTTTAGCATTAAATTATTTTTCTTTGTCTAATATTTTTGAATCTTTTAGATGGAATCAAGGACCGTTATTTTATACTATTCTTTTTTTACTTTCATTTTCTTATCCTATTACAGTTGTATTTGAAAGATTGTGGCCAATGATGACCACTAAATTGTTTTATAGAATAGCTTCAATTTGGATAGGTATTGCATTTTTCTCATTAATAACATTTGTAATTTATAGAGCAATTAAATTATTTTTCAAATTTAATGATCAGATAGGTTCAGCAGTTGTACTTTCAGTTATTGTAATTATGTCTGTAGTATCTATAATTAATGGAAAAAGACTAAATATCAAGCCAATAGATGTTCCAATTAGGGGATTGAAAAAAGAAATGAGTCTGGTTCATTTGAGTGATTTGCATATTGGCGCAATACATCAAAAAGAATTCCTTGAAAGAGTTGTTAAGGAGACAAATTCATTAAATCCAGATGCAGTTGTAATTACAGGAGATATAGTTGATGGTAGTACAAAAATAAGTACAGATTTATTTTCTCCTATAAATAAGATAAAAGCACCTGTATATTTCTGTGTTGGAAATCATGAAATTTATGAAGGATTAGATAGAGTTCTCCCTATACTTAATAAAACAAAGATGAAAATTTTAAGAGGTCAACAGAGTAAATTAGGAGAGCTTAATATTATAGGTATTGATTATAATGATTCAAGAAGAAAAATTTTAATTAAACTTAATAAAATGGGATTGAGCAAGAAATACAAGAATATACTTCTTTATCATGCTCCAATATTTAGGCTTAAGAAACTTGAGAAACACGGAATTGATTTACATCTTGCAGGACATACTCATAATGGACAGATTTTTCCAATGAATTTGTTTGTAGGATTATTTTATCCTTATCCTTCAGGGTATTACAAATCAAAAAATTCAGCTGTTATAACTTCTCCAGGAACAGGAACTTGGGGTCCTCCAATGAGATTAGGCTCAACAAATCAGATTAATTTAATTAATTTAAAGAAGCATAAAGAAGAAGAGGTTGTGAATAAAAATCTTTTTAAATTGTTAAAGTAATTATATATTATGCAATATAAAAAATTAACGCGTGATGAAGCTTATAGGGTAGAATTAAACAGAATTGCTGCTGAATCTGGTCCTGTGCGTAAATTTACAGATGAAGAAAATCTTTATATGGCTGAGCAAATGAATGGGGGATTAGGAGAGTTTTTATTAGCACAAAGAAAGAGAGATGTTGAATCTGCCTTGGAGCTTAAGACGATATTTGTAGGTTAATAAATATCCAACTGCTTATTTGCAGCTTCGAAATCTGGAAACGGATTGACTTTACTTATCTGTTTTGCAAGAATCTTATCTGTTAATGTTGTATCTATTTTAATATTAAATTCTGGACAGACTGGTTTAAATTCGCACCATTCACAAAGAATAGATTTTCTAGAAATAAATTCTTTAGTTTCTTCTATTTCCTTAATTAACTTCTTTGTTTCTTCCTTTAATTTTTCAAGCTGCTCATCTGTTCTTCTTGAAATTATTTTTTGATTATAAGCTAGATAATGCCAGACTAAAAGAACTTCTTTATCTTCCCCAAATAATTCTTTTATTGCAATAGAATATAATGCAAGTTGTTTGTCCTCATTCATTTTTTCTTGTGAAGGAAGAGTTCCTGCTGTCTTGTAGTCGTGAATTTCATATCTATTTTTTTCAACATTATGTACAAGACGGTCAATAAAGCCGATTATTTTAGTATTTTCGTCAAGAGTAATTGCTATTTCTTTTTCACATTCAATTGTTCCATCTTTGAATGGATAGTGTTGTTGATAGTAATCTGCTAAGAACTGAATTCCTTTGTTTAAGTAATCCTTTTGGGTATATTGTTTTTTTACTATTAGGACCTGTTCTGACAAATCTTTTTGCCAGGCTTTTACAAAGTGCATCATTATCTCATCAAGTGAAGGAGGAATATAATTTGCTTCTTTCGATTTCTCTTTTACAGTATTGTAAACCCATTCAAGAGTATCATGAACAGCACTTCCTAAATGTGCTTCAATTGTTTTTTCAATAACTGGTTTTAATTTATCTATATATTTGAATTTAAATTTTAAAGGGCATTGCTCAAAAGTACCTAATTTAGAATGCGAATACACCTTCATTTTCATGAGTTAGGCAAAATATTAGATATTATAAATATTTGTGAGTTGTAGAATAAATTAATTTACTCAGTCTGAACTTCTGAAGTGTTTTCTTCAGTTTCTGTTTCTTCTTCTACTGTATCCTTAGCTAAAAATCCCCACCAAGGATTTCTTATTCTTACAACTTCGCCTGTTTCAGCATTAACTTGTGCTTCTAAATGCTCTCTTACAGGAACAATCAAGAATAATCTTGCTTTCTTTTTAGTTTGAATTTGATAGTAACCGTCTTCTGTTAAATTAACTGATTCATTGTATAGTCTTGCTTTGAAATGTTCTTGAAGTCTTTCTTTAGCTTTATCAGGAAGAATTATTTCTTTAGTTTCATTGTCTTTTAATACAGCATAAACCTTTCCATCACCACCTTTGTATAAAACAACATTTGTTGACATATTAATATCTTTAACTTGAACAATCATATTTCCAGAATTTCCTGCATAAACCGTCATTACTCTTGTTCCATCATCAAGTGAGCATTTAACTGTTGAACCTGAACATTTACATGCTTCGGGGCAATCTGCTGATTTATTATAGAAATTTATCTTTTCTTTTACTTCACAATCTTTTACTACTTTTGGTTTTTCTAAATCCCCAACAGTGCAGCTTAAATTTCTTGAACATCTTCTTGTTTTTTCCCATTTTTCACATGCACCCCATTCTGTGCATGTCCAAGCTTCACAATCTGGTTTTTCTCTAGTAATTTCTCTTCTTTCACCTACACACTTTCCTTTTTTTTGGTCCCATCCAGAATATCCTTCTTGAACACAACATTGTGTTTTTGTTCCAGCAGCAGCATCTTTACAGACATACGCTGCTTCTAAATCTTCTTCATCTTCTTGATTTACACAATCGAATTTTTCAGCATCCCATCCAGAATATCCCTTATTTATACAACATTCATTTTCTGTTCCAGGTGTAACAGTTCCACAAGATTCTCCAACTAAAGGAGTATCTCCGCCTGTTTCATTAAGTTGAGCATATAAAACTGGTGCGTTTTCATTAGAAGCCCCCATATCTATATTTGCTTGTGCAGCTAATAGAACTAAACTTGCTAATAATAGCATAAATGTTGCAATAACCAAACCTTTTTTCATAATTATTCGTAGTTCGCATTATTTATAAAGATTTTTATGATTTCAAATATATTAGAAGAGTTGTTATATTATCTCACCAAAGCCAATTAGTCTCCAGTGATTGTTAATATTTCTTGCAATTCCCGTATTATCTCCTTTTAGTGCAACAATTGGACTACTTAAATTAACTTCAATATGGTCTTTTGCAATTTTATCTACAATCCCTATAGCAATTGTTGTATTTACAGAGAGCATTAATACTTCTTTTGTTTTAAGAGATTCTACTTTTTGCCTTTGTTCTGTTCCTAAAACTTCTTCAAATAGTTTTGTTTTAATTGAAAGCTTCTGGCTTAATTCTGGGAGATTTCCTTTTGAAGAAATTACACAACCTGTTAAAGAATCTGCCTTTGAAAGTAAGGGGTCTAAAGAAGTTTCAATTGAGATGCTTGCTCCAGGAAGAACTTCATCAATAGACTGAGAACTTTTGTAAAGCGAAATTATTTTTGTGGTAAGTGTTTGATAAGTTGTTTGATTTGCCTTTTTTATACTTAAACCAGGTTTGATTTCTATTTCATCTCCTACTTTTAATTTTCCTTTCTTTAATATTCCGCCTAAAACTGCACCTTTAAGTCCCTTAATTGTTGTCCCAGGTCTATTAATATCAAAACTTCTTGCAACAAGGAAAATTGGTTTTGCTTCTGTATCTCTTTTTGGAATTTCTAATTTACATATCTCTTCTAGTATTTTATCTATATTAATTTCCTGCTGTGCTGAGACAGGTATAATAGGAGAATTTTCAGCAACTGTCCCTTTAACAAACTCTTTTATTTTTTTGAAATTTTCAAGAGCTTTTTCTTTTGTGACTAAATCAATTTTATTTTGTATTATTATAATATTTTTTATGCCTTTAGCTTGCAGAGCCATGAAATGTTCTCTTGTTTGAGGTTTAATTCCTTCATTTGCAGCAACAACAAGAATTGCAGCATCAATTATTGCAGCACCTGAAAGCATGTTTGCCATGAGCATTTCGTGTCCAGGAGCATCAATAAAAGAAACATATCTTTGCGGAGTTCCACTTTTTGTATTATATTTATTATTTGAGTCTTTGTATATTACAATTTCAGCATAACCCAATTTAATTGTAATTCCTCTTTTTAATTCTTCAGAGTGAGTATCTGTAAATTTTCCTGTTAATTTGCTAAGAAGGGTTGTTTTTCCGTGGTCTATATGCCCGACTACTCCAACATTAATCTCTTGGATATTATTTAATTCTGATTTAACCATATAATTCAATTGGAGAAAGAGTTTTTAAGATTATTCATTGAATTCTTTATAGCTTTCAAGTGTTTCGTCTTGAGACAAGTTATACTTTGAAGTTTGGTTTCCTTGATAAAATTCTTTTGCAGCATTGTTTACCATTCTATCCACTGGAACAATACCATTTTCCAAATCTTCTAATTCTTCAGGAGATAACTCTTCTTCTAAATTTTTCTTTGCCATTTCAATTAGGTTTGTTTAATTGTTTAAGCCTGAGCTTCTGCATTTTCAGCAGATTTGTTTTGATCAGGGAATATTTCAGAAAGCTTTTTTGATCCCTCTTTTAACAACTTTAAATTAATCTGCACAATAGCAGGGGAAATTACTTTTCCTCTTACTGTCTTTCTCAATCTTAATCCATTTGGAGTTGGATTTGATCTTTTTCTTTTTCCTTCTCTTTTAGAACGCTTGTGCATACCTTTTCCATATGTTAATAATGATTTTTTTAATCCAATTCCTTCAACATTTGCCATTGAAGTAAAACCAGAACCATCGCTTGTTCCCTTTATTTCAAATTCATAACCGTCAAAATCTTTAGAAATTTCTTTTCCTTTGATTGTATCGCCTAAAGATTTTCCAATTAATTCTTCAGCTTCTGTTTCTATTTTATAAGTTTTTCCTTCTTTTGTACCAATATTAATTTTGAATGCCATGATATTTAGATTGAAAAATGGTTTTTAAACTATTTGGTTGCTTGTAACAAAGCTTTTTAAATGAATTTTTACTTCTAAAAAAAGAAAATGGACAAGAATAAAAAAAATTTTAAGAAGAATTTTTCAGGAGGAAATTTTAAACAAAATCAGAAATTTAGTAAATTTCCTAATTCTAGCTCTAGCTCTTATGAGAAAGCTGAAGAAAAGAAAATAGGGGATATAGAAGGTTCAAAAGAAATAATTTCAATCACAGCACAAATTAACAAGATTGTTCAGACAGGGGGGCCTACAGTTTTTGTTGTTTCTGATGGAACAGGAAATCTTGCTCTTAAAGGGTTTGTTAAGCCTGGAGTCAGAGCTTACCCAGAATTAATCGAAGGTATGATTGTCAAGGCAGTTGTTGAAATTGGAGATTTTCAGGGAGAAGTTGAAGGAGAAATAAAGTCAATAAAAATAGTTGATGAAGCAAATAAAAAACATTTCCTTAAGGGAATGGAAGAGATTCAGGAAAAAAGAGCAAAAGTAACTCCTCCAAATTTTTTAGCAGAGAGTACTATTCTTGCAAAATTAAGAAATAGTTTTATTGATGCTGCAACTCAGATAAGACTTGCTGTAATTCAGGACAGACCTGTAATTGTAAGACATCACAATGATACAGATGGTTATAGTTCAGGATTTGCATTAGAGAGGGCAATTCTTCCTTTAATTGAAAAACAACATAGTTCAGAAAAAGCAGGATGGGAATTTTTTATGAGAGCTCCTTGTGCTGCACCTTTTTACGAAATAGATGATTCAATAAGAGACATGGCTTTGTCTTTGAGAAATGTTGCAAAGCACTCAAATAAAATGCCTTTAATTATAATTGCAGACAATGGTTCTTCTCCTGAAGATTTAATGGCAATAAAACAAGGAAAAGTTCATGGAGCAGATTTCATTGTTATAGATCATCATTTTTTTGATAAAGATGTTATTTCAGAAGAAGTTTTAGTTCATATCAATCCTTTTTTAGTCGATGAAGATGGAGCAAAGTTTTCTGCAGGAATGCTTTGTGCAGAACTTGCAAGATTCATAAATCCGGAAGTAAAAAATGTGGAACAAATTCCAGCATTAGCTGGTTTTGCAGACAGAATAGACATTGCAAATCCAAAAGTAATGGAAAGTTATATGAAAATTGCTCAATCTCAAGGATATACTAAAGAATTACTTGCAGATATTTCTTTAGTTATAGATTATGTCTCTTCAAAAGTTAAATTCATGGAAGCAAGAGAGTATATTGAAGTTTTATTTGGTGAACCTAGAGATAAACAGAAACATCTTGTAGGACTTATGGCTCCATATATAAAAGAACTTGATAAGAAAGGATTTAAGATTGGAAAATCAAATGCTAAATTAGAAAAAATCGGTGCTGTTAATCTTCAAGTTTTATACTTTGAAGAATTTTTCCCTGGATTTGGATTTTTCCCTAAACCTGGAAGAATTGTTGGACTTGTTCATGATTCTCTTCAGACAGAAAAAGGAATTACAAATTTAGTTACAGTCGGAGTGTTGGCAACATCAGTCACAATTAGAGCTACAGATGAAGCTAATTTTTCTGTTCATGAGTTAATACACTTTTTGGATAAAAAAGTTCCTGAAGCATTTGTTGAAGGTGGAGGACATAAGAATGCAGGTTCAATCACTTTTTTGCCTAATAAACAAAAGCAGGTTTTTGAATTAATTAAGGAATTTATTAAAGGAAGACAATAATTCTTATTCACAAAAACCTTTATTAATTGTATTTCTTTTTTTACATTATGGAAAAGAAGAGGAAACTTGATGATGATGTTATAATTCATCTTCATGATGCTGCAAAACATTATTGGATGGGGGATAATATTGTAAAAGCTGTAGATGGAATAAGTATTAACATAAAAAAAGGAGATTTTGTGGCTGTTATGGGACCTTCTGGTTCTGGAAAATCTACTGCAATGAATTTAATTGGAAGTTTGGATACTCCATCTAAGGGCCATATTTTTTTGAATAAAGAGGATATTTCTCTTTTAGATGAATCTGAATTAGCACAGATTAGAGGAAAACATATTGGATTTATTTTTCAACAGTTTAATTTAATTCCCACACTTACTGTTAAAGAGAATGTTATTTTGCCGATGACTCTGCAGGGTGTTGACGAATATGAAAGAGAAGATAAAGCAGATAAAATTCTCCACAAACTTGAATTATATGATAGAAGAAATCACTATCCAAATCAAATTTCAGGAGGACAGCAGCAGAGAGTTGCAATTGCACGTGCTCTTGCAAATGACCCTGAAGTTATTCTTGCAGATGAACCGACTGGAAATTTAGATACTAAAACTGGTTTGAAAGTTATGGATTTTTTAACTGATTTGAATAAAGAGGGAAGAACAGTTGTTTTTGTAACTCACTCTCCTGAACTTGCTAAAAAATATGCTCATACTATTTATTGGCTTAAGGACGGAAGAATTGAGAAAGTAACAAAAGAGAGGAAGAGGTAGAATGAAAAAGGAAGCTAAATTAACAAAAGAATTTTATTCAAAAGACGTTAATAAAGAATGGAATAGACTTCAACAAGATGCTTTCCATAGATTAGAATTTGATACTACAATGAAATTTCTTAAAAAATATCTTCCTAAAAAAGGTTTAATTTTAGATGCAGGAGGAGGTCCTGGAAGATACACTATTGAGTTAGCTAAGATAGGTTATGAAGTTGTGTTATTAGATTTTACTCCAAAACATTTAGAACTAGCAAAGATTAAAATAAAAAAAGAAAAAATTGAATCTAAAGTAAAAGAAATAATTGAAGGTTCAATAATTGATTTATCTAGATTTAAGGATAAAACATTTGATGCTGTAATTTGTCTTGGCGGTCCCTTAAGTCACGTTCATTCTGATAAAGATAGAAAGATAGCTGTTTCTGAATTAACAAGAGTTGCAAAGAAAAATTCTCCAATTTTTATTTCAGTAATGGGTAAACTTGGGACAGTTACAATGTTTCATAGATGGGTAGATGAAGTTGAAGATAATAAAAATTTTAAGAATTTTTATATTAATGGAGAAGATTATAATTGGTGTGGAAAACACTATTGTCATTTCTTTGAGTTAGAAGAATTAAAATCTTTATTCGCTAACAAAGTTGAATTTTTGAATGCTATTGGTTTGGAAGGATTGGCAACACCGGCTGAAGAGGAAATAAATAAGTTAGCAAAGAAAAATCCGAAAGCTTGGAAGAATTGGTTAGAAATGCATGATAAGTTATGTACAAACCCAATGGTAGCCGAATTTAGTCAGCATATGATGATTATTGGTAGGAAAAAGTAAAATGAACTACTTCATTTTTGCATATAGAAATTTAAAGAAAAAAGGAATTAGAAGTTATCTAACTCTTCTTGGAATATGTATAGGTATACTTGCAGTAGTTTCTTTAATTAGTCTAGGAAATGGACTTAAACTTGCTGTTGGTTCTCAATTTGGAGTTGCATCTACAGAAGTCATAACTGTTGAAGCAAGTGGAGGAAGTTTTGGCCCTCCTGGAACAGATACAATTCATCCTTTAACCACAGATGATTTGGCAGCAATTGAAAGATTAAGTAGCGTTAAAGCGGCTGTTGGTAAAATTATTGTGTCTGGTAAACTTGAATTTAATAATAAGCTCATATTTGGATATGCAACGAATATTCCTAATGGAGAAGATAGAAAATTTATTTACAGTCAACTTGAAGCAAAACCAGAAGCAGGGAGATTATTAAAAGACGGGGAAACAGGAAAAGTATTTTTAGGATATAATTTTTATGCAGATAAAGTTGGACTTGGAAAAGCAGTTATTCCTGGAAATAAAGTTATAATTAATGGAAAGAGTTTTGAGGTTATTGGAATTCTTGAAAAAAAAGGAAGTTTCATTTTTGATAATCTTGTTTTTATGAATGATGCTGATATGCAATCTTTATTCGATTATGGAGATGAGCTAAATGCAATAGCTGTACTTCCAACTGATAAAGATAATATGGAAAAAACAAAAGTAGATATTGAAAAATTATTAAGACAAAGAAGGGATGTGAAAGTTGGTTCAGAAGATTTTACTGTCTCAACTCCTGAAGGTTCATTAAAACAGGTTAATAGCATCTTAAACGCAATACAGATTTTTGTTGTAATTGTTGCATCTATTTCAATATTCATTGGAGCAATTGGAATAATTAATACTATGACTACTTCTGTTCTTGAAAGAAGAAAAGAAATAGGGATAATGAAAGCAATTGGTGCAAGGAACTCGCAGATATTCATGCAATTTTTTGTTGAGTCTGGAGTATTGGGATTAATTGGTGGAGTAATAGGAGTTATACTTGGAGTTGCTGTCGGTTATGCTGGAATTTCTGGAATAAATAATTTCTTAGGTACAGAGATTAATCCTCAAATTAATTTTGTGTTGATTTTCTTTGCACTTCTTGGAAGTTTTTTAATAGGAGCTTTAGCAGGAATTCTTCCTGCAATGAAAGCAGCTAAACAGCATCCAGTTGAGGCGCTGAGAGGATGAAATGATATCAAATGAATCAATAAAATATTCGCTTAGAAATTTAAAGCAGAGAAAAACTAGAAGTGCTTTTACAATAATTTCAATCATGGTTGGAATTATTACAATTTTTATTTTTGTTAGCTTTGGTTTGGGATTATATAGTTATATTGAAGATTTGTCAAGTTCATCGTCTGCAGATAAAGTTCTCATCCAGCCAAAAGGATTTGGAGGAATGGATCCTACTTTTTCTTTTAGTGAAAGTGAGTTGAAAGTTGTAGAAAGAACTTCTGGAGTATATGAAGCAACAGGAGTTTATTTTAAAAATGTTGAAGTTCAAAAAAATGATATTAAGAAGTTCCCATTTTTGATATCTTATGATCCGAAAAAACCTCTAATTATGGATGTTTTTAATTTAGAGACTTATTCTGGAAGAAAGTTGCAGCCAGGTGACAGAGGAGTTGTACTCGGATATAATTATTTAATTCCAGATAAAATATTTGCAAAACCTTATCAGTTAAATGATAATATAATTCTTAATGGAAAAAAAGTTAAGATAATTGGATTCTATCAGCCAATAGGAAATCCTGCAGATGATGCACAAATTTATGTTACAAATGATTTTATGAAAGAGCTTTATTCAAATGAATCTCTAAAATACAATTGGCTTGTTGCAAAAGTTGACCCTTCAAATATAGAGAAAATTTCTAAGGATATTGAAAGAAATTTAAGAAATGAAAGAGGACTCGATGAAGGAAAAGAAGATTTTTATGTTCAGTCATTTAATGATATGATTGAATCTTATTCCACTGCTTTGGATATTGTAATTGGATTTATTATTTTAATTGCATTAATTTCTGTTCTTGTTTCAGCTGTGAATACTGCAAATACTATGATAACTTCTGTATTGGAAAGAGTAAAAGAAATTGGGGTTATGAAATCAATTGGAGCAGAGAATTCTGAAATATTCAAAATATTTTTATTTGAAAGTTCTTTCTTAGGATTTGTCGCAGGATGTTTAGGAGTGTTATTTGGTTGGCTTATTAGTTTAACTGCAGGTAAAATTTTAACAAGTTTAGGATATGGATTTTTACAACCTCAATTCTCAGCATGGTTGTTTGCAGGATGTTTGATATTTGCAACTTTAACAGGAGCAATTTCTGGAGCTCTTCCAGCAATTAAAGCTTCAAAGACAAATCCAGTTGATGCATTGAGATACGAGTAGTTATCTGTAACAGTTGTTATTAGTCAAATGATTGTTGATTTTATTTATTAGTGGAAAATAATTAATAATCTGGATTCAGATAATAAAAATTTAGTATTAAAATTAAATATCTCTAATGAATAGAATAATTAAGCAGAATGTCTTTTTCTTCTTTCTTCTTCTCTTTTCTTTTTAACAATTCTTCTCCAAACTAAAAAAGCAATAACTACAACTACTACAACTATTATTGCCCAAGGAGTTTTCTTTTTTATTTCTCTGCCAGTAAAATATGAAGAATCAAAATCAACAACTTTTTGTGTTTCTCTTCTTACATTTGCTGAATCTGTGTAAAGTATATTCAATGTTATTCTGCTTTCTCCTTCAGGAAGTATTGCTTCAAAGTCTGCAGTTGTGTATTCATTTGAATCTAAATCTCCAACAACAACTCTGTTTGTTCCTTTAACAGTTATTGAATCTTGCTTGGGTATTTCCAATGTAAGTGCTTGAACATCTGTTTTTTCAATATTTAATATTTCAAAGGTTAATGCTCTTGTAGCATAATCATATTCTTTAACATTTATTTCAAAATTTGCTCTTGTATCTTCAACATTTATATTAAATTGCTTAATTATATTACTTGCTTGTGCTGTTGAATAATAAACTTCAATTGGATTTTCTCCATCAAGTGCATTTTCATCCATTCTTAATCTAAATGGTGCTTGAAATGATGAGCCATAATCTCTTTTGAAGGTTCCTGAGTTTATTGTTATTGGATTTTTAGTATCTGGGTCAAGAGAAATAGGATATTCTTCTTTAACACCGAAAGTTACTGTTCCACAAGCAGTATTTTCAAGTCCTGTAATTTGAAATACAACCTTAACATATTCTCCTGGTATTGCAGGATAAGGGTCTTGATTTAGAAGAGCAACATTTACATCACAGGTTGCTGCAGACATAATTCCAATTAAAGATAAACTTAATGCTAAAAATGTAAGTACCACCAAATTTCCTTTTTTCATTATTATATATTGCAAAATTTGTTTTTAAAGGTTTTGAATTTATTTTCCCCAGTCTGCTTTTTCTTTTCTTTTAATCTCTGCAATTTCCTGAAGAATTTTCATTTCAGGTCCTGAAAGTAAATCCTTATTTTTTTTGAAAGTCCTGAATTGAGATTCACTTAAGTCTGAATATAAGAAGTTTCTGTCTTTCATTGCTCTCTCAAAATTAATTCCAGACATTGAAACTGCTACTTCCATTCCTTCATTTGCTTCTTGCACAGTTTTTTTGTCTGCTTGAATATTCTTTATTTTCCCAACCTTTTCCCCTTTTTCATCAATTAAATTTGTTTGCTGATGGATTTTACCAGCTTCAATTCTTACTCCAAAAATTGCAGGGTTTGTATTTCTGAAAACGTATTGATGTAAAATTTGTATTTTACAGATACTAGAAAGTTCCATTAATCTCTTTTTTTCTATTTCTCTTTGTTTTTCTAATCTCCAGTCTGTTAAATTTTCAATTAGTTTGTAAACCACTTCATCTGTGAGAACTTTAATTTTTTTACCTTGGTCTTTTATTAATTCTTTTGCATCATCATCAATCTGAACATTAAAACCAATTATTATTGCATCTAATTCATTAATTTCTAAATTTGCTTTTGCAGATATTACATCTGTTTTATTTATGCTTCCAATTCCTGCTTTTAATACAGGAATATTTTGATTTTCTAAAAGGAAAAGCAAAGCTTCTAAACTTCCAAGAGAATCTGCTTTTGCAATTATTCCTTGAGGTTTTGTTTTAATTTTTTCTGATATTTCTTTTTTGAATTTTTCTTTTAATTCTGCAAGATTGTTTTTATAAATTTCAAAAGGCATTCCAGGTAAAACTTCTTCTTTTTCAATTAATTGCATTCTAATTCCTGTTGAAGCAGTAACTTTTTCTTTTGGACTAAATTTTGCACATAGAGGTTCAATTTCTTCAAGAACTCTTATTTTTGTTATTATTGGGTCTTTATCTGAATTAAAATTGGCAATTGCTATTTCATCTGATTTTTTTAGTTCTCCATCGTAAAGTATCGCTTCAATGTAATTTGTTGTTTTCTCTTTTTTTATTTCAAGTAAAACTCCTTTTGGTTCTTTTCCTATTTTTAGTTTATCTGCTAAATATTTTTGACTTATTCCACAGAGCATCATTATTAATTCAGGTACCCCTTCTTTAGTTCTAGCAGAGCATGGAATTAGCGCAATCTTTTTTGTAAAATCTGAAATATTATAATATAAATCTGAGTCAAATCCATGGGAATTTAATGCTCCGATTAGTGTCATATATCTTTCATCAAATACTTGTTTAACATTCATTGCCTGTGCCTCTATACTTTCTTTGAGAGATTTGTCTAAATTAGTTCTCCATCCAGAGATGTTATCTATTTTGTTTAGTGCAATTAAGAAAGGTGTTTTGTTTAATCTTAAAATTTGTATTACTTCTGCAGTTTGTGGTTTTATTCCCTCATTTATATCAATTACAAGTATTGCTAAGTCTGCTAAGCTTCCACCACGCTTTCTTAAATTTGTAAATGCAGCGTGTCCTGGAGTATCAATTAACAAGAATCCTGGAATGTTTAATTTTATTCCCGATTTTTCAATTAAATAGCAGGAAGACCTTAATTGATTTGCAGGATAAGAAGTAAATGAAATCTTTTGAGTAATCCCTCCGCACTCTCCTGCTTGGACACAGCTACCTCTAAGGCAATCTAAAATAGATGTTTTTCCGTGGTCTACATGTCCGCAGACTGTGACTATTGGTTGTCGTATTTGTGTATTATCTCCATTTTCTGTCATATATTTTAGAGTGTGAATTTGTTTTTAAATATTAAGCTTTAAGGAATATGATGGATGTTGAAAAAATATTTTCTCTATCAAATGCGCTTTTTGATAAAACTCATTTAAATTTTGAACAGCTACATTATTTTCTACCTCCAAAATTCTCAAAAGATTTGAGTAACTCTGTTCTTTATTCTGCTATGTGGACTTTAGACAGGTACTACGACTTGTATACAAAAGGAGAACTAAAAATTGGAAATCAGCATTATGTTGCAATTAGGGAGATAATTAAAAATTCAAGATGGCACGGAGGTTCCAAGGATGAAAGCCCAACTCTTTTTAGTTTGTTTACACATCCAGATAAATTTGCTTTAGGATGCTTTGATGGAGGAGATTATTTTAAGAGAGCAGATATAAAAGAAATTTGGGAAAATAAAAACGAGTTAAAAGAATATCATGATGCAAAACAATATGGGATTGGCTATCATGTTGGATATAGATATTTCAAAGATAAATTTGATGAAATTAAAATTGATACTGAAAACGGAGTTTTTTACGGTATTGTAAATATGAAAGATTTTTTTACTAAAAATGCTATTGAACTTCGGGAAATTAAATTGTGAATTAATTATCCCTTTTGTTATTTATACACGTCTTTTTTACTTTCTTTGATTTCTCTAAGATGTGTTTGTCCTTCTTTCTGATAAGATTTTTTATCTAAACCGTATTTTTGAATCATGTCTGCAACATAGTTTCCTCCAAGATGCTGGGGCACAATTACAAAGTCTACGCCTTGGTCGTAAAGTTCCAATGCTTCTTTAGAATGCTCTGTTGTTGCCAAGAATATTGCATTTGATTTGATTTCTTTTAGATAACTTGTTACAGCATAATTTACACTTGCATCTGGAATTGTAGAGATTATTATTTTTACTTTATGAAGGTTTAATTCCCTAAGCAATTCTTTTTCTGCAACATCCCCATAAATGCAGTTTATTTTTTCCTTTCCTAAATTTAATATTACTTTAGGATTATAATCTACAATTGCAAAACTATTTCCAGATTTTTCAAGGGCTTTCATTATTTTGTATCCAATTCTATGATAGCCTAATAAAAGAACATCATAATTGTGCTCTCTTTTTTCTTCTTTCTTGTGCATTTTTCCTTCGAATATTTCTAGGATATTTGATAGTTTATTGAAAATCCAATGTGAATAATAAATGCTATAACTGCTTAATCCTATTGTCATTAAAGCAACTAGAATAATAAGGCTCATAACTTCCTGACTTAACTGTCCTAGTGTGAAGCCAAGTAATATAATGATTAAAGAGAATTCACTTATTTGTGCTATTGTTGCACCTGCAAGGAAATTTGTTCTCTTTTTGTAGCCTCTTATTCTTAAAACAGTCATTACAATAATTGGTTTTCCAATTACAATAAATAGAGAAAATAAAACAGCATGCAAAATTAATTTACCATCTATTGTTCCAGCAAGTTGACTTCCAAAGAAAACAAAGAAAAGAACAACAAAGAAATCTCTAAGAGGTTTAATTTTTCCTCCTAAATCAAGAGAATATTTAGAAGAAGCTAAAGACATACCTGCAATTAAAGCACCTATTTCAAGTGAAAATCCTAACATATCAAAAACTGAAGCCAGAATTAAAGCCCAGGCAATTCCAAACAAGAACAGAACTTCCTGACTTCTTGCAAGATAATTCATAAGTTTATTAAATAGTAAAGCAGAAATTAAGAAAACTAGGAAGATTAAACCAATGCCAATTAAAAATTCACTTAATATTGGCCAGATTCCTTTTGATTCCTGAACCAAAGGAATTATCATTAATGCAATTGCAGCAACAAAGTCTTCCACTATTAGTATCCCTAATGCTATTCTCCCATGTAAAGTATCGATTTCTTTTTTATCAGATAGAATTTTAACAACAACTACAGTTGAAGAAAATGCAAGTGCAGCTCCAATGTATAATGCAGTAGTGTTTGAGAAGCCCATTGCTATAGCAATTAATGCACCTATTCCTCCTGCTAACAGAATCTCCGAAATACCTGCAAAAGTTGAAACTCCTCCTATTTCTTTTAGAACTCTAACATCCAAATTTAGTCCTACAATAAACAATAAGAATGCAACCCCAATATGGGCAAATGTTTGCACCATGCTAATTGATTCTTGAGAGAGAACATTTAGAAATAAAGGTCCAACAAGAATTCCGGCAATTAAATAAGAAATTATAGGAGGTTGTTTAACCATCCTGCCTAAAATAGTTAGAAATGCAGCAACAGCAATTACAATGCTGATTGATATTAACACCTCTTGAACCATTTAGTTATTATGCAAATACATTTTATAAATTTACTTGGTCTTAAAAAAATTAGATTATAGTAAATAATTATTGCTTCTTAGGCATTTCCATTTTTGTCCCACATTCAGGGCAAAATTTCACAGGATTTTCGAACATTAATCCGCATCCACTACATCTTATTACTTCTTTCTTTTTTTCAATGACGGCTTTGTATCCTGCTTTTCCAGAGAGAAGTTTACCCATGACTTTAGATAGATCATCACTCTTTTGAATTTCAGACATCCTTTCTTGTATATAGTTTGCTTCCATGGTATCCTCCTTTTTTTGGCAATCTTTTAAAGAAATAAAATAATTTTCTTTTTAAACTTTTTTATAGTGCAATTTGTAAGCTTTCTTCTTCTGCATTTTCTTCATCAAACAAGTTGTAAATTACTTCTTTTGGCTTTTCATAATCAAAATTTTCTTTCTTTTCTTCATTTTGCTGCAAAAAAGAATAGGATGATTTAAATTGATAAAATTTTTCAGGACTTTTTTGGCTTAAAGAAGTGTTTTCGTCTTGAAGATAATTTTGATTTAATCTGTTGAAATTAGAATCTTTTCTTGTTTTTGTAAACTCTATAGGTTTATTTGTTAGCGAAATATCTTCACTAAAATATTCAGAAGATTTTGTATAATCATTAATTGGGAATTTCTCATTTGAACTAACCCTTGTTTCAATATTTTTTTCTGAAACTTGAATTTTTTTCTTAGAATTTTTCAATAGTGTTAATAATTGAGAAATATTTTCCACGTTTTTTTTGGAGTCTTTTTTGCCCACGAATTTGGAGGGCGGTTCTTCTGATTTTTTCATAGGTCAATCATTACTTGGATTTTTAGTAATCTTTTATTTAAAAAGGTTATTATTTTTTAATTTTTATCGACGAGTTAATTACTTGTGTTGGAATTATTTGTATCATTTCCTGAATCTAATCTACAACCAGTAAAATTTTTCAAATTATCAATTGATTGAACCCCAATGTAAGTTTTATTTCCTACTTTCCAAGTTGGAGTTGCAGTTATATTTGCAGCAGTGCATGGTTGCATATTTACTCTGCAGTCTGTCGTATTAAGATACTTGTAATTTTTTCCAAACATATCTTCCTGAACTTTACATGCAGGACATCCAAGTTGAACATATAAATGAGATTTGTTTCCTATGCATTGAGCAGTTTGTGCATCAACAAGACTTGAAGAGGGATTTTTTGTTAATGAAAAAATTATTACAATTAAAAGAAGTATTCCAAGTATTATTGCAGATGTAACAATTGTACTCTTCTTTTTTTTATTCATACTTAATTGAGTTAAAATGTGTTTTAATACTTTTGTAAAAAATAGTTAATTAATCTGCACAAGGAAGTTTTAACAAAAGTTGAGCTTTTCCATAAAAATCTTCATGATTTCTATGAAAATTATCTACTAGAATATAATCTGCTCCTTTATCTTCAACCATTTTTTCAAGACTGTTAATTGTAAATTCAAAATTCTTTTTAGTTACGTCTTTTTCTGTTAATGCTATATTTTCAGAATGATATTTTCCTAGTGTGAATCTTACTTCTTTTGATGGTCCAAATTCAAAAGCAAAACCATATGGAACAACCGATCCTGCATTTATTTTCATGAGTTTTTTTGATTG
Source organism: Candidatus Woesearchaeota archaeon (assembly GCA_964639615.1). Lineage (GTDB taxonomy): Archaea > Nanobdellota > Nanobdellia > Pacearchaeales > GW2011-AR1 > MWBV01. Next base: position 44,890 of record CAZXHH010000002.1, on the reverse strand, counting down.
TTCTAGATTGAAATTATCTTTATTTTTTTCTGCTTGATAATAATATCCATTCTCTCCCATTAGAATTATTTTTTCCATAAAAATTTTATGAAATATTTCTTTAAAAGAATTATTATAATTTTAACTAGATATTACAAAAGTATTAGTAATCAGGTAATTCTTCATCATCTGCTGGTGCAGTTTTTTTCGGAGGAGACTTTTTTGAAAAAGATTTTCTTTCTTTTGGTTCTGAAGGTGAACTTTCAGCTTCACCTTCTAAATCTTCTTCAGCCACAGAATTAATCATTTCTTTGAATTTTTTAAAATCAGCTGCTCCTATTCTTACTCCAGCCTTTGTGAAACCAGTGTATCTATCACTTGTAACATATTCTCTAATTGTTAATCCTTTTCTTCCACCGAAATCATCAATTCTAACAACAATATCTGTTGTATCGTTTTTTCTTAATTTTCCTATATCTTTTTCCATTTTACCAATCTACTATGTCTCCAAACATAATAAAATCAAATAAAGATGTTTTATAAATGTTTTTGTAAAATCTTCAGTTTTGTGTATATTTTTGAAAGCAAATAATTTTAAATAGTGTAATTAATTAAAAAATACATGGGAAATAATTGTCCAAAATGTGGTGGAACCGGAATAGTAAAAGAGAAGGATGGAAGTATTCATACTTGTTGGGATTGCCTACAAGACGGAAAAATGGATGTTCATTCTGATAAAGTAGCTGATTCTAAAATTAAAATATAAATTTTTATTAGCAATTATTAATAATTTATAAAGAAGTAGTTAGTGAGTAAATTAAATTAATAGTTAACAAAATTCTAATTCAGTTTAAAGATAACTAAAATTAAAATTAATCCAAAATAATTATTTCATAACAACAGCTTTCTTAATTATAACTGGCTTAAGTGGTCTGTCGCCTGCATCAGTTGAAACAGAAGCAATTTTATCAACAACATCCATTCCTTTTACAACTTCTCCAAAAGTTGGATGTTTTCCATCAAGATAATTATTATTTACCAAATTAATAAAAAATTGTGAGCCGCCTGTGTTTGGACCTGCATTTGCCATTGATATTGTCCCCCTGTTATTTTTATTTCCGCCTGCATGTGTGAATTCGTCTTTTATATTATATCCGGGACCACCCATTCCTGTTCCTTTTGGGTCTCCTCCCTGAATCATGAATCCTTCAATTACTCTGTGGAAGATTGTATTGTCATAAAATCCTTGAGATGCTAATTTTTCAAAATTAGACGCGGTCACGGGCATATCAGAATAAAGTTGTATAATTATATCTCCATAATTTGTTTCAAGCTTAACTTTTGTTCCTGTTGATTTTGCCATTGTGTTTCCTGTTAATTGAGGTACGAATATTATAGCCAAAATAATTAGAGCTATTACAATAAAAATAATAATGAATGTTTTTAAATTTTTCATATGATAAAAGATTAATTGTATATTTTAAATCTTTTTAATAAAATTTGATAGTTATCAGAAATTAATCCTTCATTTCAATCTTAACATTTACAGATTTTGGTATCTGCATTCTAACAATATGATGAAGTATTTTTTCATTTGCTGGCAAATCAATTAATCTTTTGTGGATTCTCATTTCAAAATGGTCGAATGTAGCTGTACCATTTCCACAAGGAGATTTTCTTGTAGTTACCTTGAGCTTTTTTGTTGGTAAAGGAACAGGTCCACTGATTGTAATGCCTGATTTTTTAGCTATATCCTTGATTGAATCGCAGATAGTATTAAGCATTTCAATGTTTGTACTGTTGAGTTTGATTCTTACTTTTGCCATAGTACATTTATTGAGAAATGGTTTAAAAAGCTTTTTATAGGATGATTCCTTCTTTTTTTGGAGGTGAAAAACTGGAAATAAGAAATTTCCGTCTGATCCTTTTACAGGTAAAAAAGAATCATGGAGCAGATATTTATAGAACTTGCAATTATTTTGCTTATAGCTTTCATAGTTTCTTATATTGTAAGCTTATTCAAGCAGCCAATTTTAATTGGATATATTATTGCAGGTATTTTAATTAGTCCTTTTATTATAAAATTTGGTATTTCTACAGATGTTATAACTGTTTTATCTAAGTTTGGAATAGCTTTCCTTTTGTTTATGGTAGGTTTACGCCTAAATCCAAAAACACTTAAAGAAATAGGAGCATCTTCATTTTTTATAGGATTTTTCCAGATTATATTAACATTTGCAGTTTCTTTCTTAATAGCAAATAGCTTTTTAGGTTTTTCAACAATTGAATCTGTTTATATTGGACTTGCACTTTCATTTTCAAGTACAATTTTAATCATGAAATTATTTTCTGATAAAGAAGATTTAGAATCACTTTATGCAAAAATATCTATAGGTGTTTTGATTTTCCAGAATTTGGTTGCAGCAGGAGTTTTAATGTTCATTTCTTCAAATTCAATTGAACCAGTTTCATCAACATTTGCAACAACTAATTTATTGCTTGGATTTGGAATTATAATTGCGCTTTTTTTAATTGGTTATTTTGTACTGCAATTTTTTACTAAGAATCTTGCAAAATCTCAGGAATTACTTTTCTTATTTTCAATATGCTGGTGTTTTGTTATTGCAGCTCTTTTTAGTATTTTAGGATTTTCAATTGAGATTGGAGCATTAGTAGCAGGAGTTGTTCTTTCTTTAACTCCTTATAGTGCAGAAATCAGTTCAAGAATTAGTCCATTAAGGGATTTTTTCATAATCATTTTCTTCATAATTTTAGGATTTAATGTTGAGCTTTCTGCAATCCCAAGTGTTTTATTAAATGCAGTTATTTTGTCAGCAGTTGTACTTATCTTAAAGCCAGTAATTTTAATGGCACTTTCTGGATTCTTTGGTTATACTAAGAGAACAAATTTCCTTGTTGGGACAAGTCTTGCGCAAATATCAGAATTTTCATTAATTGTCTTGTTCATGGCAGTTTCATTAGGTCATGTTGGAAGTCAGGTATTGCACACATTAATTTTAACAATGATAATCACTATTTTCTTTTCTACTTATATGGTAATTTATTCTGAAAAATTCTATGATAAAATGAGGAAGTTTGCGGGGTTGTTTGAAAGAAAAGATGTTAAGAATAAAGAAATAAAGTTGAACAAAGAATATTATGCAATTTTATTCGGATATAATAGAATTGGATTTAGTATTTTAAATTCATTAAAACATTCAAATAAAAAATATCTTGTTGTTGATTTTAATCCAGAAACAATAGCTGGATTGAATAAACTTGGAGTACCTTCTTTATACGGAGATGTTGATGATATTGATTTCTTAAATGAACTTCCACTAGATAAAGCAAAAATAATAATTTCAACAGTTCCCGAATATGATACTAATGTTATTTTGCTTAATGCAATAAGGAAAATTAACAAGGAAGCAATAATAATAGTTAGAGCACAGTTAATTGATGATGCTCTTGATTTATACAAAAAAGGTGCAGATTATGTTGTAACCCCTCATTTCTTGGGAGGCGAGTATGTTTCCAAAATGGTAAGTGATTTGAAGACAAATGCTAAAGGCTATGAAGTTGAAAAAGAAAATCATATTAAAATGCTTAAAGAGGCAGCAAGAAAAGGGCACGAACACCCAAGAACAGAGAAAGGATAATTCTCATAAACTTTAAATATAAAAATTAACTAACGCTAATATGAGAAAAAGATGGATGTTTATTATTTTTTTAACAATATTTTTGTTGGGTTTTTTAGTTGCTGAACCAACTTTTGATTCAACTGAAGTGAATGTTACTATTGCTAGACAACCTGCTTTGTTTAGTGTTGTAGTTTCTGATAGTTCTTCCTTGGAGCAATTAGGGCAATACATTTTTTCAACAAACAACACAGGAACTTGGATTAATGATAGTGCAGTTAATTTTACTTCAACTCCCCAAACAATAACTAGTGTAAAAATTTTAAATTCTAATCCAGGAATATTAATTGGTTTTAGATGGTATTCTAGTGATAATTCTTCAATAACAAACTCAACCCCAATTTACAGTTTTTTTACTACAGCAGATACAACTTTCCCAACAGCCAGTTTAAATTCTTCAAATAATAGTTATGCTGGGCAATTAACTCGTTTTTCAATATACATAAATGATAATTTTGCATTGAATCCAAATGGACAATACATTTTTTCAACAAACAACACAGGAACTTGGATTAATGATAGTGCAGTTAATTTCACATCAACCCCTAGTTGGGCAGATGTTACAAAAACATTAAATTCAACTGTTGGAACTTTTGTTGGTTACAGATGGTATTTTAATGATAGTGCAGGAAACTTAAACTTTACTTCAATTTATACATTAAATACTACAGCAGATTTAGTTTCACCAAATTATTCTTCAAAGAGTGTTAATAATACAGATGCTGGGCAAATCACTAAGTTTTCTATAACAGTAAATGATAATTTGGCATTAAATCCATCTGGGCAATACATTTTTTCAACAAATAATTCTGGAAGCTGGGCAAATAATAGTGCAGTTAGCTTTACTTCAACCCCTGCAACAATAATTGTTACAAAAATATTAAGTTCAGATGTTGATAAAATAATTGGATATAGATGGTATTTTACAGATAATTTTGGAAATAAGAATTCAACACCAATTTATACTTTAAAAACTTCAGAAGCTGAAGAAGATAGTGTGAGTTCGTCTGACGAAGAGAATGTAGACGAAGTAATGATATTCAAACCAACTACTTCTCAATTGCAGGTTGGATTTGAAGGATATTTTAGAAAAAGCGATATAATTAGATTAAATCTGTCAAATATAACTTATATTGTCCAGATAAAAGAAATAAATAGAAATCTTATGAATGTTACTTTCTCTTTCAATAATACTAATTATTCTGTTTGGAATAATTATACATTAAAGATAAATGCGAATAATGATGCTTTTTATGATTTACAAGTTTCTTTAGTAAATATAACTTATACCAATAGTTCAAGAATGGTTTTTAAGGAAATAAATGAAGAAATTCCTCAAGCAGTAAGAGATGCTATTAAAGCAAGCTCTACTGTAAATTCAACAACGAATTCTTCTAAACCTAATATTAAGATAAAAGAGAAAAAGAAAAACACTGGATTGTATATTCTTGGCGGAATTATTCTTCTAGGAGGAATAGGATTTGGAATATGGAAGTTTAGGCAACATCAGAGATATATGGAGTATGGTTACTGATTTGCATTTATTTAACTCAATAAATTTAAATATAATCTTTTTCTAATAAATTTATGATTGACATTAAACTGATTAGAGAAAATCCTTCTCTTGTAAAAGAGAATATGAAAAAAAAGTTTCAGAATGATAAGATTAAGTTAGTTGATGAAGTTATCTCTCTTGATGATAAATGGAGAAAATTAAAATACGAGGAAGATAGTTTAAGAAGTGAAAGAAATAAAGTTTCTGAAGAAATTAATAAGCTAAAAAAAGAAAAGAAAAATGCAGATAAAGAACTTAAGAGAGCAAAGCAAATTCCTGAAAAAATAGCAGAAATTGAAGAGAAAAGAAAGGAACTTGAAGAGCAGATAAAGCAGATTATGTATAAAATTCCAAATATAATTCACGAGTCTGTACCTATGGGAAAAGACTCTTCAGAGAATGTTGAAATTAAAAAAATAGGAAAACCTGAAGTTCCTAATTATGAAATTTTAAATCATGCAGAATTAGCTGAAAAATTAAATGGAGTTGATTTTGATTCTGCAAGAGAAACATCTGGAAATGGATTTTATTTTTTAACAGGAGATATAGCTGTTTTACATTCTGCACTTCTTGCTTATGCAAGAGATTATATGATTAAACAGGGATTTACATATGTTGTTCCTCCTTTTATGATAAGAAGAAAAGTTGTTGAAGGTGTTATGAGCTTTGCTGAAATGGAAAATATGATGTATAAAATTGAAGGAGAGGATTTGTACATGATTGGAACATCAGAACATTCAATGATTGGGAGATTTATTGGAAAAACTTTAACAGGAAAAGAGATACCTGTAATTTTAACAAGTTATAGTCCGTGTTTTAGAAAAGAAATTGGAGCGCATGGTATTGAAGAAAAAGGATTTTACAGACTTCATCAGTTTGAAAAACAGGAGATGATTGTTATTTGTGAACCTGAAGATTCTTATAAATGGTATGACAAAATTCTTCAGTACACAGTTGATGTTTTCAAAAATTTAGATGTCCCTGTAAGAACTTTGGAATGTTGTTCTGGAGATTTAGCAGACTTAAAAGCAAAATCAGCAGATGTTGAAGCTTGGAGCCCAAGACAAAAAAAGTATTACGAAGTTGGTTCATGTTCTAATTTAACAGAAGCTCAGGCAAGAAGATTAGATATAAAAATAGAAAACAAAGGAAAAAGATATTTTGCTCACACATTGAATAATACAGTTTTAGCTTCTCCACGAGCATTAATCGCAGTTATGGAAAATAATCAACAAAAAGACGGTTCAATAAAAATTCCAAAAGTTCTGCAACCTTATATGGGTGGAAAAAAAGTTATTGAAATTAAAAAATAAGATGCCAAAAGATACTCAGAAATTTAGAATAGAATTTATTACTTCAGAAGAAGATAGTGATGAAGTTGAAGGGATTATTAATGATGATAAGAAGATTGTTGAATTAATTGAAGATGGAAAATTCAAAGGTTTTATTCCTTTTAGTTCTATAAAAAAATTAGAAATTATTGATGATGAAGAAAGTTCTGAGTGATAAAAATAAATTTATAAATGATATTTTCTTTTTATGTTTATGAAGAGAGAGGTAGATAAGAAAGTTCTTTTTCGTTTATTGTTTGTTTTAATTTTAGTTGCAACTATTTTGGCATTGATTAATGCTTAACGCTAATAGATTACTTTTTGCACAATAATTTTTAAAAATGAATTTTTATTTTTTAGTCTATGAAGAAGAATAAATTGTTAAAAAAATTTGAACTTGAGCGTGCTGTAGCTGAGGGGCATGTTGGAGGGAATTTTCAAGGAAGTATAAATTTGGATAATCTCAATCTAAAAGATGTTAAAGAAAACTATCTTATTCATTTAAAATACTCTCCTGAAGATAAAAAATATGCTTTTTCTGTATATAAAGAAAAGGAATAATTACAGTATAATAATTAATAAAAAGGTAAATTTTATTTATTTGAGATGGTAGATTATTTAGGAATTCATTTGAATGCACTTTCTTACATTGCAATTCTTTTATCAGGTTTAGTAATATTTCTTGTTATTTGGATTGTATCTGAAATACAAAGACAGAAAAGAAGGCACCATCATAGGATGGAAAAAGCTAAAGCTCTTAGTTTGATAAGATAGTGCAACAGAAATATACAAAATTTTTAAAAAACATCAATAACTTTTAGTAGAATGCGAAATACGTCTGAAAAAAATGTAGAACTTGGAGAACTTGAAAAATTAGCAGAAACATTTGAAGGGAATGCCCCTTTTGATATACAAGGACAAAAAGTTTACGGATATGTTAATAAGAAAAGAGATTATCTTGGTTCATTAGCTCAATATACAAGATATAAAACTTTGAAATCCAAGTATAAACATGTTAAGAAAGATATTGATGAAAAAGATAAAGAGAATAAGGAAGCTTTCAAGGCGTATATGAAATCGAGAAATTTGTGAGATAGTTAAATTTAAAGGCTTTAATATCATTAAATTTTATGAAGAAATGGGCATTTCTTTTATTCTTTTCTATAATTTTATGTAATTCGGTATATTCTTTGGATTGTCAGTATAAAGATAATAATCAATATGAAGAATATAGAAATCTTTTTTATGAAAATAATTCAAAACTAGATTATGATGCTTTAGAAATTAGAGATATTATTCAAGGGAGTACTGGTTTTTTTAGTTCAAATCCTATGTCTTTCAAAGTATACAACAGATATACTTTAGATATTAATGTAACTGTAAAATATTTATTTTATGGGGCACTTCATTCTTTTGATTGTCCGATTATCTCTCCAAATGGATATTGTACTGTTTCAGATACTTCAACTCCTGGACTAGATTCATCAAGCATTTATTTTGTTGTCAATAGCCCTCCATTTTTGGAAGCTAAAAAAGAATTGACTAGTATTGACAATTATACTTGTAAGATATGTGGAAATTATACTTGTCTAAATGATGGTGAAGCTTGTAATGATTCATTGCAATGTGGGGGAGAACACTGTGTAAGAGGTAATTGTTCAAAAACAGATAAATGCTATAAGAATAATTGTAATTGTCCTCAAAATGAACTTCAATGTCCAGATAATACTAGGTGCGTTATTGTAAATTCAAAAAATTTAGGAGAGACTCCTATATGTAGGATTGAAGAATGTAGTACTGGTTATAAAAATGTTTTCGGGGTATGTGCTCTAAAAAATGGTTTGCCTTGCTCAATAGATGATGATTGTGCTTTTGGAGATTGTAATCCTGCACGAATTTGTGGAGATTGGAATGGTAGTTGTTTAAATGGAGAACAAATATGCAATAATTCTTGTTTACTTCCTTCAATTAAAAATGATGGGCAACCTTATTCTTGTAATTGGGAGTGCGTTAATGGAACAATGCCTTGTGAAGGAATATGTAGAAATGTTTCTTCGAAGAAAGCAGGGCAAGAATATTTTTGTATTCAAGAGTGTAAGACTGGGAGAGGAAAAGAGGGAGTTTGTAAACCAAGTATTAAACAAATGACTTACTTTTGGGTTTTTGTTTTTATTATTTTTTTAATTAGTCTATTATATTTTGGAAAGTATAAGTTGTGGACAACAATTGAAGAAAGGAAAGGTGAAGAAAAAAAGAGGGATGAAGCAAAAAAAGAGAAGGAAAGCTTGAACAATGAGATAAAAGAAAACTCAGAAGAAATTAATAATTTAAAGAAGATGAAAGAACGTTTAAAAAAGAATTTTTCTGATAAACAAAAAGAGTTTGATATACACTTAGAAAAATTGAAAGAAAAAGAAAATCTTGAAATTAAAAAGTTAGAAGACAAAAAAAAGAAAGCAAATAAAGAAGCAGAGATTAGGATTAATAAAGAAATAGAAAAGAGGAAGGATGAATATCAAGATAGAATAAGAGATTTAGAGAATGCTTTTTTGATTGATGAAGATAAATTTCATAGATTAATCATAGAAAAGAATATAGAAATTGAAGAATTAAAAAAGAGAAAAGATGAAGCAGATTCTTTAAAGCAAATAAATGATGAGATTGAAAGAGAACAAAAAAGAAATGAGGAGTTAGCAATAAAAAATTATTGTGGAGAAGGAAGAGCACATATAAATAATGATGGTTATATTGTTTGGAATAATTCTGATAAAGCTTATCATAGAAAATTATACTTAGAAAAATTTCCAGATACCCCAAAGAAAAATGAAATACATCATATAGATGGCAATAAATTAAATAATGAAATGTGGAATTTAATTGACTTGGAGTGGGCTGTACACAAGAATAAAGTAAGAGAATTAAAAATAAAAAATGAAGGTTGGAAATTTGGATTAAAACATCTTATTGATGTTGGTGCTGTGAAAAAAGAAGGTCTTCATAAGTACATTTTAAAAAAGTTAGAAGATGAAAAAATAGATATCTAATTATAATAATTTTTCTAATTCTTATTTTTAAATCTCTTCAACTACTCTTACTAAATCTGTTACGTAATCTCCTTCATGGAGCTTTACAATTCTAACTCCCTGTGCTGAACGTCCCATTACTCTAATACTTTCAAGAGAAGTTCTTATTACCATTCCCTTAGCTGTTGTAATAATTATATTGTCCTTATCATTAACTGAAACAGTTGTAACAACATTTCCTGTTTTATCTCCTATCTTTACATTAATTACTCCTTTACCTGCTCTTGCTGTTTTTCTGTAATCCTGAACTTCAGTTCTTTTACCGTATCCTTTTTCAGTTATTGTTAAAATTGCTGGAGTATCTAAAATTTCAAGGCTTACAACTTCATCTCCTGCATCTAATTTCATCCCTGTAACACCATAACTTGATCTTCCCATATCTCTTACATCATCTGAATTGAATCTAATTGCTTTACCGTGCTTTGTAGCCAAAAGAACTTCTTGTCCTTTCTTTACTACTTCAACTCCAATTAAGAAGTCCGAATTATCATTTGGTAAATTAAGTGCTCTTATTCCAGATGCTCTTGGATTAGAGAAGTTGCTTAAAGGCGTTTTCTTGACAACTCCTTTCTTTGTTGCCATGAATAATCCATCTTCAAAATTCTTAACTGAAATTACATTTGTTATCTTTTCATCTTTTAATCCAAGTAAATTGATTAATGCTTTTCCTTTACTGTATCTTTCTGCAACAGGAATGTCGTATGCTTTAAGCCATAAAACTCTTCCTCTGCTTGTGAAGAACATTAGATAATCGTGTGTTGAGCAAGTTATTAATTGATTTACAAAGTCTCCTGTAGCCAAATCACTTCCAATTACTCCTCTTCCCCCTCTATTTTGTTCTTTGTAAGCCTGAACATCCATTCTTTTACAATAACCTTTATCAGTTATTGTAATTACTACATCTTTTTCCTGTATCAAGTCCTTTTCTTTAATTTCTTTAATGCTCTTTAATATTTGAGTTTTTCTTTCATCACCATATTCCTTCTTTATTTCGTTTACTTCTTTTGTAATTATCTTAAGAACTTCTTTAATATCTCCAAGAATTATCTCAAGTTCCTTTATTTTTTCTTTTAATTCAATTGCTTCATTCTTTAATTTTTCAACTTCTAGTGAAGTTAATTGCTGTAATTTAGTTTCTAGAATTGCTTGAGTCTGTTTTTTTGATAATTTGTACTTATTCATCAATGCTTCTGAAGCTTCAGCAGCAGTCTTTGATTTTTTAATTAAATTAATAACTCCGTCAATGTCTTTCAATGCAATTAATAATCCTTCAACAATTTCTTGTCTTTCTTTTGCTTTCTTTAATTCAAATTTAGTTCTCTTTGTAATAATTGTTTTTCTGTATCTTACATAAGCATCAAGAACTTCTTTGATATTCATTACTTTAGGACTTCCATTTTCTAGAGCTAAAAAATTAACATTGAAAGAATCCTGAAGTCTTGTGTATTTGTATAATGAATTGATTATGAATTTAGGATCTCCTTCTTTTTTTAATTCAAGAACAATTCTTGTTTTTCCTTTAGAAGATTCATCTCTTAAATCGGAAACATCTTTTATCTTCTTTTCAGAAACTAATTGTGCAATCTGTTCAACTAACATAGATTTATTTAACATATATGGAATTTCAGTTATAACAACAGCTTCTCTGTTCTTTACTGTTTCAGTAGAGGTTTTACCTCTCATTACCAATCTTCCTCTTCCAGTTTTATACAATTCAAGCATGTCTCCTTGAACACTTCCCCCAGTTGGAAAATCTGGGCCAGTAATTATTTCAACTATTTGTTCGAATGTTATTTCTGGATTTTTTATATAAGCATTAATTGCATCACATACTTCTACAAGATTATGTGGGGGAATATTTGTTGCCATACCTACAGCTATACCCGATGCACCGTTTAACATTAATGCAGGAAGTTTTCCTGGAAGTAATTCAGGTTCTTTTAATGAATTATCAAAATTAGGAACAAAGTCAACTGTTTCTTTTTCTAAATCTTCAATTAACTCTTGAGTAATTGGCATTAGCTTAGCTTCTGTATATCTGTAAGCAGCTGGAGGGTCTCCATCTATTGAACCAAAGTTACCCTGACCATAAACTAAAGGATATCTTAAAGAGAAATCTTGAGCCATTCTTACCATTGCATCATAAACTGCAACATCTCCGTGAGGGTGGTATTTACCAATAACATCTCCGACAATTCTTGCTGATTTTTTTGTAGGAGTATTTGGTTTTAATCCCATTTGATGCATCGAATACAAAATTCTTCTTTGAACTGGTTTCATACCATCTTCAATTGCAGGAATAGCTCTTGAAACAATAACACTCATTGCATAATCAAGATAAGATTTTTTCATTTCTTCAGAAACTTCTGTTGGGATAATTCCTTTTTTCAAATCTTCTTCAACTTTTGGGTCAATATTTGGTGTCATTTAATCTTCATCCTCCTCTTCGTCTTCTTCCTCATCATCAGATTCTTCATCTTCGTCAAAATAATCTATTTTTAATACTAAATCTTCTCCAACATGTAAGTGAACAGGCTCTTTTTCTCTTTTTAATTTCTTTAACTCATTTATCCATTCATCAATTTCTTCATCTGATATAGAAAATTCAATTTGTTCGTATTCTTCTGAAGTTGTTTCTACTTCTACATCTGATTCTTCGTTTTCATCTTCCTCTAATTCTTCATCATCAGAATCATCATCTACATATTCAAATTCTATTGGTGCTTTTGGCATTATGCAACTTCCTCCCCTTTTTCATCTAAATATTTCATGAAATCATCTTCACTAAGTGCCTTTTCTTTTACAGTTTCTCCAACCCATTTGCATTTTTTACATTCCCACTGCTTTCCTGTATTGCTTTCTTCTTCAAAGTCCATATTGCTTAATTTAATTGCAACATCGTAACTTCCACATTTTGGACATATCTTTATTTTGAATGTTTTTCCTTTTTCTTTTTCAGCTGGAGCTTTTTCACCATGTGCTTTTGCATATTCTGCTGGGCTATCATAACCTTCTAAAATCCATTCTGGTGTTGATAATTTTCCTTTTTTTGCCATTTTATATTGTTAAATTAAACTCCTTCTTAAATTCAGTGCAAAAAGATTGTGTAATTGCAATTCTTCTTTGTGCATATTCTTTTGCTATAGGTAACTTAAAGTAATTTAAGTTTAAGTTTCTTGTTAGTTCATTTAACACGTTTGAATTATTCCAATCTTCTTCATCCCCATTATATGCAAAATGTCTTGCAATGCCTATTGCTCCCATAGATTCTAATCCGTCTGCTTCTTTTAATACTCTAACTTCTTTTAATTCTGGAATGTCTTCAGATTTATTATGAAGTAAAATGCATTTTTCTACTATCTTTAGTTTTTCTTTTGGGAATTCAGTTCTTTTCAAAATTTTTAGTGCTTCTTTTGCACCCATCATTGCATGATCCTTCTTTTTTTTCTTTTCTTTATGTTTTGCAATGTCATGGAAAAGTGCAGCTGCTCTTATCACATCCATATCTACGTTTAAATCTTTAGAAATTAAAATTGATAATTTGTAAACTCTTTCAATATGACCCATGTCATGACTTCCTTTTTCTCCAACTTCTTTTTTTACTTTCTCTTTCAATTTTTCAAAAAAACTTTCTGGTAACATTTTAAACATCTAAATTAGCTTCCTTTGCATTTTCTTGAATAAAATCTTTTCTTGCTTGGACATCGTCTCCCATTAACATTGCAAACATTCTGTCTGCTTCAATTGCATCTTCAATAAATATTCTCTTAATCTTTCTTGTTTTAGGATTCATAGTAGTTTCCCATAGCTGAGTAGAATTCATCTCTCCTAAACCTTTGAAACGTGTAACTCCCCCTTCAGTAACCCCTAATTCAGCAGTAGTTTTTTTTAATTCTTCATCACTGTAAACATAAATATCTTTTTGGCCTTTTCTTATTCTATATAATGGAGGCATAGCAGCATAAATGTGTCCTTTTTCTATTAGCTGTGGCATAAATCTGAAAAAGAAAGTCAATAAAAGAGTTTTGATGTGTTCTCCATCTACATCAGCATCAGTCATCATTACTATTTTTCCATATCTTATTTTTTCAGAATCAAATTGTTCTCCAACTCCAGTTCCTATAACTGTAATCATATTTGTAATTTCTTCACTTGAAAGAGCTTTTGATGGATTTGCTTTTTCAACATTAAGGATTTTACCTCTAAGAGGAAGAATAGCTTGCATTTCTTTGTTTCTTGCCATTTTTGCACTGCCTCCAGCTGATTCCCCTTCTACTAAATATAATTCTGTATCTTCTGATTTTTTATCAGAGCAATCTGCAAGTTTTCCAGGTAATCCTCCAAGTGAGAATGCATTTTTTCTTCTTACTAATTCTTTAGCTTTTTTTGCAGCAAGTCTAGCTTTAGCAGCTTCTAAAGATTTTTCAGCAATTTTTTTTGCTATCTGAGGATTTTCTTCAAAATATTCTGTTAGTGCAGAGGTTACAATTGAATCAACAAATCCTTTAATTTCAGAATTACCTAATTTTGTTTTAGTTTGTCCTTCAAATTGGGGTTCTGCAAGTTTTACACTTACTATTGCTGTTAAACCTTCTCTTACATCGTCTCCAGAAAAAGTATCGTTTTTTAACAATTCTTTTTTCTTTGCATAATCATTAATTACTCTTGTTAGTGCTGTCTTGAAACCAGAGATATGAGTTCCACCTTCAACAGTGTTAATTGTATTTACAAAACCAAAAATATTATCTTGATAGCTTGAATTATACTGAATTGAAATTTCAATTGCCCCATTTTCCATCTCTCTTTTGAAGTAAATTGGTTTGTGTAGAACCTCTTTTGATTTGTTTATCCATTTTACGAACTCAATTAATCCTCCTGAAGAGAAAAATTCCTGACTTGTTTCCTTCATATTATCTATTAATTCAATTTTTAATCCTGCATTTAAGAAAGTTATTTCCCTAAATCTTGTTTCAAGAACTTTGAAATCAAAAGTTGTTGTTGAGAATATTTGTTCATCTGGCCAGAATGTAATTTTTGTTCCAGTCTTTTCAGAATTTCCGATTACTTTTAATTTTGTTTGAGGATCCCCTCTCGAATATTCTTGCTGGTGTATTTTTCCATCTCTTTTTACTTCAACAATAAATTTTTTTGATAGAGCATTTACACAAGAAACACCTACTCCGTGTAAACCTCCAGAAATCTGATAAGATTTTTTATCAAATTTTCCCCCTGCATGCAATTTTGTAAGTGCAACTTGAACAGCAGGAATTTTTAATTGGGGATGAATGTCTACTGGAATACCTCTTCCATCATCATCCACTGTAACTGAACCGTCTTTATTTAGTGTGACTGTTATTTTTGAACAAAATCCTCCTAGAGCTTCATCAACGGAGTTGTCTACTACCTCATAAACTAGATGGTGTAAACCATCTTTACCTGTAGAACCAATATACATTGCAGGCCTTTTTCTGACTCCTTCTAAGCCTTCCAATACTTTAATATCTTCAGCTGTATAACTTTTTTCTGGCATTTTTACCTTAAGATTGACCTATTTTTTTGTGATTATGAGATAGAAAAGCAAAGTCCTTTTATAAACCTTTCTGGAGTTTTGTCGTCGATAAAATTAAAAATTGGCTGAAAAATGAGTAAAATAATGATAAATTTTTTATTAAGAATCTCTGCAGGATTCACATAAAAGCATGCCTTCATGCCTATACAAAATTTCATGATTTCCGCACTCTTCACATATTCCTTCTTGACTTGATAATTCTTCAAAATTCCTTTCTTTAGCTTTTTGAACTAACTTTAATTTTTTTGATTCTTCTCTTATTCCTGCAAATTCTTCCAATTCAGGATAAACTTCTGGATTAAAGCTTAAAATATCTCTAATTGTAATAATTCCTACTAATTCATTGTTTTCCACTACAGGCAATCTTTCAAATTTTGAATCTTTCATCTTTTTTATTGCTTCATCAAGAGTTGCAGAAGGGCGAATGACTGCTATCTTTCTTGGTGAAATGTCTATTGCGCGTATTTTTGATAGTTCTTCTTTTGATTGTTTAACTAGTGCCCATAGAATATCGCTTGTAGATATTATTCCGATTAGTTTCTTAGAATTGACTAATAGAAGACTTCCTGTTTTTTTTTGAACCATTCTTTTAGCACATTCCAGAAGGGTTGCTTCAGGGTTTATGACTAAAGGTTCTCGCGTCATAATGTCTGAGACGAGTATCTTGTTCATAATTTTATAATTCTCTGTTGCTTTTAAAGATTGGTTACTACTCAAGGAATATATTATTTTACAATATTGGTTTTTAGAACAACAATGCTTAAATAAAAGATTTTTGAATAGGATTATATGGGAGAGTTAGAATACAAAACAAAATTTTATATTTTGAACAATGCATATGACAGAGCAGTTCAATTGTTATATCAGCAATCAACAGGAGTTGAAGGAGAAGAGGGATTTTTTTCCCAAAAATCTATAATCTTTTATCTTGACCTTGAAAAAACTCGAGCAGTTAAAATTTCCTCAAAAAAATGTTTTGGGTTTTTGAGAAGAGTTGAACTTAGTGATAAAGTGGATGCTAATCTTATAGGAAAAATACTTAAAACAAGCGAAGATAATTATAAAAAATAAAATGACAGATAAACCAATCACTTTGATGCCAGAAGATATACAAAGATTAATTGGAAAAGATGCTCAAAGAAATAATATTTCTGCAGCAAAAATGGTTGCAGAGGTTGTTAAGACAACTCTCGGTCCTAGAGGAATGGATAAAATGCTTGTTTCTCCTACAAATGATATTATAATTACAAATGATGGCGCAACAATCTTAAGTGAGATGTTAATTGAACATCCTGCTGCAAAGATGATGGTTGAGATTGCTAAAACTCAGGAATCTGAAGTAGGAGATGGTACAACTTCAGCAGTTATGATTGCAGGAAGACTTCTTGAAAATGCTGAAAAACTTCTTGATAGTAAGATTCATCCAACAGTTATTGCAAAAGGATATAGGATTGCTGCTGAAAAAGCACAGGATATTTTGAAAGATTTAGCAATGAAAGTTGGATTTGATGATGATTTTGTACTAAAGCAGATAGCAATGACTGCTATGACTGGAAAAAGTGCTGAAGATTCAAAAGAAAAGCTTTCTACTATTCTTGTTCAGGCTGTTAAACAGATTCAGGAAAATGGAAATGTTGATTTGGAGAGTATAAAAATTGAGAAAGCAAAAGGAGATGGAATTGGTGATACAGAATTAATTTCAGGTATTGTTATAGATAAGGGAAAATTTTCACAGGATATGCCCCAAGTTGTTAAAAATGCAAGAATAGCTTTAATTGATATTCCTTTAGAACTTAAAACATTAGAATTGAAAACAGAAGTTTCAATTTCATCACCTGAACAATTACAGAAATTTATTTTGCAAGAAGAGAATTCAATTAAAGAAATTGTGAGTTTAGTAAAAGAATCTGGTGCAAATGTTGTTTTCTGTCAGAAAGGAGTAGATGATTTTGCAGGATTTTTATTAAGTAGAAATGGTATTTATGTTTGTAGGAGAGTTGCAAGAAGTGATATGCAAAAAATTGCTAAAGCAACTGGAGGAAAAATTGTAAGCAATTTGAATGATTTAACTCAATTTGAATTGGGTTCAGCTGAAATTGTAGAGCATGTGAAGAGAGGAGATGAAAACTTTACTTATATTAAAGAGTGCAAAAATCCTAAGGCCGTTACAATTTTAATTCATGGCGGAAGCGAGCATGTAATGGATGAAATTGAAAGAGCAATAAGGGATGGATTAGGTGATGTTTCATGTGTCTTGAAATCTGGATTAGTTGTTCCCGGTGGTGGAGCTATTGAAATGGAATTATCTAAAAAATTGAAAAACTTTGGACAGACTTTATCTGGTAGAGAGAGACTTGCAGTTGAAGAATTTGCAAATGCTTTAGAATTTATTCCTTTAACTCTTGCCGAAAATGCAGGCTTAGACCCAATAGATGTTTTAACAGAATTAAGAGCAAAACACGATTCAGGAGATAAAAATGCTGGGTTAAATCTATTTACAAATAAGGTCTCAAATGTTCTCGAAGCCAAAATAATCGAACCATACAGCATAAAAAGTCAGGAAATTCATTCAGCAACTGAGGTTGCAAATATGATTTTGAGAATTGATGATGTTATTGCTGCAAGACCTGATAAAAAAGGTAAGATGAATTATGCTGGCGAACGAGGGGATTTCATGAATTCTTTGGAGTAAAATGTCTAAAAATATTGAAAAAAAATTTCCATTAAAAATTTTAGATAATTTCTATGTAGCAGGTATTTCAAATTCCTCTGATTGTGAAAGAGAAGCATTTTTGCAATTAAATGAAACAGATATTTTCGACAAATTAATTGAAGAAATGCCAGACATACGTAAAAGGACAGGAGTCAATAAAGAATATACACCTTCCTTTGGGAAATATATAATTTCAAATTCTCCTGAAACTCTTAAATTTCATAGCGAATATTATGCAAAGAGAAAAGCAGAAGAGTTATTTGCAAATTTTGAGGATATTTATTGTGAAATGATCTATGCTTTTACACAATTTGTGGATTGTATTTATTCAAAATCTTAATATGAAATACTTAAAAAGAATATTTTCTAATTTTTTGTTATGCATTACCATATTATATTAACAGAAAAATGTGATTCTCAGTGTAAATATTGTTATGAGAAATCAATGAAGGAATTTAACAATGAACTTGAAAAGAAATTTGACTTTGATTTTGACATTCCTTGTGATTCACATGTTGAACCTTCGAAAGTTACAGAGTTTTTGAAAGATGGAGATACACTCATTTTTTATGGTGGAGAGCCACTTGTTAATTTTAACAAAATGAAAGAGATTATTGATGAAATTGAAAAGAGTAAAAAAAATGTTAAATTTTGTATTCAAACAAATGGTAAACTTTTAGATAAAATTCCTTTTGAATATATTAACAAATTGTCTAAGATGCTTGTTTCATGCGATGGGACTAAAGAGAGAACAGATGAAAATAGGGGAAAAGGGACTTATGATTTGGTTTTAAAGAATTTGAAGGAGATAAGGAGAAATGGATTTAATGGAGAAATTGTTGCAAGAATGACTTTAGAATTTCCAGATATTTTTGAGCAGGTTAAACATCTTGTAAATTTAATTGAAAAAGGAATTTTTGATAGTGTTCACTGGCAGATTGATGCTGGCTTTTACAAATTTGATTATGATAAAGAGAAATTTACCAAGTTTGTTACAGATTACAATTCTTCAATTGACAAATTAATTACTTTTTGGATTAAATACATGAAAAATAAAAAGAAAGTTTTGAAATTATATCCTTTTTTAGGGATATTTGAATCTCTATACTTTAATAGAAAAATGAAACTTCAATGCGGGTCTGGATTTGCAAATTATACTATTTCAACTAATGGAAAGATTGTAAGTTGTCCTATATCAAATGGAATAAAGAATTTTTATTGCGGTGATTTAGAAAAGCCAAATACTAAATTAAAAGAAATTTATGTTGGAGAACCGTGTACTTCTTGTAGTTATCTAAATGTTTGTGGCGGAAGATGTCTTTATAGTAATTATGCAAAATTATGGCCTGCTGAAGGAGAAAAGCTAATATGTTGCACAATAATTCACTTAATTGAGGAACTTAAAAAAAGAATACCTGAAATAAAAGAACTTCTTGAGAAAAAAGTTATTCTAGAGAAGGATTTTGAATTTGAGAGATATTTTGGTCCTGAGATTATACCTTAATTTCTTTTTATTTATTATCAGTTCTATTTTAATCGTTTGTGACTACTAGTATATTCTTGTAATAGTTGAGCATGGTTGTATTGTGATTAATGTTAATAATTAATTTCTGTATTTTTGCTGATTGAATTCATTAGAAAAAATTAGCATAAATTACGCATGCTAAAATTACTGCTGATGCAATTATATTTCTTGTACTTATTTTTTCTTTTAAAACAATTTTTGCAAGTATGTATGTAAATATTGCTCCAAGCATTAAAATTAATGTTGTTGATATTATCCCAATTTTAAGATAACCATAATATGCTGCAACTCTATAAACTACCCAAATCGCTCCTACAAAAAGAATATTCCATTTAAGTTTTCCATCTGCTCTATTCAATTTTGGTCTGAGTATAATCCAACTTAATATCATTATTGCAAAGCATCTTATAAAATAAAAAGTTACAGGGGAGTAAAATTCTAATATTAAATTAGATATTACAAGTTCAAGTGCAAAGAAGAAACTTCCAACAATTGCTGCTAAGAAATATTTATTAAAATTTAGATGTTCTTTTTTTACATGTGAAAGAATAAGTGCTGCTCCTGCAATAATGGTAGGTATAATCATTTTTGTGTTGCTTTTATAAACTCCCTTAAAAAACATGCTAAATATAATTGCAAGAAGAATAGTAAATAATGGTTCTAGCATCTTCGCAGGTTCTAAATTATTCACCTTTTCACCTTTCATAGAATAAAAAGTAAAAATATTTGCGATTAAAGAGATTACAATTATTATACAGAATATTATTATATTTTTGAGTTCAAATGCTTGTGAATCTATTTTCCAGAAAAAGTATAAAATTGGAAGCATAGCAACAACTATTCCAAAAAACTCTAGAACATGAAATTTCTTAATATCCATGCTTTTTTTCTTAAGCATTTCCCTTTCAAAGATAGTTCCTCCTGCCAATGCTAGTGCAGCTAAAATTGGAAAATATATCATCTCTTTTACCTCCTTAAATTAAGAAAATTGTTCTTAAAAAGCTTGTGAAAGCAAAAGCTTAAAAGTGTTGAAAAATTCAATTTTTTATAAGGTCGCATAGGCTAATGGTAGACCCTCTCGTTTACACCGAGAAGGCGGAGGTCCGATTCCTCCTGCGACCATTTTTTTGATTTTTCATTATAATAATCCTTAAATAATCAAATGAATAATTTTAACCATGGGTTTAAGAGACAAATTAATTAGTGAAGAAAATAAAAAAATCTTCATTGTTTCTGATACAGATAATTATGATACCAAGAACTTCTATTCTAGGTTTGAAGCACACGATAGTTTTAATGATAAGTATGTTGTGACAAGACATGACTTTGGTGAAGCATGTGGAACATCTATTTTAGGCATATTAGATTATGAAGATGAAGCAATAAATCTTGCCTACATTAAAGCAAAAGAATTTGCTAAAGATATGCTTAGTTTAGGATGTGAATTAGAAGATAAAACTTCTTTTAAGGATAAGAAAGATTAAGATTATTTTTGCTATTTTAGATAAATTTATAATAAAATTAGTTTAGGTAATCTTATGAGTGACTTACTTTTGAGAATTATGGGAGCATTGGATATACTTGCAGGTATCTTAATTATGGTAGCATTTCATGCAAGTACGCTTTCTCTTATCTTTGGAATAATAATGATTCTTAAAGGTGGTATAAGCTTAGCTGGATGATTTTTATTAAATTATTTTGTTAATGAATTCTGAACTCAAGATCTCTTTCTATTCTTTTATTCGTATTTCTTGATTCATTGTATTTTTTAATATGCTCTAGATTTACTTCTCCTGGATATAGATGTAGAATATTATCTTCTTCTCTTATTACTTTTCCATATCCACATGCTTCTTTATGATCTGTTATATTTAATATATCTTTTAATTTGTATATTTCAAATTTGGGCTTTCCTCTATCATCGTAAGTTTGTAGAAAATATGCTTTTTGCCCCTTTTTTATGTAATTTAACATTTTATCTTCTTAAGCTTATAAGAGCAAGAATTAAAAGAACAACTATTACAATTAATATTCCTATTAACCAGTTTAATAGTTTTTGCCCGCTAGTTTTTTCTGTTGAAGTATTTTCATCTTGTTCTAAGTAGATAACTTGTTTTTTCTCAAATTGTTTTAAATATTCAGTTTCATCGTCATTATTTGTAATAACTTTAGAACTTGTCTTAGTTCCGCTAGTTGATTTTGATGTATCCATTGAGAAACTTACTGTTTTAGTTGCATTGTTTCCAGCAGTATCTGTTGCATAAAATACTATTGTGTGTGCACTCTTAGTAAGTGTAGCATTATATGTGAATTTTAATTTTGTTCCAGACATTCCAACAAAGTCCATTGAAGTTTTATTTCCTCCATCTAAGCTAAATTGAACTTCTGCAATTTCATCAACTAACACTTCAAATACTAAATTAGTAGTAGTGTATTTTTTATTTGAAATAGGAGAAATTACTTGAATTACAGGAGCAGTTGTATCAGTTGGATTGTATACTCCAACAGTTCTTGTAACTTCAGTTGCACTGTTTCCTGCATTATCTTTAACATTATAAGTTATAACATAAGTTCCAACAGCGCTTGTATCTACAGTGTTTACAACTATAATTTTGCTTGTTATATCTCCATCAAAATTATCAAATGCTGTAGCTCCAGCATCAACATATGTGCTTCCAAGAGCAATACTTATTGGATTAGTTCCTAAAAGTGTTATTACAGGAGCAGTTGTATCAGTTGTAGTGTTTCCAGCAACAACATTAACTATTCTTGTAGCATTTCCTTTATTTCCTGCTTTATCTGTAACAGAATATAAAACAGTATAAGTTCCTATAGCATAAATATTTACAGAATTTGTAATTGTTATCTGACCTGTTATATCTCCATCAACATTATCTGTAGCAGTTGCTCCATCTTCAATATAAGCTGTTCCTAAAGTAAGAGTCATTGGATTTGCACCTATAATTGTTATAACTGGTGCAGTTGTATCTGTTCCAGCAGCTAAAACATTAACTGTTCTTGTAACTTCTGTAGCAGAATTTCCAGCACTATCTTTTACATTGTATCTTACAGTGTAAGTTCCTACAGCAAAAACATTAACTGGATTTGTAATAACTATTTTTCCTGTTACATCTCCATCAACATTGTCTGTAGCAGTTACTCCAAGTTCTGTGTATGCTGTTCCTAAAGTTAAATTTATTGTACTTGCTCCAACAAGTGTTATTACAGGAGCAGTTGTATCTACTGTTACAACATCATTTACCTTTAAGTTTAATGTGTGTGAGTCAGAATAATATTTGTCTGAAGCAGTTAATACTATTTCATAGTTTCCTGGATTTTTATAAATTGCATCAGTAAGTTCGTATGAATTGAAGAAACTGTAATTATTTACAACTTTTGAGTTTTCAAAAGAATAAATTAAATTTGATGAAGAATCATATAATTTAATACTAAGTGTTATAGGTGGATTTACAGAGATAAAATCTGTATTAAACATTATGTTTTGTCCATCTGTGATTGTTGCATCTTGAGTTGAACCTTGCCAATCACCATAAACAGCTACAGCACTTGCAGTGCTAATTAAAAACATGCTTAATATTAATATAGGTAATAGTTTAAGAGTGTTCATTTTAATTTATGTCAAAAGAAAAGCCTGCTCCTCCGAAGAATTTAGCTTTAGTATCATATCCTGCTTCTACTCTTAATTTTGTTTTTCCGTTTTTTCCAAGTCTTATGTTTGTTCCAACAACTCCTTGCATAGAATTTTCTGAATCTGTTCTTGTATTAACATTTTGCTTTACAATATTTCCGTTAGCATCTAATATTTCTTCAGTATCTTTTACATTGTAATTATAATTATTTAATCCAAATGCAGCAAAAGGAGAAATTGCCTTATCATTAAGTATATGAACTTCTGCTTTAGCACCTTTAACTTTAACATCAGTAATATCTGTTCTTCCATATCCGTATCTTCCTGTTATTGGTGAAGCAGTTGTTGTTATGTCTTTTGCAAAATATTCATTTGCTCCTTTACCCATGTCTCCTACAATAGCAATAGGTCCGTATTGAACTCCTAATTCTCCTGTCCAAAAAGCATTACCATCTCCTTCTCCACCTACTATTAAAGATAATTTAGACGGTTTCTTTTCTTTTGGTTGTTTTACTTCTGCACTATCTGATTTTGATTCTTGAAAAGATTCATCTCTGTTTAAATTAGTTCCAATAGGAGAAGCAACACCTGTCTTTGCATCAACTTTTACTGGTGTTTCATCTAAATTTCCTCTGTATACTTTTCCATAGAGTGTAAGTTTCTTAGTTACAGGATTGAATCCAATTTCGTGTTCTGCATCAACTGGAACTAAATAGTAATTTGTTTTTCCTTTTACTTGAAGTTCTTTAGGAACTGTAAGGACTATGAATTTTCTGTTATCCCCTAATCTTAATCTTTCTTGTTCTGGAAGTAATTTTTCCATATCAGTTATTGAAATATAATTTATTCCTTTTTCAACACCTGCTCTTTCTCTTATCTGATCATCACACCAATCTGCAATGTGCAAATTTTCTATAACTATAGAATTAGCTTCTTTACCATCTGCTAATTTTTCTGGTGTAAAATAATAACTTCCATCTTCTGATCTTAATTCTCCAACTTTTCCAGTTTGAAGATTCATTTTTGGAATAGTTTTATAGAAATCAAGAGCAACAATATCTAAATCATTAGCATATTTATTCTTATCAACATATTGCATATAGAATCTTTCTTCTTTTCCAGTTATTGCATTATAAAATACTTTTTCTTCTAAGCTGTAAACTGAATTTGTTTTTCCTTTATAGAATGCAGCACCATGATCTTGATTTTCTGGAAATTTTGTTTTTTGTGCATCAACATCTTGTGAAGCAACAATTAATCCAAGTCCAGTCATAGCTAAACCTGCTAGAGTATTTTTTACGCTCTTTATTTTGTCATTTAAAAGTGACTTTGTTTTTCTCATAGCTTTTTCGAGAAAAAAGAACTTTATAAATGTTTCTATTTTGTTATCCTTTTGAAGTTACACTATTATTTACATAATTAGGACATCTTTATAGTAACATCTTTTATAACTATTTGTAAGATTTATATATAATATAGGAAGGTTAGAATTAATCTATATCCCAAATGTTCTTTTTCTTTTTTGGTTTATCGTTTAAGAAATTATTAATTGTATTTAATGTTGAATCCATATGAATTTTTATTTGAGGCTCTATTAGCTTTATGTTATTATCTATCTGAGGTATTTTAGGTATTATTGGTTTTTCTACAGGAGGATTATAAAATCTTTCAACCATATTACGAGGACAGGCCATACCAGAACTCATTCTTTGTGCAACATATAATGCTTCGCCTGTAGTTAATGGATTATCATTAACTTCTTCATATAACCCTGTATAAATATTAATTTTCTTTACCATATTAAATGTAAGAGATTCATGTTTAAAGATTTATTTATGCGCTCCCCGGGAGTCGGACCCGGCTCACCTCGTTGGCAACGAGATATTCTACCGATAAACTAGGAACGCATAATTAAAACAAAATTTATTAGTTTATAAAAATTTGTTTGGTCATTAAAATCTTACGCCCAAAACAGTAATATCATCAGTTTGTTCCCCATCCTTTTTCCAGGAAGAGAATGAACTTTCTAATTTAGCTAATTGGTCCTCAAGAGAACTAGTCCCAATATTAGTTAATAAATCCTTAAACTGCTTTGTTGAAAAGGTTTTGTTATAAGGTCCACCAAATTGATCTTTATATCCATCAGAAAAAGTGTATAACATATCTCCAGGCATAATATCAACTTTGTGGTCAACAAAAACACCTTTTGTATCACAAGGGGAAACAGAAACATGATTTTTTCCATGAATAATCAATGAACCATCTCTATGAATAAAAAAAGGATTATTGGCAGAAGAATAAATGAGCTCATTATTTTTTTTATCATATCTAAAAATTACTCCATCAAACCCAGAATCAACAACACTGGAAGAAGAATTATTTATTAATTCATCTCTGGCATAGGTTAACATTTCACTAGGTAAAGAGCAATTTTTTTTCATCAAAGAATTATGTAAAAATGATGAAGATAATATGGCAGTAAATGCTCCTCCAACCCCATGACCTGTTCCATCACAAACTCCAAAATAAACAAAATCCGAATGATTTCTTGCAAATAAAAAATCTCCAGATACAATTTGTTTAGGCTTTTGAAATAAAAAATGAGGTCCCAATAAAGAATCTAATTGCTCAGAAGATGGAGCCATAGCACGTTGCTGATAACTAGCATATTTTAAACTTTGATCAATCTCTTTATTAGCTTGTTCTAATTCAGAATTTTGAAGTTCAAGGATATTATTCAAAGCATGCATTTCTTTATTTTTCTCACTTAACATATTACTTAAACGCTTTTTCTTACGATACATTGCACCTGTAAGCATTAAAAGAGCAGAAACAGATAACGCTGCACCGGATGCTGTTAAAAAAAGCTTGTTCTTTTGTTTTAATTCACGATTTTTTGTTTCAAAATCTCGTTTTAATCGAATATTTTCTTCTTCTTTCTTTTTAGTTTGATATTCTGCTTCTATAAAACCTACAAGAGCAGAATTTTTCTTTGAGAGATTTTCAAATTTTAAATCATTAAATTTTTGATAATAAAAAAGAGCATTCTTATAATCACCCTTCTGTTCGAACAATTGATAATTATTATTTGCATACTCGCGCTCAAAAAAAGAATCATCAGAGTTACCAAATAAATCTTTTGCAGAAGTCAACTTTTTTGAAGCTTCAGAAGTATTTTTGTTGAGTAAATCCAAAGATGCCCAATTAAGCAAAGTAAATGCTAAACCTACATCATCATTATATTTTTTTGCGATATCGCAAGCTTGTTGATAATAATTCAATGCTTCTTCTTTATCACCAGAAGATTGGGATAGACTTCCTAATTTATTATAAATGGAAGTTAAATTAAATTCTCTATTCCATGCTTTTGCAAGAGAATCTGCACTAACATAATATTGCTTTGCAATATCAAGTAATCCTTCGGAATGAAAGGTATAACCAATGTTTTCAACTGCTAAAATAAATTTACTTTGAAAGTAATCACGTTCACTACCAGAAGAATTTGCAATTAAATCCGAAACAAGAGTAGAATCTTGACGTATGTAATCTCTAGCCTTGCCAGGAGCAAAATTAGCCATAAACATTGCGAGATTGGTATAAGCTTGATGCATTCCCTTTTTATCCTGTAAATGTTCATACATATTAAGAGCAAACATAGTGTTCTTAAGAGCATCTTCAATTGAATCCAATTTATATAATGAAAAACCCAAGTTTAAATTTGCATCAGCAATACGTAAAGAATCTCCTTGGAGAAGGCTTTTTTCTAAAAGAATTCGTTGTTTATCTGACGCCAATAGAAACTCTCCTTTTCGCACATGAATTTCAGATAATCCCAAAAGTGATCTTATCTGACCATTTAAATTATTATTTTCAGATGAAAAATTATATGCTTTTTCAAAATTCACAAATGAAGAATCAAGCAAATTAGCATCATAATAATTCCAAGCAGAATTTATAATAGAATCTGCAATATGAGGAATATCATGCTGAATATCTTGAGAAAAAAGAGGAGAGCAAAAAAAGATTGAAGGAAATATAAAAGATTTTTTAATTGTTTTAAGAATAGTTTCTAGTCCCATTTTAAAACTTCAAAAAGATTATCTCCTCACAACCGTACCGCCTATAACTTCAAAATTAGGGCAAGAAACTACGCTTTGTCCAGTAATAGAAGAATCTGTTTCAATCACGCAATTATCAATTATAGAAGCATTACCAGAGATAACAGAACGTTGGGAATACTCTTGTGAATTTAAAACTAAAATTACTATAGATACAATTGCAACAATTGCAACTAATGCAACCAAAATGAGAATAAGAAAATTAAACTCTTTTTTGAACCCCATAATATAAAATAAAGAAAGATGATTTTTAAAGATTTTGTTTAATATTTTTTGTTCTTAAATTATGAAGCATTTTACTTAGATTATTACCAAACATTTAAAAGTGATTGGGTATTTTTGTTACTATGGCTGAAGACACAAATATTCCTGAAATGAATTTAGAAAAAAATTATACTTCTAAAAAAATACCTATGCCAGAAGCTCCTCCTGAAAAAGAAAAAGGAGACAAAATAAAAAAAGAGCTTGAAAAACTTAAAACTTTTGTTGTAAAGAAGTATCCGTTCATTGAAGCAATAAGTATACTTCCTCCGCAATCAATTAAAGAATTTATTGAGGAAGAGACAGACAATCTTACAAAAGAACAGACTGATAAACTCTTGAAAAAGGTTCATCTTAATATTATAGTTCCTGATGAAAAAGACAAGAAGATTCCTGAAATTAAAAAAGAAATTGTTGCACAGATTGAAAAATCAAAAGAAGATATCTGGATACATTTGAAAACACCTTCTGAAGTTTGGGAAATCTGCATGGATCAGAAATTTGAATTGTATAGTGCAATGGCAATGTCTTATCCATTGCATGATAAGGGAATTTTAGGTGCTATGAGAGTTGCAGAAATTCATAAATCTCTTGTGTTGCAGAAATTTGAAAAATATGTTGTTTCATATGTTTTAGGTGGAAGTTTAATTAGAGGAGAAGCTACTAAAGATTCTGATGTTGATGTTTTTGTAATAATTAATGATACTGATGTTAAAAGAATGCCAAGACTT
This sequence comes from Candidatus Woesearchaeota archaeon, assembly GCA_964639615.1. Lineage (GTDB taxonomy): Archaea > Nanobdellota > Nanobdellia > Pacearchaeales > GW2011-AR1 > MWBV01. The sequence goes on along the minus strand of CAZXHH010000002.1, from coordinate 16,678 downwards.
GAATTGAAAGAAAGACTTAGAAGTATTATTTATCAGTATGTTGGTGAAGCATCTGCCCTTGCAGGAGTTCATAATAAACTTGAACCTCAAATTTATCTTTTAACAGATTTCTGGGAAGCAGTTAAAGATGCTCATCCTGTTATGTTTACTTTTATCAGAGATGGAGTTCCAATTTATGATAGAGGAACATTCATGCCTTGGAAAGCTCTTCTTAAAATGGGTAAGCTTAAGCCTTCACCTGAAGCAATTGATATGTTTATGAGTATGGGAGATGGTATAATTCCAAGAAGCAAGAGAACACTATTATCTGAAATTTTTGTAAATATATTTTGGGGAGTTACAACTCCTGCACAAGCTTTGTTGATGCTTAATGGATGTCCTCCTCCAAATGCTAAAAAAGAATTAGTTAGAGATTTCAAAAAAGAATTTTTAGATACAAAGATGATTGAAAAGAAATACGTTGACTTTATGGAAAAAGTGATTAATACTTGGAGAGATTATGAACACGAGAAAATAAAAGAAATCTCTGGTGCAGAAATTGACACTTTGCTTAAGGAAACTGAAGATTATCTTAAGAGATTGAAAGAACTTAGAATACAAATTGATAAAAAAGCCCAAGGAAACACAATTGAAAAAATTTATTCTGATGTGTTAAATTTGCTTCATGCTATATTTGGGAAGAAATCAGTAGAACAATTAGTTGCAGATTTTGAGAAAGAACTTGTTAAAAAAGGAAAGATGACACAACAGCATTTGAGAATCTTAAAAAATGTGATTACTGCAAAAGCTGATTTTAAGAAAAAGAAATTAACTGCTCATAAAGTTGATGATGTAAGAAAAGAAGCGGGTATGCTAATCAACGAGCTTATAGAATTTTCACAGAGATGTGATTTAGTTTCTCTTGAAAAAGGAAAGATGAACCTTAAATTTAAAGATAGTTCAGGAGAGTTGCTTATTTCAGCAGATAAATCGTTTTTATTTAAAGAAAATAAGGTCTATAAGGTTGCAAATAAGATTGAAGAATCAAATATGAATGAAGTTTCTGAAGCAGTTGAAGCCCAAAAGGACAAAAAAGATGTTAGATTTGATTCAAAAGTATTTGAGGTTATTAAAAAAGAATTTGGTGAGTTTGAAGTTTTGATGTAATATAACCAAAAGTTTTCACTGTATTTATATCACAAAAGATTTATTTACTGGAGTTCATGATTTTTTGCATGAAATACTTATTTATTTTGGGGAGAAATCCTGACTTGTCAAGAATGGAGATAAGAAGTTATCTAAAGAGGACAGATAATGTTATTCTGGATGAAGAGAGAGTAAATAATGGATTAATGCTTGAACTTGAAAATCCCTTAGATGCTGGAGCAATTGATTTGCTTGGAGGAACAATCGGCATAGGAATTGTTATTTCACCTGTAAAAGATATTGATAAAAAGACATTATACTATGGTACTCAGAATAGTTTTAATTATCTGCTTTGGGATTTTTCACCTGCTACACAGAAGGTTTCAGATTATCTTAGAAGAAGATTTCACTCTGAAAGACTAAGAGCAGTTGAAAAAAAGTTTGATAGTCAGATTAAAACTCAGTCTGGGGGAACAGTTGTTGGTCCTTCATCAGGTTTAATTCATGAAGAGTTTTTTGTATTCAATAATCTATTTGGAAGAATAGTTCAAAAATGCAATTATAAAGCTCTTGAAATGAGAGATATGGAGAAACCTGTAAGAAGAGAAGATTTAAGCATTTCTCCAAGACTTGCTAAAATAATGATTAATCTTTCAGAAGTTAAAGAGGGAGAAGTTTTACTTGATGCTTTTTGTGGAATCGGAGTAATTATGATTGAAGCACTAAATATGGATATAAAAGCAACAGGAATTGATAAAGATTCTGAAGCTTGGGAAGGTGCAAGAAGGAATTTAGAATGGTTTAAATTTGCTCGTGAAAATTATAAGCTTATTATAGGAGACTCAACTAAATTAAAAATAAGTCCAGTTAATGTTATGGTTAGTGAACCAGACTTTGGCAGCACATTAAGAAAATTTCCAGATAGAAAAGAAGCTGAAAAAATGATAAAGAATTTTGAAAATCTTATGATTGATAGTTTAAAAAATCTTAAAGGAAACATTTCTGGAAAGATTGTACTTACTTTACCTTCAATAGCTACAGGAAATGGAAGAGTATCAGCAGATTTGATGAAAATCTGTGACAAAACAGGACTAAAGGTTGAAGATGGATTTCCAATACAAGAATATAGAGAGGATCAAATTGTAGGAAGAGAAATTGTTGTTTTGATGAAATAATAATAAGAGTAACCTTTAAAGACATCACTTCGTTCGGTCTAAAAACATTAAGTAAAGGTTTTTAAACTAATTTTCTTGATTAATATTCATGACAGCTGGAAAAGTTATACAATTCAGAAGAGGAAAGAAAACAATAAGTGAAAGACATTTTTTAATTGAAATTGAAAATGTTTCTAAAAAAGAAGATGCTCAAAAATTTGTTGGTAAAAATGTAATTTGGAAATCTCCTGCTGGAAAAGAAATTGCAGGAAAGATTGCTGCTACTCACGGAAATAAAGGAGTTGTTAGAGCTATTTTTGAAAGAGGACTGCCAGGACAAGCTATAACAACAAAGGTAGATATAAAGTAAAATGGCAACACTTAGAAAAGCTAATGCATATTCAAAGAGAATAGTTGTTCCTTATACTCGTGTAAGTAAGAGAAAAAATAGGGCTTATATTAAAGTAGTTCCTCCTCAGAAAATTGTTAAGTTTAGTATGGGTGAAGGAAAGACTTACGAATCAGGAAAATTCCCTCATAAATTGACTTTAGTTACAAATGAAAATGTTCAGATAAGACATAATTCTCTTGAAGCTTGTAGACAGTATATTAACAAAATTCTAGATAAAGCGCTTCCAGGACAGTACTTTTTTAGAGTTGTTCCATTCCCACATCATATTCAAAGAGAAAACAAAATGCTTACTGGTGCAGGAGCTGATAGAATGCAGACAGGAATGCAATTATCTTTTGGTAAATGTATTGGAAAATCTGCAATATTAAAAGCAGGAGCACCTATATTTTTCATTGCTGTTTCTACCCCTAAAGCAGTTGCTGTTGCAAGAGGAGCATTCAAGGAAATTAAGGCTAAGCTTCCTTGTACAACAAGAGTTTTATACGAAATGACAACACAATAAATGTGTCATTTTGTCACTTTTCCTAAATGGTAACAAAATAGAAAGATTTAAAAAGTTTGGAGAATACTAAAAAATATGGAAAACAAGACATCAATAAACCATAATCTAATGACTAAAGTTAAATTAGATATGAGCAAGGAAGAAGTAGGTGCAACTTTGCATGATTTAACGCAAGGTTTAACTGCTCAGAAAATTGATGAACTTACATTTAATAAAATTGCAGATATTATAAGATATGCTGATGATATGAATTATTTTAGATTTGCTGATGGAAAGACATTTATAGATTATCAAAACTTTATGATTAAACATATGGATGATGGACATAATTAAAATGGCAGAAAAAGAGCAACCTAAAGAAAAATCAAAAGAAGAGAAAGCAAGAGATATAGCTATGAAGAATTTAGATAGTGCTCTCTGGAAATATGCTGCTCCAAAACTAATCACTTTTGAACAATATGGTAAACTTTCTGATGCTAGCCAGTCTTTCTATGATGAAATAATTAAGAAAACACCTGATCAAAGCATTTACGAACAATTATTTTATCCGCAACTTGCAAATGAAAGTGGTGCAATTACAAGCCCTTACATACAGAATACTTCTGCAAAGATATTAATTGAATCTATTGGAAGCCTTAAAGTTTCAGACTTATCTAAATACGGATATAAAGGAGCTATTAAAGAAAGCTATAAAGATAAGTATGTACATCAGTTGGATGAAAAAGAAGCTGGAATGATAATTGGCTCAGTTATGACTATGAAGACAGATGGAGTAGTTAAGGAAATACTTGATTTAAGACAAAAAGAAATATCTAAAGGATTAGAATCTATTTTAGCTGAAAAGGAGAAAAAGGAGTAAAAGAGGTAAAATAGAATGAGTTTAACTGATATTTTAAAAGAGACAGGAAAAATTGCATTAGGTCTTAGTCTTATGTATTATCCTGCTAAAGAGTTATATACAAAATATATTTCTCCAGGAATAGATAATCTTAACAAAGAAATGGAAAAACATCCAGAATATGATGGATGCAGAATTGATGGAAAGGAGGATAAAGAATAAAATGACAGAAAGCTATTCAACTAAACAAGGGGCAATTGTAAAGGATTTGATAACACTTGCTAAAGAAAATAATGTTTCTATTCAATCAATGTTAGATGCTTATAGTAGAGTTAACAAAACAGTTTATGATTTAGAATATGAAAACAATAACAACTTTAAGATTTATGATTCAAGATTAGAAGATAGGACTCTAGAAGTGCTTAAATACGCTCTTGAAAAAAAAACAATAAGTTTAGAAGATATTCAGAAAAACTAATTAAATTAGTTGCAATTAAGGCAACTAAAAAATTTTTAAAAAGAATAAAATGGGAAAAAATTTATTTAATCATCTAGGAAGTATTATGGAAATTTCAATAAGAAATGAAATTCCATTTAGAAAAGTTATAACTCCATATATCCAATCAAATAGAAGAGTTTATTCTGGTGACTTAAAAGATATTGAAAAAGCAGATTATTCTCAAGAACTTGATGAAAAAGCATTTAGACTTACTGAAAGATTTTTAGATTATAAAAGAACAATGGACCTTAATAAATTAAGATAATTATTTTATTGAGTCATTTACTAGTTTAGCCATAGTTTCTAAGAATTCTTCTGCTCTTTGTTGCCATTCATCAATTTGAATTCCTTTCAAATCACTTATTTCCCCGTGATTAATTTGTTTATGAAGCAAATTTAATTCTCTAAACCATTCTACATATTTTACTTTTAATTTTCCCGAATTTACAAAATTAACTTTTAATTCTCCTGCAATGTGTTCTGGAGAAGCTGGAGGAGCATTAACTGCAATTAATGCTGCATGAGCCGAATCTACCATTGTCCAATATACTCCTTCAATTGCCCCCAATTCTGCAGATTTACTTCTTGCAAGATGCATTGGTGCTCTCTGAAGGCAAGCATAAATTGCTTCTGGTGTAGAATGTATCTTCCCTTCTACTAAAAGATATTTTAAGGGGTTAAAGAATCCACCATAATCAATAAGAGCCTGTCCGTATCTTATTATATTTAATATTGTAGGGTCTCCCCTCATCAAATCTTCCCACCAAGTTGTTAATTTTATTGTATTAATATGCAATTCTTTTTTATATGGACTAGATTCAACTATTTTTTCAAGTTCTTCTCTATACCAAACAATTAATTCCTGATCCCATTTTATAGAAGCATCATCTATTAAAATCATTATATCTACATCAGATCCTAAAACTGCTGTTTGCTTTGCTGTTGAACCAAAAAGAATTATTGATTTTACTATTTTGTTAAATTTTTTATAAACCTTAACCGCAAAGTCCATTGCAATTCCTTCTTCAGTTTTAATATTTAAGGTTGGAATTTTGCTTTCATCTTTTGAGACTTCTTGCTTTTTTTCAACACTCTTTTTATGAGCTTTCTTCACCATCTTTTATTATTATGTATATATCTTTTAGTTTTTAAAGGTTCTTTTTTCTTTTTAATTAAAACTCCTAAGGCTAAAAATAGCATAGCTAATCCAATAATTCCTGTTGATGGACTTGAAAGAGTTCCTCCAACAACTTTCCCTGTGATTGTTAAATTTAAAACAATTAATGCAAATCCAAAGAATCCTATGACAGATGCTGCAATTTTTTCTGGAGCAGCTGTAATATATTTTTCAATTCCTCCTACAACTTTTTGTGACTCTTCACCTGTTTTTTTGTAAACTTGTGTTTTAAGAAATTCATGTTTTCTTTTATCAATTAAACCGTATGCCTTAAGCACATCTATTGCAGGGTCTAGGAAATTTAAATCATATAATTTTGTTACAGATTTTGTTAATTCAGGCATTCTTGCAGAATAATCTCCAGATTTAAATAGAGCATATAAATCCTGAAATGCTCCCATTGTATTGTCTAGATATTTTTCACCATTAAATTTTGGTTTATTTAATAATTTTTGAAAAATGTTTTTTGATTTTTCTTCTAAGCCATTTTTTAGTATAATTTGCTTTCCTTTTTCGTCCAGTACTGAGCCACTTGCAACATAATCAGATATACCTTTTGAAATATACGCGTCACCTTCTTTTTGAGTCATATTTTTTTTATGAGCTTCACTTATCAGTTCAGAATATTTATCCTGTAACTTTTTTTCATCAATGTGTTTAATTAAAAATGGCTGAAAATTTTCAAATCGTGGATGTTCTTTTACAATTTCTTCAATTCCAGAAAGAACTGCATTCTTTATTTGATTATTCTCTCTTTTTAGTTGCATTTTTATTCCATTCTTTGATTTTGTTTATTTCCACCAAGTTCAGCAGGGAGTTGTGAGAATCCTGCTCCAAAAGTTTGATAGCTATTTTGTGGAAGCATCATTCCGAATCCAGATAAATATCCTTGTTCAAAACCTCCAGATTGATTCCAATACGGACCCTTCCCACTCATATACATTGGAGAGCCCAATCCTTCAAGAGTTTCCCTTACTGGAGCAGTTTGAAAATGTTGCCACCATGTTGATGCTTCTATGACTTTTTTCCCTTCGAATCCTTCTTCACCAAGTTTTGCCATAATTTCTTTCATAGGTACATTTCCCATTCCCATTGGAAGTTCTGTGTGTTCGTAACCAAAATTATCTGAAAGATGGACATGCTTTACATAAGGTGCTACTTTTTCAGTTTCTTTTACTATGTCTTTATCCCCAAATCCAAATCTTCTTAACATATTAATATGTCCGACATCCCAAGTAGCCCCTATTAATTTTTCTGCAGCATCTTGTGCTTGTCCTTCACTAATACCATTTTCAACTGCTTTTTTAACAAATTTTTCTCTTGTCTCAACAACTAAATTTTTTAAATCTTCACCCGTTGATAATCCAAATCCTGCAGGAGGATTTTCTATAACAAGCATAGGAGTTTTATTTGGATCATTTTTGAATGTTTTAAATGCATTAAACGCAGCGTTACTAAAGGTTGTTGAAGATTTATCTAAAGCCCATTTTTCAATTGGAACAAACATCTCTGGAGCTAGCGCAGGATTTTGTAAATTGCTAAGTAATTCTTGTACAGCCATTGATTGATGAAATGGGTCTGTACCTCCTTCCTTAATTCTGTTTTTGTACACCTCTGAAATATGCCTAAACGCTTGTTTTTGTTCTTCTGTTCCATATTGGTATCCTTTACTGAAGATTCCGTTTGCTTGTTTAGTTATCTCTCCAAGATAATTTTCAGCGTCTTGATATCTTCTAAGAACCATCTTTTGAGTATCTGTTAAACCACTGTAAAGGTCTTCTCCTCTTTTTTGTCTTTCATTTAATTCAGCTAATAATGGTTGAATAAGAGGTCTATTTTGTTCAAGAATTTCATCTGCTCTTTCTTTATTTATAAATAATTGAGAAATTTTTTCATCCCACGTACTTGTATTTGCTATTTGCAAATTTTGTTCTGGAGTATATTTTGTGCCTTCATTTTCTGAACCTGGAATTAAACTATCCTTAGGATAATATTTTTGTTCATGATCTAATGGAATCATTCTCCCCGATTCTTTATCTACAGCAATAATTCTTCTTGCTTGTCTTTGATTCTTACCTTCTACATCTCCAAGAGTTTTCCATTCTGAACTTAAGATTCCTTCAGCTGAATGGAAAGTTACAGGAATATTTCCATTTGGATTTATTTCATGGCTTTTTAATAGTGTTTGAGTTATTTTTCTCTCTGATAATTCTCTGTTTAATTCACTATATCCTTGCTGAGTCATACCAGTAGTATCAATAACTGGTCCGTGGACTGAAACTTCTGAACCTGTAAGTTGCGCAAGTTCTCTCATCTCTCCAAATTGTTGTTTTGGTATTGAATCCATTAATTCTGGAGTGACTAGTGTAAGTTCAATCTGTTTTACACCTGTAGATAATTTTGCAGATGCATCTTTAATCATATTTGCTGTTCTTGGATCTGTGGTTAATCCTAATGAACCAGCAGAAGTTCTATAACCTGTAAATGAATTTGAATATCCTGCTTTGTTTGGGTCAAGTGTAGAATATCCTCCAAGATATAAATTTTCAATTTTATAATCACCCTTTGCCATGTTTTTATATTAGTAAAAAGAATTTATAAACTTAGTGAAAAAAGAACAATTAAAGAAAAATAGCTATCAGTAAATTCATTAATCGGTTAAAATTATTGGTTGAACAATGTTGTTAGTTCTCTACACTATAATCAATAAAAAAATTAATATTTTTCAGAAGGAGTGTATTTTATATCTTTTTTAGTAAGAGATTTTTCTCTTCCTAAATTTTCTACATCTACTTTCTTTGGAGCAATAAATGTATATTTTTCTATTGAATTGTTTGTAGTCATTGAAGCATCAGAGGAAAGTTGAAATCTTACTTCTCTTTTTTCAGAAGGTTTGACATTCTGCAAGTCTCTTAAAGAGATGGTTTCTTCAACGGGTCCATAATGACTAAGATATTTTTTTTCTTCTCCTCCTGCACCAGATGGAATATAACTTAATTCATTTCCATCAGAACTTTTTGTAGTAGTTGTCACAGAACTAGTTTCATCTGCAATAGTTCTTTCCAATCTAACAGGAATTCTTTGAATAGCATTTGTTTTTTCTAAAGAAGGTGAAAACCTGAATGATTCTGAATTTCCTCCACGCAAAAATTCTTTGATTTCTTGAATGTTTCCATTTTCTTCAGCTTCTTCTCCTTCTTTTTTTATTCTTTGCTCAAGAGAATTTGCTTCTTCCTGACTGATTACAGTTTTTTCTTTTACTTTTTTTTGCTTTTCTTCTTTTGTTAATCTTGTCTTTCGTTGCATATTTTATTTAATAATAGAGAATATTTAATAGTTTTGGATTATTGTTTGAAACATCTAATCAATTAGTTAGTAAAAGAATTTTGTAATATTGTTCAACATTAATATTAAACGATTAAAAAGTTATGAGATAACATTTTTCTAAAAAGCTTCGCTTTAAGTAAAGCTTGCCATGCCATGAGCTTTCTTGTAAATATCAAATAAAGTCATTGCAGTTTTTTTTGCATCATCTTCTGCTAAAGGTCTAAGATGAGTTTTTTCAATCCAATTATCTTTCTCAATTGGTTTATCTTTCTCTTCTTCTTTCTTTTTTTCAGGTTTTTTCTCTGCTGGTTTTTGATCATAAACCCCTAATAAAGCTAAGAAAGGGTTTGATTGGTCTGAATCTTCTCCACCTTTTTTCTTTTTTTCATCTTTTTTCCCTGATTCATCTTTAGGTTTTTCTTCTAAAAATTCATTTATTTCCCCTTCAAGTTGTTTAAGGCTATCATCAGTTGCTCCCTGAATTAATTTTAATGCATCTCCTAAATCAGATTGGTCTAATTCTTTATTCAGAGCTTTCATTTCATCTTCATTAAGTGCATAAGATTTGAAAGTAATATCTGCTTTTCCTCCGAATGTGAAATGTGCCTGTTGTGAAACTCTTTGTGGAATTCCCCTAAATGTAAATTCAACTAATGTAACTCCGTAGAATTTTCTTAATTTTGCCTTTTCAACAAATCTATCTTTAGCAAATTCTTTTGGAAGAGTTCCATCCATTGCCATATCCTTTACATTTAATTCTCTTTTTCCAATTAAAACAAGTTCTAACATGATTGTATTAAAAGTTTTTACAAGAGCAGGTTCTCTTCTATTATCTTTGCTTTCCAAATCATAAGCTGCTCTTAGATATGGTTTTGCCCATCTTGAATAAAGCTTTAAACTATTTACTTGGCTTCTTAAATAAGTTTTTTCTAGTTCATATCTTTTTCTTAATTCAATTTCAGATTGTGAAAGCCAGATATTAAACTCGTGCACTCTTGGTAACAGTATTCTTTTCACTCTGTCATTTAAATCCATTTTTGCAGCATCTTCTTCGTCTTTTGAGGCTAAGAAAGCATCAATTAATGTTACAAAACCGCTTTGCCCGAGAGCCATCGCTTTGATACTAGAATTTCCTTTTTGAATATCTACTTTATCCATCCAAATTTGTTTTAGTGATAAAATTGCTCCTTCTTTTTTTGTTTTATCTTTTAAATCTTCATAACTTTGAAGTCTTGTTCTAAATTCTTTTAGATCATAAGTTATGTTTAAAACACTTCTAAGGACAGTGTTTATATCTGCAAGAACTTTAGAAGCTTGATTTTGCATTATTGTTGCTCTCTGCCCTAATTCAGCGTAGTGCCCCGAACCTGGTGAAGAAGAGAAATTATCAATTAATTTTTCTGCTCCCAATCCAAAATCATTCATTAAATCTAAAATGAAGAAGTAAACTGGTTCTAGAGTTTCTACAGCTGAATCATATCCTAAGGTGTGAAAAGATGCTGGACCTTTTTGATATTTAGGATTAATCTTTGCTATAATCTCAGAAACTAGTGAACCTCCCATGTAAAACTTAAGAATTCTTTATTTAAAAAATGTTTGATGAAGATTTTTTAGAAGTATTTATCTTCAATAAGATACTTTTAAAAATAATTGTTGGCTTAAGCTTATATGGGGCTTTTTGGAAGAGATAAGATACTTGATTTGACTGAAGATTATTCTCAACAGAGAAGATTAAGAAAGAAACAAAGTCAAATGGAAATATCTGAAACAGTCACTAAAACAGAAGTAAGTGCAAGTTCTTCATCTGGAGAATTTGGAGGTTTTTTTGATTCAAGCTCTTCTTTTTCTGAGAACTCAAGTTCAAGAACTGTAGGAGAACTTGGAAATTCTGGAGGGAATATTTATCATAGAAACTTTGATCCCGAAACAGGAGAGCCAATTCATCACACAAATAATAATCTAAATTTAGATTCTGATGAGAGAAAAAGAAGATTGGCAAGAAGACTTAAAAATATGACTGACAAAATTGAAGAACTAACAAATCAAATTTATATCCTTCAGCAGAAAGTTGAAGTTCTTGAAAGAAAAACAAAAACAGGACATTACGAAGAATTTGATTAAAATGAAAAATTTTGAAAAAAAAGCAAGAGCATATGCAATTAAGAATGCTGTCCATTATAATGGAAAAGCTAATCCAGGAGCAGTTATATCAGGATTATTTGCAGAAGGTTTGAAAAAAGAAGAAGTTAAAGAATATTCAAAAAGAATAAATGAAATTGTTGCAGAAGTAAATAAATTATCTTTAGAAGAGCAGAAGAAAGAATTTGATGAAATTAAGGAGGACATTTCTGAAAGAGAAGTTAGAGAAGGATTAGAAGAATTGCCTGATGTCCCAAAAAAAGGAGGAATTATCATGAGATTTAGGCCTGCTCCTTCTGGGCCATTACACGTTGGCCATATAATTGCAAGTATGATTTCAGCACTTTATGTAAAAAAATATGGTGGAAAATTCCATATAATAATTGATGATACTGACCCTGAAAAAGTTCTTGCAGAGAGTTATAAAAAAATTAAAGAAGATTTTGACTGGATTTTTAGTGGTGTTGTAACAGATTATACAAATTCTTCAGATAGAATGGATATTTATTATGATTATATTGAAAAGATGATTAAGAAAAATGCGGTTTATGTCTGTACTTGTTCTCAGGAAAAATTCAAGGGTTTTGTTGATATGAAAGAAAATTGTCCGTGTAGAAATAATGATTTAAAAGAAAATCAGTATAGATGGAAAAAAATGTTTGATAAAAAAGCAGGATATCAACAAGGAGAAGCTGTTTTAAGATTTAAATCTACATTGGGAATGCAAGATCCAAATCCAGCAATGAGAGATTTTCCACTTGCAAGAATAAATGAGCATGAACATCCAATTCAGAAAAACAAATACAGAGTTTGGCCATTAATGAATTTAGTTGTTCCTATTGATGATATGGAATTTGGAATGACTCATATTATAAGAGGAAAGGACCATATGGACAATGCCAAGAGACAGAAGATGATTTTTGATTTATTTAAGAAAAAATTCCCCTGGACTTACTTTATGGGAAGAATTAAATTTAATGATTTGGCTTTATCAAAAAGAAAAATTACTGCTGCTATAGAATCTGGGGAATATGAAGGTTGGGAAGATGAAAGACTTCCAACAATTGCTTCCTTAAGAAAAAGAGGATATAAGCCTGAAGCTTTTGAAAAATTTGCAGAACAGAGAGGATTAAGTGAGGTAGATAAAGTAATTGATAGTAAAGAATTCTTTAAAATTATTGATAGTTTTAATAAATAAAAAATAAAAAGGTTTTTATAGTAATTTTTCTTAGATAAACTACCAGCGATGGTTATTAAAAACAGGTTGAAAGGAGGTGAAAATGACTAAAAATACAAAAGGTTTGTCAACAATTGTGGCAACTTTGTTAATTATCTTACTTACACTTGTTGCAGTAGGTATAATTTGGGTTGTTGTAAAGAATGTTGTACAAGGTGGAACTGAACAGGTTGATATTGATGCTAAATGTCTTCAAGCTAGTGTTGTAGCAACTAAGGTTGTAAATCTAAGTGATCCTGCAACTGTTGGAGGAAATTATGAAGTTACTCTAACAAGAGAAGGCTCTGGTGATGCTATCGGAGGAGTTAGATTAGTTTTCATGAATGCTAGCGAATCTATAAGTGATGTTGTAGATGTTGATGGAAATCTTCAGGGAATGCAAACAAGAACTTCAACTATTGCCTTACCTAGTGTTGCAAATCCAAATCAGGTAACTGCTGTAGCTTACTTCCTTGATGCTGATGGAAATGCACAACTTTGTTCATCTAACAGAAACGAGTACAAGTTCACACTTTAAATTTTTTAATTTTTTATTTTTTCTTTTTTAATTTATTTTTTTAATCCTTAATGGATATTTTTTTAAAAATGGTTAATGGAGTAAAATCAATCGTGTGTTAAACTGATAGTTGGATAATCATAAAAGACTGTGGCAGATAACCTAATTATTTTTTCAAAGAAATAATCTTATATACTTCATCATTAACTCTAACTAATGGAAGCTTAATTCCAATTTCATCTTCTTTTTTTGCTGATTCTACTGAAGAACTATTAATTTCCATTCTTTGTACAGTTGAATTTAAAATTCCAGTAGTTTTTCCTATTACAACTATTTTATCATTTAATTTTAAATCAGAAACTAGTTTAACTGTAGCAACCCCTATTTTTGGATAGTAATGAGTTATCTTCCCAACAAAATGCTTTTTCTCTGTTGCACTTGAATGTTCTGTGTTAGAAAAATCCTCTTTAGTTGGATTATTTAGGTAAAAACCTGTTGAAAATCCTTTATTGTAGACTTTTTTTAATTCATCTACAGCTTCTTGAATTTCTTTTTGTGAAAGTTTTTTATCTATAGCTTTTTTGTAAGTTCTTACAACAATATCCAAATATCTTGCATCCCTATTTCTTCCCTCTATTTTAAAACAAGTTACTCCTGTGGCCTTTAATTTTTCAATAAATGGAAGAGTGCATAAATCTTTTGCAGACAAAACATAATTATTTCCAACTTCAAGTTCATATCCTTCCTGATTGTCCTTAATTGTGTAATTTCTTCTGCAAGGATGAATACATTCCCCCCTATTTGCAGATCTTCCAAATAAAAATTGGCTCATTAAACATCTTCCACTTACAGCAAGACACATTGCTCCATGAATAAATACTTCTACCTCAATTCCAGACTTATTTATTATTTCTTTAATTTGTTTAAGATTTAATTCACGTGCAAGAACAATTCTTTCAGCTCCAAGTTTCTTGTAAAACTTTGCTGCTTCTACATTAGAGATTGAAGCTTGTGTTGAAATATGAAATGGTATTTTGTATTTTTTGCATAATTGAATAACTCCTAAATCCCAACAAATAACAGCATCTATTTTTCCTTTTATCTTTTTAATTATATTTTCTATTTTTGGAAGTTCATCAGAATAAATAATTGAATTTAGTGTTAGATATTTCTTTACTTTTTTTGGTTTGCATATACTGTTAATTTCATCTAAATCTTTTATTTCAAAGTTTCCTGCATTTGCTCTTAATGAAAATTCTTTTAATCCAAAATAAACTGCATCAGCTCCTGCATTTACTGCTGCTGAGAGCATTGAAAAATCTCCAACAGGTGCTAAAAGTTCATACTTACTTTGTTTTTTCAGTTTTTTTACCATTAATAAAATAGTTTTTGAAGGTTTTTAAGATTGGCGGAAAAGACAAATTTATATATAATCCAATTTAATTATAATTATGAAAAAGGGAATTATCTTCAATCCAGAGTTTAAAATAATATTTCTTGTCTTTATTATTATAATTCTTGCTGGACTGTTTGCATTCTTTTCAAGAGACACAGGAAAATTCAGTGAATTTAATTTTCATTCTTCTTCTTTGACTATAAATGGAGAAAATATTCATGAAGAATTGCAATTTAAACCAGATAAAGACTATCACACATTATATAGAAATTTTGCAAATCCAATTTATTCTAAATTGACTTCTTTAAATGAAACTAATACAATAAAGATAATTGATGTTGGATGTTCTGCTGGAACTCCTTATGTGCGCGACTTTAATGGTTTTTGCTCAACAGAAACTTGTCTTCCCTATACAGAAAATAATGAATATGGATGTACTTTTGGAGAAAATTTGGGTTTTAAGAAAGGAGAAGAGTATACTATTAATTCTGAATATAGCTTAAATCCAGAAAATTTGTTTAATATAAAAGGAAATTATTATATCAAATTTGTTATATATTCTTCAGACAACCATATTAAACTTAATAAAAATAATTTTTTTATAACTGGAGAAGCAATAACAAAGGAAAAATATTCTGAGAGAGAAAATGTAATTATTTATGTTCCATATTACGGGGACATTTCAAACTATAATGTTCTTGGACAGAATGATTTTGAATTTGATAAAAATTTTAATTTTATTTTTGTAGTATTATCCATTATTCCAGGATTGTTCTTCTTTTTTATTTGGTACATCTTTGGAAAAGAAAACAGTTATGAATATGTTCCAAAAGAGTTAAGCACTTTTCCTACCAAAAGAAAATTCTGGGAAGTTTCTGCATATTTTAATTCGCCTCTTTTATTTATAGACAAAAATTTCTTTTCAAGTATTTTGCTTAATTTTTATAATTCTAAAGTTATAGATATTAAAGAGAAAGATAAAGAAATATTCATAAAATTGAATAATTTTAAAGGAGATAATACAGAAAAGAAAGTTTATGATTTACTTTTAGAAGGAGAGAAAAATGCAAAACAATATAAAAATTCCCCTGGATTTTTCTTTGGAGAATATTTTAATTTAAGAAAATCTTTTGAATTTGCAGGAGTAGAATTTTATAAAAAGTATGTTGAAATCAATAATGAAATTAAAAAAGAAGGTGAAAAATACCTTCAAAGCAATTTTCTTGCAATATTTTTATCTTCATTTTTTATTCTGGGGTTTATTTCACTAATAAGTCTTTTCTTTTTCTTTTTCCAAATAGTTCCAATTTATTTTTTAACATTTATTTTAATCTTAATTTTTACATTAATAAGAAGCCCTTTACTAATAAAATACAAAGATGAATATTATACTGAATATCAAAAATGGAAAGCATTTAGAAATTATCTTAAAAATTCTTTTTCAATTAAAACTGCAACTCATAAAACAGTCATAATCTGGCAAGAATATCTTATTTATGCAACTGCTTTAGGGGTGCCTGATAAAGTTATAGAGGAACTTAAAGCTAATAATTTAATTGATTCGAAACAGGAAAATTTTTATTCTGGAATTACAGCAGGTTCTTATTTTGCATTCAATTCTACGGGAGGAAGTTCTGGATTTTCTTCAGGTGGAGGAGGATTTAGTGGTGCTGGAGGCGGTGGAATT
Source organism: Candidatus Woesearchaeota archaeon (assembly GCA_964639615.1). Taxonomy (GTDB): domain Archaea; phylum Nanobdellota; class Nanobdellia; order Pacearchaeales; family GW2011-AR1; genus MWBV01. Next base: position 689 of record CAZXHH010000002.1, on the reverse strand, counting down.
GGTGGCGGTGGTGGTGGAGGAAGATAGATTATATTTTATAAACAAAAAGAATTAAAAGTCTTCTAAATTAGCTTATTTTGTACTAATTGTACACCTTTTATGGCGGTTGTAGTATAACGGTAGTACATACGGTTGTGGTCCGTGTAAAGAGGGTTCGACTCCCTCCATCCGCCCTTTATATTCCCCTAACATTTATATATAATATTTTCCAATAAATTTCAATATAAAGAGGGAAAAATGAATAAAAGTTATAGAATTTTCTTATTCAGTTTTGCTTTAGCGCTTATTTTGTTATTACAAGTTGCTTCTGCAGATAATGTTACTTCTTGTGAACCAATTGAATGCTTTTAAAAATGAAGTAAGTGCGCAAGTTGGAAAGAAGATTGTTGAAGAAGTTGGAAATATGTTAACTTCTTATGCTGAAAATGTGATAATTCAAATAAGAATTGTACAGATTTTTAAATAAATAATTATATTTTAATCTCAAGAATTATGTTATGTAAACGATAAATGAATATTGTTCGACTGATAACTAATATCTCTAATGGGTTAAACTTTAAAAAACTGTTAAATTTAGTATTTATATGGTATTAAACTTTGAAAATGAAAAATTGTTGAAGGAACTTAAGAGATTAAAACCGAAAAAGGTTTTGATTCAGCTACCTGAAGGAATAAAACAGAATTCTTTT
>CAZXHH010000001.1:0-358663 GCA_964639615.1 Candidatus Woesearchaeota archaeon | reverse complement strand
CCTTTACCTAAATATTTAAAAATCAAAATAATTATTTTCTTCTATGAGATTAATTGGTTTAAATCTAACAAAGATGGATTTAGAGAAGAAATCTGATGATTTTAAAGATATGAAGCTTTCTACATCAATTGACATATCAGAGGTAAAAGAAATCAAATCGGAGATGTTTTCTAAGGAGTCCCTTCTTTTAGTAAAATTCGAATATGTTATTAATTATGAGAAAGGCATAGCTTCATTAAAATTTAATGGGAATATTATTGTTTCACTTGAAGAAGCTAAGGTCAAAGAAGTCTTAGGAGAATGGAAGAACAAAAAGCTTCCAGAAGCGTTTAGATTATCTATTTTTAATATAATCTTAAAGAAAGTAAGTGTGAAAGCACTTCATTTTGAAGAAGAACTCAATCTTCCACCCCACATCCCTATACCTTTCTTTAAACCAGAAAAGAAAAAGAAAGATTAATTCTACTCATTTTTGTTATTTTTATATTCCTAGTTAAGTTTTAAAATCAAAATTCTTTTTATAATAGATGTTTATTTCAAAAGAGAAGAAAGAGAAGATATCAGAGCAAATTTTAGCTTATCTGTATTCTATTAACCCTAAACCAGCGTTTACTTACCATATTGCAAGAGAGATAGCAAGGGATGAAGAATTCGTTAAGAATCTTCTCCTAGATTTAAAGAAAAAAGGATTTGTAGTTGAGATATCTAAAAATTCTGCTGGAAAGGAATATATAAAGAGGAGCAGGTGGAAGCTTTCTGAACAAATTTATCTTATATATAAGCAAAAGCAAACGTCTGTTTTTAGAACAAACATAAATCTATAGATTATGCTTTTTTGAATGTATTATTAATTAAATATATTTTTTTCAATCTTAATATTTTTATACTTCTTAATTTTGAGTTTTTAATGGAACAGATAAAAGAGGCTTTTTCTAAGGTAAAGCAAGATATGGATTTACTCAAAGACGAAATTTCAGATTTAAAGATTCAACTAGAAGAGACAAGAAAGAGTTTAGTCGAAGTATGTGAAATTTTAATTGACCATACTAAAAAGGAAGAAACATACAAAGATACTCTTTCGACACCAAGTTCAGCAAATAATTCTAAAAATCCAGCAGATAATTCTCAGGTTCCAGCATATCCAGCAGATAATTCTCCTCAAAAGGTCTTAAATACCTTAAATTTAGGTATTTCCACAGGAAACAGGGGGGTTCCAACAGACAGACAGACAGACCAACAGACAGACCAACAGATGTATAATAGTTCGTATAATCCCAAGATTATCCTTAAGGAAGATAGCATAAAAGATGCAATAAAAATCTTGGGCTCACTTGATAATTTAAAAAAAGAGATACGGCTCAAATTTAAAAGGTTAACAGATCAAGAAGTCCTCGTTTTCTCGACAATATATCAGCAATCAGAAGGAGAAGAAGGGTTCACAGATTATAAGAACCTTTCCCAAAAATTAAACCTCACTGAAAGCTCAATTAGAGATTATGTTGGTCGTTTAATTTCAAAAGGTATTCCAATCGACAAAAAAAAGATAAACAACAAGACGATTCACCTTTCAATCTCCGAAAATTTGAAGAGAATAGCCTCTCTAGCCACCATTTTGCAATTAAGGGAAATTTAAGAATAGTTATTCTACTAAGCGAATAACTTTTTTACTCACTTTCAGCCTTAGACATTCTTTTTTAAAATAACCTTCACTTTAAGGGTTTGATCTCTTTTTTATTTTTTACTCTTTTTATTTTTCCCTCACTTTTCTGGATTTAATTGATTCATTTTTAATCAATATCTCTATTTTTTTAATTTTCATTGCTTTTTTAACAAATTTTTTAATTTGCTAACTCTCACTTTTTGATTTTTAAGGGTATTTTTCTTCATTTTTCTCCTTTTTCTGTGATTCTTTGCTTCCTAGAACCCTCACTTTCTGTTTTTTTAGCATTTTTTCCTTAATTTCATCAGGGATAAACACCCTTTTCTTACCATTCTTTTCAATACTCTCTTCTATCAACCCCTCACTTTTGGATTTTATGGCATTTATTTGGCCCCTAATAGTACTCTTCTCTTTTCCTAAAATAGCTGATAAATCATCATATCCTAACCTTATATCTGCATTTAATAGTATCCACAATATTGCTCTTTCAGTTACTGAAAAATGGTTTAAATCTGGTGTTTGGACAGCTGTTTGAACACGTGTTTGGACAGCATAAACATCTGTTTGTTTGCCAAACAGCTGTTTGTTTGTTTTAAACACCGGCCTAGGTTTTAGTTCGCTCATTAAAGAAATCACATTTTTCAATCCAGAAATCTCTTCTTTTATTAACGATAAATCATCCTTGATTTCATCAATGTCTTTTTTTTGAACATTTTTTTCAGAATCAAGGTGTTTAATCCAACCAGATAAAGCAGTAATATCTTTCTTTACAAAATCAAAACCTTTTTTAGTCTCTTCCTCAATCCTCTTATTTTCTTTTTTTGGGAAAAGCCAGTCAAACATGATAATTCTTATCAAATATAGTTTAAAAATGTTTCCTTTTATATTCGAAAATTAATGATTCTTCTCAATTAAATTAAAGATAAAAATTAACTATTTTAAACAGCTGTTTGTTTAAAAAATAATTGAAAAACAGCCTGTTTAAACAGCCTTAAACAGCTACAAACAGCCAAAACAAGTGTTTAAACAACCCAAAAACAGCTGTTTGTTTGTTATAATTTGCCGTCGATAAACAGCTATAAACAGCCTGTTTGTTCAATTTTTCAGTATATTTTATTAAAAATTCTTTTTATTTTTTGAAAGAAAATATTCAAAAAGAATTCTTTTTAAATTTAAACCGAATTTTTTAAGTATTTTTAACAATTATTTGAGATTACACAAATGATTAAAAATATCCAAATTCCTTAAAATTAATGAAAAATTTGGTTAAAAAATTGAAGCCAATTTTAAAAAAACAAGGTGTTTTTTACCCTGCTCCGATTGAAGGAAAAGGTAAAACAGATTGCACAATTATTCTTGAAGATCACAATGGAAAAGTAAATGTGCTTACAGAATATCTAGCTAATAAAGGAAGAGTTAGAGGGTTTACAGCTTATCATAAATTAACTGGAGATAGCTATATCCATAGTACTCTGGTTTCTAAAAAAATTGGAAATCCTGGAATTTATGTTATTTTGGAAGCAAATGAAATGTTAGAAGAATGTGAACCAGTGGAGTATGGAAAGAACTTTGATGAAGCATTAGAAAAAGCATATGCCCATCTTTTTAATGAAATTGTTTATAGAATGTTTCATCCTGATGATGTTTATACAAATCTTTTAGATAAGACTAAAATCGGTTTAGAAAAGTTCCAAAAAGAACAAAAAGTAGAACAGAACAAAGCTAACCTAAGTGCAAATATTTTTACCCGTGGAGGACGTGACGACCCTGCTATGAAAGATTACTTTAAAATGTTAGACCGAATGGAGATAGAAAATTCAGGAGATTATGGGTCCGATACAGATTAGCTTAAAATAAAATGAAAAAAATAACTTGCATTGGATGCTCGCACCATTATATTTCTCCAAATTATTTAAGGGATTATCAGCTTAATGATTATACTCTAACTGATTCTTGGCCAGATTCTTTTAATAGATTAGAGTTAGAAGAAGAACACATTCCTAAGTTGATCAGTTTGATGCAGTATTATTTGAAGTTTATAAAAAAGACAAAAGCAACACTAAGTGAAGGGTTGACTTTTCAAGAGTACAATTCTTCTGTGAATTATAATAATATTAGTAATTTGGCAAAGCTCGCATTTGAAATAAACGAAACAGCTCAGAAAAATAAAAAGAACAAAGCTAACCTAAGTGAATAAAACTCTAAAAAATAGACAAAAATCCCTTAAAACTTCGTATAATGTGTATTATCTGAACCCGAAAAAGCACTAGTTTTTAGCCATTTTTACGCACTTTTTGCCACAACCCTATAATTCCAGTCAATCATTTCATTTGGTTCATACTGAAAATCTCTATAACTAAATCTTCTAGTTTCATCAGGTCTTAAGTAGAGTGTAACTCTTTCACTAAATTCAAAACCATTTTTATCTTCAAAACTAAAAATTACAGTAAAGTACATTCCGTGAGTTGCACGGTTATGGATATCTACATAGTAGGTAGTAATATAATTATTCAAAAATTCTTTTTCAGTTGTCTGGCCAGAAGTATCTCTGTAATTTATTTCTCTGCAAAAAGAAGTTCTGCACGAAGAATCAGTGTTTGCACTTTGGTACCTTTGTGAATAGCCAGAGTTCGAATTTCCGGAATTTTCGTAATAGTTCTCATAGTAATTCCCATAATTATTAATTATCTGCCCAGAAGTTTGAGGAGCAGTTTGGGTATTTGTCAGAACAGCATGATTTGATTTATCTTTATCAATAACTGCAACCGCAATTAAAATTAAAAGAACAATAAAGACTAGAGAAGCAGCAATTTCAATTGTTCTTCGATTTATTTCTACCATTTCAAACTAAAGGAGATTTAATATTTAAGAATTATGTTGGCCAATTGATTAATATCCGTTTATTATATTGTATACTTTTTCTCTATCTTTTTCAGGCAATCTCTCATAAATCTTCCTTATATCTTTATACAATCTAATATAAGCCTCTTTATTCCAGGTGCTTTTAGCTTCCTGATACTCCTTTACTAAATTGAAAATATCCTTTCTATCAATCTTGACTAAAATATCATTTATTTTATCGTAAAAGTACTTCTTTGTCTGATAAGGGAGAACAGGATAAATTTCCTTTATTTTATAATAATTTTCTCTTGCTTTTTCAATTTCCTTTTCAGCTAAAAGTCTCTTTATATCTTCAAGTAAGTGTAGCACTCTGACCACATTTGGTTCTTTTTTCCAAGCAATCATTCTAAACTTTTTGTATAAAAAGATGCTTGCAAATGCAACAGCAATTAGCAGAATAAATATCAGAACAATGTAAATTCCACTAAAATTAGAAGAAACATCCAAAACAAAAAGACCTGTGAATGCAGCTGTTTTACCTGCATCTTCTTCAAATAAGAGGGTCTCTGTTTTTTCAAAATTCTTTAATTTAATCTGTTTATTAATATAATAGACTATTTCGTCTTTTTCTAAGTCTTCATAATCCACTTCAAAGATTGGGTCTTTCTTTACAACATAACTATCTGTTATGAATATCACTTCATCTGAATTCGAGGCAATATCTTTTGGAATAACTTCAAGGAATTTATTATAAGAATCATTTGCTAAGGTAAAACTCTTTTTAACAAGAGTCAATCTTTGTGTTCCATTTGCATATTCTAATTCAATATCTTTAATCTTTGCAGAGACAGTTAATTCATTTTGTATCTCTTGATTGATTTTTGCCAATTTTTGTAAAGTGGGCCTTCCAATTGCAGTGTTTGTAGAATCAAAATAATCTTGAACAATTGCTTCAAAATCAATCCCCACACTATTTTTTACATATTCATATTTTTCATTAACTGAAATTGAAATAGGCACTTTATTCTTTATTTGTTCTAGCTCTTCAAGATATTCTGTAGTCTTTTTTTGTCTAAGCTCCTCTGTTGCAACGTACTTATAATTCTCCCCCAAGAAATCCCCAATATCAGTTAGTCTCTTTCTATAAAATTTAGCATCTTCTAAGATTTTCAAATCTTCAAGTGCTTCTTTTTCATCCATACTGAAGTCTGTTGCAATAAAATTATCTACTTGCTTCTTCAATGCTTCTACTTCATTTTTTTGAGTATAATTGTTTGATTTTGAGCTTACAGAATCAGTAGAATTAAATGAAACTTGGAAAAGATTAATTTGCCATTCGCTATTTGAAGAATTATCATAACACTCAACTAACCATTCGTAAATACCTTCATCAAAATCTTTAAGTCCAATCTTTATTTCTTCATCGTTTGCAGGAGTTTGTTTTGTTGTAGAATATTCTAAATCAGAACTGCTTGTAGAGCAAATAGACAAAGATTCGCATCCTTTATATAATTTGAAAGTACAATTTTGTAATTTCTTATCATCTTTTGCACTATATGAAAAGTTAATTGCAGAATCGTAAATAATTTTTTTATGCGAGGGTTTGATTAATGTTATTTCTGGAGCAGAATTATCTGTGCTATCTATAACGTTTATTGTTTTTTGAATAAAGAATTGTTGATTATCAATTAAGAAGGTTAAATTTACATTGTAGGTTCCAGAATTATCATATTTATGCACATAATTTTGATTAAACTGAGTTACCCACCCATATGGAAGAGCGATACTTTGTCCATCTCCATAAAATAAATTTGAAGGAAGTAATGTTTTCACGGGAGAAATTATATTTACATTTATACTTACACTTTCTCCTTCTTTTATTGTAGATGAACTAACATTAAAAGTTAGATTTGCGCTGGCTACACTAAAATTGGTTATGTTGAATACTTTTGCAGAAGGCTTATTGAATTCTGTATTTAGGGTATATCTCCCACTTAAATTTAATCTGCTTCTATCCATTAAAATATTTGCAGAAGTAGAAAAACTTTCATTAGAGATAATTCCCGTCTCTCTCAAAATCTTTATATTAAGATTTGAAGGATTTGTTGAATTTATCTTTATTGTTTCAGGGTTTTTTATTTGATTATTTACTAAATCAAGCAAGTAGACTTTTCCTTCTTGCAAATTTGAAGAAAATGCTTCATTTACTCTGAATGTTCTAATTTCGGTTTCTCTTGATATTGTTTTATCATCAAATTGTGAGCAATTTACCTTCCAAAAATAAACTCCATTTTGTAAGTTAAGTAAAAATGAATTAGTTACATTGAATGGATATTTTGTTTCATTTATCTCTAAAAAACAATCTGGAACTCCAGAAAAATTCAAAGAAACATTAAACGGGACAGGATTAGTTACATCTGCCCCGTTTGGAGGATTTAATACGTTTAGTAATATTCCTGAATCTGAATTTTGTTCAAAATTTATTCGAATTTCAAAAATCTGTTCGCTAAGATGAGGAACTATCCAAGAAATTCTATCTATTAGTCCATTATTATTTTCATCATAATATTCAACTGCAAAGTCAGAATCTCCTGTAATTTCTTGATTTCCTTCATTCTTCCAGAATATTTCTATATTTTCTTTTTCAGTTTCCTGAGTTAAATCACTATAAACTCTTAAAGGGTCTTCAAAATGTATCTCGCTTGAGATTATCACCTCTTTTTCAAAATCACTCTTTTCTTTTTCTTCCTTAGTTATTTCTATTTTTTCATATGCCTCAAGCTCTATCTCTTTTTTCCCAGCTTCATAATAAACATAATTTGTTTTTTCCTTTTCTTCAACAGAAATATTTACTTCAATTTCTTGAGAATTAGAACTTGCTGTTTGCTCACTTGTGCTTTCAGCAACAGATTCTATTTGCGCATTTACACTATCAAGATTAATATATTCTGAACCTGAATTTGGATGATTGTTTTCTGTATTCTCAGAAGGTTCTGTAATTAGGGCAGAAATGTTTTCTTCATTAGAATTTTCAATAATTGTTTCTTCCTGAGAATTATAGGATAAGTTATCTATTAAATTTTGATTTGAAGTTTCTTCTTGAGAAGGGGTTATCTCTGAATTTGTATTTGTTAACTGTTCATTAATTGGAGATACTTGTTCAACTTGTTGCAAATTTTCTTCTTGTGAGGGTTCTTGCGAACTCAAATTATCTCCAGCACATAGAGATAAAATAAGGATTGCTATGAAGAAAATTCCAATAATCCCCTTAAAATTTTTTTTACTCATCTTTCCCCTTTCCTTTTTTATTTTTAGTTAAATATCCTTCATTATAGAGCCAAAGAGTGATAATTTTTCCAACAACATCCTGTTCATTGCTGCCGATGACTCCAATTAATTTTTGGATTGCTTCTTTTTGATTTATTGTAATCGTCCCTTTAACGGTAGCGCTTTTAGAATGAGAACTATTTAGGTCCTTTTTAGGCATAATATAATTATCTAAAAGTACTTTATAAAGGTTTGTACTTTTTATCTAAGAAGATTTAAATAAATACTTGAACTAAAACATATGTGTTAAAGAGGGGATTTTTAAAAGAGGGTAAAATAAAACTTTTGATATTTGGGATTATCTTTCTTTTACCATTTATCTTTGCAGACACTCCAACTGAGCTTTACATTCCAAATGCTCCTCCCGATCTTGTCTCTGAAATTCCAAATCAAAGTTGGGAAGCCAATCAAAGTCTAATAAATGCTTTTGATTTAGACGATTATTTTATAGATCCAGAAGGAGTAGAGCTAACTTATTATAATTCTTCTACAGATGATATTTATGTATCAATAGATCCAACTTCGCATGAGGTTTCTTTTTTTCCATCATTAGGTTTTGTTGGAACAAGAAATGTTACTTTTTACGCATCAGATTCTCAATTTGATACATTAAGCAATATTGTGTATCTATTTGTTGGATTAGATTTTATTCCTCCAAAATGGGATTCTCCATCTACAAATAATGGGGCAATTTATCAAAATACCATAGTAAGTTTTACAACAAACTGGACAGACAATGTTGCATTAAAGAGATATATTTTTTCAATTAATCAAGGTGCAGGGTGGGGAAATTATAGTTCGATAAATTTTACAGGAATGGAAAATGTCTCTATTTATCCACTTCAAATTATGGCTCCAGGGGGTAATACTGTTTATTGGAGATTTTTTGCATTTGATAGCTCAGAAAATATAAACGCTACTCCAATTCAGAGTTTCAATGTTTTACAGCAGACTATTACGCCTCCGCCATCTGGGGGAGGAGAAAAAAAGCCAACAGAAACAATCACAAGAGGGGGCTCATTTAGTGGGATTACATTAACAAAGCAAAGAAAACTAAAAGATTTTGCACTTAGTGAATCAGAGTACAAAATAAGTTTAAAACAAGGGACATTTAAGACAAGAGTTTTAAAGATTACAAATACGGGTCTTCAGGAAATAAATTTAGATATCTCTTCTGATAAAATAAAAGAATTTGTAATTTTTAGTGAACAAAATTTTTCAATTATGCCGGGCAAATCAAAAGAAATAACTATTGATTTTAATGCCCCTGAAAGAGCAATTGTTGGGCAATATTTTGGGCATATAATAGTAAAATCTGGTAGCTATAAAAAACAAATACCCGTAGTTTTAGATATTCAAGGAATAGATACAGAGTTTGAATTAGTTTTAAATTTATCAAAAGAATATCAACTTGTAAAACCTGGTGAAATGGTGGTGGCACAAATAACCTTAATGAACACAAAAGATTTAGAACAGGTAAATGCCACGCTTCATTATTCAATAAAAGATTATGAAGGGACTGTTTACAATTTTGATGATGAACCAATTTCATTTATTTCAGATTTGGTTCTTGAGAGGGGATTGCAAGTTCCTGAAATTGCTCCTGAAGGGAAATATATCTTTTATGCAAGAGCAGCAGATAATAAAGACGTAGCAATTGATTCTGTTGGATTTGAAGTTGGTACAAAATTTAATTTTGAAGCATTTTTTAGAATAAGTTTTTTATTAGCGTTAATTATTCTCTTTGCATTATTGCTTGCAATATTTATGGTTAAATACTCCCGAGATAAGAGAAAAGAAAGGTTGCTTGAATTATATATTTTATTAAATAAGTTAAAGAAATTGATAAAACAAAAAAAAGATCAAGAGGCATTAGAACTGTTCATAAGAATTAAGAAAATATATAGGGAGCCAATACCAAAAGAGATTTATGATGATAAAGAAAGATTAAAGAAAGAGATTTTAGATTTGTATGATCATTTTGAAAAAGATGCAAAAAATTTACCAAAAAAAGATGAAACACAGACTTTACAAACAAAAGGTGTAGAAAAAGATAAATTAAAGCCAATTAAACAAGGAGAAGATGCTAAAAAAGATGTTTCTCCTACAAATCAAAAAACAGAAAATGAAAAAAAGTAATCTTTTAGCAATATTTTTGTGCATTTTTTTAATTTCCCTACAATTTATAAGTAGTTCTGCATTTGGAGAAGAAATAAGCAAGGCAGATTATACTATTTCAAGGAGCAAGGTAGATAGAAGCATTAATACAGGCTCTTTATTTGAAGATTATATAGAGATAACAAATAAAAGAAACGAACCAATGTCAGTCTCTTTTTCTTCATCTGGAAACACACTAGATTTAATAGAATTTGATTCTGAAGGAATAGAAATTGCACCTAAAAATAGTTCCACAGTATACTTTTACATAAAAGGAACAGCTGTGGGAAATTATACTGGAGAAATTTCATTCTCAGGTTCAATAACAGAGAAATTACCAGTGCATATAGAAGTAGTGGATTCAGATTTAAATCCACTTTTTTTTGTTCAGACTGAGCCATTCAATAAATATTTTAAATTGACCGAAGATATGAAATTTAAGGTATATATAAATAAGTTAAAAAGTGGAGAGCTGGAGAATTTTAGTATTCAATATTATTTAAACAATACAAAAGGAAGTTATATTCTTTTAGGAAAAGAAAATTTTAATCTATCCAATTCAATGTATATAGTAAAAACTTTTAAAGTTCCAGAAGGAATGGAAAAAGGAGAATATCTTTTGGAGACCTATGCAGCTACAGGCAATGAGTCAATTTCTACTCTTAGCTATTTTGTTCTTAAGAAAGCATTTATGAAAGAACTAATTTTTGGTTTTATTCCTGTTTGGAGCGTATTTTTATTTTTTAGTATTCTACTGGTAGGATTGATAGTTTTTCTTTTAATAAAGAGACATATTAGACTTTCAAAAAAGTATAGAATGGAGTTAGATGTTAAAAAATTGCCTGTTCAAAATAAAGAATCTTTGGTTTTAGGAAAGATTGCTGAAATGAAAATTAAAGCTTGTTTAGAACCAGATAAATTAAAGACACACACAATTGTTGCAGGAGCTACAGGGGGAGGAAAAAGTATTGCAGCTCAGGTTATCATCGAAGAGGCATTAATAAAAAATGTTGCAGTCATCGTATTTGATCCAACAGCACAGTGGTCGGGAATGCTGAGAAAATGTGATGATAAAAAAATGCTTTCATATTATCAAAATTTTGGATTAAAAACAACTGATGCGCGTGCATTTTTAGGAAATATTAAGCAAGTATCACATGCAAGAGAGATAATCGATATAGAGAAGTATATTCATCCGGGGCAAATTCAAATTTTTGCTTTAAACAAATTAGATCCGAACGATATGGACATTTTTGTCGCAAGTGTTATCAGACAAATTTTCAGATCTGATCCAAAAGAAACACCAGATTTGAAAGTTTTATTAGTTTTTGATGAAGTTCACAGATTATTATCCAAGTTTGGAGGAAGTGGAGAGGGCTTCTTGCAAATTGAAAGAGCGTGTAGAGAATTCAGAAAGTGGGGAATAGGAGTAATGTTAGTGTCTCAGGTTTTAAGCGACTTTGTAGGGGAGATTAAAGCAAATATTAATACAGAAGTTCAAATGAGAACAAGAGATGAAGGGGATTTAGGAAGGATTAAAATAAAATATGGAGAAGAGTTTGTACAATCTCTTGTAAAAGCGTCAGTTGGAGTAGGGATGTTTGTAAATACTTCTTATAATCGAGGTAAGCCTTATTTCATAAACTTTAGACCAATTCTTCACAATACAAGAAGATTATCTGATGAAGAACTAGAAAAGTATAATCATTACAATGAGATTATTGATGATTTTGAAAATCAAATAGAGCAGTTAGAAGTAGAAAAAGTGGATATTTTTGATTTAAAGATGGAATTAAAATTAATAAAAGATAAATTAATGTCTGGAAATTTTTCTGTAGTAGATATTTATATTGAAGGATTAGCTCCAAGACTTCAAAAACAATGGGAAAAAATTGGGAAGAAGCCTAAGAAATTAGAAAAGAAATTTATTGATGTGGCAGAGATTCAAAAATCAGTTGAAGAAGCAAGAAAAGCAAGAGCAGTGTATGAAAAAGAAGAAGCGAAAAACAAAAAAGTAGAAGCAAAAAAAGAAGAAGTACAGAATATTGAAACAAAGATATTCAACGCATTAACATTTGACAACGGAATAATGGTTTCTAGCTTGAAAGAACTGAAAGAGATTCTTCCAGCTTTGGACGATGAAATTTTTTCTTTACATGTAAATGCAAAAAAGAACGATATTTCAAAATGGCTTGAGCAAGTTTCAAAAGATTTAGCAGCAAAAACTGCACAAGAGCCAACAAAAGCAAAAATATGTGCTGCAATTGAGCAATTCTTAAAAGAGAAGAAAGCAGCAGTTGCTCCTCCTGCAGAAGCAGCAAAGGCTGAAAATTAATTTAGTTCATAATATAAATAAACTTCTTCTATATCTAAAGTATTATATTCTCTTAATTTAGCAGGAATATTTATTTCATAATCATATATACCATAATCTCCTTGGGCGTTCTTATTCACATTTGCTACAAATACAATGTCTTCTTTATCTGAAGAATCAAATTCCCCATTTACCCCTTGACTGTCATCAGAAGAGTCCCATAATATTCCTGTGATAAAATTGCTATTCTCAGTAGAATTAATTACAGGTATTTGTTCTATCTGCCTTTGTTGAATCATCATGCTAGTTGTTTCTCTTGGATCTTGATTTTCACTGAAAACATTTGAAACAGAATCATCAAGTACATCCATTCCTAAGAGATTATCAATTTCAGAGAAATCATTGGAACTTTGAGATCCGCTTTTTGTTCTCCCTATTGCTTGTAAAGCTAGCCAATTTACAGATGCTTCAGAATCTGTTATAAAAACATTTCCTTTTACAAAGCTTTCATTAAACCATTTTTTTATATTTGAATCTAAATTTCCAATTATTTTATTTACAGTAGTATTTCCATATATTTCTTGCCAAGAACTAATAGAAACTGTAATGTTCCCTTTATTGTTTGTCTCATCCTCTTCACTAATTGAAAAATTTGAATCTGCAAAAACATACAAGAAATTTTTCCCTATTTTGGTACTCCAATCTAGACTAGTTTGGGTAGATGAAAGCGAACCAATGCTTATAGTAGTATTGCCTATGTTAACTCCTCCAGAGGCAGGGTCTCCTTCAAAAAAACCTATAAGCAAGTTTTCAGAAGTTCCACAACCTAAATTTTCAATTAAAGCATTAATTTTAACTATCTCTTTTTCTATAGGATTCTGTTTGCTTAAATTTATTTTTGAAAAATTTATGTATAACTCAGGAGAAGCAGAATATACATTAACTTCTGTTGATAAAGAATTTATATTTCCAGCACTATCATTAGAAACGCACTTAAATTCCCATTTTCCAGTTTCATTTAGAAGAATATCATAATAATATGTATTCCCTGTTAAAATAGTTGCACTATAATTCACGCTTCTTAAGGGAGTTGTTGTTTGAATAATCACTTTATCTACATCTAATAATTCGTCATAAGTTGTGCAATTAATTCTTATGGTATTAGTATTTCCGCATGAATAAGAGATATTCTTTAGAATTGAATCAATTATTGGGGGAGTGGAATCAACTGTAAATGAATAGTTTGTAGAAAATGTAGAAGAGCTTAGGTTATCTGTTACCTTGCATGCATATTTATAATATCCTTCTGGTAGATTTTTTGTAAATGAGGTGTATCCTCCTGCAGAATTCAGACTTTTTGTTTCATTAAGTATCCATTGTCCAGTCCAATTTCCATACAAGCTAATATTTTTTAGATTATTATCCAAATCAGAAGAAGAGCAGTTAAATAAAACAGGACTAGAGTAATTTCCATAATTTTTTGGATTAATTAACTGAACCTCTGGAGGAGAATTAAGAGTTCTATTTTCTGCTAAATCGTAAAGAGAAGCACTTACATCAACATTTACTTCTTCAGATACATATTCATCACCATTATTTATCACTTTCAAACTTAAAGTATCTCCAAGCACACAAACAATAGGAGAAAGACTGCAATCAATCATATAGCTATTTGTTTTTAGAGAATTTCCAGTTGGGCCAACAATATCTGTTAAATTATCTTGAATCCCAAATAAAGGATTCCATAAAACAACTGTATGTCCATTTGCAGGTGTTCCGTCTTTTGCATTTTCTATAGATCCGTTAATATAATGTGCTGCAGAGCAAAATGGAAAGATTAAAAAAAATAATGCAAAGATAATAGCTAAGAATTTAACTCTCATTTTCTATTGCTTTAATCCCCTCAATTATAATTCTTTTTTCTTTATCAGAAAGAAGCTTATACTGTTCTTTAGCAATATTATATATCTCTTTTGCTTGTTGTTCTTTTCCTTCTTTTATTAATTGTCTGGATTTTTTAATATTCTCCATAATTTTTAATGCAGGTTTAATTGAGGTTTCATTTTTTATTTTTAAAAAATACACCCCCAAAATTAGTGCAAAGATAACGAGTCCAAATATTCCAAACGAGCGTTTTGAAATTGAACTAAATATTACATTTCCAGTAATAGGAGTTTCTTTTACTTCTTTATCTTTAACTGGAGATAGTATAATTTCTTCTAATGAATTAGATTCAAGTTCTTTATTTAGATAATACACTATTTTTTCAGTTTCTGAATTAAAAGAAATAACCGGGTCGTCTTTTATGACATCATAATTAATATTCATAAATTTGATTTCAGAAGAAGTCTCAGCAATTTCTTTTGGAATTATAAGTGCAAGATTAATGTTTGATTCTCCTAATTTTTTGTTTAGTGTATCTTCAAATAAGCCAATCTCTTTTTTTGAACCATCTAAATATAATATTTGTAAGGAATAAAATTTGCTTGTAATTTTTAAGTTGTTTTCTTCAATCAATTTTAATATCTCTGATATTTCTTTATCATAGTCTTCTCCAGAGTTATCAAAATATTCTAAAAATGCTTTTTGCACATTTTGTTCATTTAAGACTCTTTCAGTTTCCTTTTCTTCTAAAATTGTTAAATCTTCAGGTATTTTTTTCTTTATTATATTTAGTTTAAGTGTTGAAGAAGAAAGTTTGTTATTTAGTTCTTCTTCACTCAAATCCTGAAGTTTATAACTTTCAATGTCTCTTTTTAAAGAATTTAGTTCTGATACAGAATTAGTGAGTTCTTTATCCAATTTGAGATCAGAAAATATTGTTTGAACCTTTTCTTCTTTTAATTCTATTAATTGTGAGATGCTATCAATTGTTTCAATAACAGAATTAATCTCAGCAATAGAATTATCCACTTTTCCAACAAATTTTGGATTTAACCCAGTCGCCTTAGTATAATTATTCAATAATGCTGTAGCATAAACTTCTTTTGAAAGCGGAGCAATATTCCCTGCTTCATCAACAGCTGCAACTCTGTAATAATAGTTTTGACCTTTTTCAACTTCATTATCATAAAAGTATTTCTTTGTGATTGTTTTGAAAAAGTCAGTATAGTCTACATTGGGGTCTTCAGATTTGTAAATATTAAATTCTTTAAATCCTTCATCAAAGAACCAATCAAGTCTTATCTGCCCTTCATATCCCACAGCATTTATCATTCCTATTGCAGAAGGAACAATTGTATCTATTACAAAAGAACTATCTCCAATTATTTTATTTCCTGTATTTCCAGATAAATCTTTAGCGCTAAACCTAAATGAGCAGACACTTTCTTCAACATTTCCAGGAATTATTAAATTTCCCTCCCAATTTGTTCCAAATCCTGTTAGAGTCATGGGTCTATAAACAATTTCATCAAATGAATATTCTAAAGTGGGATTTCCAGAAGGTATTTTTGAAGTAATAAGGTTTACCTTATATATCCCTTCTTTTAATGGAGGTTCTTTAGAAATTTGAATTGTAGCAAAAATAGGTATGCTTGTAGCAAAACCTACATATTTTTCTAATCCCCCATCACATTTAACATAATATTCATGGAATCCTTCTGCCAAATCCATTAAGTAAGCTTCATGGGTTAATCCATATTCTCCATTAAAGAGAATTGGAGAGGAATATCCTTCTCTATAACTACACGAGCTTGTAACATTTGCAGTAGTTATTCTTAAGATTGCAGAATCTGATTGATAAACTGTTGCGTCAATATAAGGGATATTTGTATAATTATATGTTGTTTGGATTACTGGAATATTCGGGCTTGCAGCTAAAGCAAATTGCAAACTAAAAATAATTGCCAACAAAATTATAATCTTATTCTTCATATTTTAAAACCTCCAAATTTTTTGTTCTTCTCTTTTTGTTTTTTAATTTTATACATTAAATAAGCAATACCTGTTATTAATATTGCATAGACTAATAATATTAATATTTTATTTAAATCAATACCTTTCTTTTCAACATTAATTACAGAACTTTTTTCGAAAGTTTTCTTCCCATCGTATTGAACAATGCCAGTTACAATGTATTTACCTTCTTTTTTTGGAGTAAAATAGAAATTAAAGGATTGGGTCTTTCCAATTTCTACTAAACTGCTTTCACTTTCTAAGATTTGAACTATCTTATTGCCTAAAGTTATTTGTCCGTTAAAACGAGCATTTACTGCTTTCTCTCCAGTATTTTCAAATAATGCTTCTATTGAAGTAGTATCTCCAACATTTATCCAAGGAAGAGTAATTATCTTCATTAAATTTCCCATCGCTTTTAATGCCCCTTCTTCTAAAATATCAAAGGTTAAAGTTTCTGAAGAATAACAATCAACTGCAGTTACTTCTGCCCAATATTGTCCTATTTCTAAATCATTTGAATTAACTTTTATTGACAATGTTTTTTCAGTTGTTGGAATTAAAGTATCATCAGCGTATTCAATTTCCTTAATTAAATTTATACGATCTTGATCCCAAATATTTACTTTTATTACTGGAGATAATCTTACATTTCCCTCATTCAGAACATTCACATTAAAAATTACAGGATCTCCCTTTTCTGCAGATTGTACATTATAACTAAATGCTTGACAAGAAGAATATTGAACATCTGTAACATCAACTTGGACGTATAAATCCAATGCAGCATTTATTACTCCTGTTGCTTGGCCTTCAAAATTTCCAGCTTTTCCATTTGTAGTAACTCTCAAAAATCCAGAATAATTACCATTCGGAATATCTATAGGAGGTTGAATTGCTAATTTAAGATAATATGGTTTTCCTCTTGAAACTTCAAATTCTTTTTTGTCAAACTTGATCCAATCTGCAATATCTCCTCTTGTAGCTAGACTTACTTTTGTTGGTTCTTCAGAATCAATACTTATTATAACTGTTCTTTCAGCATACCCCCCTCTCAAAACATTTTTGTAATAAATATTTGCGGGGCTTATTCCGATATTTGCACAGCTAGCAAAAGATATAACTGAAATTAAAATTCCAATTACTAAAAATATTCTAATACTGTTTATTTCTTGTTTTTTCATTTAATCTCCAGGTGCTTGCACAGCACCAAATACTATATTTCCTTGACAGTTTCCAGATACAGTCGAAGGGACATAAATTCTCCAGTATGTTGAATCTACTGCTTCATTTGCATTTTCATTTTGTCTATAATTTAGATTAAAGTCCTTAACTTTAGGATAAGATGTTAAGTTTACATATTCATTTTGGAAGTCTGTAAGAGTTATTGCTCCAGGATTTGATGCAGTTAGATTAAACTTGGTATAATTAATGGAAATATTTTTGTCTCCTTCAGTGCAATTCATAGAAAGGCCGTCATTTTCAGTTGCAGCGTATCCGCTTAAAGATAAGTTAATTTTTACATTCCCATAATTTGTAACATTAAGCTGTTCTTCATCTGTTATTTGACCTATGTTTAAGTTAAATGTTGCTATGGAATCCAATCCCAATGCAAGTAAAGGATTTACAAAAGATAAATCTCCACCGCGTCCGTAAGTAGAGAGGTTGTCCATAGTTTCTATTGTACAATTCCAATTTTCAGAATTTGCATAATACCATAAATTAAATTTGCATGAAATTTTAACTTCATCTGAATTTCCATAGCTATAATCAATATCGCAGCTGTAATTTGTATAATGTGAATTATTATCATCTAATGAGTCATATAAAGAATTAACATTATCAAATAATTTTGCAGATGCATTTGTTATTGAATACTCTCCATCATAGCTAAATGCAGTAGAATTACATATTATCTCTCTTACATCTGCAGGAATTAAATCTATTTCATTTTGAGGACTTTCCAAGAAATCATCAAAAAATACTTCGCTAACATTTGGTGGAGAGTGAAGCGTTATATTATTTACCAAATCATACCCAAATCCACCAACAGTTACATTCATTTGTCTTGAAAGATAATTGTCTCCATCATTTGTTACCATTAAAGTTAATATGCTGCTTATATTACATCCACTTGAAAGCATTTCACAGTCAATCATATAAATGTTGTCTGTTCCAGAATTTCCAGTTGGTCCAACAATATCTGTTAAGTTGTCTTGTATTCCAACAGAAGGATTCCAAAGCAATACAGTTTGTCCATTTGCAAGTGTTCCGTCTTTTGCATTTTCTACAATTCCTACTATATAATGTGCTGCAGAGCATAAAGGTAAAACTAGCAATATAAAAAATAGATTAATCATTAGTTTATTTTTCATTTTAGATTAAATCCTACCTCCTTCTTTACAGAAATTTCATAAATTTGATTTGGATAAATTATAAAGTTTTCACCAATTCCACCAAATACATTTACATATCCAATTTCCTTTCCATTCTCAACATAAGTTATTGTCTGTATGTCAGGATAAAGTGTAACTAAATCTTTTGCATAAATTGGATTAAAGTTATAACTTAAGTTAATCTGATTAATTCCCTCTTCTAAAACTATTTCTTTTGAAAAATCTTCAGCAAATATTATTCCACTTATTCCCAAAATTAGGATTAATGTAATTAGAACTGTTTTATTCATTTTTGTCCTCCACAATAATTATTTTTTTATTAATTGGGTCAAATTTTAAAATAATCTTAGCCCCCTCTTTAAGATTTAATGTATCAACTATTGCTTTGGGAATTTTTATTCTGTGGCCTTTCTGAATCTTATTATCTTTAAATGTAATTTCAACCATGTACTTTACAAAGGGTATACAATACCTTCTACAACCCTCTTTTGATACCAAATAGATACTTTTAAAAGTATTTAAATCTTTGTCCTTGTTATAAATTTAAGGATAATAATTTATAAAAACTAAAGAAGGTAAAATATAAGATGAAAAAGGGGTTAATCAAGGCTAGTTTAGTTGTCTTTTTTTCACTTGTGGGTTTTGCAATTATTTTCTTTTCACTTTTCTCTTCAGCAGCACAAATAGACGGAGTTTACACATTAAAAGAAGGAATACATTTAACTTTTTCACAAGAACCTACAAATTATACGTTGAGAATAATTACCCCTTCAAATGAAGAACTCGTTTCAAAATCTTTTGGAAATATGATATTCTACTCTCCAGATAAAATAGGAACTTACAAATTATTAGTATATTATGCTGGAGAATCAAAAAAATATACTTTTCAGATAGTTAATTCTAAACAAGAATATTTAGAACAAATTCAAAAGACAATTTGGGAGGAAAAAGAAAAAATATCTGGTGAAGAGAATTTAACAGAATTATTTAACGTAAGCAATAAAAAAGAAAATTTTCAAGAGGAATATTTGATTGAAGAAAAAAAAATTGACAATGTGAAGAAAGAAATTTCTATAATTCATGATACTAATTTTGGATCTGAAGAAATAGATAAAACAATAGTTACTGAAATCGAACAAAACATAAAAATAGGAGAAAAAGAAAAAATTAAATTATATTGGGAGGAGAATAATTCTTATATTGATTTTGAAGCAAAAGATAATGATAATGATACTTATATTGATGAAATTCAATGGATTATTCCAGATTTTATAGGGGAGCAAACATTTGAAATAATAATTATAACAAAAGCAGAGCATCTTTTTTCAAATAAAACTTTTGTGTCCGATATTTACGAAGAAGTTAGAGAATTAGATAATAATTGGTCAGAAACAATAAATTCTGAAGAATATATAAGGATTACTTTTGAAAAGAATTTAACCAATCTAAACGACATTACTATTTTTCCAAGAATAACTTCAGGAAATCCTACAATTGAAGTTTATGAAAAAGATAGTTCGTTATTAATTGCTAAATTTGAGAATATTATCTCAAATGAGTACAATAAAGTCTATCTAACAAATCTTACTTTTTCCCAAGATAAATTTGATTTAAAGGTTATTGGAGGTTCTTTAGAATTCGATCATATTATTGATCCAACAGCAATTTATAACATGAATCCTTCTTTTAGTGCATATCGTGGACAACCCACCTCTTCTTCAAGGTGGAGCGCAGGTACAAATGCAACTTCAACAGAATATTCTAATATGAATTCAGAAGATGCAACATATGCTGCAAACATAATGGCCACGGGAACATCAAATGATGAGCCATTCTGGAGATTTAATTTTACTATTGGAACAACTGCAAGTTCACTTTCTTCACTTTATGTTAAATTTACAGGTTATGAAAATGCTACGGGTTTAGGAGAAGCAGCAACACTCTATGCCTGGAGATTTGGAAATTCTACTTGGATGCGATTAGGAACACTAAATCAAGGTTCAAATGGGAATTTAACAAGAAATTTTACAAGCGATTTCTCAAATTATATTGATGCAAATTCACAATTTGTTTTAGTAGTTGAAGGAGCAAATTTTGATGCAGGAGATGCTCTTGTTGTTAATCATGTTCAACTGACATTGCAATATGCGGATATAATTCCCCCTTACTTTACGTACATTCCACAAAATTTATCATTATTTTACGGAAATGAATCTTTGGGAGTAGATTTTAATGCATCTGATGAATTTCAATTTGGAGAATTTTATACTAATGATTCAAGATTTTTAATAAATCAAGAAGGTTATTTATCAAATGCCACTTCATTGGGCGTAGGAAATTATGAAATAAATATTTCAATCAATGATAGTTATAATAATATTAATTGGACAAGATATAAAGTTCAAATAAATAAATCTCAAGAAAATTGTCAAGTTTTATTTAATGAGACTTTTCCATTAAATTATAAAAATAGTTTTTTGGTTTGGGCAAATTGTACCACTTCATTCACTCTTCTTAGAAATGATACTTTTGTTTCAAATAATTCTGAACAAAAACTGGGGGCAGGAGTATATAATTTTTCAATGTTTAGAGCAGACACAGAGAATTACACTATTTATTATAATGAGACACAAATAGAATTAACAGATCCAATTTTTCCATTAATTGATTTTGGTTCTATCACTCCCTTAAATGGTTCAAAATTTGCTAGGACCTGGATTTTTGTTGAAGCTTCAGTCGAAGAAGATAATGAAAAAAATATTACTTTTTATTTATATTATTCAAATAAGACGCTTTTGAATTCATCCACTTATACAGATTCAAGAAGAACAATAAATTGGACAAATTTAGCAGAAGGAAAATATTATTATAACATTACAATATTTGATTTATCCAATAATTATAATTTTACTGAAACGAGGTCCATTACTTTAAATTTCACATTGCCTTCAATCTCTTTTGTCTATCCAACAGAATCCACAGGTTTAGCATTTAAAAGAAATTGGATTTATGCAAATGTGACAACTTCTAATGTAAATCAGGAAATAAATATAACTTTTGGGTTATACAATTCTTCAGGTTTAGTAAATCAATCAATTTTTACAGATTTAAGAAGAACAATAAATTGGACAAATCTTCCAGAGGAACATTATTACTATAATGTAACCTTATTTGATAATCCGGATGGAATAGTTTCAACCTTAACAAGAGATTTAATATTAGATTTAACTCCTCCCAATGCCACAATTACTTCCCCCGAAAATAATTCTATTCTTTCTTACAGTTCACAAAGTTTTATAGCAGATATAACTGATAATTTAGCACTATCTAATTTTACATTATTTATTTATAACAAAACACATTTGATTAATCAAACAGAACAATTTCTCTTTGGAACAAGTTCTTCACCAAGCATTTCTTATACTTTTGATCAAGAAGGTAGATTTAATTGGGTTTATAGGGTTTATGATTTAGCTGGAAATAGTTTTGAAACTGGAAATTTTACTTTAGTTTATGATTTAACTTTTCCCCAGATTCAATTTGTTTCTCCAACTGAAAACACGGATACTACTTTTTCAAGAGATTGGATATATGCAAATCTCTCTGTCTTAGAAGAAAATGAAAAGAATATTACTTTTTCTTTATACGGTCCTTCAGGATTAATAAATGAAACAACATTTACAGATTCAAGAAGAGAAATAAATTGGACAGGTCTTAATGGAGGAGATTATTATTATAATGTCTCTATTTATGATATTGGGAATAATCTCAATTCAACAGAAACAAGACATATTACCTTAGATTTCACAACTTATGTATTAAATATAACAAATCCATTAATTTCTAATCCCTTAAATGTTTCAGAATTGGATAATGTAAGTCTTTATTTCAACTTCACAGGAAATAGTGTGGAAGTTACTTCTGGAGTTAACATTAATTCAGTATTCATTGGAGGGGTGGAAGCAAATGTTTTGAATGTAACAGAACAAATACACCTACGTTCAAATAGCAATGGGACAGTTTCAAATCAAACAATTTCTTTTTCCCCCTTGGAAAATACTCAATATGCTGTTTTATTTAATTCTTTAACAGATACAGATACAGTTTATTCTTCAGGCGAAGTTATCGATAATGCTTCAAAAACTAGAGGTAGTTTCTCTATTCAAATGGAAGATGATACAGGAGTAGGGGAAACTGCTAATTTTATGTGGGGTGCAATTCCATTTGGACTTTATACAATTAATAATACTGCAATAATTCAATGTGGAAATACTTCTGGAAGCGATTTAATTTTGGGAACAGGAGGAGAATCTAAAAGAGTTTATTTAAATAATTCCATGCCAAATTCAAATTATGCAGTTACTTGTTCTGTATCAAGAGATACAGATACTCCTAGATGCGGGTTGGATTCTCAGGTTCAGATAAAAAATTCAACAACATTTGGTTTGCAAATTAATGACGATGGAGGAGCAGGAGAAAATGTGACTAGTGTAGATTATTGTGCATTTTCATTCGGAGAATATTCTATCCCAAATATTAACTTTAAAGCAGGAAATGCCACGATTGGAGGCTCTGGAATTACAAATATAACCTTTGAAACTCCTTTTCCAGATACAGCATATGTTGTTTTTATTACCCATAATGAAGATGATTCTGGGGATATGTGCGCTTGTGAAACAACGATTTTAGCAACAAATAGTTTTACTTCTTCATGCGAAGATGATGGAGGAGCAACTGCAAGTTGTGTTGGAGATCCGATAGAATGGGTAGCATTTACAAGGGGAACATTCGATCAAAATTATACAAATGAAAATAAACAATTAAGGTATGCTCCAGGACAAGGCTGGGAAGTAAATGTAACAATTCCTGTAGGTTTTGAAGGATTGCAAGATTTGTTCATCAATGCAACTTACAATTTGCAAACAAAGAATGATACAGAATTTGCAGCAATAAGGTATAAAGATAAAACTCCCCCTTATTTTACATTTATCCCACAAAATATTTCCCTATTCTATGAAAACGAATCATTAGGAGTGGATTTTGATGCAACAGATGCAATAGGTTTTGGATATTTTTATATAAACGATACAAGATTCTCAATAAATCAATCGGGTTATCTATCCAATGCAACTCCTTTAGCTGCAGGAAATTATGAAATAAATGTTTCAATAAATGATAGTGCAGGAAATATTAATTGGACGAGATATAGGGTTCAGATAAATAAATCAAATTATTTTACTTGTGGAGTTTATTTTAATACAACTAGCCCAATAACTTATCCAGAAAATTTTATAGCTTACACAAATTGTTCAACCGCTTACACTCTTTATAGAAATGGAACTGCAATACCAAATGGTTCTGTAATAAATGGAGGAGCAAGCTATTATAATATAACTGTTAGAAGAACTGATGCTTCAAATTATTCTAATGTTTTTAGTTCTGAATTTTTTATGGTAAATAAAAATCAAGAAAAATTCAAAGTTTTATTTAACACTACTTCTCCTATTAACTATCCAGATACATTCCTTGTTTGGGCAAATTCAACAAACCAATTTACACTTAGAAGAAATGGGACTATAATTTCAAATTATTCAGAACAAATATTAGCTGCAGGATATTATAATTTTAGTGCACAAAGAACAGACACTTCAAATTTTTCTTTTAATTACAATCAATCCTTTTTTACTATCTCTAAAAATCCAGAAAATTGTCAAGTTTTATTCAATGAAACTTCTCCACTAAATTCTCCAAAGACTTTTTTAGTCTGGACAAATTGTACAACCCCCTTTAATCTGTATAGAAATGGAACATTGATTTCAAACTTCTCAGAGCAATCTTTAGCTATTGGAGCATATAATTTTTCAATGTTTAGAACAGATAGTCAAAATTTTTCAATAATCTTTAATCAAACTATATTTAGGATAGTTGAGTTAACTCCTCCTTACTTTACATCCATTCCGCAAAATGCATCTTTATTTTATGGAAATGAGTCTTTGGGAGTAGATTTTGATGCAACAGATGAAACTTCATTTGGTTACTTTAGAATAAATGATACTCGTTTTTTAATAAATCAAACAGGTTATTTATCAAATGCAACCCCATTAGCAGTTGGAAATTATGAGATAAATGTTTCAATTAATGATAGTTCAAATAATATTAATTGGACGAAATATAAAATTCAAGTTAACAAATCAAATTATTTTACTTGTGGAGTTTATTTTAATGCAACAAGTCCAATAACTTATCCAGAAAATTTTATAGCTTACACAAATTGTTCAACTGCCTATACTCTTTATAGAAATGGAACTGTAATATCAAATGGTTCTGTAATAAATGGGGGAGCAAGCTATTATAATATCACTGTTAGAAGAACAGATACTTCAAATTATTCTAATGTTTTTAGTTCAGAATTTTTTACTGTAAACAAAGCAA
Source organism: Candidatus Woesearchaeota archaeon (assembly GCA_964639615.1). GTDB lineage: Archaea > Nanobdellota > Nanobdellia > Pacearchaeales > GW2011-AR1 > MWBV01. The sequence continues at coordinate 333,639 of CAZXHH010000001.1, read as the reverse complement.
CTTCCTTAACCGCAGTACTCACTAGTTCTGCAGGGTGGAATATAGAGTATCCTACAAGCACGACCATTTCTTCATCTGAGTCTAATCTTGGAGATAGTGATGTTATTTATGGAATATATAGAAATAATAGCTATAGAGGAGTAGGGGAAACAGTAAGTTTAGCTGTTGGAATTTATAATTACACCTTAAATACTACTGGCGGAGCAAATTACACATTAAATAATAGTTTAGATAGTAAATTATTAGTTATAAATAAAAATACTTCTTCTGAATGTAAAATCTATTTCAATACGTCAAATTCTCTTGAATATCCAGATACATTTAGAGTCTGGGCAGATTGTGGAACAGCATTTAGTTTAAGAAGGAACGGAACAATTATTTCAAATAATTCTGAACAAAGATTAGGTTTCGGATTTTACAATTTTTCGGTATTAAGAACAGACTCTTTTAATTATACCAATTATTATAATGAGAGTCAATTTACAATAAATAAATCCCAAGAAAATTGTCAAATCTTATTTAATGAGACTTCTCCTATGGAATCTGCAAACCCTTTTTTAGTTTGGGCAAATTGTACAAGTCCATTTAATTTATACAGAAATGGAACATTAATAGGAAATAATTCTGTACAGTCTTTGGCTTACGGAATTTATAATTTTTCAATGATTCGATTAGATTCCTTTAATTATTCAATTTTTTACAATGAAACATTTATGGCAATAACAGATACGGTGTTCCCATTAATAGAATTTATTTATCCCACAAAAGAAAATAATTCTAATGTTTCCCAAAATTGGATTTACCTAAACTTATCTGTTATAGAAGCAAATTTAAAAAATATCTCTTTTAATTTGTTTTATTCAAATTATACTCTGAGAAATTCCATAATATTTACAAATTTAACAAAAGATATTAATTTTACTTTAATTGAAGAAGGAGAGTATTTATATAATGTTTCAATATTTGATATAGTAGGAAATTATAACTCTACTGAGACAAGAAAAATTACCCTAGATACTACTGCACCAAAGATAAACTTGCTAACCGAAAATTTAACTAACTTTTCAGGAACATTTGTTGATTTTTTAAACTTCAGTGTGAATGATACAAACGAACTAACAAATTGCACCCTTTATGGAGATTGGGGAGCGGGATGGCATGCAAATGAAACAATGCAAAATCCACAAAAGTTAGTAAATTTGAATTTTTCAAATAAGGAGATAATTAATGAGGGACATTACAGCTGGAATGTTCAATGTTATGATTTTGCAGGAAATTCTGCATTTAACTCTTCTAATTTTAGTTTTTCAGCGTTTTACTTGCCAGATGCAATAAATCCTTTTTCAATAGCTATTTTTCAGACAAAGAATGATGGGACAGGAGAGATTATTTTAAATTGGAGTTCAGCAGCACATTCAGACTATTACAGAATTTATTCAACAGATAATTTGACAATGCCGTTTACTCTTCTTGGCCAAACTAAAGAAACAAATTATACTGATTCTTTATCAAATTCATCCAGAAGAAGATTTTACATTATTTCTAATTGGAATCCTTTAAGCGAGAACATATCCAATGTAACATTAGGAAAAACGGTTTATTACTTAAAGAGAAAGCCAGGAGCAAATACTAAAAACTTTTTAGGTTTTTATTTGGAAAATAATCTGTCAACAGCAAATGAAAGTTTAAATGAGGTTTCAAATATAACTTCATTTACCATGCTAAATACTACTATACAAAAAAGGGTTACTTGCAATGGGTTCTCTTGTCCAACTTTCCCAAGTTGCACAGTTACTAATTGTAATTTCGATTTAGATGACGGAAGAGGATATGAAGCAACATTAAATACTTCTTCTTCAGTATTTACAAATTGGAGCACAGTAGGAGTTGTTAAACCTAACATAACTATTCCTCTAGAAAAAAATTTAACTTCTTTCGGAAAAAATTGGGTTTCTGTCTATTACAATAATTCTCTTAAGAATGCAGTGAATTTAATTTCTTCAGTTCAACATGCAGACGCTGTAACAAATTGGGATGAATTTAACCAAGCTTCACAAGGATATATAGTTTCCCCTTTTCCTTGGACACCTTATGTTGGAACAAATTTTATAATTTATCCAGAGAAAGGATATGAAATTTCAGTTACTGAAAATTCAAATTTCACACAAATATAAAATAGATAATTTTTAATCAAAAGTTTTAAATAATATCGCTTTAACTTACTAATATGAAAAAGAGCAAAGCACTGATTTTTATTTTTATATTCTTTCTCATGCCTTTTATATTTGCTGCTCCAAATTATATAATATCTAACTCAGATAATTGGGAAGATGTATATTCTTCAGTATTATATGCTAATTTACAAGGATTGGGCTCTGATTTTTTAGTTAGTACTGCTCATGGTCCACTTCTATTGAACGGAATAAACAAAGATAATGAATTATTAATTGTAACCTCAAAAGAATCTCCTTTTGTTTTTAATTACGGTGCTTTTGCAGAATCAGAGGGGTTCGCTTCAGTAACTGAAATAGAAGTCTCATCTGCAAACACAGAGTTAATCTCCAGACTTCCAGAAATAAAAAATTTTATTGTTGTTTCAGATGCATATGGATATAATCCAATGGCAGTAATTGCTTACGCATTAGAAACAAAATCTTGGGTTTTTCTTGCAAGCAGATCAAATATAGGAGAGATTAATTCTATTTTAGAATCAAGAACAGTTGATAATTTATTGCTTTATGGATATGTTGATTCAGAAGTTACAGAAACTTTAGTTCAATTTAATCCCAAGGTGATAAATACTGGAGACCGATTTGAAGACAACATTGATATTGTTAAGGAATATTCTAAATTAAAACCAATAACTCAAGTTATTTTGAGTAATGGAGGTTTTATTGAAAAAGAGATTATGCAAGGTAAAAATGCTCTTTTATTTACTGGGACTGATAATGTTCCTGTAAAAATTGCGAATTATATTAAAGAATCTGAAATAAAGATAGGGGTTCTTATAGGAAATGAACTAATTGGTGCAGCTACAAATATTCGTCAAAGCACAGGGATAAATGTGATGGTTAAATTTGCAAGAAGTGCACGTGAAAGAACTTCAGGAGTTTCGGCTGTTGAAGGATTAGATTTGTTTCCAGTACCTATGCCTAATTTAAATTTAACAATTTATTCAATAAAATATAATAAAGCAACGTCAACGATAGAATTAACTTATAAGAGTAATTCAAATATGCCAGCATATTTTAAAGGGACTTTAACTCTTTTAACTTCCTCAGGAACAACAAAAGTTGGAGACTTGGAAGAGATTTTTATAGCACCTGAAGAATTTAAAACAGTTGTTTATAATGGAGTTGAAGTCTCAGATGAAAACTTAAGTGTTGACGTATTTACTCTTTATGGAGAGACTCCAAGCTCATTAGATAGAGTTTTAAAAGGAAGATATTCTGTTGAAATAGTTAATGTAATAGACAAATGTTCTTTAGATTTAAAAAAATTAAGATATAATCTACAAGAAAAAGCTTTCATTGTTAAAGTAAAAAATACTGTAAACAGAAATGAAAATTTTGAGTGTTGGACAAATATAGAATTAAAAGATGTTACAATAAATAAGATAAAAACTACATTAGGAACAGACACTGCAGTAAATATTAAGCCAGGAAGATCAAAAAGGATATTTATATATGAAACATTAACTAAAGCAGATTTGGCTGAAAACAATTTTGTTAAAGTAGTTGCTTATTACGGAGAAAGGAGAGACTCTTTAGTGAATTTAATAGAAAAGAGATTCGAGTTAGACTATCAGAGATTTAGTTTCCTAACATACATAATATTTATTTTAGTCATTGTGATTATAATATTTATAATTTTAGCAATAATTGCAAGAAGAAGAGACGAGGAAGATTAATTTTTTTTAGTAAGATTTAATTCTTTTTCAATATTCTCTATTTTATTTAATAAATTTTCAGCATCTTTCTTTTCAAAAGTTGCAATAAATATTTTTATTTTAAGTGGAATTATCATTAATTTATAATTAAGAACTCCAAGATCTTTTCCAGTTTTTCTTAATTCTGAAAATATTTCTGTTAGAGAATGAAATTTATCCTTTATAGAATCCTCTATTGCCTTTTTTGCACTTTCTTCAATATTCTTCTTATTAAGTTTATTTAGGTCAATGTATTTATTTGAAGAGAAAAATAAAGTTACTTCTCTTAGCTCTTTGTTCATACCATTTAGAAGGTCTTCATTTTGATTTTTCGATGCTTTTGTCTGTTGTGTTTGTTTCTGCTTTTCCATCTTTCTTCTTCTTTTTTATTTTTTCTAATATGAAATATATAATTAATTTTATAGAATTTTTTAATTTAATAAATTTGTCTTTAATGTAGCTCCAAATTTTGAATGTTTTATCCGCAATATTTTCTTTTACTCTTTCTAGGAAATCAGAAATATCTTTGTAAATATTTTTTACTATTCTTCTAACCTTAAAATAAGAATAAATAAAAAAATTTGGGGTTATTTTCCTTATAAAATTAGAAATTTTTACTTTTGTTTTGTATGACCATGAGCTTAGTTCTATTTCTTTTTTTTCTTCCCAGTTCTTTTCTAATTCTAAACTTTTAACATGAAATGCTTCAACTTCTCCATCTTTCGAAAGTTTTTTCCCTTTTACTTTATCAATTTCTTTTTTCCTTTCTTTAATCAGGTCCTTTTTTATTGATTTTTCATAAATTTTCCTTATTTCTTTTACTTTTTTTGAGTATTCCTTCTCTAATTCAGAAAGTTTTTTATTATTACGTAAGCCTTCTAAAAAAATTTCTCCTTCTTTTTCAATACCTTCAATATACTCTTCTTCAAAATCACCCATTTTTATTTGCAATAACAATTGCATGAATTGCAGGACTTTTCACTTAAATTAAATTCAGAATTATAAAAATCCATTTTTCTGCTTAAACATTCAGATTTGCAAAGATTTTTACAATTAGAATCGTCTTTTATATTATGAATAATGTTATTTAGTAAAAGAGAACATTTGTCAGTTATCTGAATCATCTTTACTTCTTTCTTTTTTAAATTTTCAAAAATTTTTTGATTTATTGCAATAAGTAATAGCAAGATAAAAAATAGCACTGCCAAAATGAAAATTATCTTCTTGAAACTCTTCCTTCTTCTCATCAACTATTCAATGGGGAGGTCTTTTTAATATTTCCCTTTTTCTTTATTACTTCGGAAAATTCTTTTATTATTTTTTTTATGTTCCTCTCTTCTTTCTTCATTTCTTCTTCTTTTTGGATAAGTCCAATGTATATCTGTTGCCATTCTCCTTCAAGCTTTTGAAGGCTAATCATTTTTTCATTGATTCTTTCTTTGAATTCTTTTTCAATGCTTTCTGTTATGAATTCATCTTTTTGTTGTTCCCAATATTCTTTCATACCTTCTATAGCACTTTTTTCAGAAAAAGTTCTTTGATACCATCCTTCTATTTTTGAAGGGTCAAAATTGTCTTTTTTAAGTTCTTTAATTAGAGGATTGAAATAACTTTTTTCATTTTCGCTTATTTTAATTTCTTTTTTTTGTTCAATTTTTTTTGTAGCTAATGGAGGGGTCGCTGTTTCTGGAACAACTTTTTCTTCAGGATTAGTTTCTTCACTTTTTTTTGGAAGTTCCTCTTCTTTTTCAAGGGGTTTATTAGTTTCAGAGACCACTTTTTCTTCTATCTTGACTTCCTCTTTCTTTTCAGAATAATCTTTTTTCAAATCTTTTTTCAATTCATCTATAGCGAGGTCTGGAAGTTCTTCAGGCGCACTTTCTTTTTTAAATAATTTTGATATTGCCATTTTTCATCCCTTTTACTTAATGAAAAAGTTGAAAATAATTTAAATACTTTTTGGTAAAAATTTAATAGGAAACTTTATTAATTTTCTTTACGAGTTTATTAAATGAATGAAAGAGGCAAGATTTCTGAAAAAGCTTTGAAAATTGCGTCAGATGAATTAAAAAAGCAAAAAAAGGAGAGAATTGTAGAGTTTTTGCTCTTATTTTTAGCATTACTTTCAACATCTGCAATGTTCTTTATGTTAACATTATCCATAGTGAGTACCGGTTTTTTAACATACGTTCCAGCAAATGCAAGTTATATTACTGAATTAAATGTAACTTTAAAATTTCAAACAACTTATTGGCACGGTTTATATGGGTTAGCCTTGAGAGTTCCAGGTTATATGGATCCATTGTTTGAAGATGTAGATTCTGGCGAAATAACAAGTAAAGGATTATTTTTTAATTGTATGCAGATTGATGCAGTTGGGGGAAGAGAAATTTATGCTTCAACGTCTCCAGTTATAGATTTCGATACACTTGCCCCCGCATTACCATCTCAAGTGGATGCATACACTGGGTGTAGTACAGTATTTGATTGTGCAGAGAATACTTTTTTAGGAAATATGAGTGTTATGGTAGGAGCAACAAATATTACTAATGTTCCTTCTACACACACATATAGATGGGATGGAAATTATGGATATTTTGATTTAGGGATTTTAATTGATGGTTCTGGAAATCTTGTTTATGTTACCCACCTAACAGAAATGTCCAACGGATATAGTCCAACAACTACTGTAAACTTTCAAATGCTTCTTCCAACAAGAGCAGCAACAACAGAAACTTATTATTTCTTTACTGACCCGTATGATGTTTGTCCAGAAGGAGGTGGAATTGGTGAAGTTATTTCAGCAACAGTATATGGTTATATTAAAGATAATTTAGGTAATCCGCTAGAAAATATAACTGTAGTTATTGATGGAGCTAACTCTACTTCAAATTCACTTGGTTTTTATAATATTTCAATCGATGTCTTAGAAGGAAACAAGAGTATTTTTGCATACGGTGCAGGATATGATGAATACATTTCAAATGTCTCTATCTCTTTTAATACTTCTATTGTTCAGAAAAATATTACAATGCATATTTATACTCCAAGCACAGCGGACACTATTTCTCCAACAGTTTGGGGTTACGTAACAGATCAAACAGGAATGTCAATAAATTCAGCGAATATTTATCTTGCGGGAGAAAGCACAACAACAGATTCTTTTGGATATTATTCGCTTGTTCCAGAGATATCTCCGCAACCACACCCAATAATTGCAACAAGTACAGGATATAATAATTATTATTACATTCTTCCATTTTTGTCAAATACTACCTCATTAAGCCATAATATCTCCATGACGCTAGTAAATTTAGGGCAGAACAACAATACTTATCCTACCGGACCATATACCGAGATTCCTCAAGATGCACAAAGAATTAGACAGATAGCAGAGAATAATGGAGAAGATTATTGGATAAGTAACAAGGAGATTATAAAAGAAATACGACAGAATACTTTTGTTGGAGATTCAATCGGTATATGGAATTTTAAACAAACAGATATGAATCTCATGTTTACAATTTCTCCAGAAATTAGCGACATTGTAAAACTCAATCGAGATGCAGCAGTTATACAGAGCGGTAAAGGAGAAGATATAGAATTTACTTATTATGGTACAAAGCCAGTAGGAGTTTACAAGGGTACTTTGACTATTACTGGGACAATAGAGAAGGAAATTCCAATTACAATCAAGATTGTAGATAAGAAGATGCCAATAGAAACTCTGATGATTGCAGTAGATTTATTTGAAGGAGTTGTTAATCCTGGAAGAAATTTAAATTATAAAATAACTCTTCAGAACCTTTTAGTAGATCAAGAATATCAAGTTTATTTAGAGAAACTAATTGTAGGAGAGAATAACTCTGTTATATATTATAAAGAATCTGAAGTTGTTGAAATTAAAAAGGCTTTATCTATAATTAACCATGTAGAAATTCCTGCTAATTTTTCTGAAGGAAATTATCTATTTATTGTGAACGCAAGATACTTGGGATCTACATCTAGTGTGACTGCACCTTTTTCAGTTCGTAAACCTTTATACTTATATTCTTTTTTAGGAATTCCTCTTTGGATTTTCTTCTCTGTATTCTCATTTGCTAGTTTTGTTTTGTTGAATGTTTTTATTTATAAGAGGTATAAAGCAAAGAAGAAGAGATATGGTATTTCATTAGACACTTCTACTCTTCCAAAGGCAGATAAAAAATTTATGAAATTGGGTTTAATTGCAGAGACAAAGACAATGGCTTATTTAGAGCCAGAAAAATTGAAAACTCACGCGATAGTTGCAGGAGCAACAGGAATGGGTAAAAGTATTTCTGCGCAGGTTATTGTTGAAGAGGCATTAATGAAAAATGTTGCAGTTTTAGTTTTTGATCCAACAGCGCAGTGGTCTGGTTTGTTAAGAAAATGTGAAGATAAAAAAATGATTTCTTTTTATCCTAAATTTGGATTAAAGCCCACAGATGCAAGAGGATTCCCTGGAAATATCAGAAAAATTTCACATGCTAGAGAAGTTATTGATGTTCAGAAGTATATCCATCCCGGACAAATTCAAATTTTTGCCTTGAATAAACTTGATCCAAAGGATATAGATATGTTTATAGCAAGTGTTATTAGACAAATTTTTAGATCTGATCCAAAAGAAGAGCAAGATTTGAAAGTTCTTTTAGTCTTTGATGAAGTCCACAGATTATTGTCAAAGTTCGGAGGAAGTGGAGAGGGTTTCTTGCAAATTGAAAGAGCATGCAGAGAATTCAGAAAATGGGGAATGGGAGTAATTTTAATTTCACAGGTTCTAAGCGACTTTGTAGGAGAAGTAAAAGCGAACATTAATACAGAAGTGCAAACAAGAACAGTCGAAGAATCAGACTTAGAAAGAATTAAAACAAAGTATGGAGAAGAATTTTTGAAATCTCTTGTTAGAGCAGAAGTAGGAGTAGCAATGTTTCAAAATGCAGAATACAACAGAGGTAAACCTTATTTTATAAATTTCAGACCAATTTTACACAATACTAGAAGACTTTCTGATGAAGAACTTGAAAAATACAACAAATACAATGAAATAATAGATGACTTTGAGAGTCAAGTAGAACAGCTTGAAGTAGAGAAAGTTGATATATTTGATTTAAAGATGGAATTAAAATTAATTAAAGATAAATTAATGACAGGTAATTTTTCAGTAGTTGATATTTACATAGAAGGTTTAACTCCAAGACTTCAAAAACAATGGGAAAAATTAGGAAAGAAACCTAAGAAAGTTGAAAAGAAACTGATTGATGCAGCTGAAATTAAGAAGTCAGTTGAAGAAGCAAAGAAAGCTAGAGAAGCTTATGAAAGAGATGAAGCAAAGAAAAAAGCTGAGCAACCAAAGCAGTAATAATCAAAAGAGATAAAAACTATTTTTACCTCTTTTCTAAATGGGTGATTTTTCAAAATTAATATATCTGTCAGAAGAATTTTTATCAAAAGACAAATTGAAGAAAATTAATTCTATAAAGAGCAAAGAAGAAAAAAAAGAACTTCTTGAAAATTCTCTTATATCTGAATTAAGATTAAAGCACCTTGATTTAGAAGTTAAAATAAAGAAGATAAAAGAAAAGAAAAAAAAGCACATTTTAACCTTAAAATCAAATATAATACCTTCAAAGATAAATCTTTTAAGGGCAGATTTCAATGAGAAAGATTTTAAAAAAATAGATTCTTTAATATTTAAGTTAACAAAAGAGGTAGAAGATGTTTGATATTTTAAAAGGAAAAAAGAAAAAAGAAGATTCTTCTGAGGAAGAATCAAATGTATCCGAAGAAGGCACTGAAGAAAAAACAGAAGAAGATAAAGAAAAGTCTGCTTCAAAGCAAGAAACAAATTCATCAGATTCTCCTCCAAGTTTACTTAAACTTTCAACAGAGATTGACAGATTAAAGGCATCGCAAGAAGCATTCCAAGAAGTTAGAAAATCTTTTACTGAAAGATTTACTCGTTTTAGCGAGCAAATAGGAGAGCTAAGGTCAATGATTCTTGATAGAGATAGAACAATTCAGGAACTTGAATTAAAATCAGTCAAAGCAATTGATTTAGTTGAATCAATTAAACCAGATAAGTTTATGATGGATTTAGAAAGGCAAAATGTTAAAATTGAGGCTTTAAAGGCAAATCTTGAAGGTAATGAAGCTATATTAGATCAGGTCATGGAAGAACTTAAAGAGATAAGGAGAAAAATGAGTTTCTTTAGAGGAGTAGAAGAAATAATTAATCTCAGTGAGGAAATAAAGAAGGAACTTATTGGGATAAAAAAAATAGAAGGAACAATAAATATACAGACTGATAAAGTTCAAACTATTTATAGTGATATGAGAAAAAAGATACAACAATTAGATGCATTTAATACTCAGCTTCAAGAGGCAAAAGCAAATATAGAGCAAAATTCTAAAGAATTAGACACATTAAAGGTTAAAAGTATAAATTTTGCGGAAAAAGAAGAACTAGATAAAATTTTAGAAAAGGTACAACAGTATACAGATGCATTAAAAGAAATGCAGAAAAAAACTCCTTTATCTAGGGATATTGAAAAGTTGAAGAGCCTTCTTGGAGAAATAGATTAAATTATTTGAGTACATTAATATATTAAAAAAATAGATATTTGCGTACATCAATATGTAAATATTTATAAACTAAATGTACGTAAATATATCAATAATGGGAGATATCAATCTGCTTAAAAAAGATGAACTTGCTGCTCTTTTAAAAGAAGTAAGTAGCCCAGACAAATTAGAAAAAGAATCTGCTATCTCATGGGATAGTAGAAATTTAGTTATAAGAATACCCAAAGAAATTGCAGAAGTTCTAAATATAAATGAAAAAAATAGATTCAAGAAAAGCTTTAAATTTGTGATTGAAGAGAAGAACGGCGAAAAAGTTCAATCTTTTATAATAACAGAGAGAAGTAAACCTCGTAAAAAAGTTAAAAATGAATAAAAAGAGAATAACCGGATTAGATAGTAGAATATTTGCTAGTTTAATTAAAGCTCAAAGGCCTTTATCTGTAAAACAATTATCTAAGAGAGCAAGTATATCTTGGTTAACTGCAGATATACATATTCAAAAATTAGCTAAATTAAAAATCCTAACAATTGAAAAGACTATAAGAAAAAATCGTGTTCAAATAAATCCAAAATTCATAACTCATTTAAAATTAAACAACTTGTTAGAGAAATATTAAAATGAAGCAGAGGATTATTTTAACATTCATTTTTTTAACGATTTTTATTGGTGCAAGTTTTGTAATTGCAGTAGAACCTTTTGGTGCAAATGCAAATCCAATTTCTCCATCAAATCGATCCACTCCAGATGCTCCCCAAGGAATTCCAGCAATAGCAGGAAATGTTACAGAACTTTCAATTTTTGGATATTCCATAACTCAATCCTGGCAAGGTTATTTTGGTAATGTTACTGGTACAATCATGTTAGCAGATTCATCCGATAGTGTGATGTATAATTGGTCTCTTGCTTCTCCAGAAGGAGAGATTTACGCATCAACAAATAATTCCATATTATGGAATTATGTTCAGTGTTTTAATTTTACAGCAGACGGGACGTATGCAGATGATAGAGGAAATGCTGGAGGAACAAGTCAGTATGGTACAAATTTAACAATTTTAGAGAATATGTTTGGTATATCTGGAGATGATGTAGATGGCGTAAATGAAACATTCACTCTTTTAGGCACAGGGCATAATAATTTTTATACAAACAATTTTCAATTTTCTGAAGGTGAATGCAGGAACACTCAGATTTTTAGCAATGCAGGAATAGGGGAGGATAATAAATTCGAAGAAGTTTTACTATATGAACCAACAACTTCAAGTGTAATCTTTACTTCCTTATTAAATGAAAATGTTATAGGATTTGATAATAAGCCACATGATTTTGAGATGTTAGTACTTGAAGACGGGCATTTAACAGATACATCAACTACAAATTATTATTTTTATGTAGAATTAGAGTAAAAATAGCTTTAATTTTAACAATTGTCCAGGTATATTTAAGTATTTACTTTAATAAATTAAAGAGGATTATAAGTTAAAGATAATTATAAGTTAATTTAATTAATTAAACAAAACATTTAAATAGATATTTTGAATTTTAATAAAAATGGAACTCGATTCTTTTCTAGCTAGTCCGAGATGGGAAATTTTAAAGATTATCTCTGATAAGCCCTCTTCACCAATTGAAATTGCAGAGAAGACCAAGACAACTGTTTCTTTTGTCAGTCAGCAGTTAAAACTGCTCGAAGCAGCACAAATCGTATCTAAAGAAAAAACAGGAGCATTTGAAAAAGGAAAGCCTAGAAATCTCTTTTCAATTTCTAAAGATATTCTGTATTTTACAATTCTAACAAAAGGTTTTGGTGATAAAAGATCGTTGAATCTAGAAGAATATCAAAAAGCATTATTAAAGACCTGGCTTTTAAACAACAAGTCAATTCAATCTTTTTTGGAAGATTTACTTTTTAAAATTAAAGATGATTTTAATGAAATTCATGCGATTTTAATCGACGAAAAAAAAGCAAACCCTTCTTTAGTTATTTTTGTTGATGATAAAAAATTACAGCAAACAATAGAATTTATGTTTAAAAAATATAATGAGAAAATAAAATTTGAATTTTTACAACTTTCAGATACAGGTAAAATTTCTATTTTTGAATTTTTTTCAATTTATCAAAGTGATATTTTTTTAAGGAGACTAGAAAATGAAAAAGCAAAACTCAAATAATAAATTTTTATCTGTGCTAATTATATCATTAGTTGTAATTCTATTATTTTTCACATTTTGTTTATCTGCTGCAAATCCTTCAAGTCCAAGTGTAGTATTTGTTTCAAATGAGACAAAGTCAAATAGTACGTCTGCTGCCTTCGTGAATACTTCGGGAGGAATTATTTCTGCATTAAATTTAACTACCACTACTCAAAACTATCGTTGGAAAGCGTTTGTGGGATGGGTAAATGGTAAATTTACCTTGGATGATATGGGAGGAGCCACAATTTATGACTGGAGTTTAACCACAACAACCGGAAGAGTATATTCTACAAGGGACTCTGGAACAATAGAATGGAATTCAATAGCTTGTGCAAATAGGACTACAAATTTATTAACTGAGCAGACAAATATGTTTCACAATAGTAGTTCAGATAATTTAACAAAGACTTTTCAGTATGGGACTCATAATCCTTTTTGGGCTGCAGGAAGGTTCATCAATGGAAATACTTGCCCAACAATAAATACCTATAGAAGTAATGTTACTCAAGATACTTATTTTGAGGAGATGGCATTATATGATGCTACAAGTATAATTTATGCAACAATATTAGAAAATCGTTTAGCAGGTTATGATGGCCAAACCTATGATTTTCAGATGTTAGTTCCAGAAAACGGTTCTCAGGGTTTCACAGGCGCAACTCCATATTATTTGTATGTGGAGCTAGATTAAATGGGTCTTTTGACCAGGGTTTTATCTATTAAATAACATTTAAATAATTATATTGATAAAATTAAATATGCTTAAAATATTGCTTTTCCTAAATCTCATTATTTCATTAAGCATATTTCTCTTCATACTATATGCATTTAGTAAATTAAAAAAGAATAATCTATTTAAAAAAACAAATCTGCTGCTTTTTTTTCTTGGATTTGTTTTTTTAATTTGCTTTTTAATATACTTTTTTTTGTTTTTAGGAATATTTCAGTATTCTGAAAAAGCAATTCTTTTAATACAATCCATTTTAACATTTTTTCAAGCATTATTTTTAGTCGGGGTAATTTATTCTATAAGAAGAAATTCTAAAATTTTCTATCTATTTTTAATCTATATATTTTTCATATTGTCAATATTTATTGGATTAAACTTTTCTAATTTCCTTTTATTGTCTTCACTCTCTTTAATAATGATATTATTTATACTCTCTTTTTCAATACCTCATTTCGAAAGAATATCTAAGTTTGCAATTTTGTATTCTTCAATTTCGCTATTTTTACAGATTTTATTGATGTTTCAGAATGAATTTTCTCCAATCTTCTCTTTAATCTCAAATTCTTTCTTTTTTGCCTTTTTAATATTTTTTATAGAGGATTTAAGGAGATTTTCATATTCATTGTATGAAAGGAAAGTAAGATTAAAGAAAAATTATTATATCTTTGATTTTTTGAGATATTTTGTATTTTTAGTTATTCTTACAAATTTTATTTTTATAGGGGTTTTGTCAATTCACGAAGGAGGACATTTTGTTGTTTCAAAATTAGATTCAGATTGTGCTCTTCAAAAAATTGTTTATGAAGGAAATTTACCAAGAACAGAGATATTATGTGCTAATTCTCCAGGTTCAATGGGTAAAATATTACTTGGTGGACTTTTACTTCCATTAATTATTGCAGCATTATTTTTTATTGCCGGAGGAACTTTTATGAAAGAAATATCTCTTCTTATCTTAGGTTTTAATATTCTAATAGGATTTAAGGATTTCGTTGAGCTTGGTTTTTCTAAGGGTCTTTCAACATCTTTTTCGATTTTTGGAGCTTTTGTAGTTCTTTTAGCAATAGGAATTTTAGCTAAATCCAGAACTGCTGAAGAGGAATTTATACATTTTGGAGATAGTTAGGAAAATCTTTTATACTACTCAAATCTGTTATTTTTATGAAGAAACTTTATTTTGTTTGCATGTTTTTAATTATTCTTTTTTGCTTTCCTCTCTTGAATGCAAAGTTTGCGTGCGGATATGTTAATAGTTCTTCATCTTACTCTCCTTCGTGGGAGAAAGTTATTGTGTGGGCAGAGGAAAAACCAACAATTTTTACCTCTTGTTCTGCAAACCCTGAAAATAAATACTGTTGTGATTTGGACGAACTTGCTTCTGTAAATTTAAATCCTGGGAAGAAAATAATTGCTGAAATATATAATTCAGAAAATGGTCTTGTCGCAGGACCGGTAAGTAAGTTAATAACAGAAGAAGGATATGAAATATTTCCACAGTTAAATCTTGAGGAAGCAATTAAATTAAATTTAACAGACAATAGCCTTGTTATAAACCAATCTTCAATTCAAATCAATTCAATTTTAGCTCAAAATTATGCAAATTTAAAATATAAGATAAATGGGGGAGAGTATCAACAGGCTTGTACAGGATGTAATTATACAGAGTTTGCAATTCCTTTACAAAAAGGAAAAAATGAATTAATTTTTACTGCTTATGGAAATAAGAATATCTCTAAAAAAATAACAATCTATAATTTAGATTTTTTAAAATTAAAATTGAATGCTTTTTGTAAAAAATGTATTGTTAAAGGAGATTTATTGTACATTCCATCGGAATCAGAGATTTTCCTAGAATCTTCACTTGAATCTTCGCATCCACTAACAGGAGATTTCTTAATGTACATCCCTTTGGATTGGAATTTTACTAATTCTTCTGTTCTACAAGATTACAGTCAAACACACTCTGTGCTTTTAGAGAAGATTTCAGATGAAAGATATTTTTTAAAAAACTATTCAATTAAAAGTCCAAAAACAACTTTTAAGAAAGAATACTTATTCAATCAACAGTTTGGAAATATAAATCTAACAACAAATGTTATTGTTTATAAAAATAATTTTCTCCCATTCAAAACACTAAAAAAATTTAGTAAAAATTATTTTGGAGGATATTTAAATCAAAAAGGTTCTCCAACTGAGCCAATTATAGTAAATTCTTCTAAAATTTCTTATTTGAAAACAGTTGCAATTTTTCCAGAAACAGCGATTAATCAATCTTATTCTATTATTTTGTCCAATAAAAAAGGAAAAGAAAACTTTTTTGAGCTTTTTAGTACAATTCCGGATTCAGAGATAAAAGAAATTTTCTTTGTTTTTAGTGTTAAAAAGAACAAAGAAATTGGGTTTTATGATGCGTCAGGAAAGCCAATAGAAGTTGAGTTATATATGGAAGATTCAGAGTATAATTATTATTCCACATATGTCAATTCAAAAGGCCCTTTTTCTTTAAAAATTGACTAATTTTTCTCTTTACACTCTCCTTACCTAAAGGTATTTAAATTAAAATTACTTGCGAATTAAAGTATGATTAAAAGTAAGATTGACAGTACGGTCAATCGCAAAAAAGAGGATGTAGTAACTACAGAAATAATTAAAGTTTTAGTTAATTCTGAAAACCCTAAATCTACACAAGAAATTGCAGACCAGATTAGTCATCCCTGGCATTCAATTCAAACAAGATGCTTAAAACTTCAAATCAATGGCATGGTGATTGGTTTTAGAGTGGGTAGAATAAATCTTTGGCAGATAAAAAAACAAAATGGATAAAAGAGGTATGATAAAAATTGGAGCAGCAATATTTGTCTTTTCTCTACTTTTAGTAATTGTTTTTTCTTTGTTTTTTAGTTCTGCAACTGAGAAAAATTTGTATTTTGTTGGAGAACAAATTAAACTTGACTTAAGCAACTATGAAGGGTGTTCCTTAAAACTAAAAACCCCCAGCACAACAATAGTTGAAAATATTTGCCCAGATAAATTTTTATTAGACTTTAAAGAACAAGGGGGATATATTTTAGATATTAAATCCAACGATTTATTAGAAAGAAAAGAATTTCAAGTTGAACCACAAAATGTAGATGAGATTAAACAGGAACAGGAAAGTATAGGGTTAATAACAGAGAGTAATCTAGAAATTCAAACTGGAGAATCTGGAGAGATAACAGAAAATCAGAGTTCATTAATTAAAATAGGCGAACCAGTGAAAAATTTAAAAAAATTAAATTTTGAAGAAGAACAGACAGTAGTAATTTCGCTGCCTCAAAATGCAGAAAATATTAGCTTAGAGAAAGACTCAGGAGAATCTGTTTTATTCAAAGAAAAAAAGACTTTAATTGATTCTATTCAAAATACTCTAAATAAAGAAGATGAAAAATCAGTAATAATTAAAGACGCTTCTGGAGATATAAATTTAGAATATTTTACCCCTGGACCAGAAAAAAATGAATTTTCTATTTCCGAATTAGAAAAAAAAGTGATAGTTTCTTCAGAGGAAGGATTACATTATGAACAAGTATTAGCATATACTTCTGTTCCAGAAAGAATTACTTTAGATAAGAGGAATTCAATAAAAGTTTATTGGAATGAAGAAGACATATATCTAGATTATACTGCAAAAGATACAAATAATAATGGTTTAATCGATTATATTGAGTGGGTGATTCCTCACTTATCTGAACAGTCATTTAACATAATTTTAGTAACAAAAGCAGAGCATTTAACTGAAAATAGAACATTTATCTCGGATATTTATGATTCAGTAAAGGAATTAGATAATAACTGGAGCGAAGTAATTAATGAAGGGGAATTTGTAAGAGTTTATTTTGAAAGAAATCTAACAAGTATAAATGATATAACTTTATTCACAAAAATTGTTTCAGGAAATCCGCAAATTGAAGTATACGAATTTAATGAATCTTCAAAAGTTGCAGAATTTTCATCATTAAACTCAGAAGAGTATAATACAATATTTTTGGAAAATTTAATTGGAGCACAAAATGCATTTGATTTAAAAATTATTAATGGAAAGCTACAATTTGATCATATCATAGACCCACAAACAATTTATAATGTTAATTCAAGCAGGAGGGCAGTCCGGGGGCAACCTACTTCTTCAAGCAGATGGATTGCAGGTACAAATTCAACTGCTTCACAATATGCAAATATGGCAACAGAAAATGGAGTTTATGCGAGTGTTGGACCAACTTCAAACAATGATTTTCCTTTTTACAGATTTAATTTTACAATTAATGAAAATTTGAATTTTGTTTCTTCAATTTTTGTTCGTTTTACAGGATATGATAATGCTGGAGAGGATGGAACAGTTTACATTTGGAGATTTGAAAATTCGACTTGGATGCCCATTGGAATAACTGGGGCGTCAAACGCCAATATTACTAGAAATTTGACTAGTGATATTACTAACTATGTAGATTCAAATAAACAATTTGTAGTTCTTGTTGAAGGAGATAGTTTTGATACTAACCCTTCAGTAGATTATTTGTATGTTGATTATGTTGGAGTGACTGTACAGTATACTTCTGATTCTACTCCTCCAATCTATAATAGAGTTTCTGTTAATAACACAATTCCAGATAAACCGGTAAGGTTTGCAATTAATGCATCTGATAATTTTGCACTAAATAATACTGGAGGATACATCTTTTCAACAAATAATAGTGGAGCATGGGAAAATGATACTTTTGTAACTTTTAGTTCAACACCTTCATGGGCAAATGTTACAAAGTTGCTCACATCAGTAGCTAATACAGTTGTGGGTTATAGATGGTATTTTAATGATACAAGTGGAAATACAAATTCAACTCCAATTTATACACTTACTACTTCTGCTTATCCTCCTTCAGGAGCCCAAATACAATGTGAAGAGAGCGGTTCATGGAAAGATTGTAGCGGATTAAGCTTTTCTGAGATATTAACAAGAGTTAGAATTAATTGTTCAGGAACAGTAATTAATGCAAGTTTTAATTTAACAAATATTCCAGATTCGTCAACACTAATTAGTTCAAATGCAACCTCAAATGAAACTAGCTGGTGGATTTATAATAATCCTGACTTAACAATAAATGATTCAGGTACATTTAATTTAACAGGAATTTGCTATGGTCCAGCTTCACAACTTAGCAACTTTGTTAATTGGAGTATTCCTTGGGGTAATTTGACTGTTAGTTTGATAAGCCCAAATTCAAATGGATATGTAAATGAAAAGGAATTTTTTAATTTTACAGCAAGTGTTAGTTGTACAGGAGGAGAGTGCGGAAATGTAAATGCAACACTCGATCCAGAAGGTTCGTGGTGGAATACAGATTATGAAAATAGAAAACTCATAAACATCACAAATCCTGGAAGTTCTTTAATTGTAGAGGGATATAGCATGAATTTTATTTTAGATACAACTGGAATAAATTTTCAAGATGATGGAGATGATTTAAGAGTTGTCTGGTGGAATGGAACAAATAATGTTGAAATTGACAGATTTAATGATTCTTTGTTTAATATAGCAACAACAAGTATTTGGTTTAGAGTACAATCAAATATTTCTGCAGGAAGTTTTGATGATCACTATTATCTTTATTATAATAATTCAGATGCAGTAAATCCCCCAAACAACGGAAGCAATGTTTTCGAATTTTTTGATAATTTTAATAGAGCAGATAGTGGAACAGTTGGAAATGGGTGGACAGAATCAACAGGTGTTTGGGAAATTCTTAATGGATGGGTAAGAAATACAAACAATGGAGATAGTGATTTAAGCCAGTTATCAAAAACAACTACTAATCACTCTATTAGAGCAATTGCAAACCAAGTTGTAACAGACGCAGATTTAAAATTATCCATTAGGTCTTCTTTATCTCCAACAGGAGGTTATACTTTTGGTTATCAAAATGGTTATTTAGAATTTACTACAGGAAATCATAATACTGCAAATTTGGGTTCATCAGCAATTTCCACAATGGCAGGAGTTCCTTATGAATTAGAGATTAATGCAATGGGTAATAGAATAACTACCTATAAAGATGGAACTTTGATCTTTAATGTAACAAGTGCAGCAGCGAGTTCGGGTTTTTTCCTTCTTCACTCGTGGGATGTTTCTGAATTTGACGATGTTTGGATAAGAAAATTAGTTGAAGTTGAACCAACTTATACTTTTGGAAATGCAGAAAAACGTTCAAAGGGAATAATTTCAACTATTATAGGAGCAACTCCATTTTACACAACTTCTAGAAATCCTATGGATTCTGTTGGAAATGGTTGTCTTTCAAATATGAAGCCTGGAACAATATGTAATGTAACCTGGCAAGTTAATGCTACAGGAAAAATTGGATCAATTTGGACATTCTTTGTTTACGCAAATAATACAAATTATCTTAATTATTTTAATACAAGTTATACCTCTGCAAAGATAAATATAACAATTGGAAATATTCCTCCAGAAATACCAGAGTTAAATTACCCTGAAAATAATACTGCATTAAGTTCAATGATAGAATTTAACTGGAGCAATTCTATAGACCAGACAGGAGATACCGTTTATTACGGAATGCAGATTAGCAATTCCACTAATTTTAGTTATTTATTTTATTCAAACTATAGTATAAGAGAGAGTGGAGGAGGTATTACTGGAGTAACACCTACAGGAATTTCACAAGAAGGTAAATATTATTGGAGAGTTTTTGCTACAGATTTAAAATCAAATTCTTCTTGGAGTGAAGTAAGAGCATTTTATTATGATTTATACGCTCCAACAATAAATTTAGTTTATCCAAGTAATCTTACATATATTAATTCTTCAAATACAATTAATTTTGTTTTTAATGTTTCAGATTCGTCCTTAATTCAAAGTTGTAATTTGATTGTAAATGATTCAATTAAAGATTCTTCCTATAATATTACAAAAGGAGCAAATCAAACTTTTGTTCTTTTCCTAAATAATTCCTGGTACACTTGGAAAATAAATTGTACAGATGCTGCAGGAAGAGTTGGAGATTCAGGAATAAACTTTTTTAACGTTAGTGTTTCAAACAATCCCCCTGTTGCAAGGGAAATAGAATGCGAAAAGAATGGTGCTTGGTATAATTGTAGTTCTATTGTATTTGGAGACGTTCTTACAAGAATTAGAGTTAGATGTACAGACCCTGAAGAAGGAGTTACAAATGCTTCAATTAATTTAACAAATTTGCCTGATGATTATACTTATTTTTCAAACATTACAACAGATTCTAGTTATGACCCCTATTGGATTTTTGATAATAATGATATCACTGTAAATGATTCTGGTGCATTTAAGGCAATGGCTACCTGTTATGATAGTGAATCTTTAAGTGGAACAAATTCAAGTTCATGGGATATTCCATCTGGGTCTTTGTTGATAACTCTTCTGAATCCTAATGCAAATACCAGTGTTATGAAAAATGCTTTCTTTACATTTAGTTCTAGAATTTCTTGTATTGGGGGGGAATGTGGAAATATAAATGTAACACTTGATCCAATTAATTGGTGGAATGATAGCTGGTATTATAGAAAGACAATTAATGTAACAAATGCTGGTTCAACCACATTATCTAATTTTCCAATTTATCTAAATCTTTCAAAAGAAAATGCAATGCAATCTGATTTTGACGATATAAGATTTATTAATGGTTCATGCGGTTCTACTCCAAGTTATTTGCAATTAAATTATGAAATAGAAAATTATTCTTCTTCTAAATCAGATGTTTGGATAAATATCCCTTCTTTTGCTCCAGGTAAAAATCAAATTTGTATGTATTATGGAAATTCTTTTGCTTCATCTGGGCAGAATTCTGCTGCAGTTTGGAATTCTGATTATATGATGGTGCAACATTTAAACGAACAAGGAATAGGAAGCAGAAATGATAGTACTTCAAATAGAAGAAATATGAGTACAACAGGGTATGATGGAGATGAAAAAGTTTTAGGGGAAGTAGATGGTGCAGATAATTTAGATGGAGTTAATGATGCTTTGAATTCAACAAGCAATTTCTTAAGCAATAGAGCCGCATTTACCATTGAAGGTTGGATAAGACCAAAAACTTGGGGTTCAAGAGTAAGTTTAGTTGGACAAAATGATGTAGTTGAATTTTTCTTGGATGGTTCAAATACAGTAATGATTTGGACAAGTGGAGGAGGAAGTGTAACCACAGCGTATCCATATAGTCTAGATACCTGGCATTATATTACTGCAGTTGGTACAGGTACAAATTTAATTATTTATTTTGATGGTGTTCAGTCAACATCTGGGGGAACAGCTACTGCAAATTATGGTACTTCAGCTTATTATGTTAAAATAGGTGAAGGAGTAGTTGATGCTGCTGGAGGATATTTTAATGGTACATTCGATGAAGTTAGAATTTCCAACTCAAGTAGAAGTGCAGATTGGATTAATCAAACTTATCAAATTATTGAAAATCAAAATAATTTAATATCTTTTGGAAGTTCAGAAGAAAAATCAAAAGGAATTATCTCAACTACTATTGGTGCAACTCCCTTTTATACAACAACTCCAAATCCATTAAATTCAACAACAAAGAGTTGTTTAGCTAATATGAAATCCTCTGGAGGAACATGTGAAGTTAATTGGAGTGTGAATGCTACAGGAGAAATAAATTCTGTCTGGGAATTTTTTGTTATAGCAAATAATCTCAATTATAAAGAATATTTTAATATAAGTGCAGAATCTTCAAGAATAAATATTACAATAGCAACACAGGTTCCACCATCTGTTCCTCAACTTTATCGCCCATTAAATGCAACTTCTTTTTCATCAATACCAAATTTAAATTGGACAAATTCAACAGATCCTAATGGAGATGCAGTTTATTATGGAATTCAGGTAAGTAATGTTTCAGATTTTTCAACAACAGTATTTTCAAATTATAGCATTAGAGAAAGAGCAAATCCTACAAACATTACCCCAACAGGAATAACTAGTGAAGGAGCATATTATTGGAGAGTTTTTGCAACAGATTTAATTTCAAACTCTTCTTGGAGTGAGACAAGAATATTTTATTATGATCTTTCAGCGCCAAATATTTCATTTATTAATCAAACAGGAGAAGATAATAGAATTATTAATTCAACAAACTGGCTCAATCGTGGGGAAAATCTTTCAATATTTGTAAATATTTCTGATATTAATATAGATAAAGTTTGGATGGTTGTTTGGAATGGGGTTGTTGGAGGAGTAGAGAAAGTAAAAGTTTTCTTCACTTATGTTGGAGGATTTTTATGGGTAGCAAAACTTTCAACAGATCAGGTATGGGGAGGAATATACAATTATACAATTTATTCTAATGATACATTGGGTTCACAGATAAACTACAGTACAAACTTTACTGTCCTAGGAGGAAACATCTCATTAAGTATAAACCCGTCTTACATCGAAGCAGTTACAAATATTAGTGTGTCTGGACATCTTAATTTTTCTAATTCAACAAATTTAACAAATTATCCAATAAACTTGTGGTTAGATGGGAAGATTTTATTTTTGCAAAATCTAACTGGAATTGGAACATATGATTATACAAGAGAAGTATTAGAAACTTCAAATAATGAATTTTCTCAAGGAACATTCTATGATACAGAAGTGCAGGGAAATGAAAATATCACTCTTTCAACAGGAAGAACTTCAGGTAATTTCACAAAAATATTGGACGCTGGAGCACTTGTTTCTTGGAATAATATTTCTTGGAGTTTTGAGGGAGCTCCTTGTTCGGGTACATTTAGCTATCAAGAAGGAGATGCAAATTCATATTCTTCTACTGCAGATACATATATATCAAGTTCAACTCCAACTTCAAATTATGGTTCTTTAACAGGAATCCTTGTTGATGGTTCTCCAAGCTCTGACAGGTCATTAATCAAATTCGATAATTTAATTGGTAAGGGATTTAATCAAGTTCCTGAAAATTCGACAATAACAAATGCAAATCTCACAATTTATATTTCAGATACAGGAGATGCAGTAAATGTTTATCAAATCTTGGAAAATTGGACAGAAAATGAAGCAACATATAATAATAGATTAACTGGAACTTCTTGGACTTCTAGTGGTTGTAGTGCTTCTCCATCAAGAGCAACAAATCCTGATGCTTCATTTACAGCATCCACAACTGGAGCATACACATTGAATATAACTAATTCATTAAAGAGTTGGGTTGTAAATTCACAAAATTTTGGTTGGGTCTTTGATATGCCAACAAGCAATGGAATAAATATTAGAACAAGTGAATATTCTACTCAGACAGAAAGACCATTGTTAATGGTAGACTATTCTGCTGCAGAATGTACAAATATTGTAATCTATATTAGAACATCAAACAATAAAACTATTTGGAGCCCTTGGAAACAAGTCTCTAACGGAGGAATCATAAACGACTCAAATAGTTATAGCAGATATTTAGAATATAGAGTAGAGTTTAGTTCTGTAAATTCTACCTTGAAACCTGTTTTAAAAGATGTTTTAATCAATTATACCGCAGTCGTAACTGATGTAAATGGGAATTTTAATTATAATTTTACTAGCCCTTCAACATTTGGAAATCATCCGATTGTAGCGAATACTAGTTACAAGACAATTATATTTGAAAATTCAACATCATTAACTGTTCAGACTGGAATGGCACCGAATGTTTCTTTAGTTACCCCTAATCAAAATCAGTGGTTTAATTACGGGAATATTACTATAACTTATAATACCACCGATGTGAATAATGATTTTGCATTTTCAGAATTAATAATTAATGGCTTAGTTAATGTTACTAATTCAACGCCAATTGTAAATTATGCATATAATAATTTTACAATTAATTTTTCAAGCGGACAATATAATTGGACAGTTAATATTACAGACAATGGAGGATATAAGGCAACAGCAACTCCAAGAACTTTTTATATTGATTTAATTAATCCAAATGTTTCTCTTGTTTATCCAGATAATGGGGGAACATATAGTGTTAATCAAATTAATCTAAGTTTCAATGCTACAGATAACATGGATAGTAATTTATCGTGTTCAGTTGTTTTCGATGGAAATATTTTAAGAACAGGAGTT
The DNA here is from genome assembly GCA_964639615.1 of Candidatus Woesearchaeota archaeon. Taxonomy (GTDB): domain Archaea; phylum Nanobdellota; class Nanobdellia; order Pacearchaeales; family GW2011-AR1; genus MWBV01. The sequence goes on along the minus strand of CAZXHH010000001.1, from coordinate 309,044 downwards.
GGAGCTCAAAACGGAAATATTACAAATGTAACAACAGGTATAATTTCAGGAGGTATTCACTATTGGAATGTATCCTGTACAGATAATGCTTTTAGAAATTTCACAAGTCCAACATTCAATTTTAATATTTCAGATACTCCCCCAAATGTAACATTAATATCTCCAGTACCAAATTATTTGGATAATGACGGAATACTATCCTTTATTTATAATGCAAGCGACAATACTGGATTTTTGAATTGTAGTTTAATTTTAAATTCAAGCTACAGATACTGGAACTCTTCAGCAATATTAAATTACCAGACCAATTCATTTGACATTGAAAACTTTTCAGAAGGGTATTACAATTGGACTGTAGAATGTTTTGATTTGAGCAGAAGTCCAAGCAAACCTGTTGAGAGAAATTTTAGTGTAGATTTATTCAACCCAAATATTTCATTAATTGCTCCACAAAATTACGCAAATGTATCTGTTTCAGACATTTCATTTAATTTTTCAGTAAATGATAGTTTTGATTCTTCTTTAAATTGTAATTTGACAGTCAATGGACAAATTATGGATTCATTTAATGCAAATTCAGGAAATTTAACAAGCCGTACACTAACAGGTTTGACTGATGGATTGAAGTATTGGAATGTTACTTGTAAAGATGATGCCTTACATTCAAACACAAGTCAGACTTGGATTGTAAATATTACAGAATATCCAAAAATATTTTTGAACACTTCAAATAATTCCAGGTTTAATCAAACTTCAATTAATTTGACTTACACTCCTTCAGATAATTCAAATATTAGTGCATGTTCTTTGCTAATCAATGGTGTTTTCAATCAGACAAATTCAACTCCAGTTTTAAATAAACAGGGGAATAATTTTACTATTAATTCAATTCCAGAAGGAAAGTATAATTGGTCAGTAAATTGTACAGACGCATTTGGATTAAAGAATCAATCCGCAGAGACCAGAATTTTTTATGCAGATCGTTCACCCCCTGTAATAAACATCTCTTATCCTAAGGGAAATGGAATCTTTGATAAGAATATAACTTTTAATTTTACTGTAACCGATGTACTTGATAGCAATTTATCTTGTAATATCACTGTTAATTCTTCTGTTGTAGACGCTAATTTTAGTGTTCAAAACGGAACTCTAACAAATAGAACAGTTTCTGGAATAACAGACGGTTATCATGTCTGGAATTTAACTTGTTGGGATAATGCAGGGAATACAAATACTAGCGCAACTTATAGTTTTATTAGGTATACAAACCCAACTGTAACTTTAACTTCTCCTGCCAATAATAGTTGGTTTAATTCAAGCTCACTAAACCTATTTTATTTTCCAGAAGATGATGAAGCAATAGTCTCATCTTCTTTGTATATCAATGGAGTATTTAATCGGACAAATTCATCTTATATCTTAAATAGAGATTATAATAATTTTTCACTTTCAGGTTTTGCAGACGGTGCATATTTCTGGAATGTTAATGTTACTGATCCAACTGGATTAACAGGAATAGGAAATGAATTAAGATTTTATATTGATACGCATTCTCCTTCAGTAAGATTGAATTTTCCAAATCAATCATATATAAGTTCCTCAAATAATGTAACATTTAATTTTTCAATCAGTGATAATTTAGACAATATTCTTGGTTGTAATTTTACATTAGATGGAGAGCTGGATTCATCTGGAAATTATTCAATAACTTCTGATATAATAAAATATGGCATTTTAGCAGATGGAAATCACTCATGGAGCATAAGTTGTGTGGATGATGCAAATAACATTAATGTTAGTCAAACAATAAATTTCACAGTAGAAGCTCCTCCAAATGTTACTCTTAACTCTCCTATTCCAGATTTTAGAACAACAAACTCTTCAATAATTTTCTTCTATACTCCAACAGACCCAATAAATTTACCTAATTGTAGTTTTTATTTAGACGGAGCATATAATACCACAAAGACAGACATTTTGTTTTTTACAAATCAGACAGGAAGATCAAATAATTTCACAATAGCAGGAATTAACGAAGGAATGCATAATTGGACAGTAAATTGTACCGACAGTGATGTAAATTATTATGCTCCTGAACCTTGGACATTCTATAGAGATATTTCTCCACCATCAATAATATTAAATTCTCCGGATAATAATTCAGGAATAAATTATAACAATACTAGAGTATATTTTAATTTAACTGCAATAGATATTCTTGATAATGCTATTCAATGTAACTTGACTATAGATGGAGTTGTAAGAGACCCTAACTTCTGGGTTAGCAATAATTCCCCTATAAGAAGAAATGTTTTAAGCTCAGTTATTGGCCAGGGAACACATACATGGAACGTAACTTGTTGGGATCAAGTTAAGAATATAAATACAAGCGAAGTAAGAATGTTCAATCTTACTTATCCTGATTTAGCAGTATACTCTTCTTCGATAATTCTAAATGAAACTGAAATTAAAGAAAATCAATCTATAACAATAAATGCTACCATATTTAATTTGGGAGGAGCAGATGCTGAAAATGTGATAGTAAGATTCTATAACGGGGACCCAGATTCAGGAGGAATTCAAATAGGATCAAATATTTTAATCAACGTCTCATTATTTAATCAAACAAATGTTTCAACAAGCTGGTCTGCACAAATTGGAACAAGTCAAATATTTATAATAGTAGACCCGCCAACACTAACAAATGGTAGTTTTATAGAATTGAATGAAACAAATAATAAAGCAAGCAAAAGCATCAGCGTTGGATCTTGGCATTTCTTTTATGGAGATGTTTTGACTTTCAGTGATTCTGTATTAGCAAACGCAGGAGATAAAAAACTAACTCAATGGGAAGGAGATGGTTTTCAGTTAGGAAACATCTACGTTACTGATTACGATTCGTATGTTTCATGGACACAATTACAAGCAATTGGGAAGACAAAATCAGGAACAAATAGTTCTTCTGATTTTTCAGAAGTAGATACCTTGTTAAATTCAAGCACATATGATGATTCTGTTTACTCTGTTTATACAGATTCGGGAATAATAAAGAAAAAAATTAATGTTTATTCATTCAATAAATTAATCCAAGAGATACCTGTAACAAATTCAACAAATAATTCAAATTTTGTAACAGGGATTCTTTGGGATTCTTCGGATGATACAAATGGAAGTAATGGAGAATTTGATCTAGCCAACAAAGAAGATTTGATTTTTATTACTCCAATAAATAAAAGTTCAATTGGCACGTATGGAATTTACGATTATGAAATTAGAGTCCCTGCAAAATTAAGACAATATAAATTAGGCGATTCAAAGAGTGTCTCGTTTTATGTAGAATTAATTTAATTTTTATTCGGAAAAAAATAAATTTTTGTTAAAAAATTGTTTTTTGTTTTTAAATTTGAGTTATTAAATCTTTTGCTTTTTCTTCTTAATTTTTAGAAAGGTTTATAAATTGCAAATTGTATTTTACTTTATAAAGCTTAAAATTTTTTAAGTAATTGAAAGGAGGATAAAAGAGGATGAATAAGTTTAGTAAACTGTTTTTATTGTCAGCTCTGTTAGTTGTACTTATTTCTGCAACAGTTTTAGCAGTTGAACCTTTTGGTGCAACTGTAAATCCAGTTTCTCCTTCAGACAGAGCAAATCCAGATGAAGCAGGAAACGATCCAAATGCAATTGCAGGAAATATAACTAACATGAATGTCCAGGGTTATTCGATAACTCAAGCTTGGCAAGGTTATTTTGGTAATGTCACAGGTACAGTTATGTTAGCAGATTCATCTGATAATGTGATGTATAACTGGTCTCTTGCATCTCCAGAGGGTGAGATTTATGCATCAACAAATAATTCTATTATTTGGAATTATATACAATGTTTTAATTTCACTGCAGACGGAACATATGGAGATTCAGTTAGTGGAGGTGTTCCAGGAGGAACAAACCTAGAAGGAACAAATCTTACTATCCTAGAAGATATGTTTGGAGTAGCATTTGATGATGTAGACGGTGTAGATAACACTTTCTCATTAGCAGGAACTCATGAAAGTGGAGAAGGTTTAGCTCATGATTTGTTTTATACAAACAATTTCCAATTTTCAGCAGGAGAATGTTTAAGTACACACTTATTTGATGATACAAATAGCTCTACAGATGGCAAATTCCAAGAGGTTCTTTTATACGAGCCTACAACGCAAAGCGTAGTTTTCACATCGCTATTGGATGAAGAAACTCCATTAGGTTTTGATATGAACCCTCATGACTTTGAAATGCTTGTTTTAGAAAACGGACACTTGATAGATACAAGTACCACTACCTATTACTTCTGGGTAGAGTTAGAGTAATTACATTTTTTTTATTTTTTTAATTTTTAAGAAGTTTTTAATAAGGAGAAAGAAATATGAACCTTAAACAAAAAAGAGAAAGTGAAACAAAAAAGAAAAAAGTTAACATTTTTGTAATATCAATTATATTTGTTTTCACAATTTTAATCTGCACTTTATTTTTATCTGCAGCAACACCTACTGGTCCTGTTGTAAATATTACTTCAAATGAAACTAAAAATACAACTTCTGCTGCTTTTGTAAATACATCTGGAGGATATATCTCTGCATTGAATTTAACTGCAACTACTCAAAACTATCGTTGGAAAGCGTTTGTAGGATGGGTAAATGGTAAATTTACATTGGATGATGCTGGGGGAGCAACAATTTATGATTGGAGTTTAGCAACAACAACTGGAAGAGTATATTCTACGAGAGATTCAGGAACAATAGAATGGAATTCAATAGCTTGTGCAAATAGGACTACAAACTTACTAACAGAGCAGACAAATATGTTTCATAATAGTAGTGCTGACAATCTAACCAGAACTTTTCAGTATGGAACGCATAATCCTTTTTGGGCTGCAGGGAGATTCATTAGTGGAAATACTTGCCCAACAATAAATACTTACACTAATAGTGTGGCTCAAGATGCTATTTTTGAAGAAATGGCATTATATGATGCTACAAGTATAATTTATGCAACTATATTAGAAAATCGTTTAGCAGGTTATGATGGTCAAGCCTATGATTTCCAGATGTTGGTTCCAGAAAATGGTTCTCAGGGTTTCACAGGTGCGACTGCATATTACTTGTATGTGGAGCTAGATTAAAATGAGGATAAAAATACTAAACAGAAAATCACTATTATTCTTCCTAGGATTAATTGTAATTTTTATATTAATTACTCTTTCTTTATTTCCAGAATCCGTTTTTGCAGGTGTAGGACAAGATAATGTTACTGTTATAACAAACCTAACAATTGGCAATGTAATACCTGAAGTAAATAATGTAAGTATAGATAATAATGCATCTACAATTACATTGACCCCAAATAGCACTAAAATAGTTACTTGTAAAGCATTTGTAACAGATTATAATGGGTGGAATGATGTTTGGAATGGTTCTGCAGTCTTTTTTGATAATTCTACTTCTAATTTCAGTGACGTAAATGATAATAACACTCACTACTATAATAGTTCGTGTACTTTAACCCAATATGATACTTATAGTTTATGGGTAAATTGTACATTTACAGTTCAATATTATGCAAATCCGGGGATTTGGAATTGTACTCTTTTAGCAAATGATTCAAAGCAAACAACAGGTCAAGGAAATGATGTTTCAAATATCTCCCAACTACTAGCATTAGCATTACCAGATTTTATTTATTATGGAAATGTAAGTGCTATGAACTTTTCAGGTGAGAATGTTTCTAATGTAAGTAATGCTGGAAATGTAAAAGTTAATTTATCCCTAAGCGGATATGGTTTTAGAGAAAATGATGGGAATGCTATGAATTGTACTTTAGGGTCTATAAAAAATATTTCAATTCAACATGAAAAATATAATCTAACTGTAAGTCATTCAGGAGTTTTAACCTCTTTGCAAATAACTTCAAATTATACAAATTTAAGTGCTGCTCCAACACCAAAAATATTTAATTTAGATTATAGAAGAAATGACACTCATCCTTTTGTAGATGATACTAACTCAACTTACTGGAGAATTTATGTTCCTTTAGGTGTTGCAGGAACTTGTCAAGGAAATATAATTTTTGGGGCAGTTGTAGCACCAGGAAGCTAATAATATGAATCTAAAAGTAGTTTTACTATCTCTTTTAGCAATCCTATTTATTGTTCTTACATTTACAGTCAGTTATTGGTTTATAATTGGAGCAATTATAATCATGCTGATTAATCAACGATTATTAATAAAACCAAAGAATAATACAAATAACAAAAGAAAAACAAAATAATTTCTACTAAAGATATTTAAATAAGTTCGTATAATTTACTTTATAAAAAGAGGAAATTAGATGAACAAAGAAGATTTTCTTAAAAAACTAGAGATTGAATTAAAAATTTCAAAGAATTCGGAATACACCTTAAAAAATTATGTAGATATAAATAAAAAATTTTTGGAGCACACTAAAAAAGAGCCAGCTAAGATTACCGAAGATGATGTCAAGTTGTACCTAGCAGATGTTTTAAGTGATTCTTCATCTTCCACAATAATAGTCTTTCTTTCAGCATTAAGGTATGCTTATTCTAATATTCTTAAAGAGGACATCACAAGAAATATTAAGCGTCCAAAAAAAGAGAAAAAGATTCCTTCTGTCTTAACAAAAGATGAAGTAAGAAAATTAATTGACTCTGTAATTTCAAAAAAGTCTAGATTAATGATTTCATTTATGTATGCTTGTGGATTTAGAGTTTCAGAAGTTGCAAATATGAAGATAAAAGATTTAAACTTTGAAGAAAAAATTGGAAATGTAAGGCAAGGTAAAGGAAAAAAAGATAGAATGTTTAATATTCCAGAATTTTTAATTGAGGATTTGCTCTCTCAAACTGAAAAGCAAAAAGAAACAAATCAAGAATATCTTTTTACAGGCCCAAATGGAAGATTGACTGAAAGAAATCTTCAAAAGATTATTAAAAAAGCTGCAGCTAAAGCTGGAATAAAAAAAGATGTTCACTGTCACACCTTGAGACATTCTTTTGCTACGCATCTTCTTGAAAACGGAGTGGACATAAGAAAAATACAAGAATTATTGGGACATAGTGACCTCTCCACAACTCAGGTTTATACTCATATTTCTTCAGAAGAATTAAAAAAGATAAAATCTCCTTTAGATCAGGTAATGATGAAATGATTTGTCCGCATTGTAAAAAAGAGTTTGAAATAGAAAGAGGAGAGATACAAAAAGAAGGAATGTTAAAAAAATCTTCAGAAGGAAGGCACATGTCAAGAGCTCCTTTTGGTTACGAATGGAATCTTAAGGAAAAGACACTAGTTCCAAATCCTCAAACTTCAGGAAAAGTAATTGAGATTTTTGAAGATTTTTTAAAGGAAGAGGCAAGTTTAAACAAATTAGCACAAAAATACTCTCTTTCAGTAAATGGATTAAAGAAAATTCTTAGAAATTTCGCTTATGTAGGAAAAGTTAAATTTGACGGCCAAATTAACGAAGGAAAACACGCTCCTTTAGTTTCAACAACACTGTTTAATCATGTTCAAGACAAATTAGATAAAATCAATAGAAAGAATTAATCTTACTTTTCTTTTTTCAAATCTGTAAATGGGAATGGTCTAATTTCTGTTTGGAAAATCATATACTTCATTAAGTGATAATTTTGTATATTCCAAACTTCAGACATATTTGCCAATTCTCCTAGGGTTTTGCCTGTTATAACTCTATATAAAAAATTTATAACAAAGAATAAACATATCAAATAAGCCCAAATGTAGATAATAACCCCTGAGACTATTCCTACTGGAATTCTCATCCAACCTTCACCTCTACTTGCTTTTAGTTTTTTGTCTTCCTTTTTTGGCATATTTAACCTAATGAATTATAGTTAATAAATGTTAAGTTTTCTTTGAAAAATAGTTAACCTGAATTTATCTTTGTAAACATTGCTCATAAAAATAGGCGCTTATATCTTAGTAATATTAAACGACTGTGGAAGATAATTGTTATTTCAACCTTAACGATAAGATGTCTGTCTCTATGCGAAGACTCGTCTGAGTATCGACGCTTTATCTGTAAGATGTCTGTCTCTTACTTCTAGCTTTAGAATCTCCAGGTTTGTAAGCTTCTTTTCTTCTTACATCTGCAACTAAAAGATTTCTATCATAATCAAAGAAAGCATTTTCAAGTTCTGTTGAACCTGTGAATTTGACTATTGCTCTTGCAAGAGCTAATCTAGCAGCCTCTATTTGACCCTTCTCTCCTCCACCATGAACAGATATTTTAACATCAAAATTTATTTTTCCGAGAACTTTTTCAGTTATCATTAGTGGTTCTCTCATTCTTAGAACATCAAACTTATGGAAATTTTCTATGCTTGTTTTATTTAAAGTAATTTTTCCAGAGCCTTCTTTTATTTCAGCTCTTGCTATTGCTGTTTTTCTTTTTCCAGATGTTATTATTTTGTTTTCCATTTTATTTCTTCAATGTAAGTTCTTTTACTTCAATGTACTTTAATTTATCTTCGTGATTGAATGTTATTTTTTTTGCATTCACAAATTCTGCAGGAACTCCTTTGTAACATAAGATTCTCTTAAATGCATTTCTTCCAACACCTTCTCTATGATCTGGAAGCATACCTCTAATTGCTCTCTTAACTATCTTTTCACTTGTTCTAGAAACTTTAGGACCCTGTTGTCCTGAACCTACTCTTTCTCTTTTACCTTGAAATTCTTTTTCAGTAAATTTTCTATTCCCAGTTATAATAACTTGATCACAATTAACTATTCTAATTTCTTCCCCTTTAAGTGCTTCTTTAGCAGCAAAACTGGCTAATCTTCCCATTACTGCATTTTTACCGTCTAATACTTTCATCTTAATACCTTAATTCCTTTTGCTGAAGGATTTAATTTAATTTCATCTAAGATACTTATAACTTCGCATTTTGCACTTAATAATTTTTCTTTAGCTTTATCTGAAAAATCGAATGCAATTACTTTAATTTTTTTATCAATTTCCCCTTGTGATAAAACTTTTCCAGGGACAACAACATTTTCTCCTGTTTTTGAATTCTTGCTTATTTCTTCAAGATTTAAACAGATTCTTTTTCTTCTTGGAGTTGAAAGTAAACCCGCTACTTCAAGCCAAGCTTCTTGTTTTTTCCCTGCAATTATTGTTTCAGCTAAATTAGAATTGCTTTTTCTTTCAAGCTGCTTTGATATTTTTGTCTTTGTTTTCATTTATTCTTATATCTGCGAAGAATGAGTAAAGTAAATCTCTACTATCGCTTTCGCTCGCAGAATCTGAGAGCGCCTTTCGCTCGCAGATAGAGAGTTTAATTTTAATGGGTTTATAAAGTTTAGCCTTAAGTTACATTGGTGCGTTAAAGGTTGGTAGGTAGATTTTTAAGTTTCTCTTTCTTATGTTTTTTATGGCTTTGATTAGTAATGCAAAAGGCAGAGGAGAAGAAGAAACCCCCTCTGGCTATGAAAGATTGTTTGGAAATAGACAATTAGGTATGTTGATGAGCAAAGTTCAGTCTGCCGTGATTTCAACGGGCAATGAATTAGAAAGTATGATAGCCAGTGAAATCAAAGATACTAAAGGAGTTTCAATACAAAAAATAAATAAGGAAAATAGAGTTTTCAAAGGTATAAAAGACGGGCACGATATAATTATTGATTGTGTTATAGAAAAAGAAGGTAAAATTAGACTTATTGAAATTAAAGATGGCGATACTTTTGATACTAAAAAAGTAGCTGGAGAAGTAGCAAGTTTGATAACTGCAAAAGCCCATTTAATCAAAAGTCACAACTTAAAGGAAGATGATGTTTCTATTCATTATTGTTCATTTAATGCAACTTCTCACGAACAAATAGAAAGAGGGGCAAAAGGATTATTACCTAAAAACTCAGCAATGACAGGAAAAGAATTTTGTAAATTAGTCGGATTAGATTTTGATAAAATTGTTCAAGAAAGAAGAAAAGACCAAAAAGAGAATTTAGATTATTTTATCGGAGAATTAAAGAAAATTCCAGAGATACATTCTAAATTTTAATTTATAATTCCAAGAAGTTTAAGGATTACTTGTATAATAAAATCTTCCCAATTAGTAAATAATCCATATACACCAAATCCCCACCAAATTATAGCAACTATGATAGTTATAGGATTTCCCAAACCTATAAAGATGCCAATGAAGACGGGGACAATAATTGCTTCAATTACTTTTCCGAAAATTCTGGCATTTCTTTCTCTATCTGCTTGTGGGAGATTTACTTTGAGAGAAAAATTATTATTAGGCATTTTTTTAAGATTGTTCTTTTTAATTTAATAATCTAAAAACTTTTTAGCATATTGCCATCTTAAATCACTAATCGGTTTTAGTTGTTTATCTCTAACTACATACCAATAATCCCACCCATTATTAGATTCTTTTCCAAGAATTTTAGCACTTACACTATGAATTGACCCAACTTCTCCATTGCTTATTGTCCCATCTGCATTCACTTTTGCTTTATTATTTCCCAATTTATCAACAATAATTTCTCCAACTTCAATATATCCTTCTTTTATCAAATTTCCAAAAGGGACTTTTGGTTTGGGTTTTTCTATTTTATATTTTAAAAATTCTTCATCAATAGGAACAACTTTTTTTATTCTATCCTCAGCAACTTTCTTATAAAAATCTTCTTTCTCAAATCCTATATATTTTCTTCTTAATCTCTTAGCAACTGCCCCAGTAGTTCCAGAGCCCATAAACGGGTCTAAAACAATATCTCCAACATCAGAGGTAGATAAAATAATTCTATAAAGTAATTCTTCTGGTTTCTGTGTTGAGTGTGCTTTTTCTCCATTTACTCTTATTCTTTCATTTCCTATACAAATGGGGATAAACCAATCACTCCTCATTTGTTTATCATCATTAAAAGCTTTCATAGATTTGTAATGAAATTTATATTTTGAATCTTTATTTTTAGAAGCCCAAATTAGAGTTTCGTGAGCATTATTAAAACGAGTTCCCTTAAAATTAGGCATAGGGTTTGTTTTCATCCAGATAACATCATTTAAAATCCAGAAATCTAAATCTTGTATAATTTTTCCAACTCTAAAGATATTATGATACGAACCAATAACCCAAATAGTTCCATCTTCTTTTAGAACTCGTTTACATTGTTTTAGCCATTCAATAGTAAATTTATCATAATGTTCAAAACTTTCATATTTATCCCATTCATCATCAACAGCATCAACTTTAGTTTGATTAGGTCTCCAGAGGTCTCCATTTAATTGCATATTATACGGAGGGTCTGCAAAAATTAAATCCACAGAATTAGGTGGAAGTTCTTTTAATTTTTCAATACAATCTCCAGATATTATTCTATTTTCAAACTCTTTTATGTCTTTCATATTAATTCCTTTTCTTTTTAATAATTAATTTATCTTCTTTGATTTCTCCTTCTAATTCTTGTCCCGACTTCCACCCCAGTTTTGTAAGAAGTTCTTGAGAGATAACTATCCAAGATTTCTTATATTCTGTATCACCATACTTTCTGCTCACCTGACTTTGCAGTTTCATATAATATTAGATACCTAATGGTTTATAAACATTTAGATACCAAAACATATACTATTTAGATACCTAAAGATATATAAAGGTTAGATACCTAAATATATTATGGAAAACAAAATAATATGCTCAAAGTGTAAGAGTGAGAATGTAATCAAATGGACTAAGAGAAAAACAGAGAATAGAGGGCTTATTCAGAGATATAAATGTAATAATTGTAACAAAACATTTACCCTTGATGATGGCTTCTTTAGAATGAGAAATGCACCACAAAAAGTAACCTGTGCTATGGACTTATTTTACAGAGGTGTAAGCACAAGAAAAGTGCAGGAACACTTTAAAGCATTCTATCCTCATAATTCAGACCATACTTCTATTTTGAGATGGATTAGAAAATACTCTGTTATGATTTCAAAATTTACAGGAAAATTAAAACTTAATGTTGGTGCAGAAATCCAAATTGACGAGGTTGAATATCATAGAAGAAAATCACATAAAAAGAAATTAGGGATTGATAAAAATTGGTTTATTGATTCTATCTGTCCTCAAACTAAATTTATGGTTGTTTCAAATTATGTTCAATCCAGAAATATGAAAGAGATTAAATTAATAATAAAGAACATTAAAACTAAAACAGAAAATCAAGTTAAAGTTATTACATCTGATGGTTGGTTGGCTTATCCAGATGCAATAAAGAAGGTTTATGGATTTTCAAATAAAACTCATAGTGTTAATGTTGCTCATAAGATAGTAACTGCTTCAAAAGGAGATGGTTTTAATTATCCTATTGAAAGATTACATAATAATCTAAGAGCCAGAACAAAAACAATGCGTGGTTTTCACGGAAGTGTGGAAAGTGCTAATGCTATTTTGAAGGGATTTGAAATTTATTATAATTTTATAACAAAACATCAAACAATAAATAAATGCCCTTATGAATTAGCCACTAATTTAAAACTTAATTCTGAAAATAAGTGGTTGGAATTGATTAAATTATCAAATAAAAAATAAAGCGTTCAAAGAATCATCAATATTTGATATTATCTTCTTTTTGTAATTATTTATTGCTCTTCCAACTTTTTCTATAAAAAATGCAGGGGTTAATGTTATTATAGTGCCATCACATATTTCTTGATAATCATCTTGATTTTCGCTTATGATAATAACTCTTCTTGATTTAGATTCTGATTCTGCAACAAACTTTAATGCTTGTGTAGTTCCGTATTGTTTTAGACCCTTTGCAGAATTATCTATTCTATAGCCCGATTGAAATACTACTTTATGCTCTTCATTTAACTTTCCCTCTATCCTTTCATAAGTTAAACCCTCAATTAAAACTTCAACATTAGCTAATGTCATAAGTTCTGTCGCCTTATCAAATGCTTGACGCCTTAAATCTGCACCAGAACCCTGTATATTGTTATCCGTAACTGCTTTCATAACTTCCAATGAAGGTATGATGGTAATCATTTTAAAATTAAAAATAAATTATTGCTGGGTGGATTCTTCCATAAATTGTCCCTTTGACAATAAATATTCTCTTATTCCTCCCTCTTTTATTGTAATAAAATTCTCTCTAAGGTCGGGGTTTAAACTCTCAATAATTATTAAACCCTCATTCGGTAAACTATTCTTTTCTCTAATTTCCTTAGATAATCTCTCTGCTCTTGTAAATCTTATATTTTTTAATGCCATATTTTTGTATGAAGAACTGCTTTTTTAAACTTTGTTGTGATGTCTTTTACCTCCTTTCAAACTATTTTCCAATATACTATAATTAATAATATTCTCCTTAAATAGGTTTCTATTAAAAGAATGAAGAGGTTTATTCAACATAAAAATTCTAATACACACTTATATAAATAATTATCCCTTTTTTCATTTACCAACCTTTAACGCACCAATGTTGCCTTAAGTTTAATAGGATTTTATGTAATTATCTGATGCAGGGAGATATCCTTTTTCTATCATAATTTTATTAACTTTTTTGCTTAAATCATCGCTGTCATCACCAACATTAAATTCAACAATATTATTTACTGTTAATGGATAGTTTGTCTCTTTCAATATTCCTAAAACTTTACTCCTTATAGCAAATCTGCTTATTGTTTTTGGTTTTTCTTTTAAAAGACCACTTAATTCTCTACGGACGTTTTCTTCAGGGAAATCTATTTGTTTTTCTTCCATTTTCTATTAAATACCCAGACGTTAGCCTCTCCTTTCGGTTGTAGGCGTTCTGGTTTTGATGAATATTAAGCATCATCTCACGCCTCGTTTTTCAGGTTACCCCTACACTAACAGAAGAACATTATAAATAATTTTTAGTTTAAATTATTTATTATAGAAGAAAATATATGCGGATAAAAGGGTTCGAACCTTTGTAGGCATAAGCCAGCAGATTTTGAGTCTGCCCCGTTTGACCACTCCGGCATATCCGCACTTTCTTAATCTATCAGATTTATTTCCTATAAAAAGCTTTATTTTAAAGTTCATTTCTAAAATGATGTAACTTAATAGGAGTTATAAAAAAGAAACATTTATAAAGTATGTTACCACTTAATAATTATGGAAATTAAAGGTATTTCACAAAGTCAAACTCCCTTCCTAGGGCTTGGAAAACCAGTTATTTCAGGTTTTTCAGAGGGTAATACTCTCGATGCAATAGGGCAGGAAAGAGTTGAATCTTTGAAAAAAGCTATTGCTGAAATAAAGCAATTAGTAGAAGAAAGAAAGAAACTTAGTTTGGACTTTATCAAAGAAGGGGAAGATTTGAAATCTGAAATAAGCAACTTAATACTTGAAAATGAAAGCACTCTTAGAGCATTAGGACAAAGTGAGGCTCTTCAAGAAAAGAATTCTCTTAGAAACAAAAAGGTAGAAATCTCTGAACTTCAACTTAATGAAAAGATAAATTGCTGGAAAGATATTGCTCTATTAAAGAAAGAACTTAGAATTTATGAAAAAGAATTAAGTGAAAAAGAAAGCAGAATCAAGGAATTAAATGATATCTTAAAGGAGGACAATTAAAATGCCTCAAGTTCAAAGACAGATTTCAATAGAAGAAATAAGTGCTAAGCTTAAACCTATATTAGGAAATAAGATAGATGAATTATATTTTAGATACTCTCTTTCAGAATCTCTTGAAGAGAAAAATCAAATTTTACAAATTTTAAGTGTTTTATATCAAAAACATTTAGGTAAATTCTTGGATAAACAAGTATTGCTTGAACCTCCTCAGCAAAATGCAGTTGCAGGCGAATATAATATAGCAAATGTAGTTTATGCTAATAAAGAATTATTCCCATTTGCATTAAGGGAAAAAGACTGGCCAAGACACGTATGTATAAGTGGAATGAGTGGTTCAGGAAAAACTACTTTAGCATTAAATATCCTTAAAACATTTATTGATAAAGAAAAACCTTTTTTAGTATTTGACTGGAAAAAGAGTTTCAGACCTTTACTTAATGTAGACCCTTCAATAATGGTATTTACAGTAGGAAATGATTCTGTAAGCAATTTATTCAAGACAAATATTAATATTCCTCCAAAAGGAGTTGCTCCAAAAGAGTGGATTAATACTTTATGTGATTTATTAACAGAAAGTTTCTGTGTTTCATTCGGAGTTCACAAAATTTTACTAGAAACATTAGATGAAGTTTTTGAAGGATGGGAAGTTTACAAAGGCTCAAAACACTATCCTAATTGGCAACACATCAAAAGAATGCTTGAAATAAAAGCAAGAGAAGCAAAAGGAAGAGAAGCAACTTGGTATGAAAGTGCATTAAGAATAGCTTCTGTACTTACATTTGGAGATTTTGGAAAAGTAATTAATTATGATGGAAAAAGAAGTTTATCAGTTGAAGACTTATTCGATAAACAGGTTATTTTTGAACTTAACTCTTTGGGCAATGTAGAAAAAAAATTCTTTGCAGAATATCTTTTAACTTACATTTACAAATTAAAAAAAGCAAACCAAAGAAAAACAGACGAAGGTTTCAAGCACGCAATTGTTGTAGACGAAGCACATAATATCTTCTTAAAGAATAAAACTTTCTTTGTAACAGAATCAGTTACAGATATGGTTTATAGAGAAATGAGAGAGTACGGCACGTGTCTTATTTGCTTAGACCAGCACTTATCAAAATTAAGTGATAGTGTTAAAGGAAATAGTGCTTGTCATATTGCTTTCCAACAGCAATTGCCTCAGGATGTTATGGATATTAGCTCTTTGATGAATCTAGCTGATAAAAAAGAAATTTTTACTGGACTTCCAGTAGGACACGCAATTGTTAAACTTTCAGAAAGATACACTTCCCCTTTTTTGATTAAAGCTCCTTACAACAATTTAAGAGATTCAATTTTATCTGATGAAAAAATTGCTTCAAAAATGGAGTGTGTAGTTCAGGGAATAGAAGTTGAAAAGAATGAAAATGAAAAAGAATTTAGAAATGCGCTAATTGAGAGAGCAGAAACAACTTTAGAGCTGAAAATGCCTGAAATATCTTCAAAAATAGAAGAAATAGAGGAGCAAACAAATGAAAATATTAAAAAAATTCAAGTTAATTTAGAAAAACAGGATGAAATACCCCAGCAAATTGAAGGAAATAACTCAAGAACTCTCAATAAAACACAAAAAGTATTGTATGATTTTGTATGTAAGCAGGTTTCACAGGGAAGAACAATAAATGAAGCTGAAAGACTTTTAGAAAAAGGTCTTCCTGAAAAATTATACAAAGAATCAGATATTTTGCTTGCAGTAAATTATTTCTTAGAAAAAGCTCTAACAAAAGAAGACTATCTTAAATCTATTAAAAGCAGACCTGTAATCGAACAAAACACTGAAGAAGTAATTGTTAATGTTCAAACAGCTCCATTAAGCGATGTTAAAATTATTACTACTAACCCAGCTGTTATTGACAACAAATCTTCTAATAAAATATCATTAAACTCTCAAGAAGAAGAAAGATTTGTAACATTCTTAATAGATAATCCAAATCACACATTAAGTACAGTTGAAATCTACAAGAAAATTGGAGTTTCTCCAAGAAAAGGAAATGTTGTGAAAAACAAATTAATGGAAAATGGAATTATCAAAGTCAAAGAAGAAAGAAGCACAGACGGATGGAAGAAAATTATCAAATTAAATTCAAAATTATTAATCAATTAATTACAATTTCATATTCACAAATCAAATAAAAACAACAAACAAAAACATTTCGAGAGACATACAAAGTAAAGCACACTAAAATCGCTTTTTACTCTGTAAAAACCACTTGAAATAATTCACATTGTTGGGTAAACAAAGTGAAATACCCTCGTTTGTCGATTCAGACAAATCAGAAGGACAATAAACGACGCAGAAAAGTAAAAACTTTATCTAATTTGCAATACTATCAACTATACAATTAAGGTGAAATACCCTGAAATATCTTATAATACACACGAAATAACACAGAAAATAATTAATTATTAATATAAACTTAAATTTAGAAAAAATGAAAAATTCCACTTACAAAAACATCAGCTTTACCTTTTTTGGTATCTTTTACGTACTTTTTGCCTTATGCATAATTTTGGCAATTTTCTTCACCCCGTTTGTTATCAAGCCAGAGAATAATTTTCTTACTGTGGTCTGGGTAACTATAGGTATATTCTTTACCGGGTTATTTTTTCTAATACTTGACAGAATAAAAAATAAGAGATCTAACCTGAGAATTGTGAAGTAACTTTACATTAATTCCTAAGAATATGCCAACTAGAAAAACATTAATCATTCTTGCCTCTGCATTCACTTTATTCTTTGTGATACTCTTATTCTGTGTATTAGGAGAAGAGGCAACTGTACCATTCCTTTTAGGAGTGTTTTTTGGAGCAACAATACTGTCTGTAATCTTTCTTATAATTAGATCAGGACAGTGAAATTTCGAAGACCTCTGTGCGTTCTTTTCTTATTACCTTTTTCATACGAGCAGGTTTTATTTTGCAGGGGTCTTCTTTTCTTTTGAAAACAATAATCTGCATTTAGCAGAACAAGATATTTCTTTTTTATAACAAAAACAAATTTCGAGAAAAAATAATTCTAGTATAAACAAATAAATTTAGAAATCATGAAACTTTTTTTAATCTTAACATTATTTGGAACAATTTTTGTTCTTTTAGGTTCTATTGTAGAAGTGCACTTTACTTATTCTTTAATGCACAGTTCGAATGGTAAAGAAAATCCAATCTTAATAAAAAAGATAAAAGGACTTATCTTTGGATTTATTTCAGTTGCAGTAGGAGCATTTATTTTTCTTTGCACAATTGGAGGTTTATTATAAAATTAACCATCTTACTCATAAACTTGTCTGATAGAGTATAAACAAATCAGACTCTTCCTTTTGAAATTAAATTCTATTAATAACTAAATTTTGAAATTATGGAAATTCATGTATTCTTAGGATTATTCGGAGGAATTTTTGTTCTTTTGGGATTAATTATTGGATTAAGCTTCATTCTTTCTTTAATCAATGATCCAAATTACAAAAACGACTCCAGATTAATGAAGAAATTAAAAGGACTTTCTCTTGGACTTTTTTCATTAGTTTGCGGAGGACTTCTCCTTCTCTATCTAACTTTGGTTCTCTTACCAAAATAACTTTCTTACTCTTAAATTTGTCTGATAGAGTATAAACAAATCAGACTATTCCTTTTACAAATAAAAAAACAATTCCAATATTAACTAAAATTTAGGAGGACAAAAAAATGACAAACGATTTAGATCTTTATTACAGGACAAAAAAAATTGAAAAAATTCTTTCAGTAGTCTCTATGAGCGGACTTGCTATAGGTCTTATTTTCCTGATTCTGACAACTATCTTTAATCTCCATCTGAGTGGGACGATTTATGACACTATTGCAGTAATCGGGATTTCTCTGGTTTTCATGTTTCCTTTTTTACTTATGCAATTTTTCATTAGTGCAGGTTTATATCAAAAAGGACTTGGATGGATCTGGTATTTAGTATTTTATCTTATATTATTTCCTTTTGTGAATATGTGGTTCTTTGCAGGAATAGATTTTCTCTTTGATCTTCTTCCAAATCCTCGCAGGCTTGACCTAGCTATGGCAGATATGACTTTAGAAGAATATCGCCAGACAGCAGGAAAATATATACTTTTTATTTACATCCTTCTCAACGGATCCGGCCTCTTATACAGAATAGGCAAAGACATTTTCAAGAAAAAACAAACTCTCATTTTAAGTTTGTAAAATTATGATCTGCGAAGTTGATTAGAACAAGGCTGACGACTGGGATAGGCGCTTGTTATTTTGAAGACTCCTGTATTTCCCAATTCAATTAGACTATCACAGAACAGGTTTAGTTAACAGGGGTCTTCTTTTCTTTTTCAAACAAATCAACAAATTAATATTCACTAAAATTTGGAGGACAAAATAATGAAAAAATTAATTCTGGTTTATTTTGGAATAATCATTGTAATTTTGATTATTCTGGGTCTTATTTCTGCCCCAATCTTCATTACTTCAATTGACAAACACGAGTACGGATTTACCTTTAATAGGTTTACAGGAGAAATTGATTCTATTGGCCGTACGGGATGGGTTGTAAGAAATCCAATTAAGTATGCAGTACACAAAATTGACGAACGCCCTTATCAGATAAGCATTACAGCAATGATGGGAGTTGGAGGGAGAGTATTGAATGCAAAGCTTGTTCGCTTTGATCATAAGGGGCTTAAAACTTTTATTGAATGGCACGGAAGAAAAGCAGGCGATAATATTTCTAATCTGCTTGAAATCTTAAAGTGTTATGCCTTTGCAGCCGATGGAGGTAAAAGTTGCCCTTTCTTAAAAGTTGAATCTGAAATAATCCCTGGGCAAACAATGTCTTCAAAATCAGAGGAATATGAAAGCCAAGCCAAATCTAATTAAGGAAAATCTCCTTAATGTGTGGAATATAAAATGGGTCAAGAGGCCTGTTTTAATTGTGTTAGCCTTCTTAACATTCTATCTACTCTTCCTTAATTTTGTTGAACCAACTCATGTTGGAATAGCAAGAAATTTTATTACAGGAAAGACCTGGTTACAAGATGGAAATGGATGGAATTTAACTGCTCCTTGGGTATACATACCTGAAATTGATGCTCGACCGATTAGAGTAGAAGTTAGTTCTGCTGGAAGAGGTTTTTCTGCAAAACTTGTGCAATTTAATAAAGAATACTGGCAAGAGTTTGCAACAACAGAGGGAATTTATTATTATTGGTGGGCAAATCGCTTTTCCTTTAATTTAGGTTATGACGAAGAGCACAGAGGAATAAAAGATATCTTTCGGGGATATGCTTATAGTTCAAAAAAATATTCTTTTATAAAAATCTTGGAAGAATATAATCAAGAGTAATAAATGGATTGTCTAATTAAAGGGCATTTTTTACTTGTTAAGATTTGCCCTTTTTTCTTTTGAAAATAATTTTACACAAGATATAATCTAATTTTATTAATAATCTAAATTTAGAAATCATGAAAACCTTAAGGTTTGTGTTGTTCGGGCTTCCAATAAGGTATATTATTTTTTTACTTATTGGAGTAATTTTTGGATTCTACTTATTTCTTCCTCTTAATTTCAAAGGAGAGATGCTATGCAAATTTGATAGTGGAATAACTGCCATTTCTTTCTTCTTTGGTATTGTATACTTATTTGCTTACGCAATTATTTCAAGTTTTTTAGAGTATGTCAAGGATCTTTTTAGAAAGAGTAAACAATACAAAATAGACAAAGAAGTAATGGGGGACTTGATAATGTATTATCTCGGATGGATTTTCGGAATAATTCTATCTGGTCTTTTTAATCTTATATTGTTTATAGGGCTTGGATTATTTGTACTTGGAAAATTTCTATTCGCGTGAAGATTTCTTGTTTAATCGTACATTTAAATTAATAATTAAAATCATGAAAAATGGAATATTGCTTTTAGTTTTCTTCCATTTAAGTTTAATCTTACACGGACAGTTTAAATTTAGTGGAAGTGTTGAGCCAGGATATGAAGACAGATTTGTTGGATTTTACGATTCAACATATAATACTGTTTTTCCTGGTTTGTATTTTAGCCATAATCTATATTGCGCCTTGACATTCAATGGAGAAATTAAAGGGTTTAGTTTTTATGGAACAAATAAAATTAATTTTCAAACTTACAGCTTAAACACCTTTTCTCCAAATTTAAATGAATATAAGCTTGGCGCGAGATACACCCGCAAGTGTTTTTTTGCAGGTTATAATCATTTGCGTTCCAATACAATAAATGAAAAGTCATTTAGTGAAGCATATGATAGATTATTTCTTGGCTTAGAATTTATTAATTTAAATTCAGGTTCTTGCAAAATTTTAAATGTTGGGGGAAGTGTAGAAATAGGATATGAAAATAGGTATTTTAGTTTTTACAATCCACCCAATTTAGATCCATGGCATATTACTAAATCAAGAGATAATTTTTATAGCTTATTGAAACTATCTGGAAGAATAAGGGGAGTTAATTTTTATGCTTCCAATAAAACTTATTTTTCACCAGATAATCTCTTTAGTTATAGTCCTCTTCTTGCAGAATATATTTTAGGTTTAAGTTACTCAACAAATAAATTTTCATTTGGATGGGAACATATGTGTACACATGCAGTTGAGGATTTTT
The DNA here is from genome assembly GCA_964639615.1 of Candidatus Woesearchaeota archaeon. Taxonomy (GTDB): domain Archaea; phylum Nanobdellota; class Nanobdellia; order Pacearchaeales; family GW2011-AR1; genus MWBV01. The sequence continues at coordinate 287,774 of CAZXHH010000001.1, read as the reverse complement.
ATTTCAGAGACGGCTATGACAAAGTGTATCTACATTTTGTTTTGTTTGATAAAATATTGAATAAAAAATTAATTTCAAAAATTCTTAGTATTAACAATAAATAAATTTAGACAAATGGAAAATTTTGAATCTCTCGACTATTCAAGCGACAAAAACAGGTTATTCATCCTTAAGATGATGGGACTTATTGCACTCCTTATGTTTTTTGCAAGCTCTGTTTTTTCTCAGGAATCAATTGCAACTGGAGATACTGCAACAAACAGAAAATCAACTTGGGAAGGCCTTTCTCTGACTTTTTTAACAGGAGAGACTTCACTTACAAAAGGAAATACTCTTACAGCTGTCTGGAGAAAAGGAAAAAGCGTTTTGATAACTGACATTAATAATGACTTGGGAGAATTTATGTATCTCTATTATCCAAAAAAGTGGTTTTCAATTGGCCCGTCTGCAGGATTTTTATATGGACGGCCTTATCTTGGACCAATAGGTACTCTTGAACTAGTCAAAGGAAATTTTAGTATAAAAACTTTAGACTGGTTTGGATGGGATTTTGGAAATTCAGTAGATACTTGCTCTTTTTTATTCTCTTATCATCAGATTACAGTAGGATATTTATTCAAACAAAAAGTTTTTTCAGAAGTATACTATGCAAATCAGTATTTTAAGAGAGAGCCAGAGCACATATTCGGAATTAAAGAGACCTTTAACTTAAATAATAAATGGTCTGTCTTCGGAGGATGGGCATACACATTAAACGCAAATTATCATCTCTGGTCTTGTGGAGTTAATTTGAATCTTTAATTTAAAATATTCAATATGAAAAACGTCATTTTGTCTATCTCTTCAGAAAAACTTGAGAGATATCTTAATTACCTCACTTCAAAAAAATCAATTAAAACAAATCATCGCGGACAAAAAGCTCGTTGGAGTGAGCGTCGTGCAATAAAAGGAGGAGCATATAAAGATGGTGGGCGCCTTAAAGGAAAACCTCTTCCTTCTTTCAACAATTTTGCTGCTAAGCTCGAAGACTTTCAAAGTGATTCCCTTCCTTATTCTATTTTTGATTCAGAGAATGAGAATGGAACTATGAATTTTACTTTTCTTTGCAAGGGAATGGATGTTCTTATTGAGAGAGATGGAAATGTTGGAGCGATTTCTTTCAATACCAATTATCTTGGATGCAGGATAATATATTGTAATTAAATTCAGAGGAGGACAAAAAATGAAAAAAAGAGTGATGAATTACGTGACTGTTCTCCCAAGAGAGCTAAGGCAGAAAAATGTAAAGAATTGCCTAAGTAAAATTCCAGAATCTACACTGCATAAACTTGCAGAGCCTGAAATGAAAGAACAAAAAGCAAAAAAATTTCCAAGAAAAAAGTTGTTTAAATAATAAAGGAGGATAAAAAATGAAAAAAATCAAAAATCTCTCGTTTACTGGAATTATTTTAATACCAGCAAAAAATAAATTTCAAGAAAAACTTCCGCATTCAGTATGCCCTGGAGCTCTTGAATCGTCCGGAGGATGTTCTTCATCTTTAATTTATGTTATGGTTTTCAATTGTGATAAGACAGAGGAGATTATTCCTCTTATTGATTTGGAAATAAGAGAGGCAGAGTCTCAACTTAAAGAATATCCAGGAAAGAAAATTTTTACTAATCAACTGGAATTCTTTTCTAATCTAAAAAAAGATTTAGGAGATTCTTTAATGAAGCACGATGTTCCAGAAGAACTTTTGGATGAGCTTTACAAAACAGGAGAATTTGGAAAATTAAAGAAAGAAGAGGTAATTTATCTCAGTGGAGTTTCTTCTCTTGTTGAAATTTAATCTCTTTCAGTAATTATAAATTTTAATAATCTGCACTTAGATGTAGAATAATATATTTTTCAGTTTGTGACTATATAACAGAAAAATAAAATCAAAAAAATAATTCGATTGTTTAATTAAAATTTCGGAGGACAAAAAAATGAAAAATTTCTTTCTTCGTGTTGGAAGAGATCTTGCTAATTACTGGCAATTGTATCTTATGATTATTATTGTAGCTTCTCTTATTTTGATTTGTCTGGATACTTTTGGAATTATTAATTTACCTTTCCTTGATTCCTTATTCAGTACAAGTTCAAATGAAGGAAGCATCTAATGAATGTTCTTCCTGCATCTTTATTTAGATGCGTTTTTGAAGGCTCTTAGAGGTTTTATTAAGGAACTTCATTCCTTCTAATCTTTCTTCTCTGAGCCTTCTTTATTTTGAAATAATATTCTGCATTAAACAGAGCAAAATATATTTCTAATATTAACTAAAATTTATGAAAGGAGGTGTTTATATGAAGAGGATACTTTTCAGTAATTCAGGTTGATTTTTTCGGTAAACAATTAAAATTCGTGTGAAGTTGAAAAGAGCAAGGCTGTTGAGATGAGGCGCTTGCTTTTTATTTTCTAAACAAATTAATTAATAGGAGGATTTTTTATGAGCAAAAAAAATGTGCAGAAGAAAGATGATACAGGATCATTTTCTTCAGAGGTCAATCAGATTATCAATAATGAGAAAAACCAAAGAGAGATAACTTATCGTAGAAAACATACGAAGGTGGACAAGCACAAGGAAAAGGGGAAAAAGAAAATTCTCTTACGTGGTGAGCGTTCACAATACTAATCCATATTACAACTCCCAATTTGATCAAACTCTTATTGGGAGTTTTCTAAAATTCTTTCTGCACATGCTTGATGCAGAACAACATATTCTCAGTTTGTGACTATATAACAAAAATAATCAAAATTAATTTTTATTGTTTAATTAAAATTTAGGAGGACAAAAAAATGAGTGCTGTATCAATTATTTTACTTTCAGTTCTTGGACTTTTTGTTTTAATAACCTTTTTTGGTTTCTTTGTTATAACCCAGCAAAAGGATGCAAAAATTGTCCAGAGATTTGGAAAATTCAGAAAAATATGTAAAGCTGGAATTTCCTTTAAGACACCATTCATTGATTCTGTTGCCGGGACTCAATCATTGAGAGTAATGCAGTTAGATGTTGATGTAGATACGATTACGAAAGACAAAGTGTCTATTGTAGTAAAGATTTCTGTTCAATATTTCGTTAAGGCAGATGATCTTTCAATTCAAAAATCATTTTATGAATTAACACACACCAAGCAGCAAATATCCTCATATGTGTTTGATGAGGTACGCGCAAAAGTTCCTACTCTTGAACTCGATCAGGTTTTTGAAGAAAAAGAAAAGATTTCAAATGATGTCAAGAAGGAAGTTTTTGAAGGAATAAAGGCTTTTGGATTTGAAATACTCAAGGTCCTTGTTACAGATATTCAGCCAGATAAGAAAGTTGTTGAAGCAATGAATGAAATCAATGCTCAAAAACGCAATAAGGTTGCCGCTGAAGAAAAAGGAGAGGCTGAAAAGATTTTGAGAGTCAAACAGGCAGAGGCAGAAGCCACAAGTAAAAAACTTCAGGGAGAAGGAATAGCTAATCAAAGAAAAGCAATTGCTAATGGGTTGAAAGATTCTGTAGAACTTCTCAAAGGAACAGGTATAAGTGAAAGAGAAGCTTCAGCAATGATTGTTATTACTCAGCATTATGATACCCTGGAAGCAATTGGTTCAAAATCAAAATCCAACCTTATTCTTCTCCCGAACTCTCCAGGAGCAGCAACAGAAATGTTCACGCAGCTTGTGGCAGCATTACAAACAGACAAATCTCTCTCAGCCGGTTCTGAGAAAACAGAAAAACCAGAAGATAAGAAGTAGTTCTTCCAGGAGATGTTGATTAGAGCAAGGCTGTCATGACGCGCTTGCTATTTTCATTTTTTCTAACTTTGAAGACCTCTGATCTTTTTTTGCCATAACTCTCTTTCAGAGGTCTTCTTTTCTTTTATTTTAAAATTAAAAACTAAATTCTGAAATTTATCTTTGCACAATAAAATAATTTCTAATATTAACTAAAATTTAGGAGGACAAAATAATGATTGTAAAATTGGAATGTTCGGACATTGAGAAATCTTTAGCAGCTATAGAAAAAGATACGCAAAGAGATTCTCTCGATATTAAAATGTTGAATCTTATGGTGGACGCATCAAACATGTGTCAGCTTGATTGTACTTATTGCTATTTTGGTAAAAAAGGCTGTTCACTAATGAACGCAAAAAAAGTCTTTGAGGCAGTTAAGAAAGTAGTTCTCGCAGTAGGTAAAAAATTAGAACTTCTTAGCATCCATTATATGGGCGGAGAACCTATTCTGGGATGGAAAAGAATTCTTGAATTAAACAAGAAAACAAAATTTTTCTGTGAAAAGAAAGGAATTGAATTCAGATGGTCTATGACTTCAAACCTTGTAGGACTTACAGAAGGAAAAAAAGAGTTCATGCTTAAGGAGAAAGCAGGTATTCACTGCTCAATTGACGGACCAAAACATGTTCAGAATTTGAATAGGCCTTTCTCTAATGGAAAAGGTTCCTTTGAGATTGTTGATAAGCATATTGGATTGGCTCTGCAGATTACTCCAAATGATACAGCTAGAGTTACAGTAACTCCTCAGAGCAGTCATCATCTCAAGGAAATAGCAGAGTACCTCTTTGATAAGGGATTCGAAAATATCGGTCTTTTTCCTTCTTTTAATATGGACTGGAAAGAAGAGGATTTTGCAGCATGGATAAAAGGTATTCGGGAAGCAAGTGATGTTGCAATGCTTAAGAAAAAGCAGATTTCTTCAGTGCTTCATTTAAAGAAAAGGGAAAAACCAGAATTCGATTTTTGCGGCGCAGGAAAAGGTTTATGGGCACTTGATGTTAAAGGATTTTTATATAACTGCCATCGTCTGACAAACTATCCTGAATATGCGCTCATCAATGCAGCTGATTCAACAGCAGAGGAAGTAAAGAAAGCAATGATTGAAAAGACCCTTGCTCCTTGCAATATTCAAATCCCTGATAAATGTAAGAAGTGTTCTGCATTAAATTATTGCAGCGGTGGATGCTGGGCAGACAATCTTTGTGAGAATAATAATGTTTATCTTCCGGAGAGTATTGCCTGCAAATTCAGACAGATTACTCATGAAGCATTGAGAGAATATCTCGACATGCCTCATATGAGAATAGGAGGGAAAGATTCTATACGTATGGAAATCTGCTGTATTTTAGCTGATTGGTGTATACTCCGCGATGGTCATCCAAAATGTGATAGTTGCGAATCCTGTTACGCATCTTGTCAAGGTTGTGACCTTTGTTATATGTGTAATGGCTGCCAGTATGTATGTGTTCCACGCGATTAATCTCCACGCATCTTTAAATTTAGATGCATTTTCGAAGGCTCCTCTGTTTGCCATAACTCCGGAGCCTTCTTTTCTTTTGAAAATAATTTTACATTATATACAATCAATTTATATTAATAATTTAAAACTTAAGGTTATGAAAAAATTTATTTTTGTTTTAAGTATTTTTATTCTGTTACTTTCTATGGCAGGATGCATATGTGAACAAAATGCAGAATCTAGTGATGATTTTTTTGCAGGTCCTCATGAACTCAGGAAAATGGTTAATTTATTTACAACTGAATCTAATTTATGCGGAGGATTTTTTATCTTTATGGGAAGCATTTCAGGAAATGGAAGCAGCCAAATTAGAGTAACTTTCTCTTGGAAGGCTAAAAATGGAGAATACATAACCACAACTTTAGATGTGGAGAATATTAAAATAAAACTTAATGAGAACATCAAAGAGCCGGTTGTTTATTTTTCCACTAAAGTTAAGTATTCTGATTCTTCTGCAATTTCAGAACCCTGGAGAATCAACAGTAATATTAAGTATGCAACTGTAGAATGTAAGTCAGAAGACTGGAAAGTGGATGTTTCTCTTCCTATGGAGAATATAAAAAACATTAACCAGAAATAATGAGAGTATTATGTACAAAAAATTCTATTACATCCTTACTAGTGCTATGTGGGTTGTTATAATCATAGCATTATACTTCCTCATTGATTATGCACTTAACATCAAAACAAAAAAGTTTGAGGAGATTTACCTTGTTTTTGAGGCTGTAGTAATTGGCCTTTTGCTTGTTGTTATAAGAATACCCTTTGAGGATTATTCAAAAAAGAATTTGAAGTCAAACTAAAAATAGGAGAACAAAAAATGAAAAGAATCAAATTGAGTTTGTTTGTCATGTTTCTAATTGCTTTGCTTGTGAGTTGTTCAACTCAAAAGAAAGTTGTAAACACTATCAAGCCTTCATATGTTTATCACAAAAATAGGCAGGAGGCAGCTTCTTCAGGAAACTTCTTAGCTTCTAAAAGAGGAGTTCAAAAGAAGTTTTTTATCAGCAAGAGAAAAGATAAGTTTTTCTGTGAAAAATTAAGTAACAGAAGACCTTCAGATGTAAAATAAGGTTGCTATGAAAACAGAAAACTCTGAAAAAGGATTTTTAGCTAAGATGAAACTTCGCACTATTGTGTTATTAATATCACTTATCTTATTTGTGATCGACGTTCTGCTTTATTTCATCTTTGCTGAGACATACCCTTATGATTCTATCTGGAGAATATTGCAGAGAGGAATATTCTTTCTGGTTCAGATAGGATTTCTAATATTTCTTTTTCTTCTTTTCTATGAATTGTTTTCTCATAAGGAGAAAAAAGAAGATACGAATTAATTATTATTTATCACTTAAAATTTGGAGGACAAAAAATGGACTTTAAAAAATATTTGGGCAAGAGAGTTACATTTCTTTTAGGCAAAGAAAAATATTCTTATGTAATTGGAGATGTTGTTAATGTGACCGAATCTACTCTTGAACTTAAGAATGCTATTTTTTCAAATTTTAGCAAAGAGTTTAAAAGAGGTGAAGTAGATCCTAAGAATGTTATAGGAGTTTTTTCTGATGATTAATTTTACCAATTAAAAGAAAGGAGGTGTTAGGAAAATACAATCTTCAGTAGTCTCGCTAAAAAGGAAAAATCAAAAGATGTAGAAATTTAACATTAAAAATGAAATGATTATGAAAAAGGTGTTTTTTATTAGTATCTAAGAAAACTGCCGGTAAAAAAGTGATTCGTTTGAAAACTTGAATTTTGAAGCCCTCGTTGTATCACATTAAAAATAATTTACTTCCTCGAGGGCTTCTTTTTCTTTGAAAATAATATTCTGTATTGAGCAGAACAACATACAATCAATTAATATCAATCATACAAAATTAAATTTATGAAAAAACTCTGGATTATTTTAATTATTCTGCAGATTGCAGATTTTCTTGGAGCTATTGCTCTGGCTGTTATTTCCATCTTGACAGAAAAGACGATTTATAACATTCTTTTCTGGGCCACAATTGTTCTGTTTCTTGTTATTTTTCATATATCAAGAAAAGTGTATTTCAAAATTCCGAATAAACATAAAATTAAAATTTAAAGTTATGAAAAATGAAACAATTGTATTTATTCTTTGGTGTGTGCTATTAATCGGGCTGGGATTAATTTTTGGAGCATTAGCTTCAGGAGAGATACTTAATCATGAGTTAATCCCAAAAGAAAGAGGGCTAATTGCAGGAATAACTCCGGCGTTCGTAGCAGTAATTGGTTTAATTATACGTCATTTAAAAAATAGATGATACCAAATCTGCTTTAGGTATTTAACCAATTAAAAAATCAAAGTCATGAACGCAATCAGAGTGGTTGTAAATTTGCTCATCTGGATTTGCTTAATTCTTGCAGTAGGATCTCTTTTTCTTACTATCTTTCAACCAGATTTAAAGCTAGCAGCAAATTACGGAATGAGGACATTAATCTTTGTGGCTGGCTGCTTTCTATTTCTTTGCTTTAGATTTTTTCTAAAGAAAAGCGGCAACTAAATCTAAGAAAAGGATGTTTCATTAATTTGATTCATCCTTTTTTTTGATATTTATATATGAAAGTATTTTCATATGTTATATAGAAGCAAAAAATCTTTCTGAATAATATTTTTTTTTGCAAATTTACTTGCTTAAATGCTTAGATAAATCAGATAAATCTTTCTTCAAAGCTTCAATAGCCTTTGTAAAGATGCTCTTTGAATCAATTTGTCCGAAAGATTCAATAGATATAATCATTTCACCTGTTGGTTTAACTTCAATTGCTTTATTATATTTCTCTGCATATCCTTCACAAATGTCTGCAATTTCTTTTTCTTTATCATCCATAATTAAAACTTTATCTCCTTTTGCTTTAGCTTCAACATTTGGTATTGAGCTCTTTATTTTTTCTGCAACTTCTTTATCAACATGAATTTCTGAAACCTGCCTGTAATTCATTATACCTGGAGAGTATTTAGCATGTTCTTGCCCTTTACCCATCTTAATATTAGCTGTTAATTCAATTTCTTGCCCTTCATTCAAAAGAGTTATAGGCATTTTATCATAAACTACTTCAAAATCTCCCTTCAATGCTCCAGAATAAACAAATCCTTTGCTTTGTGAAGTCAATTTTAATTTTCCTTCCTTTTTTGCATTTTGTTTTAATGGAACTAATCCCAATCTGTGTGCAAGAGTTTCATCATATAATGGAGAATCGTTCTTAGCAATTTCAACAGTATCTATAGCAGCAATATGAATCTGTCCAACATATCTTCTTATAGAATTTAATAAACTATCTTCAATTTCTGCTTTAAAAACATATTTTTCAGCTGTTTTGTTTAGTGTTTCCATTTTATTAATTGTTTTTTTTGTTTTTTAAACTCTTCTTCCTCTTCTTCCTCCTTTCTTCTTTGGTCCTCCACGAGGAACTCTTGTTGTATCAAGGATATTTATTACCTTGAATCCTTCTCTTGATAAACTTTTGATTATTGCATTTGCACCAGGTCCTGGACCAGTACTTCCTGTTTTTGCCCTTATTCTTACATATAATGATCTTACGCCTTTTTCTTTCATAACTTCAGAAATTCTTTTTGCAATAAACATAGCAATTGTTGGATTTGCTTTAAGTCTGCTGTGTTTTGTAACCATTCCACCAGAAACTTTTGCAATTGTTCTTCCAGAAGCATCTGTAACATGAGCAATTGTATTATTAAATGAAGTATAAATATTCAGAACAGCTTCAATATCTTTTTCTTTTTTCTTAACTGTGGCTTTTTCTTCACCCTTTTCATCCTCTTCAGTTTCTTCTACGATTTCTTCTTCTTTTTCCATTTGTTCTGCTTCTTCTGTCTTAGGCATTTTATTCTGCTTCCTCCTTAGCTACTTTTTTCTTAACTTTTTTATCTTTTAAAGTTATTTTATCTTCAAGATTAACTGGAACAATATAAGAGGGGATATTTACTGCTTTTCCATTTACAAGAATTTTTTTATGAACAATAAATTGTCTTGCTTGTTTTGGTGTTGTTGCGAGTCTTTTTGTAACAACAACAGTCTGAAGCCTTCTTCTAAGATAATCTTGTTTATCTAAAGATAATACTGATGAAATAGAATCTACTTTAAATCCCATTTTATTTAATTGTTCAAAAAGTGCTTTCTGATTTTCAGGTTTAGCAGAAATTAATTTTTTTGCTTTTTCTCTAATTAATTTTATTTTTGCTTCAGCTTTCCAGATTTCTCTTTTGTTTTTTAATCCGAATTCTTTAACAATTCCACCTTCTTCTTCTATTCTCGCCTTGTCCCAAGGTCTTTTTGGTCTTGAATATATTTTATGTTTTCTTTTCATTTTACTTCTTCATTGCCATGATAGCAGCTTTTTGTTGAGCATTCTCTTTAGCAGCTTTCTTTTTAATTCCTGAACCTTTCTTTCTGTTACTTCTGAAGTGAGCCTTAGTTCTCTGACCTCTTGTAGGTTGTCCAGATAGATGTCTTAAACCTCTGTAGCTCTTTATCTTCTTAAGTTTCTTAATATCAAAGTCTTTTCTTAAATCTAAATCTGTTCCTGTCAAGTGCTTTTCATCACCTGTTTCAATATCCTTTCTTCTATTCATAAGATAATGAGGTAATTTTGGGTCTTTAATAAAATCAGATATTTTTTGAATTTCATCTTCTGTAAGAGTACCAATTGTTTTGTTTTTATCAATCTTTAAAGATTTACAAACTGCATTTGATAAAGCCCATGAAACTCCTTTAATTTTAGTTAATCCAGCATATAATTTCATTCTTCCTTCAATATCTTTTGATAGAATTCTAACTAACCTTTCTTCACGTTTTTCTTGTTGATGCATCATTGGGTTTCTATTTTCGCCTGCCATTTTATGCCTTATTTGTGAAAAGATTGTACCTTTCAATTGTTGTTAATTCTTGGATTATTCTTTTTTCAACAGCTTTTTCAGGGTCAGGAAGATTTTGAATTCTTTGTTTCATATCCTGAAACGATTCGAATTCTTTTTCCTTTCTCTGTTTTAATATTTCCTGCATATGTTTTTTCCCTAATCCAGGAAGCATTTCAATCTGATGAATTCTCTTATTTATTGCATCAGACTTGTTGAAAAATTCAACAAATTCTTTCTCTCTTTCTTTAACAACTTGCTTTATAAATTCTCCTAATTGGTCTTTTGCACTTTGTGTAAGTTTTTCTCTGTGCAATCTTCCAAGAATGTAATATACTTTGTCTCTTTTTCCTTCGCCAATATAAACTTTTTCACCTATTTTCAAATCAACTCCTCTTCGCGGAACAAGTTCAAGCAGAACTAAAGTTTTCTCACCAATAGCCTGAGCTATGGGCATCATTTTCTTCTCCATAGGATAGCCGTTTGGGAGATATTCTAATATTATTGCATTTTCTTCTTTTTCCATTTTCTTTATCTAAATTCATTGATTGTATCAAGCACTTTTTTTGTTTCATTCTCGTCTAAGCTAATTTCACTAAAAATTTTGTTGACTTCTTCAGCTTTTTCAGGAAGAACATCAATTAATTTTGAAATTGTCAAATCATTTAATTTAACGATTTTTAACTCTTCTAATTTCTTTCTCAATTCTTTTGCATCTTTAGCACTTATTTTAACAAATTTCTTTATGAAATCTTTTGCAGGGTTGTCTTTTTTTTCTTTCTCTATATATTCAAGAGATTCTGCCATGCTTAAAGGTGTTGTTTTTCTTATCATTTTGATTTTAATTTTTTATTTTTTTTAAATGGACTGGTGCAATTATAAATTCTTTCTGTTTTGTCTGGTCTTTAATTAAAACTGAATAGCTTCTTCCTATTCTCTTATTTATTTTTCCTGTTCTTCCTTGTAATCTTTTTGGGAATTTTGAATCAATGTTTTTTTCCTCGACAACTGCAACAGCATCCCCTTCTTTAAAAGTTTGGAAGTATCTGCTAAGTTGTATTTTCCCTCTGGTTCTAATAGGTTTCCTGTCTGTCATAATATACCCAGAAAAATTCCATTTAAAAAACTATCTCTTCTTACATAAAACTAATTCTTGAATTACCTAGTTTTGCAGGAGGGTCGTTTGAAGAAATGTTAGAATTGCATAAATCTCCTTTATCATTTGCCTCTCCCATGTTTCTTAAGATAGCATTGAACATTTTTTCACCCCAAACACCAACACCACATCTGTTACAAACATCTAGTGCTCTGTCGTCGGTAATTTCAGATTTACAATAAACACATTGTTTTGCCATTTTTCCTCTTTTAAGGTTTTTATAAAAAATTTAACATAAGTTAGTTTTTAAATTTTTGTGTAATCTTGTATACTATTTTGTTGATTTTTTTATTTTTTTGCAAAATTTTTTAAGAAAAATGTCTAAATTTATCTCACAGTAAGTTTTAAAAACAATCTTTCAACAATAATTATATGATAATTCCAATTAGATGCTTTAGTTGTGGAAAACCTATAGGACAACTATGGGAAGAATACAAAAAGCGAGTAGCTCAAGGAGAAAGTTCAAAAAAAGTACTTGATGAATTAGGTATGGAAAGATTCTGCTGCAGAGCAATTTTTTTAGGGCAAGCAGATAATATTGAAATGGTTGCTAAATTTAAGAAATCTTAATTATAATTATATAAATTCTTAAAAACTTTATAATATTTTAGTTTATATGAAATCTTCTCTTGAAAAATCTTCTATGAATTATAGGGAAGCAATGGATTTTGTTTATGAGTATGGGATAATTCAGCCAGGAGATATTATTGATAAAAAATATTTTGAAGCCCAAAGAATAATCAACGAATATAGAGTTAAAGAATTTTTAAAATATAAAAAAGAATAAAAAAAAGTTAAGACAGCTTGTTATTTTCCCATCTTATCGGACAGTACTGATAACAACATAGTTTGCTATATTTTTGTAATTATCCAGTTAATTTAAATTAATTTAAAGTTTAATAGATTTAATTTATTATGGCTGTGGATAATCTTGCTAACAATAAGATAATAAATTTACGAAAGAAAGGTTATTCTTATACAGAAATTTCTTCATTAACTGGCAAATCAAAAAGGATAGTGTATTCAAGAGCAAAAGATGTTAAATTTGATGTCCATGGAAACGAGAGATATAACAAGTTTGTAAAGGGAATTAAAAAGCAAATAAATTTACAAACGTCTCATTTAACAATAGAGAAAGTAAGGATTATTGGGCATTTGTTGTTTGACGGAACACTATACAAATCTGGATATCATTATTGTTTTAAATATATTAGTTCATCTAAAGATTTAATCGACCAATTTATCTTGGATATACAAAAAATTTATGGCATTCTTCCGTCTTCTCTAGAGATTTATCCAGGTAAAAATGTATCTAATTGTTATAAGGTAATTTTCAAATCAAAATTAGTATTTGAAGATTTGAAGAAATATTTTTTTTCTTATTCTACAGCTAACGATGACGTTGTTATCCCAGAAGAAATAATGGATGCTCAGAAGGAAATTAAATTGGAGTTTCTCAAATCTTTTTTTGAAGATGAAGGATCAATATCCCATAACGGAAGAATTATGGGTGATTTAAAAAGTGAGAAAATTATTAAGCAAATATATCAACTATTAAGAGAGCTTAATTTAGAGTTTAGAATTTGTAATTATAAGCAGTACACAGGTTATATGTGGAAAATATATTTGCCTAAAAATAAAAAAAATTTGGAGCAATTTTATAGGTTGGGCTTATTTGAAAAGTCAACGATAACTAATGGACATAATGTTGGAAAAAAGAAGTTAGAGGTATTAGAAAAAATTTTAATGAAAATGATTTGAGACAGCACCAATGCTTTGCAGCTTGTCGGCCACTAACACATACGGCGTAAGTTGCTTAGCTTCCGAGTTCGGAAAGAGATCGGGCGGAACCAACTTACTATGGCCGTCTCAATTTTTCAATTGTAAGATGATTTATAAACCTTTTTATAGCGCAGATTTCTGATTTTTACATGCAGGGATGCCGGAGCGGTCAAACGGGCGAGATTAAGGCTCTCGTGACTTATGTCTGCGCAGGTTCGAATCCTGTTCCTTGCATTTTTTGAAACATATTTTAAACTGAACAAAAGCTTAAAAGAAAGAATTGTGAATTGTTTTTATGCGTATTTTAGTAACAGGCGGTGCAGGATTTATTGGAAGTAATTTATGCAACGTTTTATTAAAAGATGAAAAAAATGAAGTAATTTGTCTAGATAATTTTTTTACAGGAAATTTATCTAATATAAAAGAATTAACTAAAAATCCAAGGTTTTCGGTTTTTAGAAGAGATATCATAAACCCCTTAGATAAAGATTCTTTCGGAAAAATTGACCAAATTTATAATTTAGCTTGTCCTGCTTCTCCCATTCATTACCAACTTGATCCGTTAGAAACAATTAAAGCGAATACCCTTGGAATAGTTAACCTATTAGATTTTGCAAAGCTAAACAATGCAACAATTCTTCAATCGTCTACTTCAGAAATATACGGGGATCCATTAGAGCACCCTCAAAAAGAGAGTTATAGAGGAAATGTAAATACTCTTGGACCAAGAGCATGTTATGACGAAGGAAAAAGACTAGCTGAAACACTATTTTCAGATTATCATAGGAAGTTTAAGCTTCCAATAAGAATAGCCAGGATATTCAATACTTACGGTCCAAATATGGATGCTGAAGATGGAAGAGTTGTTTCTAATTTTATAAATCAAGCTTTAGAAGAAAAGCCAATTACAATATATGGAGAAGGAAATCAAACTAGAAGTTTTTGTTATATTGATGATTTAGTTTTAGGATTATCTAAATTGATGAACACAGATTATATTTCTCCAATAAATCTAGGGAATCCTGGAGAATTTACAATTAATGAATTAGCAAAGAAAGTAATTTATTTTACAAATTCAAAATCCGAAATAATCTATAATGATCTTCCACAAGACGATCCAAGACAAAGAAAACCAGATATTTCAAAAGCAAAAGAAATTCTTAATTGGGAGCCAAAAATTAATTTAGAAGAAGGATTATTAAAAACAATAAGCTATTTTAAATCAATTTAATTTGATTACTCTGTTAAGCGTCTGTAACTCAGCCTGGATAGAGTACCTCCGTCCTAAGGAGGGAGTCAAAGGTTCAAATCCTTTCAGACGCGTATCGAATTTATGCAATTATCTTTAAGATTAGGATTGTATTAATTAGAACAATTAATTCATTAATTAAGAAGTATTTCGCGGATATTTCAAAATTTTCTTTTAATTTAAATAATACATAAAGAAGTATAACGCACTGCATTATAATTACATGGAAATAAATGAAGAAGTTAGTCAATAAGTAAGCTGCTCCATCTTTTATAAAATCCGTTAATAGAGAAGTAATTATTATTGTAATTAAAAAGCCACTAAAAAAATCTCCTTTTCTCTCTTCTTCATCCTTTGCCTTTTTCAATGCCAATCTGAATATAGTCTTTTGGAATAGATTCGAAAATGCATAAGCTAGTCCAAATCCTACGAACCAGGAAGAGGGAGTTTGAATAAACGAGAAAAAAGTGTTAAAAGTATTTGGGCTTGCTAACTCTAAAAAAGTAATGAGTGTAACTACAAAGAATATTGAAATCTCCAAAAATATAAATCTAAACGCCCCTTTTAATTCCATGATTATCTTATTAAAATATGATTAATAAATTTTTGTGAAGCAAATGATTTATTCTAAAGGGATTACAATTATTTTTAAGGTTGAATACCCTAGAAAATCATGCCATTTAAGGATATTTCAAGAAAGAGAGAGTATAGAAGAGAATGGTACAAAAAGAATAGAAAAAGCGAGTTAGAGCATGTTAGAAGGAGAAAAGAGATAATTAAGAAATGGTTAGGGGAATATAAATTAACTTTATCATGTTCCAAATGCGGTGAAAATCATCCCGCAACTATAGATTTTCATCATAAAGGAGGATTTATTAAAGAAAAAACAATTTCTCAGTTAGTTTATGATGGATATTCTTTAGATAAAATAAAAAATGAATTGGCTAAATGCGAAATCTTATGTGCAAATTGTCATAGAAAAATACATTGGAAAAATAAAAGCAAAAACCTTTAAAACCATCGAATAAGTATTAATTTTAAGCGCTGGTGGTCTAATGGTAGAATAACTGGCCTCCATAATAGATAGTATTTTGAGGTGACCAGTTGGTCCGGGTCCGATTCCCGGCCGGCGCATTGTATTAAGGTAAATAAATGGAAGAAGTACATAACCAAACAGCAAAAAATTGGCACGACAGACATTATAAGAAATTATTGATAATTCCAGCTTTATTATTTGTTCTATCATTAATTTATCTAGGAGCATTTTATTCACAGAATCATGATTTTTTTAAAAAAGACATATCTCTTACAGGAGGAACAGTTGTTACATTAAATGGAAATGTTTCTTTGACTGAATTAAAAACAGCATTAACTGAAAAATTCGGAGAAGTGAATGTAAGACAAATTTCAGATTTGTCAACCGGAGAACAAGTTGCATTGGTTGTTGAAACGACTGCACCAAGTGATCAGATTAAACCTTTCTTAGAGCAGTATTTAGGATATAGTTTAAATGAAAAAAACAGCAGCTTTGAATTTTCAGAGTCTTCATTTACTCAAGACTTATACAGACAATTGATTCTCTCTCTTATTTTAGCTTTTGCATTAATGACTGTGGTTGTATTTATTTTGTTTAGAAATTTTGTGCCTTCATTGACAGTTGTTTCTTGTGTTTTAATCGATATGATAATGACGATTGCAATGGTAGATATAATTGGATTAAAGATTTCAACAGGAGGAATAATTGCATTTTTAATGTTAATTGGTTATTCAGTTGATACAGATATTCTCCTTACAAATAGATTGCTAAAAAGA
Organism: Candidatus Woesearchaeota archaeon; assembly: GCA_964639615.1. GTDB lineage: Archaea > Nanobdellota > Nanobdellia > Pacearchaeales > GW2011-AR1 > MWBV01. Next base: position 271,556 of record CAZXHH010000001.1, on the reverse strand, counting down.
AGTGAAGGAACACTTAATGAAAAAATAGTTGGAGCATTTAAAACAGGTATTACAATGACTTTAACTTCTTTATTTGCAGTTTTAGCAGCAATGTTGGTAGTAAAATCTTTTTCAGCAATATTGACACAAATATTTTTGATAATTTCAATTGGCCTATTCTTTGATATTGTTAATACTTGGATTACTAATGTTTCAATATTGAAATGGTATGTTCATCATAAGGAGGCAAAGAAGAAATGAGAAAATTAGGTTTTAAAATTTGGCTTTTTATAATAGTGTTCTTATTAGCAATTTTATCTATATTTTCTTCAGGGTATGGTTTTGCTCCTTTTCAAAAAGGGATTTTAATTACAAGTGTAAATCAAAATTCAACTGAATTTGAATTGGGATTAAGATCGGGACAGTTAATAACAGCAGTTGATGGATATAAAATAGTTAATGTTACAGATTATTCAAATTATATTCAATCAAAATTTCCTTCAAATGATGAAGTGAAACTTACAATTACAACAAAAGAAACAGGAGATGTTGTGATTTTTTCAAAAACTGCTCCAGATATAACTGTATCTAAAATCCCAAAAACAAGAATAAAAACAGGATTAGATTTAGCTGGTGGGGCTAGAGCAATAATTGGTGCTGAAGGAGCACAATTAACTGAACAAGAAGCAAATGATTTGGCAAGCATGATTGAAAACAGGATTAATTATTATGGTCTTAGAGATGTAAAGGTAGCTCCTTTTTCTGATTTGTCTGGAAATAATTATATTAGACTTGAAATCGCAGGAGCAACACCTGCAGATTTAGAATCTTTAGTTGAAAACCAAGGAAAGTTTGAAGCTAAAATAGGAAACGAGACAGTATTCATAGGTGGAAAAGAAAATGGAATTGCAGATGTTGGAAGAAATGCTCAGAACTCAGGCGTTACGGGATGTGATCAAGTTTCTTCTGGGGAGTATGTATGTAGATTCCAATTTTCAGTTACATTAAAACCAGAAGCTGCTAAAGCGCACGCAGAAGCAACACAGAAATTAACTGTAAATGCTTCAAATCCAGAATATCTTTCAAAGACTTTAGATTTATATGTTGATGATAAACTAATGGATAGTCTTTTGATAAGCAAGGATTTAGCTGGTCAAGTAACAACACAGATTTCTATTTCAGGTTCAGGTTCAGGAGCAACACAGGAAGACGCAATTGATAATGCAGAAGCAAGTATGCATAATCTTCAGACAATTTTAATAACAGGAAGTTTACCTTACAAATTAAAAATATTAAAATTAGATGTAATCTCACCTAATCTTGGAAGTACATTTACAAAAGCTATTTTTATTGCAGGATTTGTTGCATTGTTAAGTGTAGCTCTAGTTGTTTTCTTTAAATATAGAAAATTCAAACAGTCGATGGCAGTTTTAGCAATGGGAATTTCAGAAATAATAATAACTCTCGGAATTGCAGCATTCTTAAGTATTAATTTAGATTTATCTGCTATCGCAGGTATTTTAGCCGCTATAGGAACAGGAGTAAATGATCAGATTGTAATGCTTGACGAAGCAAAGAAAAAAGATGATTCTACAGGAATAAAAGGAAGAATAAAGAAAGCATTTGAAATTATTGTGGGAGCATATTTAACATTAGTTGCAGCAATGATTCCTCTGTATATGGTTGGAGGAGGATTATTGAAAGGTTTCGCTTCAACAACAATTATTGGTTTAACATTGGGTATTTTAATAACAAGACCAGCATTTGGAGAAGTCTTGAATAGAATGGAAGATTAATTTTTTAGAAAGATAAATTTTATTTTAAAATCCTATCCATCTCATTTTTATCAGATAAAATTTCTCTTAATCCTTTACTAAAAGAACGAGGATTGTATTCAGGGTAAATTTTTTTTAGCTTATTAATATCAGTTCTTTTTTCGAAAGTCCCATCAGGTTTTGAAGAATCCCATTTAATCTCTTTCTTATAGCCTATTTCTTCTTGAATTATATTTGCAAATTCCATTATAGAATAATCAAATCCTGTTCCGATATTTATAATGTCTGGGGAATGATAATTTTTCATTAGATATACCATCGCATCTGCACAATCTTCACTATAGAGAGCTTCTCTTCTAGGATTTCCTGTACCCCATAAAATAATTTCTTTATTCTTTTCTTTAGCTAAAATAAATTTTTTTATTAAAGAAGGAATCATATGTCCTGTTTCTAAATTGTAATTGTCGTTTAAACCATACATATTTGTTGGTTGAACACATATTGTTTCTAAACCATATTGTTTGTGGTATAATTCACATGCAGTAATCCCCATTATCTTTGCAACAGCGTATCCTTTGTTTGTTTCTTCTAATTTTCCAGCTAAGAATCTATCTTCATTTATAGGTTGTGGATTTTCTCTCGGATAAATGCATGTGGAACCAGGATACATTACTTTTGTATTTGGAAGATTATTTTTTATGCTTTCAAGAAGATTCAGAATCATCATCGAATTCTGGTAAATAAAATCTGCAGGTTTTGTTCTATTTGCTTCTATTCCTCCAACTAGTCCTGCACACATAAAAATATGTGTAGGTTTTTGTTTAATAAGAAAATAATCAATTTCTTCTTTTTTTAAAAGATTTAATTCTTTATGTATGGGAACTAGAATGTTTTCGAATTCTTGTTTTTTTAGTGTTCTGAAAATCGCACTTCCTAATAATCCATTACTTCCAAGGACAAGAATTTTAGAATTTGAGTTCATTTTATTTTTTACAATTAATATCTAGCCTAGATTTGTCATCTTCTAATAATCCGTACTTTGTTAGGTGCTCTAAATCGCTTTCAACCATCATTTTTACTAAGTCTTTAAATTTGGTTTTTGGTTCCCATCCAAGATTTTTCTTTGCTTTAGAGGGGTCTGCAAGAAGGAAATTTACTTCAGCAGGCCGGTAGAATTTTTGATTAATTTTTAAGACAGTTTTATTATTATGTTTTCCAACTTCATTTAATCCTGTGCCTTCCCAGTGAATAGGCATGTCTACCACTTTAAATGCTTCTTCCGCAAATTCTTTAACAGAGTGGCTTTCTCCTGTTCCAATTACATAATCTTCTGGTTTATCTTGTTGTAGCATCAGCCACATTGCTTCAACATAATCTTTTGAATATCCCCAATCTCTTTTTGCATCTAAATTTCCCAATTCAAAAAATTCTTGTAGTCCCAACTTTATTTTTGCAATAGAATGACTAATTTTTCTTGTTACAAATTCTTTTCCTCTTCTTGGGGATTCATGATTAAACAAAATACCGCTACATGCAAAAAGATTATAACTTTCCCTATAATTTTGAGTTATAAAGTGTCCGTAAGTCTTCGAAACTGCGTATGGGCTTCTTGGATGAAAAATTGTACCCTCATTTTGAGGAGGATTAGTTGAGCCAAACATTTCCGAAGTTGAAGCTTGATAAAATTTAATCGGCTTATTTATAATTGCTTCAAGTATGTTTTGAGGTCCCCAAGCATTTATCTCTCTCGTAGGACCAGTTTGATCCCAAGAAGCTTCAACAAATGATTGTCCAGCAAGATTGTAAATTTCATCTGGTTTAATATTTTGAATTAGTTTGTTCATAGAGTGAGCATCAGTCACATCTCCTCTAATTATGTGCATTTTTTCATTTTGTAATAAATTATTCACATTTTTGAAGGGGTCTGCACTAATTCTTCTATGTAAACCATAAACATCATATCCTTTTTCAAGAAGTAATTCAGCAAGGTAAGAACCATCTTGACCTGTAAATCCTGTTATTAATGCTTTTTTGTCAACCATAATTTTGGTTAGAATGCCTTATTTATAAGGATTTATGTTTTTCCAATACATTATATTTTATCTAATAATCTAATATGAGCAGGGGTGATTAGTTCATAGATAACCTTTTTTATTTTACTTAAATAACCCTCTTTTGCTTTTTCCCTATTTTCATATATTCTTAATTCCTTGTTATCAATAATAATTTTTATTTCTGGATTGCACTCTCCAAAGAGCCAAGCAAATTCTGTGAAGGTACTTCCGAAGCTGCCAAGAATTTTTTTACATCTAGATAAAATTAATAACTCAATTAATGCTTCTTTAACTGATCCCTCCTGCTCTCTAAAAGTAGTTTTTTTTGGATATACGAATAATTTTGATCCAAAAATTTTTTTGAATTTTTCTTCAGTTTCTTTTTCTTCTGTTGCAAGAAAAAATTTTACTTTTTTATTTAATTCGGCTTCTTTTTTTATCTCTTCAATAAATTTTTCATCTGATGAAACGTGTCCAACATTATTTTTTATAAATTTGAAATCTCCTTTTCTTATGTGGATACCTATAACTTCTTCACTAAAATTTTTTTTTATAAAATTTTCTGCTTCTTTTTTAATAGATTTTATTATTTTTATTCTTTTTAAAATTCTTAAGATATCCTTTTTCTGGTTATCTGAAATTTTAAATTTCTGATTTTCTCCAAGTAATCCTATGTCTCCGATGATTATAAACTTCTTATTTTTTTTAACTTTTTTTATATCTTTTAATATTTGAAAGTTATTTTTTTTCAGTATCCCTCTTAAATTTTCTTTACTGATTTCCTCGAAAGTTTCATCAAATAAATTGATAAAAGAAGAGTTGCAAGCAGAATTTTTCTCCCAATAAAGAATTATTTTCCTATTAGTTTTCTCAGAAAGGAAGATAGCATTTATAATGCATCTCAATCTCCCAGACAGCCCCCCTACTGAAGAGGGGATTACATATTTTTGTTCCATAAATCTAACCTTTTTTTAACAGTATTATGAACGTACCAATCCTCAAAATTTCCACCTTCTTTGTCCCCAAATTTTTTTGATATCTCTTCATGAGGTTGTCTAATAAAACCATTTTTTGTTAATAAATCAAAAATCTTCTTCCTTTTTATTATATCTTCTTTTCTTCCAGAATGGGCATTATGTTCTACAGCAATTAATTTTACAGAATATTCATTAAATGGAAAATTTTTTAATATTTCAAATTCAGAGCCTTCTGTATCAACGCTTAAAAAATCAATTATTTTAGGAGAATTATATTTTTTAAGTAAATCTTTTAACGAAATAGTTTTTACTTTAATCGTCTTCCCCTTCCTAGTATGTGCCCCATCAAAATACCTTTTAATTCCACTTATTTCATCATCAATTTGGAATTCGAGAATTTCCCCGCTTTTTGAAAAAATGCAAGAGTTTTCAATTATGCATTTTCTATTTTTTTTCAGATCCTCAATTTTATTTGCAGGTTCAACACAAATCCCTTTCCATCCATACTTTTTCTCAAGAATATAAGTATTACTTAAGTATAATCCGTCTGCAGCACCAATATCTAAGAAATATCCATTTTTTTTAAAGTTTGTAGTCTCCAATACCCATTTATCTTGCCCAATCTGACTTGTAAATTTTTTCCTTTTTAATAATTCTACTTTGATTAATTTCCATGCTTTGGATCTAATTAATTTTCTTTTAATAGTTTGAATCATTTTTTCAGTATTCGCATTAAAATTTTTTTTGCCATATATGGAACAATATACGGAATCATCATCCATTGGTTTGCAAATCCTTTTGGAGTGAGTATTCTATCCAAAGAGACGTGATTTAAATATATTTCACCGTATTCGTATAATTTTTTTGGAGTATTTTCTAAGAAGAAGAAAGGAACAGATTTTGAACTATCCCAATATGAATCATCCAGCGAATTTTTTTCTTTTGCCAAATCATAGACTCTTGTTCCAGGATAAACTCTTAGGTAATTTGCAGTATTTTCAACATAATCATATTTTATTTTTTGGAGTTTTCTAAAAAATATTGCACTTTCTGTAGCTGTTTTCAGAGTTTCACCAGGCAATCCTATAATGTGAAAAGGTTTTAAAGTTATTTTTGAATGTTTGAATTTTTTAAAAGCCTCTTCAACCTCTTTAGGAGTTATTCCTTTTCCGGTTTTTGCAAGAACTTCTTCTGAGCCACTTTCTACTCCAAGTAAAACTGATTTAAAATTTGCTTTTTCAAGATAATGAATCATCTCATTAGAAATGGGTTTTATTCTTCCACAGCAAGTAAAATGTATCTTGCTGTTCATTTTTATAATTCCCTTGCAGATTTCAATTACCCTATGATTATCTAGGAAAAAAGTATCATCAAAAATCCAAATCTCTTTTAACCAAGGGAATTTTTTTATCACTTCCTCAATTTCTTTTAAGACATTTTGAACAGACCTAAATCTTACTTTTCTTTTTGTTAAAGGATTAATGCAGCAGAATGAACATTTAAAAGGGCATCCCCTGCTTGTTAAAATACATGCTCTAGTCACATTTTTTGTTATAAATTGTTCATGAGCTGGGAAAGGCAATGAATCTAAATCTTCAATTAACTCTCTTGGAGAATTCATAATCTCTTTTCCTTTATGTAAAAAGAATAACCCTTTTATTTTTTTATAATTTGGTTTTTTATTGGAAAATTCATTTAACAGCTCTATTAATGTTTCTTCCCCCTCCCCAATGATAATAAATACATAAGGAAATCTTTTTATTATATTTTTATATAAAAGCGTAGCGTGAATTCCCCCAAGAATAATCTTTATCTTTGGGTATAATTTATGGATTTTTTCTATAGTTTCACACGTGCTTGTTCTATTTGAAGTTAACATTTGAAAGGCAACAACTTCTGGATTAAATTTTTCTATTGTGGAAAAGATGGCATTTTCTACATCATCCTTATGATAATAATTTAAGTGTAATATTTTTGGTTCAAAATTATATTTTTTTAAATAAGAATATAAATATGCAAGCCCTATCGGATAAGATTCTTTTTCAGAAATTTCCTTACCCTTTCCTGGAAGTAGAGGAGGAAAATAGTCATTCGGGTTATTTTTATTCATTATTGGATTTTCTTCGAAATTGGTTGTTATAAGCAAAATTTTTTTAACCATATTTTTTAGCATATCTCTTGCCTTTTATACTCTTCTATGTTAAAAAACATAAATTGCTTTCAGATTAACAATCAGGGTATCTCTAAAGCTCTAGAGTAATTTATAAATGCTGATTTATATTTAATAAGATGGCAAAAAATAAGCCATTGTCTCAGGTGGCTTTGGAGAATTCATCCTACAGTTTAATGCTTACAATAATTTTAAAGTTTGGTGGACTTGTTTTTACTATTTTAATCGCAAGACTCTTATTACCAGAATTATTTGGAATATATTCTCTTGCATTGTCTATTGCAACAATTATACTTTCTTTTACAGATTTAGGGGTGGATAATACATTTTTGAGATATTTTTCAGGATCGTTAGGTGAAAAAAATAAGTTAAAATCAAGGGCATATTTTAAATATTTAATAAAAATAAAATCTATACTTTTGTTTTCTTTTGTATTTTTAATTTTATTATTTGCCAGATTCATCTCTTATAATATATATAACAAACCTTTATTATTCCTTTCCATAATTTTTGTCTGTCTTTTTGTAATCATGGAATCATTGACCTCTTTTTTAGGGAACATTTTAATTGCTTCAAAAGATCTAAAGTCTCTGCCTCTTCTCACAACATTGAATCAAGCACTCAAAATTGGTCTATCCGTATTAGCTATTTCGTTAGTTAATTATGAATTCAAAGTCCCAGGATTATTCATTGCATTTGCGATCTCTGGAGGAATTTATTTAATTTTAATGTTTTCAATAGCCTATAAAAAAAATAAAGATTTTCTAATAGGAAAAACAGGAGACATAGACAAGAAGACTGTTAATACCTATTTGAGGTACATGGCTGTTTCCAGTTTATCTTTAGCTTTTTTTGCTTCATTAGATATTTTAATGCTTGGAAAATTTGTTCCAGTTGAATATCTGGGATATTATAGGGTATCTTCAAGTTTAATTTTAACAATAGCATCTTTATTTTCACTTTCAACAATTTTTATTCCTATTTTTACCCAAATAAATGATGAAAGATTTGTAAGGGGATTTAAAAAAACTTTAAGATATATACTATTACTTTCAATACCTGCAACTGCAGGGGTAATATTTATATCAAAATACCTCATAAAAGCAATTTATGGAAATGAATACTTATTAGGAACCATACCTCTTTGCTTTTTATCCATATTAATTCTTACAACTCCTTTAATTGGATTATATTCTATGATTTTTCAATCAAAGGAGAAACCTAGACTTGTTAGCAATGCAATTCTTATTTCTTTGTTAACAAATATTTTACTTAATTTATTAGCAATTTACGTATTTGATAATCCTCTTTATAAAATTGCAGGCGTTGCTCTTGCAACCTCATTAAGCAGAATACTGTTGCTTGTATTCTTAATGATTTCTTCAAAAAGAGAGTTTAATTTTAGTATAAGAGGAGTTGGATTGAAAGCTCCAATATTTGGAACAGTTATTATGTCTTTATTTTTAATAATTTTTAATGAATTGGTAAACATGAATATTCTATTTGGTATTATGGAAATATTTTTAGGAGTAGCAGTATACTTTTTAATTTTAATTTTGATGAAAGCGTTAAATAAGGAGGATATCTTATTATTAAAAAATATCTTAAGAAAATGAAAAAGAAAACAATAAAAATAAATTTTAAATATTTTTGGGGAGGATTCAATCCGGAAAATAATTTTTTCACAAATCTTCTAAGAAAGATTTACAATGTAGAAATCAGTGATACACCAGATTATATTTTTTATTCTGTTTATCCACAAATTCATACGAAAGACGTTAGTAAGAAAGGAGAAATCATAAAAAAAATTTCCCCGAGATTATATATTTTTTTAAGGAGAATTTATCCAAAGATACTTCTTTTAATAAAAGGACAAAAAGAAATTCCAGAGATAGAGGGAAATTTTGTAAAAATATTTTATGGAGCAGAGCATGTTAAACCAGATATGAGCAAATGTGATTGGGCTTTTTCTTCAGAATTCGATGAGAATATAAATAATCCAAAACATATGAGATTACCTTGTTATTTAATGGTAGATTTTGACCTTGGAAAGAAAGCAATCCCTCCATTAAAAAGAAAAGTAAATTTTAGAAAACTAAAAAAGGAAAAAACAGAATTTTGTAATTTTATTTACTCTCAGGACAATATTTTTAGAAATAACTTTTTCAAAGAACTAAATAAATATAAAAAAATTGATGCTCCTGGGAGATGTATGAATAATATGCCTCCAATTGGATCACATTTAGATTCTAAAAAATCCAGAGATTCTATTAACTGGAAAGAAGAAAAATTAAAATTTATTAAAAAATATAAATTTACAATTGCTTTTGAAAATGCTTCTGTTTCTGGATGGACAACTGAAAAGTTGACTCATCCAATGTTAGTAAACAGCATCCCCATTTACTTTGGACATAAAGATGTTTCAAAAGAATTCAATCCGAAAAGTTTCATAAATTATGCTGATTTTAAAAATATGAATGAATTTGTAGAATTTATAAAAAAAGTAGATAATGACGACTCTTTATATACCAGAATTCTTAAAGAACCTTTTTATAACCAAAATAAACTTCCTCCTTGGTTCAATGAAAAAACTTACTTAAAGAGATTTAAGGAGATTTTTGGATAATCTTGCTTTTCTTAACTTGTCTTTCAATCCAAATATATGTTTCTTTCATGCCTTCTTCTAAAGAATATTTTTGTTTCCATCCCAATGAAAGGATTTTTTTATTTGAAAAATTTCTCGCTTCAACTCCAACAGGACCGTCAATATGTTTTATTTTTATCTCTTTTCCTGCTATTTTTGAAATTAATGTTGCAAAATCGTTTATTGAAATATCTTCTGTAGGTCCTATATTTATTGCTTTGTCTTCATTTGAATGCATTATTAGATAAATACCTTCAAGCAAATCTTTAATGTAAACAAATACTCTTCTTGCTTTTCCATCTCCCCATACTTCTATTTCTCCAGAATGCGCACTAATTTCAGCTATTTTTCTTGATAAAGCCGCTGGAGCTTTCTCCCTTCCACCTTTCCATGTTCCTTCAGGACCATAGCAATTGTTAAAACGAGCTATCCTAACTTTAGTACCATATTTTCTTCCGAAAGCTTGATAGATTCTTTCTGCATAAAGTTTTTCCCAACCATATTCATTATCTGGATTAGCTGGAACAGCATCTTCTTCATCTATCATCTTTTCCCCCTTTTTCATATCTCTATAAACGCAAACAGAAGATGAAAAGAATAATTTTGGAACTTTAAACTCTTTTATTGCAATATATGCCATATTAATATTTATTAAAGCGCTGTTATGCATTATATCGCATTCAGCAGAATGAATGAACCCCATTCCCCCCATATCTGCAGCCAATTGATAAACTTCATCAAATTTTCCTTCTTTTAATGAAAGTGCTTTCCTACAATTGGTTCTTCCTCGTAAATCTAACTTTAAAAATTCGTCTGCCTTTGTTTTAGAAAATTCAGGAAACTTTAAATCTACTCCCCTAACCCAGTAACCCTTATTTTTAAGATAAGTTACTAAATGGCTTCCTATGAATCCACCAGCACCGCAAACTAAAGCTTTCTTCATAGAATTCTTCATTTTTTGAGACTTTTAAACATTTATGTTGTAAAAAGAATTAAAAATCTTTAAATTCTTCGTATTAAATGAATCCCCCTTTAATCTCAGTTATTATGCCAGTATATAATGCTGAAAAGTATTTGGATGAAAGTATAAGTTCTATATTAAATCAATCATTTAATGACTTTGAATTCATAATAATTAACGATTCTTCTAAGGATAAATCATCAAAAGTAATTAATAAATATAAACGTGCAGATAAAAGAATTATACTCTTAAATAACTCTAAAAATTTGGGCGTTGCAAAATCTAGAAATAAAGGAATGAAAATAGCAAAAGGTAAATATATCGCTACTTTTGATGCAGATGATATATCTTTACCAAAGAGATTAGAAATTCAGTACAATTATTTAGAAAGACACCCGGAAATATTCTTAATTGGAGGTTCTGCAGTAATAATTGATGAAAATGGAAAAAAATTAGGAGTCTTCAAAAAATTTGATAATTATAAAAAAATTAGAAAAAAATTGTTGGTCTCCAATCCAATTGTAAATTCTTCAGTTATGATGAGAAATTCAGAGAATCTTTTTTATAGAGATAAATTTGATGGGGCAGATGAATATGACCTTTTTTTAAGATTGTTATCAAACAATAAAAAAATAACTAATTTAGAAGATTTTGTAGTTAAATATAGAATAACTCCAAATTCAATTAGCATGAATAAAAGAGCAAAGCAGGAATTCTTTACAAAAAAAATACAGGAATTTTTTTATCAAAGGGAGAAAAATGGAAATGATTTATATAACGAATTGGATATAAATATCATCAAGGGAATAAAAGAAGATACAGATTTTGATAAGATAAAATTAAGATGCAGCATTTTAGGAAATTTTCAGGACAATCAAATGAAAAGGACAAGAACAGAGATAAAATACTATTTTAGTAAATACAGATTTGATAAGATTTTCTTAATTTACTATCTTCTTAGTTTTTTACCATTTGGGTTAATAAAAAGTTTTAGAAAATTATTCTAATTTTTTCACAAAATACCTCTATTTGGTCTCCAGCATGAAAAGTATTCACAATCCAAGTTAAAGGGACAAATAAGCATCCTAGTATTAAGTTTAGTATCTTACTTCTTCGTTTTATTCCAAAGAGATAATATAATGAAACAACAAACTGATTTGGCCTTGAGTTATATCTTATTTTTTTAATTTTAAATCCGTTATTTTCAAGCAATATTCTTATATTTTTATCAGAATAATTCATTAAATGTCTTGGAACATCCAATTGATGCCAATTTTTTCCAAATAAGTTATAGGCAAGGGAATTTGTATTTGGGACGCCCACAATAAGCATGCCATTTTTTTTAAGAATTCTCTTTATCTCAAGAAGAGTCTCATGGGGATTTGCAACATGTTCTAAAACATGATTCATAGTTATAACATCAAAAAAATCTGAATGATACTTTGCTTCTTTTAATTCACAATTTTTTATATTTAATTTATATTTTTCATTTATATTTTTGTCAAAGTCTCCAGGTTCTACGCCATACGTTTGCATTCCAAGTTGCTTCATTTCATAAAGAAATTGACCAGAACCACTTCCAATATCTAATATTTTTCCATTTTTTACTAATTCGGTAGCACGAACAATGAACTTTAAAGGAGAAAAAAGGAGTTTAAGAAAGAAGTTGTTTTTTTCTTTATTAAAATAAATATTGTAAAGTTTAATCTTCAATTTTGTTTTTGCAGATAAATTCACCCTAGATAATGAATAATACTTATCCGAAGAGTAGTATTTGGATAATTCTTTAAACGATGGTTGAGGATTCAAAAAAATGCACTTGCAATTTTTACATTTGTAAAGAGAAAATTTATCGTTAATATTCAAATTTTTGTCATTTTGCTTAAATATAAAGTTAATCTCTTTATTATTGCAAATAGGGCAATTAGATATATTTTTCATTTTAAGAATTCAAGGTATTTTTTACCCCAGTTTTCAAGAGATAAATTCTTAATAGATTTTAATGAATTTTCTACTATTTTATCTCTTGTTTTTGTATTGTTTATTGTTTTTAAAATTTCTTCTGCTTCTTTTTCTTCATATTTATTTATAACTATCCCATTTATTTTATCATGAATTATTTCCTGTTGGGAATCTTCTGAGCATACAACAATGCATCCAGAAGCCATTGCCTCAGAAACTACTAATGTTGGGGCCCCTCCTTCATATCTAGATAAGCAAAAGAAAATGTCTGAAGCAGAGTTATAAAGTGAAAGCTTTTCTCTAGACATTCCTTCTAGCGAAATAATAAATTCTTTATTAAGGAATCTTTTATTTTTATCATAATTTGGCCCTATAACAATTAGTCTATAATTCTTATCTTTTTCATAGATCTTTTCTGATAATTTAACTGCTCTATCCAAGCCCTTAATCCAAAATCCTCCTTTTGCAACATGTAACCCGTAAATTTTATCTTTGTCTAACCCAAGCTCTTTTCTGCATAAAAGTTTGTTTCTCATCTTAAAACTGTTCAAATCTACACCTGTTCTTATCACAAAAGCCTTATCCACGTTTTCATATAAGTTTTGGACTTGGCCTTTAACTTTTTCAGAAACACAAATTATTCTATCTGCCTTTTTTATTGGAGGTTTTTCAATTAAATAACTATATAGCAATATGGGAGACATTAAAATACGGGTTATGAAATTAAATCTTTGTAAATGTACCTTGTAATATGGGTAAGTTACACCATGATACGTATGAATTAAGGTTTGAATCCCGCTCTTTTTGTATTTATTCATCCAATATCCCCATATAGCATGCGAATTGATTATATTAAAAAAATTATTTTTTAGATATTTTCTTACTTTGATATTAAAAATAATGTCGTCGATTAAAGGTATTTTTTTAACTTTAATGCCTATGTAATTAACCCCCTCTTTTTTATAATTTTCATGTCTGTTGGATTTGTAAATCCAAGAAATATCTTGATTTTTATCTTTTAACTGAAGATATTTTATTAAATTATTTTGATAATTGCTTATTCCTCCAAGAAAATCTGGTCTTACAGCATTCACAAAACATATTTTCTGTTTCATTCATAAAAAGAGCATTTATAATTTAAATAGCTATTGAATTTAATCAATTAACCACCAAACAGATTTTTTATTACATCCAGAGCATAAAGCCACTTTGCCAAATTCTCCTTTAACATGCGCTTCTCTAATTTTCTTTAATTTTTCTCCTTTCCATATTTGTTCTATAGATTCTTTTTTTAAATTTCCAATTACAGTAGAATGATTCCAATCATCGCAGCACAATACTACTTCCCCATTCCAGTCTACAACCATTTTTCTCCAAATAAGAGCACATGGTTTTCTCTTTATCTTTCTGTTAAAATGGAAACTTTCTTTTGTACCTTCTTTTTGAATATCATTTGCCCAATTTCTCATATTAATAATATTAATGCTGTCAACCTTACCTTTCCATTCTTTGTAGAAATTTTTTATCTCCTTCTTGTTTTCTTCTAATTCTACTAAAACAAGATTTATTTTAGGACTATCTTTTTTGAGTTTTATTTTAGCCTGGATTAATCCAAGAATATTTTTTTTAGTTGTTTCAAAATTTAATTTTTTTCTTATTCTTTCATAAGTTTCTTTAGAATTTCCATCAAAGCTTATTGTTATGCTATCTAAACCAGATTTGATTAAATTTTCTGCCCAAGTTTCATTCAATAAAGAAGCATTTGAGTAAAATGCTACAAACATGTCTTTTGACTTTGCATATTTTATTTTTTCAATAAGTCCTTTGTCTAAAAGAGGCTCACCAAAAAAGGATAAAGTTATATATTTTATTTTAAGTTTTGCACAATTATCAATAATTTTCTTATATAGTTTAAAATCCATTACACCCATTTTTTTTAATCTAGAATGCGGGCACATTATGCATTCAGCATTGCACAAATTAGTTGTTCCTATGTCTACCCCTAAAGGATAGCTAGAGTTTAATTTGCCTATAGTCTTTGATATTTTTTTATCATACAATGAATCATAGATTTTGTTATTAACTATAAAAGGAGTTGAAAGAAATTTTCTTCCTAAATTATATCCTATTCTACTTGATCTTATTTTGCTTAAAGTTTTTGTTATCATTTTATTCTTTTTGAGTATATTCTTGGAAAAAACGCAATAAACCAAAGATATAAATTTCTTATAAACTTTTTCCTAAGAACAAATTTGTTTAATTTTAAGTCATCAGTATCATTTTTCTTTTTGAATAGAGCAACCATTGGAAGATAAATAAAAATCCTGAAAAATTTATTCCATCCTTTTAGGTGGCTTTTAGAAAAAATAATATCATTCTTAAAACGAACAAGTAGTCTTTTTTTGTCTTCTAAGGTGTCAATGCTTTTACCTTTTTTATGAATAACCTGCACAAAAGGGACACTTAAAATTTTCCATCCTTTTTCCTTAGCTTTTAAACAATAATCTGTGTCTTCCAATAAATAAGGAGCATATTTTTCATCTAAAAGCCCAATATTTTTAATTACAGCTTTTTTTATTAGCAAAAAAGCTCCCATAACATGATCGACTTCAAATATTTCTTTTTTATTCTTGTTTAATTCTAATTCTATTCTCCATCCTCTTAGATATCCTCCCATATTTTGCAGGGTTTTATCTGGATAGATTATTTTACATCCTAAAATCCCTGCTGTAGGATTTTCTTCTCCAATTTTGATTAATCTTTTCAACCAATTTTTTTCAATTATCTCTGCATCATCATTTAATAAAAGAAAATAATCTGGATTATAGTCTTTTATTGCTTTCTTTAATCCAATGTTATTTGCACCTGAAAAACCTCTATTTTTATTATCTGATATAGTTATAACCCATTTGAATTCTTTAGCTATTGCTTTTGCAATTTTCTCTGTACCGCTATCGTCGACAAGATAAACTCTATAGTTTTTGTAATCCGTTTTAGATTTAATTGACTGAAGATTAATTTTTAATAATTCTAATTGATTGTAAGTGCTAATTACTATTGCTACTTTTGGTTCAACCATTCTTAACCAAACCAATAACCTAATTTATATGGAACACCTCTCAAAATTCTTAACAAGAAGCTCTTAAAACTCCAACCTAAATGTTTTATCTTGAATCTTCTAAAACTATCTTTTTTTGTAATTAATTCTCTATAAAGTCCTGTTTTATAGAAGTCTTTAGTTGTTTTTCCCCATCTCCACTGTTTTCTGAAAAGAACTTTTAATGTATCTGGTTCCATATGTTCAACAGCATTTTCAACCATACCATTTTTGCTAGTTAATTGCTTAAATTCATACCAAGTAATAATATGATCTTGTGCAGCACAGATATTAATATATTTTTTTGGGATTTTGCTATATGCCTTTACTAAAAGGTCTCTTCTAAAAAATCTTGGAAGAACAATGTCGTCGCTTGGTTCCCAGTAAGTTTGTACAAGCATTCTATCTGCATCATATAATGAAGGTAAAAACTTTTTTCTATTATATGCTCTCTCCCAGAACCATAAGCTATCATAATCTTTCATTTTTTTTACTGCTCTTTCAAAAACAGTATTGTTAATTAACATCTGATCAGAGTCTAAAAGTAAAACATACTTTCCCTTGCTTGCTTTTGCTCCAGCAATTCTTGCTTCCAAAAGTTTTCCTTTGCACATAATAATTCTAGCACCGTATTTTTTTGCAATATCAAGTGTTTTATCTTTGCTGTAACTGTCAATTATCAAAATTTCTATATTTTTATAGGTCTGTTTTTTTACAAGATTTAAACATTGATCCAATGTTTTTTCAGAATTGTAAGTTGGAATTGTAACTGAAATCATTTCACTTTTCATTTTAATACGTCGATAATCTCCTTTTTATAATTTTGCATATTCAAATTATTCAAAATAATTCTTTTTGGTTTAATTTTACTTTTCATGAATGTTTCCAATGTTTGATTAATATTTTCAATAAGTTTATTTTCATTAATATCTTCTTTTATTGGATAATATTGTTGAACATTTTTAATTAAATCAACATATCCTCCTTTATTTACAGCAATCAAAGATTTTCCATATGCTAATGCTTCAAAAGGAACAATCCCATAATCTTCAATATATGGGACAAATATAATTGCCTTTGAATTTTGATACATTTTAGAAAATTCCTTGTTGTTAAGATTAGTAATTATTTTAATATTCTTTTCTCCTTTTGACAATTTTAATAATTTTCCATAAAATTTTTTATTTTCAAGGCTTCCAGCAATAACTAATTTTTCATTTGGATGTTTCATTGAAAACATTTTCCAAGCCTCAATTAGAATATCTTGCCTTTTTGGAGTATTTATTCTAGAAGGATACAAAAAATATTGTCCATTTGCTGATTTAATCTCTTCTAGTTTAATTTCAGGAGGGAAATAGATTACTTTACTTTTTTTAGAGTCTATTAAGTTTCTTTTCTTTGCTCTTTCAAGTGTTAGATTAGAATTAAAAATAGCAAAATTTATTTTCTTCCATGCACTTTTTTCCAATGTTTTATATAAAGAAACTGCAATCTTGTAGATTATTTTCTTAATGGGGTTTTTGTATCTATTTTTAAAATTCCAATTCATTATCTCATCATCTGCATCTCTTAAAGGGGTGTGCACATATGCATAATTTTTTCCAGCTTTTGAATTTTTAAAGAATATAAATTCCGCGACTCCCGATGTGGAAACTAAAAAAGCATCATACTTCTCTAAAGGTATATTTGAGAACAAGCTATTAATAAAAAAAATCCCTCTTAAGAAATTAGTTCTAGCAAACCTCCTAAAAAATTTCTTACCAACAATATTTATTTTATAATTTTTAAATTCCTCAAAAGTATTATCCTTTTCATAAATCCAGGTATATAAATCAAATTGAATTTCTTTAATTTTCATTAATTCAAGAATTATCTTTTCAGCTCCTCCTCGGCTTTTTATCCAAGGGTGGAATAACGCAATCTTTGGTTTCATTTTGTAAATGTCGAGTTATCAAATTGAGCATATTCTCCAGAAAGATCTAAAAATCCATCAACAACAGCAGTATTTGCTGGATAATTAACTTCCCATATTTTTATTGGGCCCCTAAATCCACTATAATAAACATAATCAAGATTTGCCCCTTGCGAATTCAAATAAGCAACAACAGTATCTGGCTCAGAGTGGGCTAATTTTAAAGTAGGATATTCGTTTAATGGGTCATCCATAAGATATAATTTTGCAAATAAGCTATCTTTTGTTTTTTCAGATAAATAAATCATTGCACCTGCAGCATCAAGAGCAACTCCCCCATTTGAATTTACTAACGCAGGAAAGATTATAACTGTAGAATTTAGCCCTTTTTTATAATCAAATAATTCTCCATTAAAATAAACATATCTTATGGGTATTCTTATCTGATTCCCATTTTGCACGAAAACTGCTTCAGGTTGGCTTATAGAAGTATTCTTAAATTCAACAACAACACCAGCTAAACCAGTGTTTGCAGTAGATAAAAGGGTTTTTTTGCCTGCATTATCATAAATTATATCTTTATCAATAGCATATCCTCCATTATAGATTCTAATTGTTCCATTCTTTGTTTCTTGTGTTTGTGAAGGATTAGATTGCATTACAGGTAACCAAGAATATCTATCTTGCCCAGTTTTATCACTTCCAATGCTTGCATAAGCAGAATATTTTCCAACATCTGTTGAATCAATTAGTAAATATGAAACATTATGTGTTTTCATAAAACTTAGAGCAGTTTTTGGGAACGGAGTTGTTAATAAATATCTTCCTATCAAATGGTCCCAATATGCTGTAAAGTGTCCACCATCAGTTACTGTTGGTCTTTCTCCAATAGTCTGAACCCAATATCCATAATCCCACCAGTGCACAAGAACAGAATCTTGTGGAGTATTTTCCCTTACCCAAGACATTGCTTCTTGCCATTGTTGTTCATATATCCCAGGAACTGTTGCTTTTGCTTGAGCTTCTGAAGAAGCAGAATATTGAATAAAAGTATAGAAAAATACTATTGCAGTTGTTATTAAAAGGATAATTAATATTGTTTTTGCTAATTCATCTTTTGATTTTTTAGTGTATTCAAAAAGTTTATATGGAAGTACAGCAGAAACAAGAATTATCATTGGTGATACTATAAAAAATAATCTAACTGCTCCTCTCATTGAAACAATTCCCCAAAAAGCAAAAGCTAAAAGTAGAACATATGAAAAATCTATTTCTTTAAATGCAGATTTATTTTCATAATTTTTTCTATCAATTGTAAATGCAGTAACAATGAATATAATTAATCCAGCAAAATAAACAAAATGAGAGATGAAATTATCTCCACTAAAAATGCTTGTTGAAGAAAGCCTAGTGAAGAAGAAACATAAAATAAAGATAGCAAATGCAGCATTCAGTTTAATTTTATCTTTAAGATTAAAATGCTTAACAGATTCATAGAATAAAATAAAAATAGAAGCTAAGAATGCCCAAACTAAATAACCAAATTCTGCCATTGCTTGTGATAAATAAGGTGCAGCGTTTTCAGCAACTGTTAAGCTAACTCTTTCTTTACCAAAAGGATATAATAAACCTTCTATTATTCTTGAAGGTATAGTAATTATTAATTTTGGATCTATAATAAGTAATCCTAAAATTCCAACAATAAGTGTTAAAATTAAAATCTTTACACTGTTCGATAATTTTATTTTTTCAAATTTTTTATTTAATTTAAATTTAAAGAAAATTGCCTGTAAAATCAATAATAAGAATATTGCAACAGCTGCTCCAGGACCAGATAATGATAATAGTACTGCAGAGATGCTCTTAAATTTAATAAATTCTACTATTATAGCAGGAATAAACCAGGACGAGAAGATAATTATGTTCTTCTTTATGTCTCTTTCTAAAAAGAAAATAACAAATGTTGCAAGTGCTAGGACAATAAATATAAATCTATATCCTCCCCAAGAGAAAGACATTAATTCTGTAAATATTGCAGCAATAACCCCAAAGATTACCCATTTGTATTTATTGTTGCTTTTCCAAGCAAGTGCATAAAATAAGAATGCAAACCAGAAGAAAGCTAATCCTAAACTTTCAATTTCAGGAATACCTCCAGTTGTTCTATGAAGCATTGAAGGAGCAACAGCATATAAAATTGCCCCGATTAATGCAATCAAAGATGCTTTAACTTTATCAATTTTAAAAGAGAAAATTGTTTTTGTGAAGAGGAAAAATCCAATAATAGATATTGAAAATAAAATAACTGAAGTTATTATTGCAGCATAAGTAAGAGAAATATCTGTAAATAGAGAGATTATTCTGTAAAATATGACAATTGTTAAGGGCATTAAATTTGAGAGAGCATAATTGTTTGCACACGCTGGAGCATATCTAATACAATCTGCTGTAGATAAATTCCCAATATTAATATCTTGTGCAAGTCTTAGATATAAAAAAGGATCTAAATCTGGTCCAAGAGTATAATTTCCTGTTGAGACATCAATTAATTGTGAGACATTTGCTGTTCTAAAATCAATACTAAATATTAATAACCAAATTAATAGAGGTAAAGCAAGCAATTTAAATTTCTCAAAATAAGCAAGAGTAGAAGATATCACTAGCGCAAGGAATAGTAAAAACCACATACCAGGAGAAAATAAACCTAATATCTGGTTTAGAAGATTTATTTTCAAATCCAATTTTGCTGCACTAAATATAAAAAATAGGAACGAAAATACAGCTAAAATAGAGAATATAAAATTATATTTATTTTTAACAAAATACTTCTTAATACCTTCATTATTATCCATAGTGACTATATGAAAACTCCATTTTAAAACCTTTTTAATACATTAAATAATGAATAATAAGAAACCTACTATTACAATAAATATTTGGAATCCATTGATAAGATACACAACATCATTTTCATAAACTTTCTTGCTTGGTTTTATTTTCTTCAGTATTTTTATTGCTAAATGTTCAAGGCCATAAATTTTGTCATAAGGTAATTCTAAACTTCCATCACTATTTGGCTTTCCGAAACTTTGTTTCTTTAATCCCCCTCTAAGCTTTAATACTGTTTCAAAGAAATAAGGTATAAACATGAATAATGCAATCTTTTCAGCATCTCCCAGTATTGCAATTGCTGCAATTGAAGCACCAACAGCATAAGTTAAAACATCTCCTGGGAAAATTTTTGCTGGATTTGAATTAAATAAGTAAAATGCAATTAATGATGCAACTAAACATAATGCTATAACTGATAACCAGCTATTACCTGTAAGATAAGTAACTATTGCCAACGCAGAAAGCATAATTATTCCTTGTCCAGCTTCTAATCCGTTAAATCCTGCTAAGAAATTAAAAGTTGTTGTTGCTCCCAAAACTCCAATGGGTATAATTAATAGGGGATAGAATATTCCAAAATTAATTCCCAAAACAGTAGATTGTCCTGCATTAATTACCATTAGAGGAATTGCTGAAAAGAATACAAGTATAATTCTTGAACGTTTTGAGAGGCCACCGTGTTTCCATCCAAATAAATCATCAATTAGTCCTATTCCTGCTACTAAGAGAATTAGTGTTGATAGTGCAAAAATTTCTATTAATGTTCCGTCTATATTTTTGAAATAAAAAATTTGAACACCAATGTATAAGAATATACCAAGAATTGCTCCAACAACAACAGTAATTCCTCCAGAACCTGCTACATTCTTTTCTTTTTCATTTTTGTTCATGTCTTCCCAGACAAGCCCTATTTGCTTTGCTTTTTTTATCCAGAAAGGAATGCTAAAAAAAGTACAGAAAAAACTAATAAAAATTATTAGCATTATCAAAGGTTCCATTAGAAATTAAGAAGTAGCTGACTTTTAAATTTTACTTGAATATAATTGGGGTAACATAAACTTCAAGCAAAGCAGCTATTATTAAGATTACAAGTGCAATAAAGATTAGGATTATTACGTTTTCGACAACTTTCAAAAATCTCCTATCTTGAACACCGTGCCTTATCAGACCTATACCAAATATTCCCCCAGCAAGGGCAGTTATGAAGTAAGCTGCAATTTCTGGTAATCCGTGAATTATATATCTAGCAATCCCTAGAGGAATATCGCTTACTCTATATTGTGCAAAGATTCCAATTGCAGCAGAAATTACACTTGCATTCCAGACTAGAACAAATAGTGCTCCTGCGCCAAATATTAAAGAAAATATCAATGTAAATATCATTACATAAACATTATTCTCGATTATAGATAAAAATCTTAGCCCACTAGTAGAGTTTCCTGTAAGAAAGCTTCCAGCGGAATATTTTGCAACACAATTATCAATATCTCCAGGACTGTTTATTTGACAATAAGTCTGTATTTGAAAATTAAGAAGATTTGAATCTTGTAAAACAATATTCCAAAAAGAAAAAGCAACTACAAGACCAAAGAACAACCACATTAAAGCGTAAATAGCATCTTTATGGGCTTCCCAAACATTGAAAACTCCTTCTGCTTCTTCATCTTCCTTTTCTTCAGTTTTTATTATATAATACATAAATGGAAAACAAAACATTATACAGAATAAAACTACTAATATACCTGATGCTTTTGAAAGATTTGGATCACTAGCAAAAAATAGATGAACTAATATAAGTGAAAGAGAAGCATAGATTAAACCAATGAAAAACATTTTCCATGGCCCTTTTTCCCCTCTTTTTGGATTTATTAGAGACTCTAACATTTTATTATAAAAAGAAGATAATTTTTAAATGTTCGGGATTTTATTTTTAAATGCAGACTAAAGAGGAGAGATTTAAAAAAATAGTCGAAGATATAAAAAATATAAAAATTCAGGGAGCAGCTGATGTTGCAAAAGCTGCATTGACTGCCTACAAATTAATGCCTACAGAATTATCCAAAACAATTCTTTTACACTCAAGACCTACAGAGCCTATGATGCATCATGTATTAGAATTGGCTGAGAAAAATTTCTCATATTCGAAAATAGCAGAGCATTTTGAAGAAGCTCAAAATAAAATAAACAAGAGTATATTGAGTTTAATAAAAAATAAAAATATTATATTTATACACTGTCATTCTACAAATGTTATAAAATCCTTAATTTATTGTAAAAAGAAAGGAAAAAATTTTGAAGTATACAATACAGAAACTCGTCCACTTTTTCAAGGAAGAAAAACAGCTAAAGATTTAGCTTCTTCAAAAATAAAAATAACAATGTCAGTTGAGTCTGCAATTGACGACGTTCTTTCAGGGGAGCAGGGATTCAAAAAACCTAATTTTGTATTTTTAGGTGCAGATGCATTACTTAAAGAAGGAATTATTAATAAAATTGGAAGCGAATTGATTGCAAAAATAGCATTACAAAATAAGATTCCTGTTTATATTATAGCAGATTCTTGGAAATTTACAAAAGCTAGAATTTCTCTGGAACAAAGAGATATTAATGAAGTCTGGGATAAAGCCCCTAAAGGAGTAAAGATAAAAAATCCTGCTTTTGAATTTGTGAATAAAAAATATATTTCAGGGATTATAACCGAATTTGGTTTAATGAAGTATGATAAATTTGTTAATGAGATGTATTAATCAAAGAAGGTTATTAATATAAGTAAAATCGAATATTGTTCAACTTAACTCTAATCACGATATTAAAGATTATCGCACTAACAAGTGTTTTGAAACAGAATTACTTTTTCTTTTTTCCTTTCTTTTCACACTCGCACTCTCCATCTTCACAATCACAATCTTCTTCACATTCACACTCTTCATTTCCGCAGTTGCATTCGTGATGATGCATATGCGAACTGTGTGCTGTAAATTCTTTTGTAATTTCAATATTAATTTTCTCTAATTCAGCGTTTAAATCTTCTTTCACCTTCTCTAACTTTTTTATTTGATTCTGTAATATTTTTTTTGTTTCAGGAATTGTTTTTTTAACAAAATTTTTATTCCCAATATCAACTATTAGTTCTTCTGAAAGCAACTTCGCCTTCACAAAAATCCCTCTCCCTACTGGAGCAAGAATTTCTTTGTCTTTTTTACCAACTAATTCATCAAAATCTAAATTTAATGTTCCTAGCTCTAAAATTGCCTGTTCTACAGCCTGAAGTTGCTCTTGAAGCATTCTAATTTGCTGCTCAAACATCTGAAACTTTATTGTAAGCTCTCTTTGCTTTGCTTGTTCTTCACTTTCCATTTTACAATCAGAAAATAGGTGTTTTTAAGGGTTTTGAATTGTACAAATGTTTAAAAAATTAATTTTCATTTAAATTAAATGGTGGAAAAGATAATACTTAGGAACGAGCCTAAAAGCATAATGGAAGAACCTCCAAAAGAGGTAAAACCCTTAACTGAAGAATTTTATAATTTTTCTCCTATGTCCAAAAGTTTGAAAGAAGTTTTTTATAGTACCAATCCAATTTTTAATAATTATGATCTTTGGGTTGCAACACCAAAAGTTTAATTGAAATTATTTTATTTTTAAACAACGTCTAATAATTTTTTATGTTTTAATATTGAACCAAAAATTATTGCAGATATCAAGTAAAACCAGAACCAGCTAAGTCCTAATAAAAATTTTGGACTTCCAGCAGCAACGAAATAGTCGTTGAACCATCTAAAGAACAAAATAATTGGGATACCTGTATAAATAATAGCTCTCATAGTCAATTTCATCTGTTTTGGCATCATTGAAAATTGTTTCTTCTGAAGTTCCATTAATTTTTCAGGATGATTCTTAAATTCCTGCATTTGTTTTTGAATCTGTTTTTGTTCTTCTCTCAATTCTTTCAATGTTTTTTGGTCTGTAGCATATTTTTGAACAAGTGTCGTTATGAATGTAATTACAAAGACAATTATCAACATTCCAATGTTTAAGTTCCAATTTAACAATGCTCCTGCACTTGGATCAAGTACAGAGTGAATAGAATTTTTTATTGCAGGTATTTTATCCCATAATCCGGCTAGAAATAAAGAAAAAAGCATGAATAAAAAAAGAATTGTAAAACTTCCTTCTTTTGCAGATTTATTCTCAATTAATTTTTCAGTTGTTTTTTCTTCTGTCATTTTAATTGCTTCCAATAAACTTTCTCATTGCAGGATTCATATCTGTCATGTGTTGTTCTGCAATCTTCTGATAGAATTGATACATAATCATAATTACTAAAAGAATTGCTGTTCCAGAAGATAATGCTCCCAATAAATCAGTTGTTGCAGCAAGTAGCCCAATAGCTGCTCCTCCCATAACTGTTAAAGGCATTATGTATCTATCTAAAACACTTTCTAAAATTCGAATATCTTGTCTAAATCCTGAAATTTGTAATCCTGAAGCAGATATTTTTTCTGCTTGTTCTTTTGCTCCCATTCCAGAAGTTTTTACCCAAAATACAGAGAATAAAGTAGCAAGTGCTGTATAGAAGATTATATGTGTAAGTCCCTGGATTAAATATCTTGGAAGCAAACCTCCTCTAATTACCAATTCAAGAATGTTTGTATGTCCAAGCCAGAAGGCAAATCCAGAAACAGCTTGTCCATTTGTGAAGTGTCCTAAAAAGGTTGCATGTCCTGCCCAATTTTCAAGAAGCCCACCAAATAATTGAATATTTGCAACTAATGCTGCTGTTAAGATTACTGGAATAACTGAAGCATAGAAAAATGCAAGAGGCCATTTTATAGCATATCCTCTAATTCTACCAAAGCTTAAAGGAATTTCTACTTTCAAACTTTGAGCCCAAACTACAAGTAAGAAAATTAAAACTGTTGCCAATAATGCACCTAATGCAGAAGTAAATTCAACAGGATACTTGTTTATTATTGATTGAAGCAAAACCAATACTTTACCTGAGCAGGCTGTTTCTTTAAAGTTAAGTAAACAATTTCCTCCTTGCTGATTAATGAATTGGAAAGCAGCAGTAAATAAGTGCCATGATGCTCCAGCAGCAATAAATATACTTACACCAGAACCGAATCCCCATTTTTCACAAAGTTCATTCATATAATAAATTGCAATTCCTCCCAAAATAAGCTGGAAAATAACTAGCCCCGCATATCCAGGAAGAGCCTCTAAACCTTTCATCAATACATAAACCATTGCTTCGAAAACTATAAAGAAGAAAACAAGAAGTTTTTGTATTCCCTGGAAAAATTTCTTTCCTTCAGTTGTTGTTAAATTAATATTAAATATTCCTGCTCCAGTTAATAATTGCAAGATAATAGAAGCCATAACTATTGGCCCAATACCTAAAGAAATAATAGAACCAAAGTCTGTTCCCAAGATAATTGATAAATACTGGAATCTTTCTAAGGCGTTATTCGATAAGCCATACAGAGATACATTTGCTAGAATAAAAAATGCAACAAGAACAACCAAAGTCCATTTAAGCTTTACATTAAATGCAAGTTTTCTCTCGTCGGGTTTTCTCACCTCAGGGATTAAAGCAAATATTTTTGTCAAATCAGCCATTGGATAATTAAATAAAATTAGTTTAAAAAGATGGTGGTTTAATGGTTGATTCTTAAGGTAAATTGAGAATAAAAAACATTTAGTTATCTGCAACAGTCTTGAGATTATATTTAATTAATTGTAGAACGAGATATAATTTTACTAAGATAATTATAATTATTTCTTCTTTACTACTTTTTCTTTTACTGGCTCTTCAACTTCTTTTTCTTCTGTCTTTTTTGAAAGAATTATTTCTCCGCCTGCTTTTTTTACTTTTTCAATTGCAGATTCAGAAGCTTCAAGAGCCTTGATTATTAATTTTTCACTAACTTCACCTTCTCCAAGGATTTTGTATTTCTCAAGATTTATTTCCCATCCCTTTGCAGTTTTCTTACCATATTTCTCAAGATTTTTTGTAATCTGTTGAATATTAATTCTCTGTCTTGTATCTCTCTTTGTTTTTCTTGAAGTTATTCCTTGTTTTCCAAAATATTCATTTCCGTATAATTTAGTAACTAGTGTAATTTTTGTGTCTCCTCTCTTTCCTGTTCCAGCCATTCCTGTTCCTCCTCTGTGTCCTGATTTCTTGTGCTTCTTTCTAGAACCCCAGCCATGGCTTCCCATCTTTCTTCCATGCATTCTCGAGACTTTTGTTCTTTTGTGTGTTTTTCTTAGTGCCATTTTATAACATTCTTAAAATCAAATCATTTATTTTTTCTTTATTATTTCCTAAGACTCCTTTTCCAACTCCAAAATGTTTCTTTGATTCTATTCCTTTTCTTGGAGGATGTAATCTGAAAAAAGGTTTTAGCTTTCCGTCTTTTCCTTTTTTCCCTCTCTTTGTAATTAATTGTTTTAGAGTATCTTCTGTGATTTCACCAAATGCAATGAAATCTTGTATTTTTTCAAGCATACCTGTTTGTTCAGGAGTACCTTCAATAATCACACAAGTATATTTTTTTCTTAATCTTAGTCTATCTAGTGTTTCATTTATATCTCTGCTTAAACCTACTCTTCCTTTAATTCTAACAAGTGCAATCATTCTTCTCTAGCCTCCGCAACATTTGTTTTTTCTAAAGCATCAAAACAAGCCTTAATCAAATTAAAGCTAGTTCTTATCTTTCCAAAGCTTTTACTATAAACATCTTTAATTCCTGCAAGCTTTAATACCTTTTTTAATTCATTTGCAACAACTAATCCTGTTCCCTGTGGAGCAGGTATTAATGTTATTCTAACGCTTCCAGCTTTTCCTGTAACCTTGAATGGAACTGTGTGTAATTCAGAACAATCACAATCAAAACCAGAGCATCCTCTTGTTAATCTAATAATATTTAATTTAGCTTTTCTTAATGCTTTATCTCTCGCTGGAAGAGTTTCCATAGAATTTCCATATCCGTATCCAACATGTCCGTTTTCATCTCCAACAATTGCCATTGCAGAGAATGTAGGAACATTTCCCTCTTCAGTTTTTCTCTGAGTTTGTCTCCAAGCTCTTCTTTTTCCTCCACCGAATTTACCTTTTGATTGCCCAATTGAAATTAAATCGGATTTAAGAGTAAGTAAATGGTCTGCTATTTCAGCTTCAAGAATTTTTCTTCCACTCTTTAATATTTCGTCAATATCTTTTATCTTTCCACTCTTAACTTCTTCTCCAAGTTTTGTTTTGGGTTTCCATGCTATTACTACAGGCTGATTTCTATCTTTATCTCTATCAAAAACTTTCTTAACTTCAGTTTCACTTTTTATCTGTTCCAATTCTTTTAAGTCAGATGCATCTAAAACTTGTTCTGGAACTTCTGCATATTCATCTGGTTGTTCAATTTTTGTTTCTTTTATTTTTTTTACTGTCATTTTATTTTCCTATTTTAGTTTTTATTTCATCGAATGGAATTTTATTTTTTAAGTGTTGCCCTTTAATTCTTGATTCTTCTGGGAAAAATTCTTTATTACAATTTATTTTTAATCCAGCATCAATAAGTCCTTTTAAAAATCCATAAATTTTATTTTTATGAAGAACTCTGTTCATTCCAGCATCAAGAATTGGGTTTTCAAGTTTTTCTTTTAATATTGTTTTGCCCATTAAGTATCCAGTTAAATATGCTGCTGTTACTGATTTTAAACTTCCTTCAGCAGATTTTGGCCATCCGTATTCGCTTAATTTTCTTGAATCAAATCCAACGATTGTTTTATCCTGTGCTTGTTCACTTGTAATATATTCGCTGATTATGTATCTATTTGTTTTTCTAAATACGATTCTTGGCTTTTCGCCTTTCAAGAGTTTTAGTCTTTTCAAATAATCTGTTTTATTTTCTTTTCTTCTTCTTTTTTGAGTTCTCATTCTTTAATCCTCCTAAATTGTCCTTTAAATGTGCTTTGCTTTTGAATAATTTGTTTTTTATTTTTTTTCTTAATTTCTTTACTTCTTCGTTGCTAATTTCTCCTTTTTGCTTTTTATCTGCTAAAAATTTTCTTAATTTTCTTGTTAATATAACATAATCTCTCTTTCTTGTGTTTACTCTTTTTCTTATATTTCCTAGTCCTTTTTTTCTTTTTACTGAAATGACTTTCCCTCGTCCTTTAACTTCTTTGATTATTATTGCTCCGTCTTTTTGTAAATTTCTCATGTCTTCTTTTGTAATTGCTTCTTTAATTTCTTCTATTCTTCCAGGAACAAATGCAATTCTTTCTTTTCCTACTCCAAATGTTTTTGCAGCAAGTTGTTTTTTAGCTCTTAGATTCATTTTTTAGCCTCCTTGTGGTCAGTTTTCTTTTCTTCTTTCTTTGGTTTATCATTTAATTTTAAAAATTTATCAATATTCAATTTGTGAATTTGTATCTTAAGCTCTTTTGCTTTTTTAGCTATTTCAATTTTTTTCTTATTTCCGATTTTTCCTAAAACTGCAATTTGATCTTTTTGCATAGCTTTAAGTTCGTTTACATTGTTAATTCTTACCGGAGTTTTTCCTTCAATTTTGCCTCTTTCTTCTTTAGCTGTTGAATATCCTATTGCAACTAGTGGACCGTGACCTCTTCTCTGTTCTCTCATTTTATTATCTCTTCCAGTAGGTCTTCTCCAGATTTGTTTTTTCTTTCTTCTAACTCCTAATTTTGAATATTTATGCGAAATATGTCTTAGAAATTTTGGCATTTAAATTTCCCTCCCAGGTTTTTGAGTAATATAAATTCCGTCTTGGAAAACTCTTCTATCTCTGTTTCTTACAATTGTTGCATTTTCAAAATTTGCAGCAGCTTGTCCAGCAATTTCTCTGTTAGAAGATTTTATTGTGATTATATCTTTTGCAACATCAATTTCTGCTCCAGCAGGGAGAGTACATTTTCTTGGAGTTTTTTCACCCAAGAAATTTTTAATTAAGATATTATTTCCTTTTACTTCAACATTTATTGGAAAGTGGCTTGAACATATTTTTAACTTGTATTCAAATTTGTTTTCTGCACCTGCAATCATATTTTTTATATGAGCAGTAATTGTATTTATCATTCTTTTTTCTTTTTTTGTTGCAATAGGATAGCTAAGAATTACTTTTCCATCTTTAGCTTCAAATTTCAATTTTCCGAATGTAAATTCTTTTGAAACTTCCCCAGTTTTTCCTTTTACAATTACTTTTCTTCCTTCTTTTTTTATTTCAACTCCGCTTGGGATTTCAATTTCTTGTGAGAATTCTTTTTTCATTATGCAAAATCTCCTGATTTTGTATCGTAGAAAAATTTATTGTTTTTCATTTTATTTAATAGAAATATGCTACAACGCATCCTCCTATTCCTTCTTCTTGAGCTTCCTTGTGAGTCATTAATCCTTTGTTTGTAGATATAATAAGTGTTCCCATATTTCTAGCAGGCAAATATCTTCTTCTATACTTTTCAATCTGAGATTTATCGCAACTAAATCTTGGCTTTATTCCCTTACAATCAGTAATCTCTCCAATTGTTAAACTAATTGATTTTTCTTTAGCATCAATTTTGTATTTCTTTATTGCTTTTTCTTGTTTCATTATCTTTAATATTTCTATAAGTAGATTTGAAATTAATTTAATCTCAATATTTTCCTTTCCTGCCATCTTGGCATTCTTTATCATATTTAGTGCATCAGCAACTACATCGTGTGACATTTTAACTATATTTTTGAAAACCGATTTCAACTGCTATTTCCCTAAAGCAGTGTCGGCATAAATTTAATCCGTATGATTTTATATGTGCTCCAAATCTTCCGCATCTCTCACATTTTTTTACAGAGATTCCTGTTTTTCTCTTCTTTGGTTCGTTGTGTTTAATATATTTCTGTTTAATAACTGGTTTTGCATCCAGTTGTTTTAGTATTTTTTTCCAATCACTTGCAGTCATTTTGTCTCCTTATATAAATTTAGTTTGGAAATTCTCTTCCATAAATTTAATTATTTCTTCCTTTGAAATTATTTGTTTTTTTGAAACTTTCCCTTGTTTCATTTTTCTTAATCCAACTCTTCTTCCGCTTCTTTTGAATACTACAGTAACATCAAATCCTATAATTCCAATGTCTCTTTGGTATTCGATTCCCGGTATTTCAATATATTCTTTTATTCCGAATGAAAAATTATTTTCGCTTACTTGTTTTTTTCTTAAAGTATTGTCTATGCTTGTAAGTATTCTTTTAAGCAAATCTGTATAATTTTTTCTTAATGTTACAACTGCTCCAACTTCTAGGCCTGGTCTAACTCCCCAAGTAGGAATTCTTTTATTTGATTTAATCTTTGCAGGTTTTTCTTTAGTTATATATTTTAATAATTTGAATCCTTTTTCAAGAGCATCCGCTGTTCCACCTACATTTAATACAATTTTATCTATTCTTACTTTTCTCATAACATTTTCATTCTCGTTTTTTTTCATTTTTGTTTCAGTTTTCATTTTATTTGATTATCATAAGTTGTTTAATTAATACATTGATTGTTTCTTTCCCATTGTTTATCTGTGCAATTTTTCTTTCTTGATTAATGTTTTCGATTTTTCCTTTTTCTCCAGAGTGTTTTCCAGCGAAGACCATTGCTTCTGAATTTTCAGTAAATGGTAGACATTTTTCAATTTTTTTATTTTTTAAATTTATTACAACAGAATCGTCGACTTTACATTTTATATCTGAAAGGAAATTTCTTCCATCACTTAAATTAAGTTGAACTTTCTTTCCTTTTAGCATTTTTTTATCAACAATCTTTGCAATTTTTGTATTTGATTCGTTTTCTTTTACTTCTTCAGCATTTAATTTTTCGTTTTTAAGTATTGTAAGTTTGTAGTGTTTGTTTGAAGGAACAAGTGTAATTACATCGAAGAGCAATACTCCTTCTTTTTCATCTCTGATAGGTCTTCCATTAATAAGAAGGTTTTTCATATGAATCATTTTTTTGACTTCTTTTCTGTTGTTAGCAACTTTAAGCAAATCTCTTAATAAAACTAAAACAGGGAGAGAGTCTGCAAATCCTAAATTAGGTTTAACTACAAAAGTAGTTCCTTTTCTTTCTATTGGCCAACTTTTAGGCACAGCATGTCTTTTTAGGTGACTCATTTTTTATTTTCTCCTGATTTAACTTTAGTTTTTGTTTCCTTTTTAGTTGTTTCTGTTTTTTCATTGCTTTTTTGAACTTTATTTTCTTCTTTTTTAACAATCTTTCTTTCTGCAGATTCTATAATCTGAAGATTTGAAGGTTGTAATTTAACATTTGCCTTTGAACCATCCATCTTCTTAACCTGCATTTCTTCAACAACAACTTTTGAAGTTCTTAAATTTACAGAGAGTATTTTTCCTGTTTTTCCTTTGAATTTTCCAACACATACTTTAACTTTATCGCCTTTCTTTGCAGGAATATTTCTTTTTCCGAATTTTTTTCTTAATTCTTTTGATAAGTTAATACTTACGAATTTTTTTCTTAAATGAAGCGGAGCGTTAGCTAAATATTTTCTCTGCTTTCTTGGCTGAGAACTTGCTTTCCAATGTGTTGAAAATTCTTTTTCCATTTTAGTATACCATCGGAGCTATTTTAGCAACTTGTGCCCATCTCTCCTGAACCTCCCTTGATATTGGACCTTTAATTTGAGTTCCTTTTGGATTTCCTTTTTCATCTTTCATTATTGCAACAGCATTATCTTCGAATGCAATTCTCTCTCCATTTAATCTTCTGTAAGGTTTTCTTTGTCTTATAACAACTGCATCGAAAACTTTTCCTTTCATATCTGGAACACCTTTTCTTACAGATACTTTTACCCAATCTGCAATTTTTGCAGCAGTTTGTTTTCCTTTTTTAGCTTTTGATTTTTTAACTGAAACTAATTTTACGATTTTTGCACCACTATTATCGGCAGCAACTACCAATGCTCCTAAATTTAGTCCTTGTGTTCCTTTTGCACTTATTGCTTTCATTATGCAAAATCTCCTGATTTTGTATCTTTTATTTTATTCATTTTATTTTCTTACCTCTGAAACATCTTTTAATTTTTCAATAACTACGAAGTGGATGATTTTGCTTAATGGTCTGCATTCGTGAACTCTGATTAAATCTCCAACATTAATTTGATTTTCCATTTCAACTGGAAGCCTTGCGTGGATTTTAGTTTTTAATTTTGCATATCTTTCATATTTTCTAACATAAATCATTCTTTCGAATTCAAGAACAATTCTTTTTGGGAATTTTTTAGTTACTATTCCTTCGAATATTCTTCCTCTAGTTCCAACTCTTTCGTCAACAATTCCAGCATTCGCTAAATTTGTTGTTTTTTCAATTTTGTGTTTTGCTTCTACTTTTGTTTTTTGTTTCTTTTCCATTTTGTTTTTGTTAGGAAGGTTTAATCCTCTATTGAGTTGTTTTCGAAACCCATCTTGATAAGAAGAGGTTTTATCTTCTTCATGTGGTCTCCTTGCAGCTCAATCACGTCGTTCTTGAATGTTCCACCGCATGCAAGCTCGTTTTTGAGAGCCTTTGCGATTTTTTTCACATCGACGCTTTTATCGAATCCGCTGACAAGTGTAACAATTTTTCCGTATCTTTTCTTGTCGGTTGTTACGCTTATTCTTTGCGAACCCCTTGTGAGGTTTTCCCATTCTATTGCCGCTAACGGCAATCCTGTTTTTGGATCTATTTCCATTTCTTTATTTATTCAACACCCCCTTTTTAGAGGTATTGAATGTTAAAATTTGTGCAATTGTTTTTCTTATATTTTTTGTATTTGCACTTCCTGTTTTTGAAGCTTTTGTTTTAGATTTTATTAATTCCACTTTAAGGTCCTTTAATTTTTTCTCTCGTTCTTCATCGTTCATTTTTGTAATTTCTTTGTACTTCATTTTATTTTACCTTATTTTTTCTTAATTTTTTAGTTGGTTTGTTTTCAAATTCATTTTCATTTGATTTTAGACTTTGTCGTAGAGAGTCGTCGATAGTTATTTTATCTTTTAATATTGCATGTGGAGATAATATTGAAACTTTTATGCCCACTGTTCCAGGTTTTGTTTCTGCTCTTGATTGTGCTCTATCAACAACTTTAGCGCTATCTCCTGTTTTTTTAAGATAACCTTGTGCAAATCTCCAGGTCTTTGCTCTTGAGCTTGGTAGTTTTCCACTTAATCTTATTTCACATCCAAGCGCTCCAGCTTTCATTACCTTTTCAAGACTTCTGTATGCAAGGATTTTGAATTTTAAAGGTCCAAATCTTTCAAGACCTAATGCGATTTCATCAGCAATTATTTGAGCATCAAATTCTGGTTCAGTGATTTCTTCAACATCTAAATGAAGATTTTCAAATTTGAAATTCTTTTTCAAAAATTCTGTAATTTCATTTAATTTTTCTCCGCCTCTACCGATAATTAAACCTGGTTTATTCGAAGAGATTATTATTTTTTCTCCAACAGGAGTATATTCGATTCTAACTTTGCTAACTTTTCCTTTACCAAGCATCTTTTTTACAGATTCTTTGATTGCGAATTCATCTTTCTTGAATTTTACTGTTTGTTTTTCTTCCATTTTAATTTGTTATTTTTTTCTCCTTTTTATTTTCTTTAATTTTCATTTCAACTGCTTTAAGCATTATGTGTGTTCTTTTTCTTCTCACTCTTCCAAATCTTCCTCTTGGTGCAGGTGCCCAATTTGCACTTGCTTCAACAATTATTGGTTCAACAATTTCATGATTGTTTGCGTTTCCAGCTAGGCTCTTTAGCAATACTATGAATTGTTTTGCTGCTCTTTGAGGGTAAGCTCCACCACTCATTCCTTTTCCTTTTTTATGTGAATATTCTCCTTTCATTGGAACAGGTTTTTTTAACAATGCAACTTGTTCTAAATCTCTTATTGCATCTCCAATTCTTTTTCCTTTTACAAATTTGCAAATGTTAATTGCATATTTTGTCGATACATGAACGCTGTGAGCATTAACATAAACTTCATCTTTCTTGATTTTTTTTGCAGGTTTTTTAATTTCTTTTTTGTCTGTTTTTGTTGTTTTCTCGTCTACAATTTTTTGTTCTTCAACTTTTTCTTCTTGCACTTTTTTATCTTCAACTTTTTCTTTGTTCTCATTTTTTAATGGAGCATTAACTACTTTTTCTGTAATATTTTTTTGTGCTTTCTTATCTAATTTTGATGGTGCGTATTGTTTTTCCATTTTATTTCTTAGCTTTGTGTTTGCTTCCCTTTGTTGCTCCTATTCCTGCTTTACTGTGAGCTACTTTTGAACGTGTTCCTGACATTTCACCTAATCTGTGTCCAAGCATTTCAGGTTCAATTAAAACTGGATTGAAAACTTTTCCGTTATAAATTTGAATATTCATTCCAACCATCTGCGGAACAATTATAATATCTCTTGAATGAGTTTTGATTTTCTTTCCTTTGTCAAGTTTTTCTTTAGCTCTTTTTAAGAAATCTTCAATTACTTGGAAATTTCTCAACACAGTTCTTCTCTGTCTTGAAGGAAGATATTTTGCAAATTCTCTAACTTCTAAATTTTTTAATTCATCAACTGTTTTCCCTCGATAAATAAATTGTTTTTTCTGTACTTCCATTTTACTTCATTTTTCCTGTCCTTCTTGGACTCAATAGACCAACTTTTCTTCCAGCAGGTGCATTTCTCTTGGCAATCTTGCTTTTAATATTCTTTCCTCTACCTGAGCCGAAAGGATGATCAATTGCATTCATCTTAAGTGCACTTGTTCTTGGCCATAATTTATTTTTGATTTTTTTAATATAATGCATTTTACCTGCCTTAACTACTGGCTTTTCTAATCTCCCATGTCCTGCAATTTGTCCTATTACAGCCCTACATTTTGAATTGAAAGCTTTTTCTTTTTTTGAAGGAAGCATTAACAATATTTTGTCTCCAATAATTCTACTTACAACTGCAGCATTTCCCCCAGTCTTTATGAATTTTCCACCATCTCCAGGGTGAGCTTCAATACAATAAACTTGAGTCTTTAATGGAATCTTTGCTAAAGGAAGAATATTTCCAGATTTTATTTCTCCAGAGCTAAAGGATATTTTTTGCCCTTCTATCATTCCTTTAAATGCAGGAATGTAAAATGATTCCCCTTTATGAATTATTTTTGCTAACGGTGCAGAATGTGCAGGAGAACTTAGCAATCTAATCACTGTACCTTCTCCTTCAAGTTTATTTGGATATTGAATTTTATAAATAAATGAAGTTGGCTTTGCTCTATAAGTTAAACTTCCATGCCCACGCGCCTGTTGAATAATTGTCTTTCCCATTATGCAAAATCTCCTAATTTTGTATTGAAAAATTTATTTTTCATTTTATTTACATTAATCCTAATTTAGTTGCTAAATCTATTGCTAAATCTTTTTTATTTAATTGAA
Source organism: Candidatus Woesearchaeota archaeon (assembly GCA_964639615.1). Taxonomy (GTDB): domain Archaea; phylum Nanobdellota; class Nanobdellia; order Pacearchaeales; family GW2011-AR1; genus MWBV01. Next base: position 235,693 of record CAZXHH010000001.1, on the reverse strand, counting down.
CATAAGCTATTTTTTTATTGTGTCTTACACTAGTTCTTATTTTTTGAACTTTGACTTTGAATAATTCTTCAACTTCTTTTTTTATTTCTGCCTTTGTTGTTTTTTCTTCAACACTGAATGTGATTATATTCTCTGCTTCAATTTTCATTATTGCTTTTTCTGTTGCTATTGGTGTTAAATTCATTTTTTATTCTCCTTGAACTTGTTTTCAAGTTCTTTTACTGCATTTTCAGTATAAATTGTTGCTCTTCCAAGTCCACCATTTGCTAAATCCATCACACTAAGTTCATTTGCTCTTTTAACTTCAAATAATCCAGTCTTTAATTTTTCTTTATCTCCTAAAACTAAAATCATTCCAGCATTTGATTTGTATTTTCTTCCTCTTGATTTTCCTTTTCCTGCTCTAATCGACTTTTCTTTTAAAGCAATTCCATATAAATTTCCAAGAGTATTTTTTAATTCAGCTAAAAGTTGTTTTGTTTTTAATTTTGTTAAATCAGATGAAACAACAAAAGGAGCCTTTTTATCTAATTTTTCAATTGTTGAATATTTTTTAAGTATATATTTTTCAGACGCTGTTGCTGCAATTGCAGAAGCAAAAGCGATTTCTAATTCTTTTTTATTAATTTTTAAATTTCTTAAGAATTGAGTTATTTTTGGAGGATGAGCTCTCATACCCCCCTTAGCTTGAGGAACTTCAGCACCCTGCCAGTTAAATTGTGAACCTTTTCTTGAGAAGATTTTTCTTGGAACTCTTGATTGCCCTCTTCCATAACCGCTTCTCCAAACATGTCTCATATGTTTGATTAAACCTTTAGCAGAATGTTTTTTACCTGCAGTTGGGTCGTTCGAATATGGTTGCTGTCTCTTTTTTACCTCTATAACTTTTGAAACAATATCTTCTCTTATTGGTGATTCAAATATTTTTGATTTCATTTTTTCATCTCCACGAAGTCAAATACTTTTTTCTTTTGCATTTTGCTTGGTCTTAAAGAAGAAGTCATTAATAACTGTCTCTTTGAAGGACCCTGAACACTTCCATATAACAAAATATAATCAGATTTAACATCACCATAATTTTTTATTCCTTTAATTTGTTTTTCAGTTTCTTCAGCTTTAGCCATAGTTAATATTTTTTGATTATAATGAACTCTTGTAAACATTCCCATTTGTCCTGCCATAGGAGCTTTGAATGTTACACGAGCAGGATGCCAAGGACCCAATGAACCAGGTCTTCTTACACCTTTTTCAGATTTATGGAATTTTAATGTAATACCAAATCTCTTAACTGGTCCTACTAAACCTTTTCCTGTTGTTAGACCTCTAATATCAACTAATTCTCCAGCAGAGAAAACCTCTTCAATTGAAATTTCTTTGTTTAAATGTGCCTTAACAAAGTTTAATTTTTCATCAATAGAATTTCCAGCAATGCCCATTTCTGTCATGTCTGGTGTTTTTTTAACATTTGTTTTTTTAACCTGAGAATAAGCGAGTACAGTCAAATCATCAAAATCTGCTGTTTTTATTGAGTCAAGATTGTTTTTGTTTTGTTTTGGTAATCTAACCTTTCTTTTTAGCTCTTTATCAACATGTTCTAAGATTGCTTCATTGGCAACTTTTCCGTTTTTATAGAATCTTACTGAGAAAATCTTCATTGGAGGACATTCAATTAGTGTAGCAGGTATGATTATTCTTTTGTCTTTAGTCATTGAATTTGGAGTTAAATCCTTTACTTCAGCAGAAAACATTCCAGCTTTATATCCAATGAAACCTTTAATATTTTTTCCAGAATTAATTGCTTTCCAGTTTACACTAGGCAAAAATTTACTGACTCTCTTTCGAGGCCAGAATTGTAAGCTTCCTTTTCTTGGTGATTTTGGTGGTGCCATGTGTTATATTTGTTAATAATGCGGATATCATTTTATCCTACCCTGGAATAAAATATTTAGAAAAAGATGCTTTTTAAAGGTTTGGTTAGAAAAACTTTAAGCTCTAAGTTCAAGCTTACTTTCAATCTTTTTTCCATCAATTTCAGCAATCCTTACAATTTGCCCAACTCTTTTTGATTTTTCTCTGATAAGAGCAAAATCCTGAGAAGTCTTTAGTTCAGCTGGAACTTCTATGCTATTAATTAAGAATGTATGGTTAATTGTTGCGGTCTTAAATTCAGGAGCATCAAAAATAAAGCTTTCTGCAAGTTTCTTGTCTTTAGTTTTCAAAGAACAGAAATCAACCTTTGGAGCTTCATCCCCTTTTGAGCCAGGTTTTCCAGATTTAGGAGCCTTTGGTTTTATTTTTAATGTGTCTTCTCCTACAGAAAAACTTAATGCAAAAAAGTTCTTTGGGAATTTATTTATTAAATTGATTATTTCAGAACCAGACATTTCCTGTTCTATTGAATAGTTTTTAACACCCTGGAATTGTGAAATTTTTTTGAATTCTAGGATCCCCTTCAAGTCATTTGTCCCGATTATCGAGCCAGTAATCTTTGTTTTAGCATTTCCTAATTTTTCAGCCAGAGTTTTTACTAATTCGTTTGCAAATTCTGCAGAAGTTTTTATAGTATAATTTCCAGAAGAATTTTTTGCTTCAATAAGCGCCCTGTTTCTAAACTCTCCTTTTGAAAATTTTTGAAATTGTAAATGGACACTTTCATCAAAATTTTTTTCTTGCACCTTTTTTATAAAATTCATAATACCTTTTTCTTGAATCTACTTTATAAATTTTTCTTCAGAAATTTTTGAACTCTTCATTAACTTTATAAATTCCTGATACTATTTAAAAACGTGGAACAGAATTATTTTAATAAGATTATGGCAGGAATTATTTTAGCTATTCTTGCTGTGCTTTCGTTTTTCATTTTAAAGCCAATAATCATGGCAATTCTTTTTGGAGCTATTCTTGCATTTATATTTACTCCAGTCTATGATTTTTTATTCAAATACCTAAAGAGAAAAAATTTGACAGCATTTTTAATGTGCGTTATTTTACTTATAATTATAATTATCCCTATTTGGTACGTTGCTCCAATAGCAATTGAACAGTCGATTAAATTTTATGCAGATTCGCAAAACATCGATTTCATAACTCCCCTTAAAACAATTTTTCCTTCAATATTTCAATCAGATGAGTTTGCAAATGAAATTGGTTCAACATTAAGAACCTTTGTAACTAACACTACAAATTCATTGATGAATTCGCTTGCAAATTTTATACTTAATTTTCCAAAATTTTTCTTGTCTCTTTTGGTTTCTTTTTTCACATTCTTCTTTGTATTAAGAGATAAAGAAGATCTTGCAGAATATATTGGAAGTTTAATCCCCTTCTCAAAAGATGTTGAAAAAAGATTATTCAAATCCTCAAAGGATTTAACAATTTCAATATTATATGGACAAGTTGTTTTAGGTATTGTTCAAGGTATTACTGCAGGAATTGGCTTCTTTATATTCAAGGTTCCAAATGCTTTATTATTAACTATTCTTGCAGCACTAGCAGGAATGTTCCCAATTGTCGGAACAACTATTATTTGGATACCTGTTGCAATCTACTTATTCATAGCAGGGAATACAGTGAGTGCATTTGGAGTTGTTATATTCGGATTAATCTCTTCAGTAATTGAAGCATTGTTCAAGCCAATATTTATTTCAAGAAGGTCAAAAATGAACACAGCTCTTGTGCTATTTGGAATGGTTGGAGGATTACTTGTCTTTGGTTTGCTTGGAATAATTCTCGGACCCCTAATTTTAGCTTACCTATTCATAGTTATTGAGGCATATAGAAATAAAAAATTGCCAGGTGCAGTTATTCAGTCTCCTGAAAAAGCATAAATATAAAAATAATTTTTTATTTTTTTAATAAAATGAGGTTAAATGTTCGTCTCTTAAATTGGTCTGCAGGGGTTCCTGTAGCTATGATGCATCCTAAAACTGCAGAGATAATGGGGGTGCATGAGAGCAATAGAGTTCTAATAAAAAAATCAGCTAACGATGACGATAAATTTTCTACAGTTGTAAATCTTACAAATAAGTTTGTAAAAAGAGGAGAATTAGGAGTTTCATCAGAGATAAAAGATTTATTCAATTTAAACGACAATCAGGAAGTAGAGGTTTCTTTAACAAAATCTCCAATAAGCTTAGATTATATAAGAAAAAAAATTGACAAAAAAAAGCTTTCTAAAAAGGAGATAAAATGTATCATAAAAGATATAGTTAATAATTCACTATCTGATCCAGAAGTTGCATTGTTTGTTTCAGGAATGTATGAAAATAAAATGCAATTTAGTGAAACAATAGATTTAATTGAATCGTTCTTAGATTCAGGAGAAAGATTAACTTTTGATGGGAGATATGTTGTAGACAAACATTGCATAGGTGGAATTCCTGGCAACAGAACTACTCCAATTGTAGTAGCGATATGTGCTGCAGCTGGATTGACTTTCCCAAAAACCTCTTCAAAAGCTATTACAAGTGCAGCTGGAACAGCAGATGTAATTGGAGCAATTGCTAAAATAGAATTTCCAGTAAACGAATTAAAGAGAATTGTAAAAGAAACAGGAGCGTGCATGGTTTGGGGAGGGTCAATAGAATTAGTTCCTGCAGACTCTAAAATTATTAGAATAGAAAAGATGCTTAAGATAGACCCGAAAGTTCAGCTATTAGCTTCTATCATGTCAAAAAAACTTGCTGTTGGAAGCAAATACATTCTTATTGATATTCCTTATGGAAAATATGCCAAAGTAAACAAAAAGAAAGCATTGGATTTAAAAAAAGAATTTGAAAGATTAGGAAATCATTTTAAATTAAATTTAAAAGTAGTTTTAACAGACGGAAGCCAGCCAATAGGGAATGGAGTTGGCCCTTTATTAGAATTAAGGGATATAATGAAGATATTAAATCCACTGGAAGAAGGACCTCAAGATTTAGAAAAGAAATCATTGTTTTTAGCAGGACAAATTCTCGAGATGACTCATAAGGCAAAGAGGGGAAACGGAGTTAAGATGGCAAAAGAAATTTTGTACTCAGGAAAGGCATTTGAAAAATTCATTTCAATAATAAAAGCACAAAAAGGAAGTATAAAACATCTTGGACTTGGAAGATTTAAAAAGACAATCTTTGCAAATTCATCTGGGAAGATTTCAGAGATGAATAATATTAAAATAAACTTGCTAGCAAGAATCGCAGGATGTCCTTCAGATAAATCTTCTGGATTGTATCTTTACTATAAACTTGGAGATAAAGTCAAAAAAGGAGATAAACTTATGACTATCTACTCTGAATCTAAGCCAAGATTAAATGATGCAATTGCTTACTACATTAAAGAAAAGCCAATAAAGTTTGCAAAATAACAATTCTTTTAAACTTCAATTTTATTGAATTTCTATGAGAACTGAGGATACCAAAAATAGATTAGTTGAATATTTCAAAAAGAATCTTAGGAAAGGTTATACTGAGGAATCTCTTAAATGGGCTTTAGTAAACCAAGGCTATTCAAGAACAATAATTGATGGCGCTTTGGAAAGAACTCATAAAGAGCTCGCTGATGAAGCACCAATTTTAAAAGAGAGACCTGTAATTAACTACGAAGTTCTTAACGAAAACGATGAACCTGTTGAAGTTAAGAAATCTTGGTTTAAGCGACTTTTTGGATTATAATTCTATTACAATCTTTTTTGATAGCAAACTTTAAAACCTTATAATTAATTTTAATTCTATTGGAAAAAGCCTCCATCGCATAACGGTATTGCACCTGCCTTGAGAGCAGGGCCCTCTGGGCACCCAGGTTCGACTCCTGGTGGGGGCGTCCAAATCTTTTTAATCTTCTAATTGCTCTAAATTAGATGACTACAGTTGAGAAATACAATCGTAAGCATAATAATGAACTTCCAGAGATTATAGGAGAAAAAGTAATGCTTACACCAATACCAGATTCTAATGAATTTTATGCATTATATCTAGAGTGGATTTCTAATGAAGATTTAAAGTATAAACTTGGAGAAGAAAATACAAAATACACTTGGGAGGAAATAAAAGAGATGCATGATGAATGGAGAAAAGATTTCAAAAATATAACTTTTTGTATTTTAAACAGAGAAACAAAAGAGCCTATAGGAGATATTAATTTATTTGATAGCGAAGAATTTGAAGGTAAACCAGAGATATCTATAATGATAGGAAAGCATGCTGGAAAAGGTTTTGGAACTGAGGCAACTAATTTGCTTTTGAATTTTGCATTTGTTGAATTAAAGGTAAAGGAAATTAATCTAAGCGTTTACAAGGATAATCTTCCAGCAGTTGGACTTTACAAGAAACTTGGTTTTGAGATTTTTGGAGAGATAAAAGATGAAGATGATAGAGAAGAGCTTTTAATGAGATTGACTAAAAAAGATGTCAAAAAATAAAGAAAAGTTATTCATTATCTTTATATATAATCTAAATATATAATTAAATGAAAAAAATATCTTGGAAAAATATTCTTTTGATTATAATTATAATAGTAATCTTAGGATTTTCAATTTATTCTTATTTTACAAAAGGAATTATGTTTTCAATAGTTCATCAAGATGTTGGAGAGGCAATAGCATTCTTTGATTCATTGGGGTCATTTTCAAAATTATTTTTTGTATTTTTAATAATTTTAGAGGTAACTTTAGCACCAATACCCCCACTAACATTATACATTGTAGGAGGAATTTTATTTGGGGCATTTTGGGGAGGGATTTTAACTTTAGTTGGCAATATAATTGGAGCAGTAATTGATTTTGAAATTGCAAGAAACTATGGTAAGAAATTTGCAGAAGAATCAATTAATCCCAAAGTGAAAGCTAGATTTGATAAATTCACATCAAAATATGGAGGGTTTTCTATATTTCTTTTGAGAGTAAATCCGTTTACTACAACAGATTTAATAAGTTATATCGCAGGGTTAACTAATATTAAAAGACGGAATTTTGTATTAGGAACACTTTTTGGTTTAATTCCATTAATTTTTGTCCAAACTTATCTTGGAGATGCTTTTGTAAGGCAGAATAAGGTGTTATATTCTATTGTAGTTGCAATTAGCATAATTTATTTAGTTTTGATAGTGTATTTTATAATAAACATTTTTGTAACAAGGGCAAAGAAAAAGAGAGAATCTATTTCTTCTCAAAAAAATCTATAACTCTTTTATCTGGACTTAAAATATAAACATAATCTTCTTTGAACCTTACCCCACGATAAGCTTTTTGTAATAATTCCCTTCTTGCCTTATCTTTATAAAAACTCCAGTATTTTTGAGGATTTGTTCTGTTAAGTATTTTCCAAAAAGCATCCTGAACATTTGGATTTGGAAACTTTGTAAAGATAATGCTCCTGCATTCTTCTCCTGGAAAATCTACGCCTCTTGAACATTTTGTAGAAAATAAAATTTCAGTTTTTCCTTCTTTAAACTTTTTAACATCCGAATTCTCTTTATCTTCTTTTTGTAGTTCTGCTAGACTTTCTCTGTTAATAAGATTTTTTAGAGAATATCTTTCTTTTTCAAATTCATTTGGCAAATCTCCAAAACTATTTACATGAATTAAAATAGGTTTTTTTGCAATTTCAATGCATTTATCTAATGTTTCAAGATATTTTTGCCTTTCTGCCTTACCTGAAGAAAAATTAGAATATTTACAGTCAAATTCGCTTCCTGTTTTAAGAATTTTTATTTCTCCAGGATTATTTGTTTCAGCTTCAATAATTTTAAATCGATCAAGACCAAAGATAGTTGAAAGAACTTCTTCTGTGTGAATTGTTCCAGACATTAAAATAACAATTTTGTTTTTGTTTATCATTTCTTTGAATCTTTTTGCTAGATTAATAGTAACAATGCTTGCAGTTAGATTATCTTCTCTCCTATCAAATAAGACATATGATTCATCAAGAAATTCATCAAACATTCTTATTGTGTTTTCTACATCATGAACATAACTTTCTTCATCAATCTCCTCCATAAATTCTGGATTTTTTATAAAAATTTTAAATAAATCATATAATCCTGTTTTTTTTAATTCAACAATCTCCTTTCTATCTATCCATTCATTTATTTTGGAATTTCTTTTTAGATGTTGTAAGATTTCACTTATTTCGTGAATTATTTGAATGCTTTCCATTTCTTGAACAATTGAATGTCCGAGGGAATTTTGAAGTCTATCAATATTTATTGTTCTTTGATTTGAAAAACTATCAAGAAATTCATCGCATTCATCTATAATTTCTACTTCTGTACAAGGTTTCCTATTAAGTGCACTCTCAAGTTTATACTTCAGAGAATTAAACACAATTATATCCGAATCAATATAGGAATTGAATTGTTCATAAAATGGGCATCCCGCCTTTCTTCTATAAAAATAAAAATTTTTGTTTGCTAATCCACGATATTTTATTTTATCTGTGAAATCCATATTCTTTAAATCATACTCTTCTGGAATAACCGGGCTCCAATAAGGACAGACAGGTGCAATGGACATTCTTTTTATCTCAGATATTTTTTCAAAATTTTTAGGATTTATTTTTTTGTTATTATTTAGGTATTCCCTTAACCTCTGCATATTTTTTTCTTTAATTTCAATTTTACAAGGTATGTTCTTGTTATCTGCAGATAAATCTCTCGCTACTAAATCTTTTACTTTTTCCCTTCTTCCCTCAAATATATCAAAAAGTTTTGAATTAGTTTCTTTAACTTGAGGAATTAAATTTTTATGGTCCTCTAGGAATTTACATTTATGATTATTTCTTCCAGTTATAACTGAAATTTTTAATTTTTTATTTTTTTTATCAAGAATATATTTATTTTCTTCATAATCTCTTTTATACTGCTGTTGAAGAGCTTTGCTTGGAACAACGATAGAGCACTTTCCAAGTTCTCTAGCAATATTTAATGCAATTGCGCTTTTTCCTGTTCCGCATTTTCCATGGATAAAAATAATTTTTTCTCCTTGTTTAATAGAATCGACAACTTCTTTTACAACATCTTCTTGGGTTTTATTATTAGAGAACTTTAAGGGTTCAAGAAATTTCCCCTTTTCATATAAATTCCATGCCATGATTAGAGATTAATTTATATGGATTATAAGTTTTATTGTTAAATTTCACTATTTTTTATTTTAAGCTCGCTTTTATCTCTACCCAATACATATGCTCTTGAAAATTCATGTTTATCTAGTAATCTCCATTCTTTTCCCAATTCTTTAATCAAAATTTTGATAAAATCTTCCATTTCCTTGGAAGCAGGCATTTTTTCATATCCAAGCCTTTCTCTAGCAAATCCAACACTCATAAATCCTTTTATTTCAACAAAAAGAGGGTTTGCTTTTTTTATTAATTCTGCATATTCTTTTGCATGTTCAGGCAACATATTCAATTCTTTAACCAAATTCATTCTGAAAACAGTTCTTGTCTTCCCATTAATTTTATTCATAAGCTTTAGTGTTTCATCTAATTTTTCCCAAGCATCTTTAATTGAACTCCTATGAAATCTAGAATATAATTCTCTATTTGGAGAATTTACTGAAACATATAATTGAGTTGGCAACTGATTTTTAGAAATTAGTTCTTTAATTTTTTCAGGATACAAACCATTTGTTACTAAAAAAGAAGTTTTTCCTCTTTTTCTTAACTCTTCTATAATCCCTCCTAGAAATTTGTAAGTAGTAGGCTCTCCAGAAAGAGAAATTGCAAATTGCATTGGTTCTTGTGATTCAGAATATTTTTTCATATTTGCTTTGCTTAACTGTTTCTTTTTCGAATTTTTATCAATTTTAAATCCTTGAAGAAGCTTTCTTTGAGCTTTGATGCATCCATCAATGATTTCAGTAGGAGAATCAATTTCTTTTTCAGGAAGTTTATCTCCTAAGGTTAATTCTATTGCTCTCCAACAATGAATGCATTTATTCGGGCACCACATAACAGCAGGAGTCATCTGGCAACACAAATGTGATTTTATCCCATAGAATTTTTCCTTATAGCAAACTCCCTCATCTCTTAATGATTTTTTTGTCCATCTGCAGATTTGAACTGCTGAATGTTCATGTTTACCAACAATTTCGTAGTGTTGATTCTTTAGAATTTTTTTTATGTTCTCAGGTAGCATAATTTTCTTAAGAATATTCTGTTTAAAAGATTGTTGAGTCCATTTTAGTAAGGGTTATCTTATCTTTATTTTACAAAGAAACTAATTCCCCAAAGAACCATTAATACAAAGAACAAGAACAATAAGAAATTTGTTGAAATTTTAAACCACAATTTTGCCTTTTTCTCGCTTTTTGTTAAACTTAGAATTGTAAGATAAAAGAATCTTCCACCATCAAAAATTCCCATTGGAAGCATATTCATTAAAGCCACGCTGATACTAATTAATACAAGCCACCATAATAAATCGTAAATAAATAATGCAGCTTCATATTTTGGCGAATAATAAAGAGAAGGGTCTTTGAAAGAAGATAGCCAGGTTATAATTTTCCCAAGTACTCCACTTCTAGATTGTTCCAAATAACCTACTCCAATAAATGCTTTTGAGGAATTTTGTGGATTTTCTGCTAAGACTATTGAATATTCTTTTAATTCATCATTATCTATTGTTGTGATATTTATCTTTTGTCCAGGAGAATACTTAGAAAGTTCGTCTGAAAAAGAAACCCAATCTGTGATATTCTCTCCATTAATTTTTACAATTGCTCCTTGAATATCCTGTTTTATTGCAGGGGCATTATCATACAAAAATAAATATTCTTTTTCACCTGTTTGTTCATTTAATCCTGCAGTATTAATTAAAAATGTTCTATTTGAGGTTTTTAGCTCATCCAATCCTTCAGGTTTTGATAAGTTTACTAATTGATCGTAAGTGGGATTGTTTAAACTTACACCATTCATCCAAATTATGCTAGATAAACCAACAGCAGAATAAGAATAAGTATTAAATTGAACTCCTGCAGACATAAATGAAGATATAAAAAATAACCAAATTACTACAAAAAATAAAATAGCAGTAATAACGTTTGCAAATGTTCCAGCAGACAAAACAGCCATCTGATTAAAGTTTTTGCTTTTATTCATGCTCTTCTCATCTTGTTCAACAAAAGCTGCCAAGAAAACAGGGAAGAAGAATGGGAAAAATCCAAAACCAGTAGATTTTATCTTTATGTCATATCTTCTCATAAAAATTCCGTGCATAAATTCGTGAGTTATTGCTATAATTGCAAGAATAACAATCCAGTAAATAAAATAAAATGGTGGTAAAAAATCTAATTTGAATGCCTGAGGCAAATACGGAACTAGAGGAGTAATTGGGGGGACTTTAATTGCCCTTACAACGGCAGGGTAAGCAATATATATGTAAATTATCTTTCCAAGCATATATAGCATTGTAGCCATAAGAATATATCCGATTGTTATTGAAATATAACTTAAAACATCAAGTGTCTTTTTGTATTTTTTACCGACTTTATCAATTAATTTCATTCCCCATGTAGTTTTATATAAATAAAGCAACCCTTCTCGTTTCAGATTTTTTCTTCTTGTATAAAGAAAGGTTGAAATTAAAATTACAAATATAATCAATAATGCAATATCGAAAGCAACAAAATTCATTTTTACCTCAAAGGATTAACTTAAAATTAGTTTAAAAGTGTAATGGTAAATAATCAGTTCAATTATTTTGTTTTCTTAATTGGTCTAAATGCTCTTTTTCCACATTTTCTGCATTTAACATCGCCTTTCAAAACTTTTTGAATATCCGATTTTATCTTTGATTTGCAATTTTTGCAAACAAAAACGTTCTTGAATAATCTGTTTTGTGCTTCAGGTATTTTTGCCATTATAATTTCCTCTTTACAAGTTTTTCACCTTCAATATCCCAATATTCGCAATTTCCGTTTTCTTCAAGCTCTTCGAAAACTTGTGTGTCTGGACATGGAACTTCAATTGTCTCAAAATTTTCTAAATCCATAATACTTGCTTTTCCATCTGCTTTTGATAATACTTGGCCCTTTCTTTTATCAACAATAGGTACTTCAAGTCTATCATGACCTGGAACTACAAAAACCTTTTTTGTACCAGTTATTATTCCTACAGCTTCAATTCTACATTTAGCGTGCCCGTGCTTTCCTGTCTTTGAAACATCAATGCTCTTAACAGTACAAGGCATACCATCAACAAGAATATTTGTCCCAACTTTTACTTCAACTGCATCAATAATTTTTAACACCATACATTTAAACAAAAAAAATACATTTATAAACGTTTTTACTTAAGAGTTTTCATGGCTTTACAAAAAAATGATTTTATTGAAATCGAATTTACTGGTAGATTGAAAGAAGGAGGAATATTTGATTCGAATATAAAAGAAGATATGCAGAAGCTTCATGAAGGACATGATCATCCAATTGAAACAAAGCCTTTCATATTTTGTTTAGGCCAAGAAATGTTCCTTAAAGGAATTGAGGATTTTTTAATTGGTAAGAATTCTGGGCAGTATGAAATTGAATTAAAACCAGAAAATGCTTTTGGGCTAAGACAATCAAATTTAGTTCAGACAATGCCTATGAAAGTTTTTGTTGATCATAAAATAAATCCTGTTCCAGGAACTGTTCTTAATTTTGATAATAAATTGGGAAAAGTACTTACAGTTTCTGGTGGGAGAGTTATGGTAGATTTTAATAATCCTCTTGCAGGTAAAGAAGTAATTTATAAGGTAAAAGTTTTAAGAAAAGTTGAAGATATTAATGAAAAGGTTAAAGCTCTTAATGAATTTTTATTCAGAACAGATTTTAAGTATACAATTCAAGATAAAAAATTAATTTTGGAAGTAATTAAGCAATACAAGAATTTCATCGAATTATTTAAGGATAAATATAAAGAAATGCTAGGATTAGATTTGGAAGTGAAGGAAATTGAGGACTCTTCTAAAACCAAACAATAATCCTTAAAAACCGAAATAACTTTCTAAAAACATGGCAATAGCACCAGACCAAGAGGATGATAATTCTTTCGAAGATATTTCTAAAGATGTTCACGAAATTGATAAAGAATTAGAAGAGATGATTAAAAAACAATCTGCTAAAATTAAAATAATTGGTATTGGAGGAGGAGGGAATAATTCTCTGAGTAGAATGAGAGAAATTGGAATTAAGGGAGGAGAGTTAATAGCAATTAATACTGATGCTCAGGATTTACTTTATGCAAACGCAGATCAAAAAATTCTGATTGGAAAAGAATTAACTCAAGGATTAGGTGCAGGAAGTAATCCCCAAGTTGGGCAAGAAGCAGCAAAGGAATCAGAATCAGAGATTAAAAAGAAAATAGGGACTAGTGATATGATTTTTATTACATGTGGCTTAGGGGGAGGAACAGGAACAGGTGCTGCACCAGTGGTTGCAGCAATAGCAAAGAAAAACAAAGCATTAACAATAGCAATTGTAACTTTGCCATTTACAATTGAGGGAAAGAAAAGAATTGAAAATGCTGTGGGTGGATTAGAAAAACTCGAGTCAATTGTAGATACTTTAATTATAATTCCAAATGACAAACTCTTAGAATTGGCTCCAGATCTGCCTCTTCAAACAGCTTTCAAAATTGCAGATGAAGTATTAACTAATGCAGTTAAAGGTGTAACAGAACTTGTAACTAAGACAGGATTAGTTAATTTAGATTTTGCAGATGTTAGAGCAGTCATGGTTGATGGAGGAGTTTCTCTAATTGGAATGGGGGAATCAGATAGCCAAAATAGAGCAATGGAAGCTGTTGAAAAAGCAATTGGAAACCCGCTTTTAGATGTGGATATTTCAAATGCTACAGGTGCTTTAGTTAATGTTATTGGGGGTTCAAATATGAGCCTTGATGAATATAAAACAATAATTGCAACAGTGGGGGAAAAATTAAGCCCAGATGCTAAATTAATTGGCGGAGCTCAAATTGCAGAAGACATGGACAAATCAATTAGAGTTTTACTGATAGTTACAGGAGTTAAATCTTCACAGATTTTGGGACAAACAGAATCTTTAGAGAATTTGAAGCATAAAGAAATTGAAGAAGAATTAGGAATAGAGTTCTTTGAAAATTAAAAAATCCCTTTTAATAAAACTTAAAAACTCTCTATCTTTATTAAAAATATGTTAGAAGATACAAAATCATTTTTATTAAAATGCAAAAGAGTTTGGCAGGTTTTAAAAAAGCCTTCTAAAAAAGAGTTTGAACTAACAGCAAAAGTTTCTGCAATAGGAATAGGGATACTCGGACTTTTAGGTTTTCTTATTGCATTAATTATGAATCTGTTTAATTAAAATTTAAAGACCCAATGAATAAATATCTCGAGGTGATAGCAGAGAACACCAAACATCTTGGGAAAAAACTTCTATTATCAAGTTTAGCATTTCCTCTGCTTTTAGGGTGCCAAAAAGATGAAACTCCTATAAATGAATACAATCGTACTAAGAATAGTCAAATTTACGAAAACACTTTTATTTTGAGCCAGGAAATTTTGGATAAAATTTCTTTAGTAGGGGATAATTCAATTTCTTTTTCAGAGCAAACTTCAAAGTATGGAATAAAAAAAGGAGACATTTTAATTGGAGGAATAAGCAAACAGACTCCAGAAGGAATATTAAAAGAAGTAACAGGAATCTCTACAGATCAAAAGCAAATTTTAGTTTCCGATGCTTCTCTTGAACAAGCAGTTAGAACAGGAGAGATAATTTTTGATCAAAATTTAGATTTTTCAAATCTAACTTCAGAGGAAACTACAAAAGGATTAACATTCTCTGAAGGAAAAGGAAAGTATGATTTTAATTTAGATTTTGATGATCTTGTATTATATGATAAAGATGGAGATTCAACTACAAATGTAGATAGGATAGTGTTGAATGGAGGAATTTCTTTTAGTATTCACCCAAAAATTAAAATGTCTTTTAATGAGGAGGTTGTTTCTGCATATTTTGGTTCAGAAATACCTGGAAAGGCTTATCTTAATATTCAATCGAAGGCAGGCGAAGCATTCTTAGAAAAAGAAAAGAGAATTCTCAAGAAAAAATTAACGCCATTTTTAATTCCTGCTTCTCCTGTTCCAATTGTAATTTCTCCAAAACTAGAAATTTATGCTGGGATGAAAGCTGGAACCGAGAGCAATTTTAAGGTTGGTGCAGAGGATGAATTTGTAATTTCTGCAAGTGTTAATTATAATAAGACTTCCAACTGGACTTCAAATAATAATTTTACAAATTCTTTTGATTTTGTTACACCAGAATTTTTTTCAGACATGACTGCTAAAATTTATGTTTATCCAAAATTAACTTTTTTAGTAAATAAGTTAGTCGGTCCATATATTAAAACAGAAGGATACTTTAAAGGGGAAGTAGATGTTGAAGAGAATCCTTGGTGGGAGATTTATGGAGGATTAGAAGCAAGTTTAGGAATGGATATGAAATTTTTAAGTAAATATATTCCAAATTTTGAAAAAACTTTTTATTCTCTTGAGGAAAAGATATCTGATGCGCAAGGTCCATTAGTAGTTTCAAATACTCCTCCAGTTGCTAGAATAAATGTTACTCCTACTTATTATGGGGATACTTCAACAGAATTTACATTGTCTGCGTTAAGTAGTACAGATAAGGAAGACTTGCAATCTCAATTAACTGCTAGATTTGATTTTGAGACAAATGGAGTTTGGGATACTGAATTTAATTTAAGCAAATTAGCAAAACATATTTTTTCTTCTCCAGGAGTATATCAAGTTTCTGTAGAAGTTAAAGATACAAAAGGTGCAAGTGATACAGCATTTACTTTTATTGACGTTAAATCTGTGCAAAATTTAGAAGAGATTGTAATTCAGCCAGATGCTATAAATGGGAAAGATGCAGAAGTTGGAACAACAATATCTTGTAATTCTCCAAATTCATATTACGGGAATGGAAATGATACAATAATGGAAGTAAGCAATTCAAATAATAATGGTTGTTACACATCTTATGAAAATTCTCTTATTCGTTTCCAATTAACTGCCATTCCTGCAGGTTCAAAAATTTCATCAGCTAAATTTGGATTTTACGGATATGCAACAATAAATCGCGTTGATGGCATACCTACATTTTCTTTTTCAAAATTAAATGGAGACTGGGATGAAACAAATGTTAAATGGAATACCAAACCTTCTTCAGAAAAATTTGCAGATTTAGATATACATAATGGATTAAATTGGTATTATTTAGATGTAACTTCTCTTGTGCAAAAATGGTTCAATGGAAGTGAACAAAATTATGGAATTGATATTTCTACATCGAAAGAATCAGTTTTCGGAACAATTTATACAAGTGACCATAAAAATTCTGTATTGAGACCAAAACTAATTGTTAAATATACAAAATAAATTCCAATAATTTTATATGGTATATAATCTAAGTACCGATATAAATAATCTCACTTTGAAAGGGGGTATAATATGATGAATAAATTATTTTTGTATACTTTTGTCTTGTTATTTGCAATTTCACTAGTTTTTGCAGCTGGAGGACAGCAAGAAACACCAGGTAATTTAATTTCTCCAAATACTGGAGCAGAAAACTCTCAGGATTCAGATATCGGAAACGGGAGTGTTTCGGGGCAGCATGAAGTTGCTACGCAAACAATGAATAAAGGAGAATCTTCTCAGTTAAAGGTTAAGACAGATTCAGAATTTGGTGCAACAATCCAATCTGGAGATGGAAAATCTGAAGCGAAAACTTCAATGACTATGAAGCAAGAACAAAATAAAACTTATGCCCAGCTTTCAAATGGGAAGAATGCAGAAATTAAAGTAATGCCAGATAGCGCTTCTCAAAGAGCTTTAGAAGTTTTAGGTGCAAAGTGTGAAGAGAGAGGTTGCGAGATGGAACTTAAAGAAGTAGGAAAAGGTAATGAAACCAAAGCAGCTTACGAAGTTCAAGCTAAGAAAGAAGTTAAGGTTCTTGGATTTATAAAATCTCAAATGAGAGTTCAAGCACAGATTGATGCAGAAAATGGTGAAGTAATAAAGACAAAGAATGCTTGGTGGGGATTTTTAGCAAAGAAGAATCTCGAATAAATTTTTTTTATTTTTTTATTTTTTTATTATATAAATTTTTATTAACTAATTTGGCATTTATTTTTTATGCCCAAATTAAATTACGGACAAGTTTATGAATTTAACATTTCTGGGAAGGGATATAAAGCAATATATCTCGGAGAAAAAATTTCAGAAAATAGATTTTGGAAAAATAATGTTGCTGTTCTTAATAACCCCAGTTTTAATGAAAAAAAGAACGCTATCGATAGAAATTTTTCTGTTATAAGTTTTAAGAAGTATGCATTTCGTGAATTGTATAATGATTATCTAATTAAAGTAGATGATGTAAAAGAGGATATTTCTGATGGAGAAAAAGAATATTTGCATGATTTATGTAAGAAGTTTAAAATAATTGATTAACAAAACTTTTATAAACGCTCATTTTTTAAATTTAATATCTGCTTCTTAGATTTTAAGGAGTTAGATGGAGCTAAATAAGATGATTTTCATTATAAAAGTAACAACAAATAAAGAAGAACGTGCAGTCGATATGATTGCAGAAAGAGCTTCTAAAAAGAATCTTAATGTATATTCTGTTTTGAGACCTCACGGATTAAGAGGCTATATTCTTTTAGAAACTGAAGACAGAGAATCTGCAGAAGAAGCTGTTTTTAACTTACCTTATGTTAAGGGAATAATCGGAAAGACAATTGAATATTCTGAAATTCAAGGAATGGTTCAACCAACTGTTGAAAGCGTTTCAATTAAAGAAGGAGATATTGTTGAAATGATTGGTTCAACACTTAAAGGTGAAAAAGCAAAAGTTTTAAGAATAGACAAACAAAAAGAAGAAGTAGTTGTAAGCTTGTTTGGAGCAGTTGTTCCATTACCAGTTACAGTTAAGATAGATAATATTAAAGTAATAAGGAGAGAATCCGACGGAGAAGAACAAAGATGATAATCAAACTTTTAGCAGATGGGGGGCAGATGAAACCAGGACCAGCTTTAAGCCAAAAATTAGGTCCAGCAGGAATACCTATCAATCAAGTTATACAAAGAGTAAACGAAGCAACTAGTGATTTTGACGGATTAAAAGTCCCAGTAGAATTAGATATTGATTTGAAAACAAAAAAATTCGAAGTTAAGATTTTTTCACCTCCAGTTTCAGGATTATTAAAAAAAGAATTAGGATTAGCTAAAGGTTCTGGAGAACAGCTTAAAACAAAAGTTGCAAATGCTTCTATAGAACAAATAATTTTAGTTGCAAAGACAAAAATGCAGAATTTATTATGTAAGGATTTGAAAACTGCAGTTAAAGTTGTTGCAGGAACATGTGTAAGTTTAGGTATATTAATTGAAAACAAGCCTGCAAAAGAGATTGAAAAAGATATTGAAGCAGGAAAATATGATAAAGAAATAGCTCAGGTAAAAACAGATACTTCACCTGAGAAGAAAAAGCAACTTCTTGAACACTTCAAGGATGTTCAGAAGAAACAAGAATTAATAGTTAAACAAGAACAGGCAGCTAAGGAAGCAGCTGAACAGGCAGCAGCAGCAACTCCAGCAGCAGCAACCACAACAGCAGCAACTCCAGCAGCAGCAACTAAAGCAGCTCCTGCAGCAGCAAAAGCTAAAGAACCTGCAAAGAAAAAGTAATTCTAAAATTCTTTTAATTTTTCAATTAATACACTTGTTTATAATCTTGGGTGTTCTAAGTAACTTATGAAAAAAGATTTAGACTTAGTCAGAATAATTTCTTATTTATTTTTTGATGGACATCTCTATAATACTTTAAAATGTTTTTACTTTTCTTCAAATAATCTAGATATTTTGAAACAACTCGATAAAATTGTTCAAAGAAAATTCAAGGTAAAGGGAAAATTTTATGTTGGAGATGGTGGAGCAGGTCGATTTAAGACCCATAAATATCGAGTGTTCAATTTCAAACTATGTAAAGAATTGGAAGAATTAGGCGTTCCAAAAGGGTGCAAAACTATAACTTCTTACAAATTCCCAGATTGGATAAAAAATAATAAAATTTTTGCGAGAGAATTTGTGAAAATCGCTTATTTTTGTGAAGGTTCTATGAAAGAAAATGATAGGAACAACCCAAGAATCATATTTCATATAAGTAAGGCAGATTATTTGTTGAAGGATGGAATAAAATTTGTCAATGAGATTATTAAAATTATTCAATCTAAAAAAATCAGAACTACACCTATTGGAATTTATGATAGAAAGATTAGAAAAGATGGCGCTAAGGTTAAAGAACTAAGATTTAGAATAATAACTGAAGATAACCATAAGTTTATAAAAGATTTTGCCCCTTTTTTCAATGAAGAGTATAAAAATAATTTTGGGATTATGGGGTAACCTGGTTAGCCTTCGAGGTTTGGGACTTCGCGATCCCGGTTCAAATCCGGGTAGTCCCATTTTTACTCTCCGAATGATTTAAAAACCCATTTTGTAATTTATTATTATAAATAATATAAAATGACAACAAAATCAAAAAAAACAAAATCATCAGGAAGATTCGGAGCAAGATACGGAAAAAAAGTTAGAGATAGACTTGTTCAGGTAGAATCAAAACAGAAAGTTAGACAGCAATGTCCTTTTTGTAAAAAATTTGGTGTAAAGAGATTGTCAAACGGAATTTGGCAATGTCCAAAATGTAATAAAAAATTTGCAGGAGATAGTTATTATCTATAAAATGGCAACTTACAAGTGTTTTAAATGTGAAAAAAAAGTTACTGACAAGAATCTTGAAAAGAGATTTGTTTGCCCTTTTTGTGGAAGTAAAATCTTCTTCAAACCAAGGACAAAAGTAAAAATTGTCAAGGCTGAATAATTACCATTAAAATGAACGAAAAAAATCTTCAGGAAATACAATTCTTAGAACAGGGTTTACAAAATATCCTTTTTCAAAAGCAGGCTTTTCAGATGGAATTATCCGAAACTAAAGATGCATTAAAAGAACTTGAAAATTCTGGCGATGAAGTTTTTAAGGTAATTGGACAATTAATGATAAAATCTGATAAAACAAAAATGAAAGAAGAGCTTTTAAGTAAAATAAAAATATTTGAATCAAGAATTAAAACTCTTGAAAATCAAGAAAACTCCCTCGCTGATAAGCTTGAAAGCATACGAGATAAAAGCCTTAAAGAGTAGTTGAAAATATACAAAAAAAATCCGAAATCTTTATAAATAACTCAATTATATTTTAATCATGGTGTTTGAAAAATTAAAAAAAGCTTTTTCATCTGGTGCAAAAGATGGCGATGAATACATCGAAATCGATTTAACCAAAGAAGAGAGAGATCATAAGGTGATGGTAAAACTTTTCACTTTAAAGCAATATGAGGATATCAATGAAGTTCTTAATGCTTTAAGAGAAGGTTACACAATCACTATCGTTGAGATAAAGAGTTTGAGGCAAAAAGACCCTATAGAATTAAAGAGAGCAATTTCAAAGCTTAAGAAGACTACAGATGCTCTTGAGGGTACAATTGCTGGATTTGGCGAGAACCTTGTAATTGCAACACCTTCGTTTGCAAAGATACAAAAGATTGACAAACCAAAACCAGAACCAAAAGACAAGTTTGACGATTACTGATTATTTTCTAGGTTGAAAAAGAGAAATCATACTAAACTTTAATTAGTTAAGTATGAAATTTCTTGTTTTTCCTTCAGAACAAAAGCAACATATTTTATTTTTATTATTAGAATGCTTTTTTTATTTTTAATTAGATTTATTATTTTTTAGATTATATTGACATATAATTAAACATTAGTTATTGAGAAGAGGGTCTTCAATGCAACTATTATTGTTACAGGGACAAATAATACCAACAGGGCTCCAAAAACAGATGTAACTAAATCTCCCACACCTATACCGATTAATGAACCAATTGCACTATCCATTCCAAATCTGCTGACTATTACTAATATAGCACTTGATATAAGAAATGTTTGAGAATCTTTTCCAGATACATTTACTTTACTTCCAACAATCAAACCTATTATTACTAATATACCGTAAATAGGTGAGCTGAATTTACTTAACTGACTAATTGGAATAAAGAAAGTAGCAATCCCAATAAGAACAGCCAGTATAACTCCTGTAAGAAAAACCCATGCACCTGTAAAGTTTTCCTGAGATTTTAATCCCATAATATTAATTATCCTATATTATATATAAACTTTTTCCAAGCAATACAAAATAAATAAGAAAAAGATATATTTTCAAAAATACAAATATTTATAAACCATAGTAACTCTGAAATGGTTACACATGGAAGCAAAAAGATTATCACTTTTGATTGTAAGCGTTCTAACATTAATAGTTTTAACAGCATTTTCAAGTGCTACACTTACTTTAACTGGTTTCCCAAGCACACTCTCACATACAAGTGGAAATTTTACATTCTTTGCAACTACTGATGTTGTTGGTGGAGAAACAGTTACATTTTCAGTTAATGATATAGCTTATGAAGGAAAGACTATTGATTTTAGTGTTCCTGCTCCAGCATTGGTAACAACTGACACTCCAGTAACAGTTACTTATACTATTGAATCTGGATTTGCTTTTGATTTCGCAGAACAATATCAAACTACTTTAACTGCTACAGGTACTACAAGCCCAACAGTTACTAAAACAATTCCATTTTCAGAATCAGAATTTTGTCAATTTGATAATAAAGGAGATTTAAAAGTTACAGTTAGAAATGTAGATGTTACTGAAGGTTTTGGGAAGGATACAGATTGGTATATATTTGACACAATTAGTGTTGAAGTAAGAGTTGAAAATTCAGGAGATGAGGATATAGATAATGTTGTTGTTGAATGGGGATTATATGATACTAAATCAAAAGAATGGGCAATCGAATTAGATGAAGATGAGGATTTCGATTTAGATGCTGATGAAAGAGAAGATTTAGTGTTTACATTTAAACTTGATGAAGATTTAGATGAAAATTTAGAAGATTTGAGTGATGGTGATTATATATTCTATGTAAGAGCAACAGGAGAAATTGCTGATGGTACATATGAAGGTCAAAAAACTTGTGCAAGCGATTCAGAAGAAGCTACTTTAACAATTGATGATGACTTCGTTATGCTTAATAATTTCCAGTTACCTGAATCTGTTCAGTGTAATTCAGAAGTTCAAATTTCAGCAGAAGCTTGGAATATAGGTTCTGATGACCAAGAAGGAATAACTGTTAAAGTTTTCAATAAAGAATTGGGAATCGACCAAACAGTTGATTTAGAAGATATAGACGCTTTTGACAGCACAGATTTCAATTTTGCATTCAATGTTCCTGCAGATGCTGAAGAAAAGAATTATCCAATTGTATTTACTGTTCTTGATGAAGACGGAGATGTTTACAAGAATGATGATGATAAAAAGGCTACATTCACTGAAACACTAAAAGTTCAGGGAGGATGCTTTGTTGCTGGAGCTACAGTTAATGCTGTTTTAGAATCTAGTGCAAAAGCTGGCAGAGATTTAGTTGTAAAAACAACTGTAACAAATACAGGAAGCAATGTTGAAACTTACACATTAAATGCTGCAGATTATTCAGAATGGGCATCAGCTGTTGAACCTGCTACAAAAGAATTAACTCTTGCTGCTGGTCAATCTGAGGATGTTGTACTAACATTCACTGTTAATAGAGATGTTTCAGGAGTTAAACTATTCACGCTTAATGTTCTTGCATCTGATAAAGAACTTATAACTACACAGCCTGTTCAGGTTGAAATAGAAGATAGCGGATTATTAGGAAATGTCTTCAGTGGAAGCAAAAACTACATCTGGGGAATTGTTGCTTTGAATGTAGTTCTTGTAGTTTTAATAATTGTTATTGCAATAAGATTATCTAGAAAATAAAATTTCAAGTTTATAATTTTCCTTTTTTCTCTAAATAACTATTTAAGTATTTTAAGAATTCTTCAGAATCTGCAAAATAATTAAGATATGCTTTTTTTAATTCTTCAACAGATTTCGCACCAACAAGAACAACATCCTTGTCAGGGTTTCCTCCCCTTAGTTTTTCAGCTTCTAGATAATGTTCTGTTGCAATAGATTCGGCACCTTCAGGATAACCTCTAATACTTAATCTTGCATTAGTTTCCTCAGATACATCTAATTCAAGTAAGAAGAAATTTAATTCTTTAAGTTTTGGCTCTATAACCTTTAATGCTTGCGACCAATTTTTCATTTTTGAAAAAATTTTTAATTTATCTACTTTATCTTTTATCGCAATATAAAGTTCGGTATTATCTTTAGGCGTCCCTTCAACTTCGTTCTGATTTTCCATTTTTGCAAATGCTGAACTAACTAATCTAAAAAATTCTTTCCATTCTTCTTCCCCTTCATTTGATTTAATTGCCTGCTTTGTGAATAAATCAACTATCTCTATAGCAGTTGCCCAAGCATGCTGTATCTTACTTCTAATTTGAATTTCAATAAGTAAACCATCATAGGTTTTTATCTTATCACTTTTATATCTATAAATTAGATGTATACTTCTATATCCATCTTTTTTAGGATTTTTTATATAATCTTTTTCTCGGAGTTTTTTATGTTTTAGCCCACGGCTTTTCCTGTAAATTTCAGTTAGTTGATTCACTTTATTTACATCCAACAATACAGACCTACACCCAGCTATATCTTGCATTTGAGATAAGCTCATTGTTTTTGTTTGATCTCTTTTAAGCTTTTTTATTATTGAAGGAACTCTTTTTAATCTCTGAACCACAATTGCATTTTCATCAACTTTTTTTGACATCTGCCTTAATCGTGCTTGAAAGGTATTCATAGGGTAAGCATGAGAAGAACGCCAATTATTAAGAATTGTTAAGGCTTCTTCTTTTGTTTCCTCCGTTAAATTCTCGTCTATAAGAATATGTCCTGCTCGATCGACCTTCGCTTTACCATAAATAGGTTTAGTCCATACCATGCCATTATCAATATCGCATGCTTTAAATATGTTTGCATGCATATAAAGATTATGCATGCAAGAGGCAATTTAATATGTAAAAATCTTAATTATAAGATTCAACACCAACTATTTAAACATCTTTTTGTTTTTTATTCAATGATTAAAAAGAGGAAGAAAGGGAAAAATTTTAAGATAAATAATTCATGGAAAGAATTTGTTTATTCAATTATTTTAAGATACGGAGTGCTTCTTATTACAGCAATTCCAAATTTTTGGATTTTTTATTTAATATTCACACCATTAACAATCTATCCTGTTTATTTTGTTTTGAGTTTAATCTTCCAAGCTTCACTTTCAGGGGATTTAATCGTAATTAATGGGGCGTCAATAAAGGTAATTGATGCATGTATTGCAGGTTCTGCTTACTATCTTCTTTTAATTTTTAATCTCTCTGTACCGAATGTAAAATTTGTAAAAAGGCTTAAAATGATTGCGTTTGCATTTTCATCTTTCTTATTAGTTAATGTTCTGAGAATTATTACTTTATCTATAATAGTCTTAACAAAACCAAATATATTCGATATAAGCCATAAATTAACTTGGTATATTGGAAGTATTGTTATAGTTGTACTAATTTGGTTTATTGAAGTAAGGAAATTTGAAATAATGGATATTCCATTTTATACAGACATAAAAGCTATTTCAAAACACACTAAGAAATTTCACAAATCCTAGTGTTGCAGCCAAAATAAGAATTCCTGCAATTAAAACCCCTAAACTTATTGCTAATAGACTCTTTTTTCTATCTAATCCTAACAGCCAAGCCAATAAGCAGCCACTCCAAGCACCTGTTCCAGGAAGAGGGATAGCAACAAATAGGACTAGTCCCCAAAACCAAGTTTGCTTGTTTTTCTCCTCGAATTTATCTACTTTTTTCCTAAATTTATTAATAATATGATTAAATAATCTAGAGTACCATCCTACTTTCATTAAATATTTATGAATAAAATCTAAAAATAAAAATATAATAAAAATAATAAGAATATTTATCAGCAATATGAGTATGAAAATTAAAAAGATAGGAATGTTGTTCTCAATTGCATAAGAAATTGCTAAAGGAAGCCCTGCTCTTAATTCAGTTATAGGTAGTATTGTAAGTAAGATTGCTAATAGTAGCGAATTCATTTAAAGTTCCCCGTATTTTGAATAAATCTCTACCATGAGTTTTTCTGTTGCAGGAAGGATTTCACATTTATCCTCACTTCCTTTAACAACAACCTCATAACAATGGTTTCCTATTTCCCTTATTTCAGTCTTGTCCCCATAAACAAACTCAAACATGTTATATCTCCCTTGAGAATCGCAGCTTGCATTTTCATCAGTTATCATTTGCATACCTGTTTTTTGGAATAATCTATATACATTTGCCATCGCTATTACTCCATCTCCCTCACAATTGAATGTATTATTTCCAAATGAGAAACCCCCAATTTTCATTAATTCAAAATTTTCTACATTCTCAAAAGGAACTTTTTTTAGCTCAGAAGGTTTTGTCCTAATTCTAAAACCAAATGGTTCTCCATCACTACCTATTAATATTGTATTTGTTTGATAAAAGATTAATGGGTCTGCCTTTGTTCCTTCATTAACTGCTTCAAATTCAATTCCCTTATAATTAAAGTGGATTTGTGCTTGGGTGTAAAAATAAGCTGCTACAAACAATGCAATTATAGTTACCATAACAATTAATATCCATAAAAGGGTTTTCTTATTTTGTTTTGAAAATTTTATTTTTTCCATCTTAATTCTTTATATTGAATATTTTATATAAAAATGCATCTGTTGCTTTTGTTAGATTTTCAGCTCCTTTTGCTTCAATAAAAACACAATTTTCTTGCTGATAGATTCTGCTTTGGTTAGCTTCTTTTATTATAATAAAGTTGTTTGTGCAGTCTTTTACTGGCCATTCAGCAGGGCAATTTTTCTCATTTTCCAAGCAAGCTCCTTGGAATCTCAAGGCAAAACCAGCCAAATTTCTGTTTATTTCATATGAAGCATCATTGTTTTCACTAAAAATATATAGTGGCGCTCCAGAATAATCGCTAATAGAAATCAATTCAGAATTCTGAATTTCTCCAACTTCTTCAGGATTATATCTAAACACAAATTGTTGGTCTCCAATTTGAGTATACCAATAGCTGTTTTGTCCAATAAATTTATATCCATTGTATTCCAATTCTCCTCCTGAGTTCTGATTATTGTTTCCACTTAATTCATAGAAAGCATATCCGAATGTACTTGCAAGCATAATAAATATCATAATTCCGCCTATAAGCCAGGCATTTCTTTTTTTCTTCTTCTCAAATTCTTGTTTTGTTTCAATTTTTCTCATTTTATTAATATAAAAAACGAGCTTATTTAAATTTTCTGAAAATTTAAATTAATCTTTAATCTCACTAGGGCTCTCGCCAGGAGATTAAAAAAAAGAAAAAGAAATAAAAAAATAAAAAAGTTTTATCTAGTTTTACTCAACAACAACAGCAACATTAGTTGAAGTAGTACCTTTGTACTCCTTGCTTGTATCAACGTTGTCTTCGTTTGTCAAGTATGTAGCAGCTTTAACTGTATCTGCAGCTTCGTAACCAGCAACTAACAAAGCCATCTTGCTTGTTAGGTCATTGTCAGCATATCCTTTTATCAAGAATTGCCCAGCACCTATTCCTGTTGCCTCAGTCCATGCAGCACCACATTTAGCACCACCAACCAAAGTAGCAGCAGCTGAATTAATACAGCTTCCACCAACAACAATTAGGTTCTTTGTAGCAACAGTACTTACTTCAGTGTCCTTTACTAAGATGTTTCCTAGTACATTAGATCCACTTGAAACAGTTGATGTTCCTCCAATAACACTAACATCCGCAGTAACTTCTTCACCATAGTATTCTAGGTCGAAGTTATATGCATCACCAGATTTATCGAATGATACCTTAGTAGCCAAATCTGATAGAACATATCCAGTATAAACGTCTGTTGATACTTTTGCATCAACAATTGATGTGTTATATCCTGTAACATGTAAATCTTCATCAGAGTTGTTCTTCACAGTTACTGTGAAAGGCATACCCTGTCCGATATCATCGTCCTTTGTAGCTTCAGTGAATGTTAAAGTTTGTCCTGCACTTGCAAAGTTAAGTGTTTCAGTACTTGTCTTTGCAGGCAAAGCAATCTTCATTCCCTTTTCTGATACAGCAGTATTAAAGCTCAAAGTAGTTGATGCAGGTGTAAACTTAAGATATGCATGTGTTGAATTTACATCAACAATAGAGACAGTTATATCTCCCACATCTTCAGTGTCAGTTAACTTGTCAGACAATGTAATGTCCTTTGTTCCAATCAAATCATCAAGTTCAACTGTCCAATGTGTTGAATCAGTGTAATCGATGCTTGATAATTCATAGTATAGAGTATCGATATCAGTTAAATCTGTATCAAGACCTGTTACTAAGAATCTGTTTTTCTTAACTAAATCCAAACCACCAGTTAAGGCAGTTGTATTTCCAGCAGTTCTGCCGGCACCACCTGTATAGTTACTTGTTAAAGTTGATGCAGCTGTTACCAAATGATAATCTTCTTCTCCTAGGTATCCAATTCCAGCATCGCCAGATTGGTCAACAAAGAATAAAGGTAAATTATAATTACCCATTTCTAATGTCATCTCTTCTCCAGTTGTTAAAGATATTTTTTCAGATTCTTCTGGGAAATTCATGCCTCCGAAAACAAGTTTGATGTTCTCGAAAAGTGGCATTGTGAGAGCACTCTCTTGTGTTAAGAAACTGTCGTCATCTGAATTCCAAGTTATTGTTAAACTGTCAAAAGTACCTGTGTTGTTTTCCCAATTTGCTTGCAAATTGTTAACGTCTTCTTCATTTAGTTCAATGTCGTCTCCTTTCTTAAGGGAAATCTTTCCCTTTCCGATAGATATTTCAACATTGCTAATTCCTGATTCTTTTGAATTGTAATTTATTTCATTTACAATTACATATGAACCATCTTGAAGCTTGTAAGTTGAATGTTCTGATAATTTATCAGTCACTTCACCATCAACATTTAGCTTTACTTTTCCATCTGTAACAAAGCCCTCAACACTAACTGTTTTATCACCAATTACCTTGCTATCTCCTTCTGTGATTACTACTTTTTCAGCAGAATCAAGTAAGTCGATTTGATTAGCTTTTACATTCATTACATAGTATGTATTGCCAAACAGAGGCAAATCAGTGTCTACCAAATCTGCGAATGAAATATCGTCATCAAATTCTACAGTGTAGTTTAAGATGAAATCTCCATCGCTCCAATGGAAGCCGATTGTGGGTTCTTTGTCATTATATTCGCTGCTTGTGAATAGAGTTAAATCTTTGTTAGATAAAGTTATTTTTTGTGAGTAATCAGTGTCGATGTCTCCATCGTCATATGTTCCATCAGCTAAAAAATCCATTTCCTTATCTCCTAAAGTTGTGTAAACACCATTAAGAGCGTTATTAAAGTTGAAATGGTTTGAATCTTTATCTAATTTGAAAG
Source organism: Candidatus Woesearchaeota archaeon (assembly GCA_964639615.1). Lineage (GTDB taxonomy): Archaea > Nanobdellota > Nanobdellia > Pacearchaeales > GW2011-AR1 > MWBV01. Next base: position 207,146 of record CAZXHH010000001.1, on the reverse strand, counting down.
TCTCTCCTCCTTCTACAGCTACTGTACCGCCATCTACGAAAGTACCTAATGATTCCTGAATATTTCCAGCTTGAACTAAATCAAGTGAAGAAACACCAGCACCAGTACCATAAACAATAGCTACATCAGCTGTTCCTCCTGACACAAATGGAGCAGGATATACAGCAGCAGCAGCAGTGCCCATAGTCATACCAGTCATTAGCGCACTAATAGCGATTGCAGATATTTTTCTAAAATTAAATTTCATTATTTTATAACCTCCTTTCAGCTATATTACTATGTTGTCTATGACAACCTCTCTGTAAGGTTCGCCTGTTTCCAAGCCCCCTATCACCCTGAAAGGTGTAATATACAAAAGTCCACCTTGGTTTAAAAAGCTTGCCCTTCCAAAGGAGAGCCCCTTTTTCAAAACCTCAAAATTTCATGGTTTTATTTATAAACCTTACGATGTAACTACATTATGGATACAGTTTTAAGAGCTTTTCTAAGCCTCCAAGAAAACTCCCAAAAGCATACATTTATTAACATATGGTAACTTTTTATAACATATATTATTTAGAAAGAGATAAATAAAAATTTATTGATTTTGTCGACGGAAAAAACATGGCAGCAACAAAAATAAGGGAAATTACTATAAAAGAGAGTCAGGGGACTTTCTCTATCTTCAAATCTGCAGGAGTAACCAAGGAAGACTATGATTTTTCAGGGATTTTAGCCCTCAGACAGCTCCTAACTAATGAAAAGGCTAGGATTCTGGACACTATAAAAACCCTTAAACCTGTCTCTATTTACGACTTAGCCAAGAAATTAAATAGGGGTTTTAAGTCAGTTAATGATGATGTTAAGCTCTTAGAGAGGTTCGGATTTATAGAATTAATACCCGAAAAGACCAAAAAAAGAGAACGTTTAAGACCCAAATTAGTAGTAGAAGGAGTAACAATTCATATTAAGCTCTAATCTTTAGTATAAGCTGTAAATACAACAGTTAGCGGATTATCTCTACTTGGCAAAAGCTGTTGTGAACTTCTATAATTGTAGTTATTAGAAACTACACCTCCTGTTAAATTCAAAAATTGCTCTTCTTCATCAAAAATCAGCAAAGTATACCCTTGCGTAATTGTTCCAACATTCCAGCTTTCCTCAATTATTCCCTTTAATGTGTTATTTAGAAGCTTACAGGGCTCTATAGATCGCATACAAACTGTTTTAGTTTGACATTGTGTTATAAGTTTCTGAACTGTTAGATTTCCAGAATCTGTCTCGCAGTTAGTTGTATACTGAAATGTAGCTTGTATAAAACTATTAACTTGCGCATCTTCCAATAAATCAGAGTTAGGTTTTCTAATATAAGAAGAAAGCAAGACTAAGAAGATAATAGCAACAATTACAATAATAACTGCAAAGCCCACCATCTCCTCCTGGCCTCTTGTAGATTTCATTCTTGATATTCCTCCCATCTAACAACTAATATTCCCATTTCACATTTATTTACAATCTCCCCATTATAAACAGCCTTTCTGCACAAAGTAACAAAATTATACTTGTCATATCCTGTTGAAGCTTTGTTCATGAGCTGAATAGTATCACAGTTTGGATAAATCGAAGTTGTGCAGCTTATATTCTTATTTTCAGGATATATTCTTCTTATTTCAATATTTTTCACACCCCAGAAATTAGAATACTTTCCAATATTCTCTTTTAACATCATTACTTTATCTAAATCAACACAATCTGTTTTCTCAGTTCCAAATGCTCTCTCACATGAAAATTCAGGAGAGCTCGCCAATTTAGTTACAAGTAAGAGTGAGTTCTGCTCTCTCAAATCTGAAACACTATTTTTCAATCCAGATATTTTAACTGTTAGAACAATCATTGCAACAAGTCCAAAAAATAAGAAAACCCCAATTAGCATAAAAGCCATCTGCTGGATTTTCATCTGAGCTTTTTTTGAATTTACCATAACGGGCACTCTCCTCCATAATTATTTCTAATTTCCAAACTTTCTGATAAAGTAAATATAGTACTAATCTGCTGAGAACTTGTTAGAGATCCAGCACTTTGTTTTAATGAACTTAAATCCAGATTCAATCCAGAATCACATCCTGTTTTTTGAAATATAAATTGAGATTTATCAAGATAGACATCTGCGAGTTGAGTAGTCCTTTGCATCAATCTTTTAAGCTGGCATTCATAAGTTTCTTTATCTGAAAATATCGCAGCAAACATTAGAGCTTCACCATCATAATAAACTGTTGCTCCATCTTTTGTTACAGAGTTTGAACTAACAACAATATCACAACTGCTACTAGTTGTAGCAAAGCAAATGTTTATACTATCTGTAGGGCAATCTTTTATATAGAAATTTTCAATCCCAGACGAATCTCCCCCTTCACCAGTTAAATGTTCAATTTCATCTTCAAGAGCTCTTGGAGCGTTTTTGAAACAATATTTGTCCTTTGTTGAAGTTAAATAAATTAAATCAGCAACTTTAAATGGGAAGTCAAATGATTTTGAAAATAAAAAGAAAGTTTTTCCTTCAACAGGGCTAGTAGAAAAAATATATTTATTTGGAAAAGTTGCAGCTGTTTCAAGTTTACCCCACTCGTCATAAGTCTTTTGTGAAATCTGAATTTTCTGTTTACCTAAAAATGCATCAGATGTACATTCTGAATAAATCCTTGTTTCAATTGAACTGTCAATTAAAGTTCTCTGAGCACTTTCAAATGAAGATTCAAGAGGATTTGTCAAGACTCCTATTTCTACAGCAGTTTCTGCACTTCGTGTTTCCTTCGAGATATTAATAAATTTTGTAACCCCATATATTGCAAGAAATAAAATAAGCAGTCCAGCCATAATTGCAAAAATCCATGCAAATGAAAACTCTAAATCTCCTTTTTTATTTACCATTATCTAGCAATTGTCACTAAATTTTCATTATACTGCTTTTTTATAGTCATAGAAATTTTTCCATTATCCGTCTGGATGCAGAGTTTTTTAGGATAACCTGTTGAACCTGCAACTGTTTTTGTTATATCTAAATTTTCCAATAAAACAACTTCCCTATATTTTTCTTGAGGATTAAAATACATGTTTCCATCTTCTTGATCCTGGAAGCAAACTTGACTTATTTTAGCAGGAATAATATACTCTACTTTTTGTGAGCCTTGTGTGCTTCTCCACATTTTATCAATATCTTCCTGGAAATCAGATTTAAATTTTTCAAATTTTGCTAAATTTGCTGCTGCCATGAATTTGGATATCCCATAAACAGCAAATGAAATAAAAAGTATAATTAAGATTATTGAGAAGATTACTCCAAAAGAAATTTGCGTCTGCCCTCTTTTTTCACCCATGTTAAAATAAGCAAATTCTATTTTATAAAGATTTTTAATTGAGTTATCGAATAATCTTTTCTCGTTTGTAAGCATTAATGGAGTTAACCATTTGTCATAATTATCGCTCTTAAAAAATTAATCTAGAATAATCGACTGTTACAGATAACTATCAAAAAATTTATTGAGCTTCAAGTAAATCAAATGGTCTGACAGTTATACTGCACTTGTCTGGAGCAGGCCTCTTTCCATATTCATCTTTACACTTAATATAATAATTGTAATTAACATTCCAGTCTGCATAGTTCTTATCTCCTTCGGTAGACATTGCATTTGCATCCCAGTTTCCTTCTTCATTCAAATCAAAAACACAGCTTGTCTGAGAGAAAGCACAATCTGCAGGCTCATCTGTAATTATCTTCAAATAATTATCTTCATTGAATACTCTTACAACTGTGGGAGCAGTAGTATCTGTAGCAACAGTGAAGTTTATTTCTTTTGTATCAATATTTCCGCCTTTATCTCTACATCTAATAAAGTAATTGTATGAGCCATTTGTTAACCATAAATCTTGTGTATGAAGATGTTGTGAATAATCTTCAGTTCCAGATTCGTAGAAGAAATCAACAAAGCTTCTTGAATCTCCTGTTTCACTAAATGCACAAATTGCATTTCCATCTTTTTCTCCTGCGAATGTCTCAACACTCAATTGTACCTTTACAGCATTCGTAGAATCTTCAATAACTGTATTATTTGGTTTTGCACTTTTTATTACTAAAGGTCTAGTTCCAATAAGATTCAATTTATAAGAAGCCTTATTAGTATTTCTTAAAGATTCATTTGCTCTTGGTTGGTCTTTACATCTGAAATAATAATAATTGTTTTGTCCATTTTTTAATCCAGTTAAATTTGCATTACAATCATATAAAAATTGTGTATTCATATCGGTTGCAAGATTTCTACAAGTCATATTATTTTCCATTAAGTTATATTCTTTATCCATGAAGCTCCATCTACATTCTGCAGGTTCATTTGTGAATAATTTAATTGGGAATGTAGCCTGATTAAATGCAATTGGTCCGCTCTCTGCAATTGGCCATGTTCCTACAATTTGCGGAGCAGTTCTATCCGGCCCTTCATTTATACAGAAATTGAATACAAAATTAGCAACATTTGCATTTCCATTTTTGTCTTGGCATCTTACAAACAATGAATAATTCTTTTTATTTTCAACTGTAATATTCTGAGCAGCTAATGCTTCTTTACTTGGAAGACTTAAAATAAATGATTGATTCATATCATAAATTCCTCTTCCCATATAAAGATCCCCCATTTTTTCATAGCTCTCTTGGTCAACAGTACTCAATTTACATTTAGCAGCTTCATCAAGTGAAATTCCAAATGAAACTCTTGTATAAGCAGGAGCACATCTAGTTCCGTTAATTGTTGTAACTTGTTCTTTTCCATTGTATGCTATTTTAACTCCCCTATTTGGAGGCGAAACAGCCTTATCTGGAGTATATTTGAAATCCTCTAAAAGTGCAGCATCTAAAGGAGTAATTACAGGAGGAGTAATATCATTAGGATTAACCCAGATACATAATTGTCTTCCTGAATCCTCTTCATTTACTAATTCGCATCCTGCCCCTAAACTTCTACACTGATATTCTGTGCAAGGCAGTTCTCCTGCTTCTTTATTACACATTTCACATCTTGCCTTTTTTGCAGCAGTTGTACCTACTTCTTTTCCATTTTGAGCTTCCCACTGATAACACGGTAATTGGATTACATCCGCAGATGAATTTCTCCAAGTGAATAACATTGTAATTGCAGTTACCGCTAAACCGATAACAATTCCAACTGGGCCTCCAACAGCACTAGTTGACAAGATGCTAGCCATAATTGGTGTAGAAGTTGTTACAGTAAAAGTAAGCATTCCTGCAGCTAAAGCAGTTCCCAATGCCTGCGAGTTATGAACGCTTAATCCAAGTGCTGGTCCAATTACATATCTTCCCATTATAAATGCAAATGCACTCCATACTACAACAGCTCCGATTGCCCCTCCAATTGTTTCTCCCCCAACACCCATCCAAGTTTCTCCTTCAACTAATTTTCCTCCGTATTTTGTAACATCTGCAGCTGAGGCTTTAGTTCCGAATAAAAAATCTCCCATGGAAGCAAAAAACCCATTTCCTCCAGATCCGCCAGCTCCAGCACCTCCGGAACCTGCTCCACCTGTTCCAGAACCACCTTTTCCAAGCCAACCGCTAACTCTTTTTCCAACGCCTTTAATTTGATCATATGCTGCAAAAGGAGCAGTTATTGTTCCAACAGTATTTAAGGCTCCCTGAAGGAATCCTTTCCCTGAAGCTTGTTGCTCTTTTGTTTGACAAAGGCCAATAGTAGAATCACACCCATATGGACAAAATATTTTGTATCCTTCAAAATTAATTGTACAAGAACTTCCAGAAGGTTTTGTAGGATATTGATAATTTTGGAAACAAGCTGTTTTACAATTATTTGTTCCAGAACTTGAGCTCGTTGAGCTAGAAGAAGATGAAGTTGATGAAGGAGTATTTGTTTTTGGTGTGTTAGGGGTTGTTGTAGAGGGATTATTCAATTCTAAATTGCAAGTTCCGGCATTACAACCAGTTTTACAATATTTAATATATCCTGAAGGGCTATTATCTTCTACGCAAAATCCATCTGCATTTCTTTTGCTTCCATATACCATATCTCCGACGCAATGTGTTAATGTACAAGGTGCTGTTGTGGAAGGAGGATCCGCAGCACTAACTTCTTTAACTTCGCTTCCAATCATCCAAGAAATTGCAATAATGCTAATTAACAAAATTACTATTTGTGTAATTGCCTGTGCTTTTTTGCTTTTAGGATATATCATTTTAAGGTTTTTTTATGAATTCATTTGTTATGATTTCTTTAATATCTCCAGATTTTCCAAGATAATTATTCTTATTTCCACAATCTCCTAATGAAGAGCAAATACTATTCATGCTCCTCAGCCATTCGCTGTGCGTTGCAAATTGAGGATTTGTTTTCGCGTATTCATTCGTTCTATCTGTTTTAATTCCATTTTCACCATATCCTGGAATGCAATAGCAGTTTGCTACACACTTTTGTGCTTTAGTTGCCCAACTCCATTTTGAAAATTTTTCTCTGCTTTCAAAAATATTTGTTTCATATTGAACAACGCAAGTAGAAGTTCCTAATGAGCACATTTCTGGACCATATCCTTCTTCACTCCAAAAATCAAATCCAGGAGTATATTTAGGGACACATGAGCCAGGAACATTAAGTTTATTTTTTGATAAATCTTTTCCATCCTTATCTTTTAATATGCTGTATCCTGAAATCCATTTACAGTATCTTTCTTCATCATTTCCGCAATCATCCGGATTAGTTTGATTTATGCAATCTTGCCATTTGTTTACAACGCATGCAGCATGTGAGTAATCATTAATTTCAGTTTCAACACAAATTTCATTTCTAAATTCAGCGCATGGATTAATAATTACTTCTCCATTATAACACATCATCTTAAAGTCTCTGCTTCCAGGTAAATTTTGATCTTTTAAATTTGGTTTTGTATTTTCAACGCACCAAGTTTCACCATGTTTCTTGCCTACAGAAACACAATCTAAACTTGAGCAAAAAGAATTTCCATAAGTGGGTTTTGCTGCTGTAGGAGATTTCCCTTTTACATAATCTTTACAAACGCTTCCAGAAAAATAATCACATGAACCACAAGCAGGAGAATTTTTATTTCCTGCTCCGTCTCCGCATGAAGGTTCCTGGATATAAGTCCAATAATTCACCTCATTTATTTTAGAAGCATCATATATATTTGCTAAATTTCCACAAGTATCAGTAAAATAAACATTTTCTTCGTAGCACCGGGTAATAGTTTTACTAGGACCACATGTAGTTCCCAATTCGGAAGCTGAACATAAAAATCCCTTATGGAATTCTATTGTATCTCTATTTATTCCACTTACATCTTCTTCTCCAGTATAACTTGCTTTTTTAATATCATTACATTCTGTTTGAGTAGTCATTAAACAACTGCTTGCACTTTCTCTTTCAAAAACGCATGCTCCTTTCACACCAGAATCAATCATAGAAATACACTCTAGCTCATTTGTAATATCTGCCCTATAAATTGTTTCCAATCCAGCATCAGCTGATAATTTTTTACATTCTACTTGTGTTGCAAAAACAGCTTGATTACCTAGTAAGCAGCATCCTAACTGGCATTCAGCTAAATCTTCAATCTTTTTTTCTTTCCAAGTTCCTCCATTTTGACTGCATACAACTTGTGCAGTATTTGGCATGCATGTTCCAAGTTTTGAATCTATGCAAGTTCCAGGTTTACAATAAGAAGTTAAAGTATTTGCAGATGAGGTTACTTCGCATGAAGTTCCTGCTGGAGAATAATAATTCCTCTCTGGATAAGCAAAAGGATTTATTCCAGTGGCACATTCCGATCTATCTGCTACAGTTTGACACCATGGACCATTATCTTTTAATCTTTCACAACAAATTGCAGAAGTTAAATTAATAAGTATTATTCCAAATAAAAAAGCAATACAAATTAGAATTGGTCTCTTTTTAATCATTTTAATATCCTGGAGGGAATACATAGCTTCTTAGAGCAAATTGAAATTTATTTTCTGAATCTCTGTGACTTAAAATATAAACAATGCTTCCATCTAATTGGGGATATTGTTCGCATTTTAAGTTATGATAATAAGTCATATAATCCTCACAATCTAGTACTCCAAATAAAGATTCTTTTGCAACTATCCCATTCGCAATGTCAGCAAATTGGTATAAATTATTATTTAGTACAACTTTGAAAACCTCATATTTTTCAGTTTCACCTTTCGTTAATGTTAAATTGGCTTTAAAATCAACAACTATTTTTTCAGGCAATAATTCTACTTCAATGTTTTCCTCATTAAAATCTAAATCTGTAGTGTACCCTTTTCCAACATAACTTTTTTTCAAATTATCAAAACAATTTTTTGCATCTGTTTTTATTTCATTTTTAATTTCTGTTTGGATATGGGAAATTAACATAGGTTGTTGAACAGAGCAAGGACTATAATATTCGTTTGTGTAACATAAATATTCTAAATTGTAAGTTTTTTCTTCATCAGAACTATAATATTGAAAGAAAAATCCAGGTTCGACACTTCCACCTTGTGAAGAAATTATTTCAACTGTTTCTTGAATTTTTTCTTGCATACAATCTTGTATAAATGCGGATGGACTTTTTGCTTCTCCTGAAGTTTTTGCTTTTAATTCAGGATAGAACATGTAAATTAAAACACCTAGAGCGACGATAAGAATTGCTATAATTATAAATATTGTAACTTGTCCTTTCTTCCCCTCTTTTCCAATCATTTATTTTAAAGGATAAAGTTATTTAAAAACCTTTCTTAATTTTTTAGAAATATCTAATCTTCGGTTTCAACTCTTGGAGCAAGAATATATGATAATTCAATTGCTTCTGTTTTAACATCCATTCTTAATGGATGATCATCAGCAAAATTCAAAACAGTTTTTTCAGTTAATTTTGAAGCTTTGATAAATTTTTGAAGATATTCAATACTATATCTTGATTTGCAACCTTCAGCATTAATAGTTGCTTCATCTCCTGAAAATTCAGTTTGAGTAGAATTCATTCCTTTAGCTTCTATTACAAATTTTCCTTCTTTAACAATAAACGAGCAAGCATCTGCAACAACTGCGCAGTCTTCAACAGAGTCAATTAAATCTCCAGATTGCAATTCGACTCTTGCACTGAAATCCAAAGAAGGCATTTCTTTATCTTCACTTTCAATATCAATTAAGCTTAATGTAAAATTTCTCTTAATTCTATCTTCCATTTGAATATATAGAAGATTTTCTTTTTTCTCAAGAACTAACTGTCCAGAACTTCTTTTTAAAATTCTTTTAAGACTGTCAAGATTTACGCCCAATGTTTCGCTTCCAGTATCAAATTCAGAAAATGATTTTTTAGGGATTCTTAAACCAACCATTGCAACATTTGCAGGGTCAATCGCAGTAATACTTAATCCATATTCATTCACTCTTATTTTAACTTCAGTAACTAACTCCGAGATTAATTCAACAGCTTTTGAGAGAACTGAAGCATTTTCAAGTTTAATTCGCATTAGATTATTAGAGTGTGCTCGTTTTTTAAGCATTGCTATTGTTTAGTATAGAATAGTTATTAAAAGACTATAATATAACTAGAAACATGGAAGGAGAGGTTTCTTTTAAAGAAGAGAGGATAAAAAAAATAACCAAATTATATTATTCGCGCCCTGAAGTCCAAAAGGCTATTTTTGAATTTTCTAAAAATAGGGAAATCTGTCCAAGATATTTTGAGGGATTTGGCAAGAGACCAGATACATTTGAATATCCTGGAGATATGTTTGAATTAGTAAAAAGGGGAGCAACTTCATTCAACTGTTCTGAAGAGTTGTGGGAAGACCCATTAAAAATAGAAACTGGAATGGCAGAAAAGCAGCTCAATGAATTAAGAATTGGTTGGGATTTACTTATAGATATAGATTGTAAGTATATTGATTTTAGTAAAAAAGCAGCACAAGCAATTATTGCAGTGTTCAAGGCACATAATATAAAAAATTTCGGATTAAAATTTTCAGGAAACAAGGGTTTTCACATTCTTCTTCCATGGAAAGCTTTCCCAAAAGAAATTGCAGGAGAAAAAACAAAAGATTTGTTTCCTTCTCTTCCAAGGAAAATTTTAGCTTATGTTAGATTTAAAGCCGAAGAAGAAATGAGAAATTTAGTTTCTGATGAAGAATTAGAAAGCTTTAAGGAAACTAAAATAAAAAAAGGAATTAAATGTAATAAGTGCAAGGAAATTGCTCAACAATATGAAGTTATAGAATATCTCTGTCCAAAATGTCATAGGCAAGAATCAAAAAAAATATTTGATGCCTCTCAAAAAAAAGAATTAAAATGTCCAGATTGCAGGACAGTCTTCAAAATTAAAAATTCAACAATAATTTACGAATGTAAAAAATGTAACATTTCATCAAAACAAAAACCAGATAATTTTTCTAGACATATTGAAATTGATTTATTTGATTTAATGGGATTGGATTTGATTTTGATTTCACCTAGACATTTGTTCAGAATGCCTTATTCGCTCCATGAAAGCAGCGCACTCGCAAGCATTGTTCTTGACGAAGAGGAACTTGCAAAATTTGATTTAAAAGATGCAAATCCATTTAATATTAAAATAAAAGATTTTACTCCAAAATCCAAAGAAAATGAAGCAAACATTCTTATTAGAGAAGCTTTGGACTGGGCAAAAGAAAATGAAATTGATGCAGGTGCAGATACTCAAGAAGCACTGAAAGGAAAATATGCTGATTTCAAACCAATAAAGCTGGAATCAATTAAAGACGAGGATTTTCCACCTTGCATAAAAAATATTCTTAAAGGAATTTCCGACGGAAAAAAGAGGGCTTTGTTTGCTTTGATAAATTTTTTCCGTTCAGTTGGGATGGATAAGGATGAAATGGAAAAAAGAATTTACGAGTGGAATAAAAAAAATGAAGTTCCGTTGAGGGAAGGTTATGTTCAGACCCAGCTTTTATGGGCTTACAGAAAAAAACCATTACTTCCACCTAATTGTAAAGAATTTTATCAGGGCATTGGAGTTTGCATTCCAGATAATTTTTGTTCGTTTGTAAAAAATCCTACAAATTATCTTGTTAGAAAAAGTTACAAGCTAACAAAGCAAAAGAAGAAAGAAAAATAATTTAGGAGAATATTTATAAATAAAGATTAGTTAAGCTATATTATGAAAAGAGGAAGAATATTAATTATATTTCTATTAGTATTTTCATTATTGTCTTTAGCATTAATTCATGCTAACGAAGAGATGCAAGTGCAGAAAGCGTACAATTGGCTTGAAAATAAAACAAATACAACTGCAAAATGTACTTCATTAACCTTAGATGAAAGGATTTTTTCTCATTTAGCAACAGGGATAAATTGTAAAAATGAAATTCTTTTGGAGAATACTTCTACTCCTTGTTGGCCAAAGTCTGGATGTACTGTTAAAACAACAGCTAAAGCAGTTTTAGCATTAAACGAAGATATAGATACAGAAAATGCAGAGAAATGGTTGTTGCAGCAAACAACTTACCCTTCTACTATGGAATGGTTCTTAGAAATTGATAGCACACAAAAAACAACTTGTTTAATTAATTATTCAAATCCTCAATTTTCTTCAAATAAGATTGTAATCAATGAAGATAAAAAGATTAACACAAATGCTGGAAATTATTTAACTTTAGCTCAAAACAATTATTGGCTAAAAATAGATGAAAGCTTGTATAACAAAAAAATAAATATTACTTGTGATCAACCCTTTGTAACAGCACTGCTTTTTAGAATGAAAGGTTCTTCAACTATAAATGTATTAAATAATGCCCAGTCTCTTTCAGCAAATGGCAAATCAGTAGAAGTAGTTGAATCACTTTGTTTCAAAGAAAATGGTGCATGTAATTACGAATCAAGTTTATGGGCAACACTGGCATTATATATTGCCGGATATAGAACAGAGTTAAAACAATTTATGCCTTATTTAATTTCAATGAAAGATGATACTCAAAATCAATATTTTCTACCAGAGTCTTTCTTATACTTTATGACTGGAGAATTTAGAGAGGATTTATTACTCAAACAGCAAGCAAATTCTTATTGGCAGGAATCAGGAAATAAATATTACGATACTGCTCTTGCATTATTCCCATTATATAACGAATATTCTACAGAAAAAGATAATGCTAAAATTTGGATTTTAGAAAATCAGCTTGCATCTGGAGCTTGGGAGAGCAATAACCTAAGAGATACATCCTTTATTTTATATTCTGTTTGGCCTAAGAATCCTATAGACATATACACTCAATGCACAATAGATGCAGATTGTCCAAGCTACTCTTGTTCAACACGTTCATGTGAATATGGAGTTTGCTTTTCTTATGAATTTTCGTGTGAAGATGATGATGGTTGTTGTCCTTCAGGTTGCACTATAGATGAGGATAATGATTGCACAGAAGAAGCTAATACTTGTACAAAGGATAAGGATTGTGAAGATTTGTATTATGAAACAGATTATTATTGTTCTAAAGATAATGTGAAAGTTCTTTATAATGTTTCTGACTGGACATGTAAAAATAAAGAGTGTGTAGAAAAAGAGACAATAAAAACTTATGAAAGTTGCTTAACTGGAGAAGAATGTTATGCTGGAGAGTGTTTAGATTCAGGAATAATTACACAAGACGAATGTGTAACTGATTTGGATTGTGAAGGTGCACAAATATGTGTTTTGGGTTATTGTACTTTAATGGACTGCCAAGAAAATGGATATTTTTGTATGTCTGAAGCAAATTGTGAAGGTTTAACTTTAAGTGACTACGCCTGTTCTGGAGCTTATAGTTGTTGTGATACAGAACCAAAAGTTTTAACTTGTGACGATGAAGGCGGACAAATCTGTTCATCAGAACAATACTGTTTTGAGGGTACAGAACCAGATGTTTCAGGACTTGAGTATGGAGAGACCTGCTGCGTAGGAGGAACTTGCGAAGTTGAGACTATTGATTCTGCAGATTGTTATGATAATGATGGAACTTGCAGAGAATCATGTGAAAGTTCTGAAGAAGAAAGTTCAGGATATACTTGTGACTTCGGAGATGTTTGTTGTGTAGCAAAAGAACCAAAATCAAGCTATTTATGGGTATGGATCTTACTAATTTTAATTGTATTAACTTTAGTTGGAATTTTATTTAGAGACAAACTAAGAGTTCAAATATTAAAATTAAAAACAATGTTCGGAAAAAAAGATACAAAGAAACCAACTTTCGGAATGCCTATGCCGCTGACTAGTACAGGGCCCCCAAGAATGATTCCAAGAAGAATAATTCCTTCAGAGCCACAGGCACCACAAATAAGAAAGATTCCTCAGATGAATCAACCCTCTTCTCGCCAACCAGTGAAAAAAACAGATGAAAAGTCAAAATCTGAATTGGATGATGTGTTGAAGAAACTTAAAGAAATGGGCAAATAAATTTATTAACTGTTTTTTCTTTTGAAACTAATGAAAAGAGCAATTATGTTATTAATATTCTTATTCTTATTAGTTTTTCCAGTTGTTTCTGCATTGGAATTAAATATGCCTACAGAAATTGATAAAGGAGAAACTGTCCTTGTTTCTTTTTCAGGAAATTTTATAGAACCTCCATCAAGGGAAGATGTTCGTTTTTACAGAGGTTATACTGAGACTTCATTTGAATATGAGATTGCAAAAATAGAAGATGTTTATTATATTTATTTTAAAACCTTAGGAAAGTCTCAGAATAATTATTCTATTAATATTACTGGGATAAAGTATACTGGTGAGGAAGGAGAAATTCTTGAGCAGCTTTCAAAGAATTTTATAATTACAAATAAAACTGCAGACTTTTCATTTTCTCCAGGATTTTTCAATGCAAATGAGGACTTTTACATTAAATTACAAAATATAAAACCCTATTCTCTAAAAATAAATATAAGAAGCGAAGTAATATCTGGAAACGAGACAGGAGAATTTGTTTATTATTTTAATAATCAAGAAGTTACTAATGAGATTACGCTTTCTCCTTCAATAACTAGAAATCTATATGTAAAGTTAGATGATTTAGGAGGTACAACTATAAGAACAATTACTCTTAGTACAGATAAATACGAATATTCTATTCCAGCATATATACTCAGAAAAGTAATAAGCAATCCTATAAATGAAAGTGAAAATGAGACTGCTGAAGAAGATGAAGAAGTAATAATTGAGGACAATGAAGATGAACCAGTACAAGTAACAACTAACTGTACTTTTTTTAAGGCATTAGCTGGAAAATGCAATTTAACAACTCAAGAAAATAAAACAGAAAATTCTACTTTAACAAACGCTTCAAAAAATAATTCTTCAAATTCATCTTTAGATTATGAAGTAGTGAAGAAAGGAAATAAAACAGTTGTTATTAAGGACGGAGAGGTAATTAATCAAACAGGAACACTAAAAACTTGTGCAGAAATTAAAGGAAGAGTCTGTCAATCAGACCAAATTTGCACAAATCAAACAATTTATGCTAAGGACACTCAATGTTGCATTTCTGAGTGTGTAAAAAAACCAGCCTCAAAGAGCACAAAAACTTTGGGATGGATAATGATAGGATTTATCATAGTTATGATGCTCTGGTTTTTCCTTAAAAAATTTAGAAGTACTACAATGAAAAAAGACCCTTTATTGAAGTAATTCTTTAGATATTCGCTTTATTTATTATTGAGTATATTTCATAAACCCGCATTTAGATTAATAGTTGAACAAGGATGAAGTTTCTGCTTGATAACAGATTTATTTCTTTTTCTTTTTAGATTTAGGTTTTTCTTCTTCAATTGTTTTTTCTTCTACTTTATTTTCAGAATTTTCTTGAGGCATTAATTCCTTCAATTTCTGTCTCATCTTTGAATTTTCAATTTGAATCATTCTTGCAACTTCATCATATCCGTGAAGTCTTCTTGTTAGCTCGCTTAAAATATCTGACCAACCATTATTTGTTAATGCAATTAATTCAGGTTCAAGAACTTCAACATGTGCAGGCATATATTTGAACATCACAATTGCTAAAAACCTAATATCCTCAACTTCTAAATCTACTTCTGCAAATGTCGCATAGTATTCTTTGCTATTTTTCATCAAAGTAGGTTCATTAATTTTTTTAGCTAAAACTTTCACTCCTTTTTCTTCATCAATTTGTTTTATTATATTTTCAAGTGTGCTAACTAAGTGTTCTGGAGGTTTTCCAATTACTTCAAGTATAATTGTTGATTTTATTCCTTTCTTTCCTTCATCTGAATTCGTTTTTGCCATTTTTTCTTATACGTATTATAAAAAGGGTTGCAAGCAAGATACAAAATATTGTTAATCCATAAATTGCAAACCAATTTTTAGCTGATTTACTTTTGTCTATTTCACTTTTTATATCTTTGGATGACAATGTTATTGGTTGGGAAACACTGCGAGTTAATGGAGCAGAACTAACAAAGTTGCTATCAATTTCATCAGAATTATCTCTTGGAGAGATATCATCATAAACTATCTCTTCTTTTACTTCATCTTCTACTACTTCTTGAACCTCTTCTTTATCTTCAACACAAGCTAAACCTTGGGTTTTTATGTTTTGGAGTGTAACTTCTCCAATGCCAACAACATTTATTAGTTTATCAATATTTTCAAGGGGTCTTGTATCTATTATTGCTTGTGCTTTTACAGGTCCTATTCCAGACAACTCATCTAATTTTTCTAAAGAAGCAGTGTTTATGTCGATTTGTCCTTCAGAGCATATTGCAGATGAAAAGTTAATAGTTAAAAGTAAAATTAGGACTAAGATTAATTGCCTCATTTTTTATTTGTAATTGTTTCTAGAGTATTTTTTAAATTAGAATAGTTATAAAATGAGATATCAAATTTCATCAATAGTTCATCAACAGTTTTATCAATATCTTTTTGAAATTTTTTATCTATTGATCTAAATCCATCGTTTTTTAGATAATTTTTTCTTATAGGAACCTTAAATAGATAATCGTAACTTTTCATATGCTCCAATATGAACGGTTCTAATTTTTTAATTTCTCCAAATCTTCTTACATAATATGCATAATTATCTAAAAGACTCCTATCACAGATAAGATAATCGTATTTATTTTCCCTTTCTATCTCTTTAATATATTGTGTAAAAAGAATCCATTCTTGTGCTTTTTCAGTTGTATTTTCGTTTACTGGAAAAGGACAATCTCTAGAGATTTCTCCCAAAACATCAACATTAAAGTTCATTTTTTTCAAAGATGTAGCAATTCCATAAGCCAAGGTGGTTTTACCTGTTGCATGTGCACCAATCAATGCAATCTTCATTGATTATAAAAAGATACAGAATTTTAAAGCATTATTGTACTGGAAAATCCTTTTTGTATTTTTCGCGAAAATCAAGGTATTCTATTTCTCCACGTTTTTTTCCTAATTTTGCTATCCATATTCTAGAGAAAATTCTATTTTGAAGTAACCAGAAGCACATTCCTTTTTCAACTTGATCAAGATAGCCGTTTCTTTTAACCTCAATCCCTATAATTTCAGACTGGTTTATTTTTACAGAAGGGATATGTTGTCCACAACTGCCACACACAATAAAACCATCGCTTATTTCATTATCAAAAGATTCTTTTTTGCAATTTTCACAATATCCTCGATATAATTTGCTATTCTCATTATTTCTAAATGCTATAAAGTCTGGAAATCCTGTGCCTATAACAAGTGTTTTTAGAAAAGGATTAAATTTTCTTTTTGCAGGAACAATTTTTCCTGTATTTTCATTTCTGTTGTAGTCTAGAGTATTCATCCATTTAGAAACAATCCAACCCATTCTCTCAAGATTTTCTCTAACTTTAGCTTCAAATCTCTGCCCAGCAGCACGATTTAATTTTCCTTGTTTAGAATAATTAATTTTTTTTGTTTCCTCTTTTGGTTCTTCCATAGTGGAATTCAAAGTTCTCTGCTCTTTTTATACTTTAATAGCAGGAATAATTATTTCATGCATCACATTATAAGTATCAATAATTAATCCCAATATTCCTATAATGAAAAGAATATATCCAGAATATTTTATGAATTTTATTCTGTATTTTGAAAATTTTAATCCTATAATTAATAAAAATATGAAAACTGATATTCCAAATATATCAAAAAATGCTGCATGAATCATTTTTATAAGTCTCTTGCTTGAAGAGTTCTCCTTCCATTTGCTTTCGCCCTTTTAATTGCTTCAATTAGCATTTCATCAACCTTTCTCTCGAGTGCAGTTTCAACTTCTTCAGCAACAGATGAAATGGCTTTTTCTTTGTCAAGCTCTTTTACTTTTGGACGTATATTTGATTTTATTATTAATCCCATTTTATTCTCCAGGTTTCATTAAAGGAAATATAACGCACTCTCTTAATGGTTTACCCATTAAAAATGCAAATAATCTTTCACTTACTCCAAATCCGCAGGTTGGAGGCATTCCATGTTTCAAAGCCTCAACAAATCCTTTATCGTGTTCCATGCTTTCTTCATCTCCTGCTTCTTTTTGTTTTGCCTGCTCTTCAAATCTTCCTTCTTGGTCTAAAGAATCATTTAATTCAGAGTAACCATTGCCCATTTCACTTCCAGCAAGAATTACTTGAAATTGTTCAACCTTTCTTTTATCTTCAGGATTTCTTTTTGCAAGAGGCGATAATTCAACAGGTTGTCCTGTTAAAAATCCTGGTCCAGACAATTTCTTTCTACAATATTTCCATAATTGGTCAATTAATCTCCATTTATCAACAGAATCGTCAAATTCAACTTTAAGTTCTCTTAATTTTTTTATTATATCTTTAGTATCTGCTTTGTAAATTTCAATTCCAGTTTCTTTTTTAATTAATTTTTCAAAATCAAAAATCTCCCATTTTTTTGATAAATCAACTTTATATCCGTGAATATCAAATTTCATTGTTCCAAAAACTTCTTTTGCAACTTTTTTGTACATTTCTTCAACTAGTTTCATTCCATCTTCGTAATTTGCATATCCCCAGTAAAATTCCATCTGAGTATAATCTTGCAAATGTTCCATATCCATTCCTTCATTTCTAAATTGTCTTCCAATTTCAAATGTTTTTTCAAATCCTGCAACCATCAACTTCTTTTGCCAAAGTTCTCCCATAGAAATTCTTAGATAAACATCAATATCAAGCGCATTGTGATGGGTTATAAATGGCTTAGCTGCTGCTCCTCCTGCAGAGTTTTCAAGGACAGGAGTTTCTACCTCAATAAATCCTTTTTCAAGTAAGAAATTTCTTATGGTATTCCAGAACTTTGATTTTTTTAAAAACATCTCCCTGACTTCATCGTTCATTAAAATATCCAAATATCTTTTTCTGTATATTTCTTCTTCATTTTGTAATCCCTTCCATTTTTCTGGCAAAGGCAAAATTGATTTTGAAATAAGTTCTAATTTTTTAACAAGAATAGATATCTCTCCTGTCTTTGTTTTTATTATGCTTCCTTCTACTCCAACAAAATCCCCAGAATCAACATATTTCTTGAAAAATTCACTAACTTTTTCTGGAGTCTCTTTTTCCTGAAGAACGATTTGAATCTTACCTGTTCCATCTTTTAAAACGCAAAATGCAATTTTTCCTAAATCTCTTTTTGTTAATAATCTTCCAGCAGTTTTAACTTTAGTTCCAATCTTTGATTCAGAACATTCAGAGCAAGTTTCTTTTTTATCATACTTATTTGGATAAGGATTTACTCCTTCTTTTCTTAACTCTTCAAGTTTCTTTATTCTTTCATTGATTATTTGGTCTTCTCTTCCCATGATTATTAAAAAAGAATCTCTGTTTTTATATTTAATCCTTAACTTCTTTTTCTTCCAAATTTTTTTCTATACCCTTGATTATCTAACTCATCATTTAAAATTTCATCAACTATCTGTTGAAAATTATCTGTTCTTGGAACATACTGATATTTTATGCTTTTGAAATTTTCCTGCATTTTTTGAACCTTGAGGAACAACTGCAAGATATCTTCATTTCTAACTTTATACTTTCCAAGAAGCTGATTTACAACCAATTCAGAGTCAAGAAAGCAAGTTAATTCATTGTTTGTTACCTTTGAAGCTAATTCTAAAGCATGAATTAATCCTTCATATTCTGCAACATTATTTGTTACTCTCTCACCTAAGAATTTACTAGATTTGATTAGAATTTCTCCATCCTTTCGCACAATTACAGAACAAGCCCCAGGACCAGGATTTCCTCTAGCTCCACCATCAGAATTTGTATAAATCATAATAATAACATTTATAAAAGATTATTAAATTTTTCTTTAGGTTGTAAAAAATGAAGAAAATTTTGAAGTTTGAAGTCAAATATCAACAATCTGGTGAAGGAATTTGCGGACCTAATGCAATTAAGCACATTCTCTTAAATAAATATCAAGTTGATGTTTCCGAGAAAAAATTAATTGATATTAGTAATTGTTCCCAAAAAAATGGAGCAGCAGTAAAAGGGATTATTAAGGTTGCAGATACATTCAATTTAAATTATTCTGCAAAACATAAATGTTCTATAGATGATTTGGTGAAATCAATTGAAAATAATAATCCAGCAATGTTATTAATTCAAGCTTGGGTAGATAAAAAATCAATTGATTGGTCAAAGATAAATCATGCTGGGCATTATATTGATATGGTTGGAGTAGATACTTTTAAGAAAAAAGTTTTTTATTACGACCCCTTAGATGGAAAAATAAAAAATATCTCTTATGAAAAATTAGATGAAAGGTGGCATGATATTGACCCAAGAAGCAGGACCTTTTATGATCATTTTGCAATATTTTTTAGAGATTAATTAGATATGCAAAATTTTGAAAGTTTTAAAATCCTGAAATTTTTCAGGCCTCATTTCAATTCCCTTGATCTGAGCATTTTTTGGTCCTTTTTTGCATAATTCAACTACTTTTTCAACATCTTCTCCATTACCTTCAAGGAATGCTTCTACTCTTCCATCTTCAAGATTTCTAACAAATCCCTTTACATTAAATTTTTCAGCATTTTCTTTAACAAATGCTCTAAAGAAAACATCCTGTACCACTCCGTCAATATACATTCTTACAGCTTTTTTCATTATTCCTTAGATAATTGTTCTGGCTTTTTATATCTTTCAATATTAAACTAAATTCCCCTATAATCTAACTCATTATTTACCACTGCAACTGTCTGAGAAGCAAAATACATTTTATTTCCCACAGATACGGGTTTACAATATTCAAGTAATCTTTTCAATTCTTTTTTAGGCAAACCTTCGTGGTCTCCTAAAATAAAAACGCAATCTTTAGAAATTTCAGCTTTTCTAATATCTTCACCTTTTTTATCTAAGATATAAATTTCATTTCCAGCTTTTATTAACTCTTCAACTACATTTAGAAAACTCTTTTTTTCAATAAAGCATCCTGGAATAACTTCTGTCTTTTGTCCTTCTTTGTATTTATACAGAAGTTTCTTAATTATATTTCCAACATCTTTTTTTGAGATTTCTGTTTCATCTTTTACTTGTATTTCAATATGTTTTGGGGGGTCAGGCATACCATAGAAAATAAAATGGAACTTTGTATCTTTTCTAAAGTCATGGGATAAAAATATTCCTTGTATAAAACTATGAATTGCAATATCCATTCTTCCAGCTTTCATTAATCCTCCTTCATATTCAGAATATTTTGAGAGGGCATTACCTGAAGTTGCTGCTGATGCAGAAAAATATACAAATTGTCTCATTTTAACTCTTCTTTTCTATTAAAAAATATGAATATTTCTACTAAGCCGATTAGAACTAACGCTAATGAAACTAAAATTGGGAGTGAGAACATCCCTGTAAATATATTTAGATTTTCTATTGAAGGTTTTGAAAATAATGAACCTCCCACAATAAGAAAAATACCTAAGATTAAATTAGATTTGTTAATCTTTGATTTATTTTTCATTTTATTTTAAGAAAATGGAAAGTTATAAGTTTATTGTTTTAAAGAATTAACCTCTCATAACTTGCATTACAAATTCAGGTTTTGCAAAAATTTCTTTTCCTCTAAAAATCTTGTACATTCCAACAAATTTGTTTGCACAAAAACAGCTAATTATAGAATCTACTTTCCACCCTTCATCTTTAACCAAATCTTTTTTATAAATGGGTTTTCCAGTCATTATTTGACTTAAATTGTCTTCTTTTATCTCAAGATAAGGATAAACGTTTGCAATTATTTCTGCAGGGATAATAATTTTCCTTAATTTTTCATCATTTCCGTTAAAATAATCGCTTGCAGCTTTTTCAAAGTCATATAAATTAACTGAAGGATAGATTTTATCTGTTTCATTAAATATTCCAGCAGAGATTCTTCTTAGTTCAAGCATATGTGCACCAATCCCAATTTCCTTTCCCAAATCATCAACAAGTTTTCTTATATATGTTCCACCTTCGCACTTCACTTTAAACATAATGTCATTGCCATTTTTTTCAATTAATTCAAAAGAATAAATTTCCCTTTCTCGATTTTGTCTTTTAACTCTTGATTTTACAGGAGGCATTTGAGTTATCTTACCTATAAATTTTTCAGCAACAGCTTTTTTTATTTCTTCTAATTCAAAATTTTCATGAATTCTCATAATTCCAACATATTCTTTATCCTCTCCAAGAAAATATCCTGTTAATTTGCATGCTCTATTTAACGCAACAGGCAAAACTCCAGTTACTTTTGGGTCTAATGTGCCGAAATGAGAAGTTTTTCTGAGATTAAGCTTCTTAGCAACAAAATCTGAAACAGTAAAACTGGTTGGTCCAGAGGACTTGTCAATATTAATTATACCGAATTCTAACAATTCTTTTGTTGTTTTCTTTGATTTTATTTCTTCAATATCCATAAAAATTCTATATTTTGGCAATTTAAAAGATTAATCTATTTGTATAAATTATATATTGTAAGATATATTTTGAATTATAATGATCTCCTAAAATAAGCTAGTTAGATATTTAAATAACTATTTGATATTTAATTTATGTTTTCAAAAGAGAGATGGGGTGCAAATACTTTTAATACACTTAAAGAATTTTTCTTTATTTTTGTTGGAATAGGACTTGCAGGATTTGGGCTTAAGGGATTTTTAATTCCAGCAGGATTTATTGATGGAGGAGTAACCGGAATTTCTCTTTTAATTCATTTTCTTACTCAATTAAATATTTCTCTTCTAATTTTTATTATTAATTTACCTTTTATTTTTCTAGCAAGGAAGCAAATAGGAAAAATATTTGCAATTAAAACTTTTTTTGCAATTGTACTTCTTTCACTTTCGTTGTTGTGGATAGATTATCCTATTATAACAACTGATAAACTTTTAGTGGCAGTTTTTGGTGGATTTTTGCTTGGAGCAGGAATAGGATTATCTGTGAGAGGGGGAAGTGTTTTAGATGGAACAGAAGTTCTTTCAGTTTATCTGAATAAAAAAACAGGTTTTAGTATGGGAGAGATAATATTTTTCATAAATATAATTATTTTTTCATTTGCTGCATTATTGTTAGGGGTTGAGATAGCATTATATTCTGTATTAACATATTTGGTTGCTTCAAAATCTATTGACTTTATTTCTCATGGGATTGAAGAATATATTGGGTTAACTATAATATCTGATAAGAACAAATATGTAAGAAAAAAATTAATAGAGCTTGGAAATGGGGTTACAACTTATAAAGGAAATAAAGGATATTCAAATGAGAAAGACAAAAAAGAAATAGATATTTTGTTTACAGTGGTATCCAGATTGGAAGTATCAAAAATAAAGAATGAAGTGCAGAGAATAGATTCTCACGCATTAATAATTGAAGAGAACATAAACGAGATTGAAGGCGGGGTTATTAAAAGAAGAAAGCCAAAAATAAAAGAATAATTATATTTTTCCCAATAGATAATTTTTTCTAAGCTCCTCAGGAAATTTTTCAATAGAATATCTTAACATAGTTCTAGGCATTGTTTTATATCTATCTTTAAGAAATATTTCTAAAACTTCTCTATTCTTTTTTCCAACTTCTCTGAGCATCCATCCAACTGCTTTATGAATTAAATCATGCTCATCTCCAATAAGCATATCTGCTATTGATAATGAATCTCCAAGATTCTTTTTTTTAATTAAAGCAAATGTAGAGAGAACAGCAATTCTCCTTTCCCATAAATTTTCCGATTTAACAAGCATTTTTAGTAAGTCTGTTCCTTCTCTTGATAAAAAATCTCCAACAATTGTAGGAGCAGATAAATCTACCAAATCCCAATTGTTAATATTTTTTGTATTCTTCATATAGAACTCATAGATTTTTCTTTTTTCAAAAAAGTCTTTTTTTGCTTTTTTATATTTATTTACTAAAATTACCAATGCAATCAATCTATATTCATGGATTTTACTATTAAGTAACTCTTGCAAATCATTGAATGAAATATTAAGATATTTTTTGGCAATAGTTCTTATTATAGGATTTGATAAACCAATAAATATATCTCCTTCAGCATATTCTCCCTTTCCAGTTTTAAAAAATCTTGCTGAATGTTGCGCTCTTTCTGGATTTTTTAGATTGTTAAGTTCTTGTTTTAATTCATTTAGCATTTTTTATCATTCGTATAAAAAAATATTTTGATTTTTTATTACCATAATATCTATAATAACTTGGTTTTAAATTTATTTTTTTAATTAATCTTTTCTTAATAATTTCTTTATCAGCAGATTTTGGGTTCCATTCATTAACTAAATTTTTATCAAATTTTTTTATATTTATTTTTATTCTACAATTAAATCCTCTTTTATTCATCTCCTTTTTAATTATTTCAAATCTTCTTTCAAGATATTTTAATTTATTTTTGAAAAAGAGAATATGGCCTTCCCCTAATTTGTATTTCTTAGGTATTTTGGATAGAATGAGATTAGGATTTTTTTGAACGTATCCAAGTAACATTAAAATTTCATTATATTCAGCAATTAAATGCTGATCTGCTAAAAATTTTGGATTAATTAGATTAATTCTAACCATCTTTTATTAAGAGAAATCTATATTTATTTTTCAAGAGCCTGTCTAAATGGTTTAGCTGCTTTTGCAGGTTTCTCAGTTTGATGTTTTGCTTTTTTTGCTTCAGTCTTTTCAAATTTTTGTGTAGCTTCTGCACTTGTTTTTTCTTTTACTTCAGCTTCCTGTTTATCGTTTAACCCGTCTTTATCTTTGTCCTCTTCTTCAGGTTTTTTCTGAATATTTTCCTTCATTTTTTGCATCATTGATTTTTTCTTTTCAATTGATTCAAGTGCTTCTTTCTCTAATTTTTCTTCTCTTAATTTTTTGAATTTTAATTTAGCAGGGTAATCAACTAATTCTACTTTAACAATTTCTCCTTGTTTTATTGCCTTTACTTTTATTTTATAAGGGTGTTTTTTTATTCCTTTTGCCCAAATATATTCGTTTAAATTTTTATCAATTTTAACTTTATTTAAATCTCTATTCTCCACTTTCATATGCTTAGCTAAAAATTCTTTGATTGTTTTTATTGCTTTTGGAGTTTTCTTATATCTTGCAACAACTCTGCTTTTCTCTCTTAGTGGAATAACATATTCTCTTTCAATCTTGTTTGGAGTATTTTTTTCAGCCATTTTAATTTAATTCCGCGTTTGGAACCTCTGTGTAAAGTTTACATTTAAGACTATCTTCAAATGCTTTTTTTATTCCATCTACTTCTTCAGGGTTTGTTTGCAAATGTACACTATGCATATTTGTTTCAGAATTTGCATAAATTATTGCAAGAGAAGTTTTTCCTTGATATACCCAAGTAGATTCTGGAATAGTCTTATGTTGGGGTAAAATAGGATAAAGCTTTTTCCATCCTTCATTAGCCAAACTTTCTAAATCGTTTTCATTTAATTCTCCTTCTAGTGTGAATTCTAAATGAACTGTCTTTTTCTCTTTCACATCAATATTTGAATTTCTGTTTATTTTGTATTTATTGTTTAACATTTTATTTAACCGAAATGTGATTTTCTCCTTTTGTATGGTTTAATATGAAGTTTTGTTCTTCTCCAAGATCTTTTATGACGAGTCATAACAGAAGGATGAACTCTTTTTCCCATCCCATATTTTTTTAAAACAGCCCAAACTGGTGCCCACTTTGTCTGTCTTCCTTTTTTTGTTAAAATTGATTTTTTATTTTTATTTTTAATTGGCATTTTAGTATCTTTGTAATCTTAATTTAGTTTTTAATTCGAAATTATCCCTTATCTCTTCATGATTGGATATTGTAAATATTTCAGTTTGTTTTTCTTTATATTGAACACTTAAAGGAATATTGTTTATTTCATAAAGACTCATTATTGAACTTCCAAGAGGTCCGCTTATTTTTAAGCTTCCAGGAAAATTATCTGTAATTATCTTATTTACTCTATCAAAATCATTAACAGTAACATCTTTGTTGTCTTCTTTTAATCTGTACTCTTCCATTTACTTAATATCCTCCAAGAATTTTTTCCCTTTATCTGTTAATATTCTTCCAGGCTTTTTACTCTTAACCCCTCTGATTGGTTTTTGAATTTCAGTAAATCCTGCCTTGTCTGATTGCTGTAGAATTACTCTTATAATCTTTCCAGAGCCTTTTTGAAAAGCTTCAGGTTTGAATCCTCTGTTTTTCTTTGAACCATATTTTGTTCTTAATCTTTGTACACCTGATGAGCCTGTTTTGTAAACATTTCTTAAAATTGATGCAGCTCTTTTAAACCAAAAATCTTCGTCTTCAATAGGTCTTTCTTTTGATGGCCCTGATTTAACAAATTTTGCCCATTCTGGTTCTTTAAATTCAGGAACTTTTTTTAAAGCTTCAGCTAATTTTAGATTATATTGCTGTGCATTTAATTCATATACTGAGTTTGTCATTTTATGTAACTTCGGGCTTGTCTTGCGACAATAGAATTGTTCATTGAACAATTTGCCTAAGAATTAGGGTAAAAGATGGTTTATAAATTATTTGGTTGAAGATTCCTTTTCTTCTTTCTCTTTTTGCATGTCTCTTCTCCATTTTTTCACTACAATAGTGTATCCAATTATCCTTGAAGTATAATTATTTCCTAAATGCCCTAGAATTTCTTCATTGAGCTTTTTCAACTCTTCTCTATCTCTACAACAGCTTCTAAGAACAGAAATTTTTACATTTTTTGTTGTATCAAAGTGATGTTTTAAATTACAAATAAAATTTTCAGTTATTCCATTTTTTCCTAATTGTATCTCTCGTATTATTGGCATTTTATTTTTCTAAATTTTTGTTTAACTCTCCAATATCTTCTTTTTTTACTTTAATTATCTTTGGTTTTTTCTTTAATCCCCAGCAACCACTTTTCATTGATTTATCTTTGAAAACATCCTTTCCACTGAATTGATGAATAAAAACATCTGCTTTATTGTCTCTCCAGTCCTGGCTTTTTGATGCACAAATAATTGCAGATTTTTTAATCTCCTCTTTTGTAGGATTTAATTTTGTGATTATGCAAAATGGGCTTCCAGGCTTTGCAGTATGAAGGATTACGTTACTTTTCCCTTCATATAATTTTACTAGTTCGTCGTTATTTTCAGAATTTTTTCCTAAAAAAATTTCTGTTCCAGATTCTAATTTAAACTCTCGGGGTTTCATATTTTTTATTTTTTGAATTTTCTTTTTTTAAGCTTATTTTTTAGTGTTTTCTTCTTCTTTATCTTTCAGAATTTTTGAAAATAACATTATGCCCAAAACACAAATTATAGTAACAACAAATGCGCTTATTATTGCCCCCCCAAAATGTGCTTTTTCTGATAAGTTTTCAACAAATGCAGTAATCACATCTTTCCAAACTAATGCAATTAAAAATCCAAATGCTGCAAGAACTGCAGTATTCATCTCTTTCTTAAATTCCTTCTTGAATGTTTTAACACCTTTTTTTGCTTTTTCATGCAATAATTCTGCCTTCAATTTTTCTTTTTCTAAAATTTCTGCTCTTGTTAATTTTTTTATCATTTTATTTCCACTCTTCTAACGCCTCTTTTAATTCAGGATGAGTTTTTGCATATTCTCCTATAGGAATTTTCTTAAGTGAGGCATCAATCGCCTGTCTCATTGCCTTTGCCCCTGAAGTTGTCCCATTCGGATGTCCGTGAACTCCTCCACCAGCTTGTATAACAATATTATATCCCATAGAATTTATTAATTTATCTACAATTCCGGGATAAACTCCCCCTGACGCAACACCTAAAACAGGTTTTATATTATACCATTTTTGTTCAAGATTTTTTTTAGTCTGTGGAGTAAACATTTCTTCCATTTCTTTTTCAATATGCAAAACTTCTTTTTTATTTCCAGTCATTTTTCCATAAATAGTTCCAATGTGTAATGTATCTACTCCTATCATTCTAGCTAATTCTGCAATTACTTCCATAGACATTCCATGATTGGGATTTCTGTCAAACATTGCATGTCCTGCTCTGTGCGCATGAATTGGCAATTTGGTAGTATTCCTTGCAGTTTGAAGTGCTCCCCAGCCTAATGTTAAAATATCAAGCATAATATAATTCCCTCCATTTTGTTCAACAAATTTTATTCTTCTTTTCATCTCATCTGATTCTGCTGTGCAATTTATCAGATAAACCTTTTTTTCACCTGTAATTTTTTCTGCTTCTTTACAAGCCTTAATTGTTAATAAAAATCTTTTTTTGAAATTATTAAAATTTTGACTAGTAAGATTTTCATCGTCTTTAACAACATCGCACCCCCCAATCCAAGCTTCATACGCAACTCTAGCATGTTCTTTTTCATCAAGCCCTACTTTTGGCTTTACAATAGTTCCCAACAAAGGTCTCTTTGGAATTTTCATAGCTTTTCTTAATCCAGAAATTCCGTATCTTGGACCTTTGAAACTTCTAAGCATTTTCTCTGGAATTCTTATATCTTCCCAAAGGAGTCCAGCAACAGCTTTCATCCCATAAATATTTCCACCAACACTTGATAAAATTTCTGGAGCATTTCCTAATTCAAATAATTCAAGAGGATAAGCAATTCTTACTCTCTTCTCTCTTTCGTTAATGTAATATATTTTTGGAGCCAATTTATTTGCAATTGATTTTTTCATTGTTCCAATATCTGTCCAGGTCCCAATAGAACTTTCACCTGCAATTGCTTCTGAGACTTGTTTTAAATTAAATCCTTTAGCAGGAGTTATTTTATACTGACAGATAACATCTGTTTTATTTGGTTTGTATTTTAAATTAAGATATTTTTCCATTTTATTTTTTTCTTTTATTTTTCTGCTTAGATTTATTATTAATCAAATAAGCAGCATAGATTAGTGAGATTAATGCAATTCCCAAAATAAAAAATCTTAGCAAGTCATCCATATAATTCCAATATCTTCCTGTTCCATATAACATAAAGATAAAACTTCCTAACATTAATCCTCCGGAGATAGATAAAGTATTAATTAACAAGGCACTTCCAAGTATTATAATAATTCCGAATACTAAACTTATAATAAACATATTTTTTGAATATTTTTTATTTTCAAGGTCATAATCAGCAGCACACTTGGAGTAATATGCGTCATATTGTTCTTGTTGGGCGCGAAGTTCAGCATCGCTAAGATTAACTTTATCGTATGCAGTTGGATAAGCAAATTTGCTATAATTGCAATAATCATCGTATTTTGGTACATCATAAATGAGTTTTGTACCGAATACGCAAAACATAAAAAAAACTGCTGCAATTATTATCCCTAACAATACTTCTTTAATTTTCATTTTGAAAATTTAGTGTCTCTTTTAATTTTCATTTATATATAACAATTAAAGCGTTTTTAAATTCTATTTTCCACAATAAGTTAATTCTAATCTATTATTATGAAACTTCCTGCACTCTCTACAATTTGAATGTCTTGGGCAGGTTAATTCAGGACATCTGCATTTTGGATTGAAATCTTCACCATTTATTTTTATCTTTTTCTCTCCATTTTTTTCTGGGATGAAATATTCTTCGTTGTCTTCGTTATCATTCGAAATCATCTGCAAAAAATTCATACCCTCCTATTAGAGTTATTGTTGAGAGAAAATACCAAATTATAACATCATCAAGAGGAAAAATATGCCCAAATAAATTTATGGGTAGAAGATAGTTTCCAGGCCACCACCAGTTTCCAATAAGTAACGCAACAACTTCATAAACAAAGAAAACTACAGCAAAGAATATTGTCGGTAAAAAAGTTTTTTTTAGAAGTTTGGGATTATTATAAAATAAAAAAATAGCAGGTATTAATAAGATTATGACTCCAATTTTGAAATAACTTAATGCAATTATTTCTTTTTTATAAAAAAATAGTGAGAATATTGCAATTGAAAAAACTAAAAATAATCCTATTAAATATTTGAATTTGCTAGGAAAAGTCCTAGTAGAATATTTATCAACAAAACATTCGTAAAAAGTTAAAACCCAAAAGAAATTGATAAATGCAAAAATAAGATTTTCTATTGGAGCAATACCAAATATTCGTGGCAATACAGATTGTACATCCCACGCACATGCCAATCTACAAGATAATTCAACAGCAACGGCAAAAAGAGCCGTAGTTATAATAGAAAAAATAAATATTTTTTTTCTTGATTTTTTTAACCAAATAAAATTAGCAATTGTAGGAGGAAAAAGGACGATTATGATGGATAGAAGATAGATAGGTTTTGTAAAGTAAACTACGATACATGCAACAAGTACATAAATTAAAAGAGAAATTATTTTTAATTTTCTGTATTTTGATAATTTAAGCTCTTCTGATTTCCCAGCCATCTGAAGTATCACTAATCGAATAACCAAATTTATTTATTTTTTCACGAATTTCATCAGATTTTTTCCAATCTTTATTTTTTCTTGCTTTTTCTCTTTCTTCTGCAAGTTTTTTTACTTCTGTTGGAATTTCTATCTCTTCTTTTTCTAGCAATTTTAATCCAAAAACCTCATCCATTTTTTTGATTGTATCATATTTGCCTTCAGCTTTTTCATCACGGATTAGCTTCCATATCTCTTGAAGTGCCTTTGGAGTGTTTAAATCATCATCCATTGCTTCTTTAAATTCCTCAAGATATTTTTCATTTATCTTTTTGTCGTCTTGAATCTTTTCACAAACGTTTTTTAATCTATCATAAGAATTTTGTGCATTTTGTAGAGTCTTTTCTGAAAAATCAATTGGTTGTCTGTATTGATTTGAAATTGTTAAATACCTAATAACTTCTGGCTTGTAAATTTTTAATAAATCTTTTATTGTCTTAAAATTGCCTAGGCTTTTACTCATCTTTATATTATCTATATTAACCATTCCATTATGAATCCAATAATTTGCAAACTTTTCACCATATCCTGCTTCACTTTGTGCAATTTCATCTTCGTGATGAGGAAAAATTAAATCTTGTCCTCCTCCATGGATGTCTAAGGGTAATCCTAAAATTGAATGGCTCATTGCAGAACATTCTATATGCCAACCAGGCCTTCCTTTTCCCCAAGGACTTTCCCAAAAAGGTTCAGAAGGTTTTGAAAATTTCCATAATACAAAATCCTCTTTGTTTCTTTTATCTGTCTTTATTTTTACTCTTGCTCCTGTTTTTAGGTTTTCTATTTTTTGATGAGACAATTTGCCATATTTTTTGAATTTAGAAATATCAAAATAAACTCCGTCTTCAGAAATAGTGTAAGTATATCCTTTTTTTTCCAGCAATTGAATTAATTCAATCATCTCTTTAATATAGTCTGTTGCTCTTGGTTGAATGTCTGGTTTGCTTATGCCTAAAGAAGAATAATCTTCCATGTGTGCTTTATAATTCCTTTCAGTGAGTTCTTTTGTAGTAATTCCTAATTCATTTGCTTTGTTTATTATCTTATCTTCAACATCCGTTACATTTGAGACAAATTTTACATTATATCCTAAAAACTTGAAGTATCTTCTAAGCACATCAAAAGAAATCTGCGAACGTGCATGTCCTAAATGAGGGATATCATTTACTGTTGGCCCGCATACATAAATTCTAACCTCATTTTCCTTAACTGGTTTGAAAACTTCTTTTTTTCTTGTTAATGTATTATATAATTTTAATACCATTATATTATTCAGGAAAATATAGTTTAAAAAAATACTCTTATTAAGCCTTTGAAGTTATATAGAATTTTTCACTCTTATATATATTTGCTGCGCTTCCAGGAGTAGCTCCTTTGTACACTTCAACCTTATATGTAACAAGACATATTGGTGCTCCAGAAGGAATTTCAAAAAAGACTTTTGCAGTAGTTATCTTCCCAGTAGGAATTGCCATATTGTTTTCACTTGCACCAGAATAAATCCATTTTGAAGCATCATAATTTGCACCACATTTTGTATCATTAACTACACTAACTTTATAAGAAAACACATTTGTACCTGCTGTACCAAGATTTTTTATACCAAAACCCATTGCTTCTCTTTCTTCAAGTTTTATTGTTAATTCTCCAGAAGTGGGATAAAAAGCAAGCTCCTTATCTTCTGAGCCAAATGCCTTTCCAATCTGTGAAGTCAATTCTTGATTAGTCAAATCAATTGCCCCTTTTGCACTTCCAAAAACATTTTTTGTAAGAATTAATCCAAGAACTAATGCAGACATTAAAAGAACTATTGTAACTATTGTTCCAACAGTCATTTCCATCGCACCACTTTTATTTTTCATTTTCACCTTCTTATTATAACTTATTTACTATTTTTTATTTTATAAATGTTTTTATGTTGAAGTGTATAAAATAGGGGAGAGAAAATGGGGCCTCCGGGAGTCGAACCCGGCACACCATGATCTTCAGTCATGTGCTCTCCCGCTGAGCTAAGACCCCAATTTAGAGTAATATTTTACACTTTTAAATTATTGCTTTTAGAGAATGTTAATCCACAGATAAAACTTAAATTTATAAAAGATTTTTCATATTTTTTATTATGAAAGAGGATAGGTCAAAGTTAAAGTTTTATATTTTTGTAGCTTTAATTGTAATTATTATTCTGCTTTCAATAATATTTCATATAAAGGGATATCATTTTTCTCTTTACAAAAGTTTAGACAAAATATCTGCTTTGAAATTTTTCCCTTTATTGTATGTTCTTCTTTATTTTGTTTCTTCATTTTTCCCTCTTCCATTTCTTGCATTTTTTGGAGCAGTAATTTTTCCATTTTGGGAATCATTTCTCTTATCAATGTTAGGAAATATAATCTTCTTTATTACAATGTTTTATTTAACAAGGTGGCTTGGAAGAGATTATGTTCAGAATTATGAAAAGACTCATCCAAAAATCAGAAAGTTTGACAAGAACTTTAATGAACACGCATTTTTCTATATTTTCTTTCTTAGACTGTCAATGATATTTCCCCCAGAAGCAATAAATATAATTTCTGGATTATCAAAAGTAAGATTTAGAGAGTATATAATTTCATCAATACTGGGAACAATTCCAGTAATGATTGTTTCAATATTCTTAATTGAGAGTTATAAGCTAAAAGATTTCTACATGTTTTTTATAACCTTAATTATATTCTTACTTCTAATCATACTTCCATTTTTACTAATAAAAAAATTAAGGATTTATTTAAAAAAATTGTAAGTCAGGAATAGTGAGCAATTTTGATTTTATCTTATCCTGAAAGTTAATTTTAAAATGCAAAATCAAAGTTGTGAATAAGATTCTGTCAGAATCTGGTTATAAAAAATTGTAAGTCAGGAATAGGCCAGATTCTGTATTTCCCTGTAATCAGACGGAAATTGTTAACATTCCACTATGCGGCTTAGCCTTGCACCAGTTGAGATGCTCGTTCCATCGTAACTTAATACGCTCGTCTCTATACCAGAGCTTTGTCTCGCGACAATCGGAATTTCTCCGACAACTTTGTTATGGTGTCCGGACCTTCCTAAGAACTTAGAAATCATATATTTAGATTTCTTGACAATTTAATGCCAAAGTCCCTAAGTTAACTACCTGACTTACAGAAATAAGCCGTTTAGCAGCTTTTTAAGTGTTTCTTCTGTTTTAGATAATTAACAACCTTTTTATAATGCTTTTTCCTATAGATTATACAAAAGGGGGTGTATGTAAATGGCAAAGTTAACTGCTTGGCTTGTAACTTTAGTTGGAGTATTGCTTTTGCTTGGCTTGATTTTCCCATCAGCTTTTGGTGGATGGGCAAATTGGGTAATCGCATTAGCAGTTCTTATTGTGGGTATCGGTAAATTGAAAAGAAATTACCCAAAGAAAACAGCTAAAAAGAGAAAATAAATCTTCTATTTTAAATTTTTATTTTATTAATTCTAATTCTTATAATTCTATTATTTTAAATTCCCTTTGAATTGAGTCAATTTTGTCTTCAAGTTTCTTAGTATTAAAGTAAAATTTCTCTTTTACTTCATTTGGAATCCATCTATTATACTCTTCTATTGCTTTTTTGGATTTGTGTTTTAATTCATTAAATCTTTTTGGCATTAAGTCTTTTATTCTTAAATCATCAAATATTTCTTCTAATTCTGTTAAATCCTCTTGGCATCTTTTAAACACTCTTAAATCTCCTTCATTATATTTTCTAAAACTGATTGTTTCTTCACCACCAAGAATAATTATTTCTCCATTAGCAAACTCTTTTATGGTGTACATTTCCCCGCTTGGAGTTCTAATAGTATCTTCTCTCATTAACTAATCTAAATTGATTCTTTTAAAAGAATTATTGTAATAAAAATAAATAAAAAAATAAATTGTTGGATTTTTTCCACTTAGAATCTTCTTCTATTGTTTCCAAAATCTCTTCTTGGTCCTCTGTCTCCGCCTCTTCTATCACCACCGAAACTTCTTCTTGGTGGTCTTGGAGCATTAGGGTCAAGAGGTTTTGCTTCATTAACCTTAAGGTTTCTACCTTCTACTTCTTTCTCATTCATAGCTTCGATTGCTTTTTTAGCATCATCGTCGTTTTTGAATGTTACAAATCCGAATCCTTTAGATCTACCTGAGAATTTGTCTTTTATTACAGTGCATTCTTCAATTTCACCATAGCTTTCACAAATTTTCCTTAATCCTTCGTCATCGAAACTAAAAGGCAGGTTACCAATGTATACTTTCATCTTATATTATCCTCCTTACACTCATATAACTTAGAATTAGCGAACCGCGAAATCAAACTGAATCACTGAATCTACTATCCTACGTCTGAAATAAATGAGAATAAGAGCTTTTTAAACCTTTGGAGGAATATAACCCTCTTCTGCTAACAATTCTAAGGCTTCCTTTCCATCTAAGAAAAGGATTTCAAGTCCATCATCGTTTTTTATGTGTTCTGGAATTTGATTAAAATAAGAAATTGCTTCTTTTGGAGAGTGTATGTAACTTCCATCTTTATAATAAAAATCATAAAATTTATGCTTAACAAGACATTTTTTGTTATCTTCCTCTTTCATAAGGCATTTTTAGAGAATTTGGGTTTATAAAAATTATTGCCGATTTATAACTTCTTCAAGAAGTCTTGTTTTTTGGTCTTGACTTATTCCAATAAGAGGATGATACCATTTATTGTGTAATTTTACATATTCCCTTAATTCTTTAGAATTATTCCACATTTTTTCCATTGCTTTTTTTGCGCTATTTACTCTTGGTTCTTCAATATCCACAAAGTGCTGAAGATTTTCATATTGATTAAATAAGAATGCTAATCCTTCTTTTGTATCCAAGTAGACTATTTTATCTCTGTATTTTTTTGCATAATCGCTTGCATGCGGGTCACTATGAACTTTATTCTCTTCTTTTATAAAATCAGGCAATTCTGATTCTTTGAATATTTTTGCTGTGTTAAAATCACTACAATAACTAGCACATCCATCCCAATAACTTCCATTATTCATAACAATGCATAATCTTTCTTTCTTCTTTTCTTCAGGCATTTTTATTTTAGAATTAATCTCTTTTTAAGGATTATAGCAAATAAAAATAGAGATTGAGATTATTTTTTCTTTTTTCTTTTTACAATTATTTTTAGTTTATTTTTATATTTAGGGGTTAGTGCAGGTAAAAGATGAGATAGAAATTGTTCTGCCGTAGCTCTTCTTATAATTCCTCTTCCGCTTTTTTGTTTCCAACCTTTTTTATCTTTATACCAAATTTGTTTTGAACCACCATTTGTAACAAAAGTGATTATACATTCATCATTTTTCATAAGAGAAAAAGTTTAATTTAATTTTTAATATTATTGTTTTAGAAAAAATAAAATCAAATAAATAAGTAACAGAAAATCGTGTTAAATTTTTAGGCATACAATATATATGAAGCTATTAGTAGCTCTATGCTGAAATTCTCGCCGAAGCTTGAATCTTACACAAGAGCTCTATCAACGCAGTCTTCTTCTGCGGCCTTAATTGTCTCGTTTTGCGGCCGGTTTCGAGCTTAGATGCATTCAGCTCTTATCCGTTAATGCGTAGCTATGCAGCCTGCCATATGACAACTGCTCACCAGAGGCATCCAACTCCCGTTCCTCTCGTACTAGAGAATTGTTCCACTCAGACAATAACACACCTAGTAGATATTATACAAACTGTCTCGCGACGTTCTTAACCCAGCTAACGATCCCTTTTAATGCGTGAACTCCGACACCCTTGCACGCTACTGCACGCGCAGGTTAGGGAGAGCCGACAGCGAAATACCAAACCGCCCCGTCAATACGGACTATTGGGGGCGACCAGCTTATTATCCTTGGGGTAACTTTTCTATCAGACACGGCTTCTATTAAAAAAGCACGTGGGTTCACTAGGCCCTAGTTTCCTATCTGCATTTCTTGCTCTTCAAAATACAGTTAGACAAGCTTTTGCCCTCGCACTCATCCCTAGATTTCCAAGCTAGGTGAGCTTGTCTTTGGGTCCTATCGATATCTTTTCGACAGGGCACCGCCCCAGTCAAACTGCCCGCCTGCTGCTGTCCTATAAAATAGTAAGCAAATTTAATCAGAGTGAGTAGTATTACAAGATCGCTCCATTGCCACCGAAATGACAACTTCGATGCTCCTACTTATGCTATGCATTCCAATTAAATTCACAACAACAAGTTGCAGTAAAGTTCCACAAGGTCTTCACTTCCCACTAGGCGTCCCTGGTCTGTGCACCAGGCAATATTTTCAGAGGGCTCTAACTCGGGACAGTGACAACCTCGTTAAACCATTCATGCACGTCGCCATTCAGACGACAAGGCATTACGCTCATATTTGTTAACTTTATATCGCTATAAAGATCGGACTATATTTTCACAATTAAGTGTTTAGCGTATAGTCTCTGAGGATTCTAAATATTTTAATCTCGGTTTTCGATTCATTGATGAAATTATTTTAGCTATCTCATCAATCCCTTCTTTTGAAAGATGCTTTTTCTCTTCCATCATTTCAATTACTTTTGCAAAAGTTTCAAAATCTTTTTGTTTAGAAGTGTTTAAATTATGCTCTTTAAAGAAACTAACAATCTTTTTTAGATTATCCATTCCTCTAACTCTAAATTCTTTCCTTGTTCCATGATGATCGGCTCTGTTTATTACAACTTGTCCAAAACCAAAATAACTTTTGATTCTTTCGAGAACTTGTTCATCTTTTTCATGTTGAACAATTCTGAATTCAGGAAGCACTTGCCATCCTAAACTCATTTTTGAAATCCTATTAATTGAAATATGAAAACATCCTTCTCCATCAGTGAATCCAACAATCCAAGAACTATCTAGTCTTTCCTGCTGATTATCTGCACTCATAATAGTTTCACGCGATCCAATTTTATAAATTGTCGTCGTCATTTATGAGATACTCAGATGTTCCAGCATATAGCTAAATTTTCTTCATTGGTTTAATTTTATATTTTAATTCTGTAGTTAAACTGTTTATGTAAAATGACTCTTGAAGCGTTTTGTTATAAAACAAACCGTAAGGCAGTCTTTATTCAATTCAACCTTAAGAGGGTCATAGTTACCCCCGCCGTTTGATGGACCTTAGCTCCCTTGAAAAGGAGTTTTAGACACCACCACTGGGCAGGTCTCACCAGTTATACAAGTCTTTTCAGATTAGCAACTGGCTACGTTTTTGTTAAACAGTCGGGCCGTCCTTGTTACTGTGATCTACAAATGCATACAAATTTCTAAGCACACAAGAATAGACATCCCTTCAGCCGAAGCTACAGGACTAATATGCCGAATTCCCTAAATTAGTTTTACCCTTCACGTCTTAGCCTTACTAAGCTTGAGCACCAGTGTCGGTTGTGGGTACAGTTGATTAAATCAAGAGTATAATCTTTTCACTGGCTCTTGGACTCAGCAATTTTGTTCTACAAATTCTTTTGCGTCTAAGGATTACCCTCGACAAATTTCTTTATAAAAACACCCTCTCGAGTGCTTGCTTATCCGAAAGCTAACTATACTATATAAGATTCAATCAGTTCAGGAATATTAACCTGACATCCATCGTCGTACTCAGTTAAGATACGACTTAGGTCCTGACTAACTCTTGGCTAACATATATTGCCAAGAAAACCTTACTCTTTCGACGTTTTCCATTCTCAGGAAAATCACATCCTACTATTACCAGGATTCTCATTAGTATTCGTTCCAGTCTTCCTCTCGGAAAACCTTCTGCACGAAAACCACGCCTGCTTACCAGAACATTCACACGAATGCCTCTAAAGTGTCGGTATTATGCTTAGCCCTGTCCATTTTCGGGGCTCGGAACCTCAATAGGTGAGCTGTTACGCTTTCTTTAAATGATAGCTGCTTCTGAGCTTACATCCCTAGTGTCTCAGGTTTCAAACACCCTTCGATACACTTAGCATAAATTTATGGACCTTAACTTTAGTCTCCTTTGTTTAGGTCTCGGAACAATATCTTACATACTGCCCCTGTTTCCTGTATTAAGCAATCAACAGTTTCTGAGTTAGAAAGAGTTCCGTAATCATTAGACCCTGCGAACTCCATCTGTGCTTTACACCGCTGACAAACTATACAAGGCTATACGTAGGCATATTTCAGCAGGAACCAGCCATCGCCGAGTTAGATAGGCTTTTCACCCCTATTCACAAATCGTCCAAGTACATGTACATAACACTGGTTCGGTCCTCCATCCTCCTTTCGAAAGACTTCAACCTGTTCATGAATAGATCACCCGGCTTCAGGTCTTATCCATGTGACTAACGCATTTTCATACTTGCTTTCGCTTTGATTACCCGATATAATCGGTTAGTCTCGCCACATAGAAAAACTCCCTGGCCCGTTTTTCAAAACGTACGTTACAAACCATTACCATACGGAATAGGTCAGTAACAAACTGTAACTGGCAAATTTCAAATCTTTTCACGCTCTGTTAAGAGTGCTTTTCAGCTTTCCCTCGCGGTACTAGTGCACTATCGGACTTTGGTTCTATTTAGGGTTAGCAGTTAATCCTGCCATATTCAGACTTCTAATTCAAGAAGCCCTACTCTTTGAGGAACAGCGTGTCATTGTAATCTACAGGACTATCACCTTCTATGGTGCATCTTTCCAGATGACTTTGAATGAATGATTTAGCCATTTACCCTCACCACATCTCAAGCTATCTTTCAACAGCAGATTCAGTTTGCCCTCTTCCCTTTTCGCTCTCTGCTAATAAGGGAATCATTATTTATTTTCTCTTCCTGCGGGTACTAAGATGTTTCAATTCCCCGCGTACTTTACTCTCTCGAGCTATTCGGAAATCCTAGGTTCAAAGCCTGCATGCAGCTCCCCTAGGCTTATCGCAGCTTGCCACGTCCTTCGTCAAAACCAAAACCAAGCTATCCGTTTACCAGTTTAATTAAATATAGTAGTAATGCCTGAAAATTTTATTTTCAAAATAAATTTTTCATTATTTTAAGTGGGATTTTCTGTTACTTATTTCATTGAATATAATTTGAGTTATATTCTCAAACTGATAAGAGATTCAAAAATCTCTCACCATCCGATGTTGCCATCGGTGATTTTTCACGTGATGTGAATATGATTTGTGTATGTGATGTTAATTAATCAAAACAGAAAACTAAAATGGACTCTCCGGGAGTCGAACCCGGATCTCATGCGTGCAAGGCAAGTGTTCTACCGTTGGACTAAGAGCCCATGATATTTTATCGATTTACCCTCGATAAATCTTCCTTATATTTAGCCCGCATGGGTTTTTTAAGTTTTCCGTTAAGATGGGTATGTAGAAGAGTATGAATGTAAATTTCTCTTGTCTTCCGTAATGTCAAAAAATATAGGAGGTAATCCAACTGCAGGTTCCCCTACAGTTACCTTGTGACGACTTAACCTACCTTGTCACATCAAGGTTCTCCCCCGAAGGGTTTCACCATAACATAACTCGGTTGGTTTGACGGGCAGTGTGTGCAAGAGACAGTGACTTATTCACCGTTCGCTGATAACAAACGATTACTACGGATTCCGGTGTCATGAGGCTGAGTTTCAAACCTCAATCTAGACTGAGACGGACTTTAAGGGATTAGCTTCACCTTTCGGTGTTGCATCCCGTTGTATCCGCCATTGACGCGCGCGTGTTGCCCAGGGGATTTAGGCTGTACTCACCTAACGTAGCCCACACTTTCATCCATGTTACCAAGGCAATCTACATATTGTACAAATAGTAAATATGTATGTGGGTCTTGCCTGTTACCTGATTTAACAGGTCACCTCACGGCACAGGCTGACGTCGGCCATGCAACTCCTCTCAGCGTGTCAGGTAAGCCCTTTAGACTGACCTTCATTCTGCTGTCGCTCCTGGTGAGGTTCACGGTGTAGAATCTAATTGAACCGCACGCGTCACCCGTTGTAGTGTCTCCCCGCCAATTCCTTTAAGTTTCAGCCTTGCGACTATACTTCCCAGGTAGCACACTCTTCGACTTCTCTTCAGCACTAACACCTCTCGAGGAGGTACTAATGTTTAGTGTGCAGTGTTTACTGCTAGGACTACAGGGGTATCTAATCCCTTTCGCGCCCCTAGCCTTCATCCCTTACTGTCAGAACTGTCCTCGTAAGATGCCTTCGCTGTTGTTAGTCTGTCTGGGATTAACACATTTTACCGCTACTCCAAACATACTTCTTACGTCTTCCAGTCTCTAGCTCAACAGTACTTCTTGCCCGCTCCATATTTGAGACATGGAATTTCACAAGAAACTTATTAAGCAAGCTACGGATGTTTTAGACCCAATAATGATGGCTGCGACTTGGACCGCGGGTATTACCGCGGCGGCTGGCACCCGTCTTACCCAGTCCTTATTCGCCAAACTTTTTACATTTGGCAAAAGACTTTCAAATGAAAGTCACTCTGACTCAATCTGTCACGCTTGCGCGCATTGCAGAAGATTCCTAACTGCTGCACCCCGTAGGGCTGGGAATAGTGTCTCAGATTCCCTCTCAGGGCCTCTCCGCTAAGAGCCCTTACGGATCATTGGCTTGGTGGGCTTTTACCCCGCCAACAACCTAATCCGCCGCAGCCCCATCCTTAAGCACGAATTTAAGAGATGAATCATTCCAGGGTACATCTCCTATCGAGTATTAACCTCAGTTTCCCGAGAGTATCCTCGACTTAAGGGTAGGTTAGCTACGTGTTACTGAGCAGTTCGCTTTTTACTTCCGAAGAAACAAAAAAACTTGCATGTCTAAGTGCAAATCAGAGAGCCGCAGCCGCTAGCAGGATCAACTAGATTTAAACATATCATGAATTACCGTCGAGAAAATAAATTTTCAGAACAATAATCTCCTTGCGCTATTTTCTTATAAGATAGAAAATAACTTCACACATCTCCTAACTATTGGCTTTGAACATTAAAATTGGTTGATAAAAAACATTTACAAATGATGACTGCTTCTACATACCTCATACCTTAGAATTTTTTATTATTATTAAGGCACTCATCTTAATTAACAAATATTTCATTAAAAAGAGGTTTATAAATGTTTCGTGGATTTTCTAAGAACTCAGCGTCGGAAATTAATTTTTTAATTTTTTTTCAAGCCAACTTGCAACTTCAGAATTATTTTTTGATTTTAAATCATTCAATTTATTCTTTATATCTTCGCTGTTTAATCTTGATAATCCTCTAACAGCGTGGAGGGAGAAATATTTTTCCTTTCCAATTTCATTTTCTTTTTCAAATATTGGATATCCAGTTCCTTTATCAAAATTTCCTGTAAAATAAACAAAAACTCCAAATGTATTTTCTTTGTAAAATCCTTTCTCTATTTTTTTGCCTTTATTGTCTATATAATTTGCCATTTTAGATATCCCACTCCCAATAAGATATTTTTATTCTTTTTTCACCTTTATCATTATAACCTGCTTCTTTAAATTTCATTGAACCAGGGATATGGGAAAGGTGCATTTCTTCACCAGAAAGATATTCGTTTATTTGTTCTTCAGCTTCGTTTAAAGAATCAGCAAAACCTTGTTCATGTAATAATTTTGTTATATCAGAAAAATTTTTTGTTATACTTATTCCATTAATTGGGGTGTAAGTTAATAAATTTTTAACTACTCCAAAAGTTTTTTTCTTAAAGCTTAATTCTTTTTTTCTTTCAACATCATTCATTAATTCATATTCGTCTTTTGTATATGCCATAATTTGTGAATAAATTTATTCTTTATAAGAATAATTATCTTTCAAAATAATAATTCGCTTTCAAAAACTTATATAAAAATTAACAACAAATTTTAAAAAGCAAATAAACATGAAAAATCTATAGGTAAAAAAGATGATAAAAGATGCTGAAATCGCAATGGTGCACGCTGCAAGTTATGCTTTAGATTTTAAAGACGCAAATGCAGATGTAGAACAGATAATAAAACAATTCTCAACTGATTTTAAATCAGAAATAAAACCTGAAGCAAAGGTTTATTCTATTGCTGCAATAAATGCAGTTATGAAATTAAAAAGAGCAAAAGAAAACAGAGCCTTGTCAAACAAGCAATTAACTCAAGCTTTTGTTAAAATGATTCCAGAATTGTCAAGACAGATTGCTGAAGACAATGATTATTAATTTTTAACTAAAATAATTTCTTCTAATATTTCCAGCACCAACAGAATAATAACCATTATCAATTAAAACTGGAACTGAAGAGCCTGTATAAATATGATTAACAATTAATCCTTTTTCAGCTAATTTATTCTTAAGTTCAATTGCTTCTCTTGTATTATTTGCAATAAATTCAACTTTTTTTGATAAATTTTCCATTTTTATTTAAACGTCAAAAACTTGTGCATGTGGACAACTGTAACAAGTGTATCTTGTTTGCTCAATGCTTTTTTTATTTGTGCATTCGAGAGAATTTGAACTGCTTCCGTGGTCTTCAGAATTAAGATATTTGCATCTTGGATTGACCCTTACTTTTGGAGCCCAACTACTTGTATCTACCCCAAAGACGCTAAATCCACTAACTTCAACTTCTTCCTCTAGAGCAATAGGTTCATCATGATATCCTCCATTTCTTTCAACAACATAAGTTCCCATAGAACTCCCCTCAGAACAAGTAAAAGAATCTGAAAATTGATTTTTTAATTTTCTAATTTTTTCATCCAAATCTCCCATAATTATAATACTAAATTTTCGTTTATAAGAATTATTGTTATCAATTAAACACCATGCTCAGCTGGGCCAGTTTCTTCATCTTCACCTGTCCACCATTCTAAATCTGGAATATCTGCGTCAATTCCTTTTTCTTTACAATAACCTTTTGCAAGGATATAGAAAATTACACCTAAGCTCTTTGAACTTTTATTATTTCCAATTATTATTTTATCTGCACCTTTTGAAAAATTATTTGTATCGCAAACCATCAATACTTTTTTCTTTACTCTCAATGTGTCATGAAGAGCATTCTTATCAAGCCATGAATCAATTATTAATGTTAATTGGGCTTCAAAGAAATCTGGCAATGTAGTGTTAGTTAAAATTCCTGCAGGATATTTCTTTGTGAATGTTCTTATTCCAGTCAATTCAGAAAATTTTCTTGCAGCCTTCCATCCAGCCTGTCTCTTACATACAAGAATAATATCTTCTGGTGCAAATTGACATAAATATTCAACACCTTCTTTTAATTTTTCATCAATTAAATCTGTATTGAAAATTGCAAGTCCATCTGCTCTTCTTCTGTAAACAAAAGGTTTCATTTCAGGAGTTACAACTTTTGTTCCAAGATAGATTCCAGCTTTAACATATTCTTCAAGAGGAACAAGCATATCAGTTCTTTTTTTGGCTTTAACTTTTTCCTTTAACTCTTCAGTTGTTGGAGCTTCTTCAGATAATTTTTCTTTTAACTTAGCAGCCTTTTCAAGAAGTTTCTTTTTCTTTTCACTTATCTCTTCTGTTTTCAGAGATTCTTCTTCAGCAGCTTTCTCAAGAGCTTTTCCTTCAAGATGTTCTTCAACTTCTTCACCAAGCTTTCTATCTGCTAATTTTTCTTTAGTTTTTTTAATAGCCATGAGGATTTAGAGAAAAATTACTTTTTAAAGGTTTTCTATTCAAAAAGTTACTAATAATCATAATGTTCATGACTATTAACTATTTCTTCATCAATTAATTTAGCTTTCTTGAGATTATCTTTACTCATAAATGTCTTTGACATTTTCTTAAATGTATATCCTTTTGGTAGTTGTGCTTCTTTAAATCTTAAAATGGGTTTTCTTTTTCCATTTGGTTTTATTTCACAAACATCATATCCAACAGAAAAACCCATGCAAGTGTTTATTGGGTAAATTATCATTGTATTCTTTTTAGATATCTCTAAAACTTTTTCTATTTCTTTTTCACTCATTTTCTCATCTGTATATTCATCAACATAAAATTTATGTCTTTCCCAATATCCAGAACCATGACATTCTTTTACTCCATGCAATTTTTTTTCTAATTTGGCAAGAAATTCTAAATCTTTACTCATAGAAAAATAAATTTATTTAATTTTTTAAGGATTTAGGCTTTCTATAAAATATATTCAATTAATCTCTTTTTGAAACAAATGGATAAAAATCATTAGAAGCATCTTCCTTATTTTTATCTTCTTTTTTGTACTTTAAATATTTAGATATTTCTTTGTCTGTTCTCTCTATTAAATACGCCCTTTTACTTGTCTTAAATTGAGATTCTCTTTTCCTGGCCAGATAGAAGTTTTTATTCTCTCTCAGTTTTTTCCATCTGGTATAAGTTTCAGTTTCAGTTTCATCTAGTCTTGTTTTACTAAGTCCCAAGTTTAAACCTAGAAGCAGTAATCTTGCTTCAAGCAAATTCATTTTTTTCCCATTCAGTTCTATTTTTTTCATAAACGAATTTTGCAAACA
Source organism: Candidatus Woesearchaeota archaeon (assembly GCA_964639615.1). GTDB lineage: Archaea > Nanobdellota > Nanobdellia > Pacearchaeales > GW2011-AR1 > MWBV01. The sequence goes on along the minus strand of CAZXHH010000001.1, from coordinate 162,737 downwards.
TCCTTTTTAAATTTAAGCTAGAATTTGACTACTATCATTGAGGTCTTTTGTACTGTAACTATCGATTCTTTCTATACTTCCAGAATAATCTTTTGGATAATTTTCTCTTATTACCTGTATTTTATATTCTGAAGAATTTACAAATCTATGAACGTCTTCAATTTTAAACATTCCTTTAATTCCATTCAGAAGCACAAATTTATCTTTTTCAATATTCTTATTTATATTTAAAGCAGAAATATAAATATCAAATCTTTCCCCAATCTTTATTTCAAGAGGATTATTTTTTTCTTCATCTGATAATTTTGATAGAAGATTTACCATGAAAATATTTGCATATTTTTCTTTTTAAAAATTTCTGTAATTTATTCTCTATTTAAGCGATTTTTCAATCTCAATAAGTCTTTTTATTTTAGCTTCGCGTTCTTTTCCAGTTATACCGCATTTGAAGAAATCTGCCTGAAAACCAAATGCTAAATCTGCTAGAATGGGCTCTTCTGTCTCTCCGCTTCTGTGTGAAAAAATTATTTTTATATTGTTCTCTTTTGCAAGTTCACACACTTTTTTTACTTCTAAAAGCGAGCCACACTGATTTGGTTTAACAATAATTGCATTAATGCTTTTCATCTTGATTGCTTTTTCAAGTCTTTTAGAATTTGTAACTGTTAAATCATCTCCAACAATAAGCGAATTTGGAAATTTTTTAAGTAGTTTAGAAAAGCTTTCAAAGTCTTCTTCCTGAAATGGATCTTCAATATAAAATAAATTATAATTCTTAATTAAATTTGCAATGTATCCTAATTGTTCATCTTCTTCTCTCTTCAACATAGGATTTTCATAAGAATATTTCTTTCTTGCATAAAAGCCTGAAGAAGCAATGTCTATTCCAAGAGGAATATTTAATTTTTTGAGTATATCTAAGACTTCTTTTTCATTAAATGAAACCATCCAAGCATCTTCATCATTTTTTTGCCCAGAGAAATTTTTATCCTTTTCTTTAATTGAAAATTGAGCACTCTCTTTTGCTTTCTTATTTTTCTCTTCTGCTTTTTGAACACAACACTCTTCAGGTATTAGTAAAAATTCTTGAAAATCCGGCTTCTTTCCAGTTAATTGAGAATGCTTTCCTCCCCCAATACAATTTCCAACTAATCTTGGAAATTTTTTTAGCTTTCCTGCTTCAGGATTTATAATCTCCCAAACTTGTTTTTTCTTTTCATCTGCAATTGCTTTCAAAACTGCAGCTTCAAATGCAAAGACTGTATTTGCTCCAACATGTCCATCCAGAATATCTTCAACTCGTTTCAAATCTTCAAATTCATCAAGAACCTCATCCGAAAAATACTCTTTGAAATTTTTTATCGCATTAATATCTTCTTCCAAACTTTTTTTATAAGGAGGAATTTCGTATTTTCCAGTGGATTTTCCAGAAGGGGAAGAAGCCTTGAATGTTTTTCCCTTATCGTTTTTTATAGAAACAATTATTGTTTTGTCTTTTCTGCAGTCAAGAATTTCCTTGGCAGATACCTCTTTAATTTTCATTTTTGAAAATTTAGGTTTACCTCTTTTATTACAACCATAATTAAGAAAAATAAATATTATTTATAAGGTTTTGTTTATCTATCTTTTATATTAGTAAAATGTTCAGAATTAAATTATTATGATAAAACTTCAACATTGTTCTACTATTAATCAATCTTGATAAAAATTATATATAATAATCGACTGTTACAGTTAATTAACTCCTAGTTTTAATCTCCGTATTCTCCACCTTCATCACTCTCATTGCCGCCTTCATCTTCATCTTCAGGATTTGCAAGTTCCATTATTTCGCCTTCTTCTGCAATCTTTTCTTCTTCAACATCTTCTGCGCCTTCAACTTTCTTATCGCTTACTCTTGGAGCAGCATCTCTTTTCAATTTTCCTTCTTTCTTTTCAGGGAAAGGTTTCTTAATTGAAATAGGCAAAACTCCTGTATCAAGTTCTATTTCTGCAATTTTAAGAACATCATAATTAACTTTAGCTAAATCTTCTTCACTAATTTTCAAAAGTAATGGAGCATTCATAGCAAGCTGTAAAGCTCTTGCGCCTAGAATTCTTGCTCTTTCATACTTAGTAAAGTTTTGTTCAACGTGTGTCATTTTATTTTAATTGTGAATTAACCTTTTTAAATAATTCTTTCCATGATTTTTCAACCATTTCGAATGCTTTTTGTATTTCTTCAACACTGAAATAGTTTGAATTTCCTTTCTGTAAAGAATTAATTATTCCATCAGAGCTTCCAACAGAAATCTTTGTTTCACTTACATCTTCTTCTTCTCTTGTAGGGTCAACAATTAAATGGTTTCCTATTTTGTGAACAGTAATTGTAAATGGGTTCATGTCTTTTAATGGAAGATCCATAGTATATTCATGATAATCTACTTTTCCTTTTTCTTCGTCGTATTTTGGAACTTTTGCATTTTTTAAAGCAGCAACTGCACCAATTCCTGCAGCATCAAGAATGTTTCCGTCATCATTTATTGTGTAAATATCAATAAATACAGTCCAGACTTTTTCTCCTTCTTTTATACATAGTTTATCCAATTCAATGAATTTGCTTTCTCTAATTACTCTATCAATAATTCTACCCACTTCAATTGAATCAAATTTTGGAGGACCCAATTCAATTCTTGGTGAGCTTAAAGGTAAAAATTCTGCAGTTACCATCAAATTTCCTTTATCAGGTGAATCAGGATAAGGTGTAGCAGTTTCCATCTTAACACCAACTATTACTTCAGTTTTTCCTAATTTTACTCTTACTGAACCTTCTGCTTTTTTTGAAACATCCTTTTCAATTACTATATCTCTGAATTCTCCAACTTTTCTTCCATCGAATCTTTTTTCCTGTTTAAGATATTCCTTTATTCTTTCAGCAGTAACTTCAGGTGTAATTTCTATTTCTTCTCCGCCCATTTTAATCTTCCTCCTCCATATTAATTGATTCTTTTAATGCTTTTTTCTGAACTTCATAAATCTTTTCACATGATTTTTTAGCAAGTTCAATTGCTTCCATTAATTGTTTAGAATCTATTTTACCATCTAATTGGAAGTGTGTAATATTTCCAGAATGTGTCATTGAAATTGGAATATCTGTTGGTCCTTCACCTTCTTCATAATCTTCTTCTTCTTTACTTAAATCAACTACAATTGTCTTATCTAATTTTCCTACAGAAACACTTGAAACCATATCTCTCATTGGTATTCCTGCATGAGCAAGAGCCATTGCAGCAGCATTTATTCCTGCACATCTTGTTCCAGCATCTGCTTGGATAATATTAATGTGGACATCTACAACCATATTTGGGAATTTATCAAGCATTAGAGCAGGTTCTAAAGCCCATTCAGTAATTTTAGAAATTTCAGTGCTTCTTCTTGAAGGTCCAGGTCTTATTCTTTCAGAAACTGAAAAACTATTCATGTTATAAGTACACCTTAATGTTCCTTTTTGAGGATCTTGTGAATGTTGAGGATGCATTTTCTTTGGACCATAAACAGCAGCAATTGCTATTGTATCTCCAGATCTGTACATTGCACTTCCATCTGCATTAGGGATTATTCCAACTTTTGCTTCAAATTCTCTTAATTCATCAAGTTTTCTTCCATCAGGTCTTTCAAAATTTTCTGTTTTTTTAGTTGACATTTTCTTCTCCTTCATCAAAATTTTCTTGTTTAATTTCTAATTTTTTAGTTTCTTTCTTGACTCCACCATTTTTCTTAAACCATTCTTCAACTTTTTCAGTTAAACCTTCTAAGTATGATTTTTCAGTTATGAATAAAACAGCTCTCTTTGCGAAAAGTTCGTCTTCTATTTTGTCTCCTTTTATCCAGATATATCCATTTTGCCCAACCGTAATATTGCAATTTGTATATTCTCTAATTAATTTTATCATGCTTCCTTCTTTTCCAATTACTCTTGGAACTTTATTAGAATTAACTTTGAAAACAATCCCTTCATCAATTCTTCCTAATCCTCTTGATTTGATTGTTAAATCAATTCCTCTTGTATTTACTGAGAAGATTTGAACAACTGCTAAATCTCCTATTTTCATAACTTCGTCTAGTCTATCTTTTGCAACAAATTTAGGTGTTTCCATTAATGGTAAGAAAGCATTTTCAGCTGTTCCAATATCAATAACCCATCCATTAAATGTGATTAAATTGCATTTTCCTATAACAATATTTCCTCTTCTAGGATGATAAACTCCAGATAGTGGAATTACTTTTACAAGCTTTCCAGCTTCTTCAGCTAATCCATATCTTTGAGCAACTATATTTTTTCCCTGTTTTTCAGTTCCTTCTCCAGGCAAATAACTATCTCCTTCAATAATTACCTCTCCAGGTATTACAATATTTCGTTTGTGTTCTGTTTCGCTCATTTTATTCTTTAATTTCCTGTGTGATTGCACTTCCGTGCGTTACTCCATTTAATTTATCATAAAAGTCCATAATCATTCCCGATGGAACTTCAACGATAACTTCCAAGCTCCCATCATTAAGCCAATTTTCCGAAGTCTTATAAATAGCGACTACTCCATAAGCTTTTCCTGTATGAATTGCAGGAATTTTTATTTTGACTTTTTTAGTCTCAATCTTTATTGGAATAAGACCACTTATTTTTTCAAGAATTTCGTTAATTTGGTTTTCTATTGATGTATTCTTGATGTTCACATTTGCTTGTTCAAGAGCATTTTTAATCCTTTCGGTGGTATGAGGTCTTCCAGTTTGAGGATCATAAGCATTTCTCGTTAAGAAGTCAACTACTTGTTTGAATTTCTTTTCTTGTTCAGCATCTCTATATTCCTGAGTTGTTTGAACTTCCCCTTCTTTTACAATTTTTTTAACAATTTCATTAATATCTGTTGTTCCAAAAGCTTCTCTAAGGTCTTTTTCAGCAGCTTTTTCACCCTTTTTTATATTATGGAAAATAAATTCTGTTTCTGCTTGGATAAAATTGCTTAATCCTTTTTTGAATTTTGTAGCATCATCCAAATCAACTATAACTTCATAATGCTTTCCTGCTTTCTTTATTCTTGCTGTTGTTGTAACCATTATAATTCTTTAATGCTTTCCCCTTCCAACTTTTTTAACTTTGCATTTTCTTTAGTAACATAACCTAATTCAAATCTTTTCATACTAAATTTAGTTCCCTGAACTTTTTCAAAAATTTCAAGAGCTAATTTAACACCCTGTTTTATTGTAAGTCCTTGTTTATATTTTTCCTTTAATTCTTCTTTTATTTTATCGTCGTTTTCACCAATTACATTTGCATAATATGAAAAATAATTTCCAGTAATATCACTTACAAAAAGTTCTGGTTTCTTATCATTGATTCCCCCAACCATCATTGAAACTCCAAAAGGTCTAGCTCCACCATATTGTGTAAATTGCTGTTTCATATTCGCAATTTCTTTTATAACTAATTCTGGTTCAATAGGAGAATTATAAGTTACTCTGTGTTGCTGAGCTAAAACCTGCGCTCTTTCTATAAGTATTCTAGCATCAGACAAAATTCCTGCAGAGCTTGCAATCACATGGGAATCAATTTCTGAAATTTTGCTTGCAGATTCTTTAACAATTAGTTTATCCTCTACTCTTTTATCAGCAAGAATAAAAACCCCATCAGAACAAATCATACCAATACTTGCACTTCCTAATCTAACTGTTTTTTCAGCATATTCAACTTGAAGCAAATGACCTTCTGGAGAGAACATAGTAGCTGTTCTGTCATATCCCATTGCTTGGTGTTGCATATCCATTGGCATTTCCATTTTAGAATTTGATAATCCTTATTTATTTAATTTTCTCTTCTCAACTTAATTCATAAAAATATGCAATTTATAAAGTTTTGGTAGGACTATTTTCTACCCAAACCTTTCAAAGTTCCAGAAACTTTCAAAACTTCCATTTTTTCAGGAAAAACAACTAAACTAGCTCTAATTAAATCAACCGCTTCTCTATTTATTGAAACAATTGCAGAATTCTCTTTGATATCAATAAAGCTTAATCCACATTTAGAAAGTCCCTTTGCGCCAGAAAATTCAATTATTGCCTTTTCAATATTTTTTTTTAAATCTTTTCCAGAAATGATTAAATATCTCTTGTTTTCTTTATGAGAGGGTACAAGTGCTTTCATATTTCTATATATAAAAAGGAGTTTTTATATTTAGCATTTTTAGAGAAAGATTTATAATCTTAAAAAATTTAAGTTAAATATGGTGAGTAAGAGTGTGTTAAGAGAGGTGTTGGGATGTTCAGTTACATTCCAAGAATATGTTCATTTTTTGCTTTCTTCATGGTATTTAACGTTTTTACCTCTTATTGTACTAGTTGCTTTATTTTTTGTAATAAAAAAATTTGTTGATAATAAAAAGATTTTAATATATTATACAGTTATTTCAATTATAGCTTATGTTTTATGGATGATAAAAATATATCCAGTTTGTGTCTTGTAAATTTATTCTGAAAAATCAATTGCTTCATAAATATATATTTCTGTCCTTGGATCTTTCCAACAATCTGCTTCCATATTTCCCTTAATACATAAATTAGCTAAAAATTCTTGTTTATTAGGTATAAATTCCCAGACGCTTGGTAAAAATGTGCTTTGATTCTCTCCTCTTTGTAAGATTACCCCATATTGATAGGGATTTAATTTGTAGAGTAATTCTTCAGAGGTTTTATGTTCTAATATTGTTGGGAGAGTTAAGACACTTACATCTATTTTAGATGCTTTTAATTCATTAGAATTCATTGGAGAAAATCTTGGGTCTTTTGTAGCAGCATTTATTGAATTTTCTATTACACATTGATAAAGAGGCATTTGAGGAACTATATGTCCAATGCATCCCCTTAATTGCTCATCTTTTATAAAAGTAACAAAACAAGCTTTACTCTCTCTCAAATTTATAGGCACATCTTTTTCATCAACTTCAATTTTTTCCCCGCTCTTTAAATATTCTTCAGCACTTTTTCTTGCAAGATTTAATAGAAATTCTTTATCTTCATTATTAAATTCTTCAACAAAAACAATCGCCGAATAACCAACAACACTTGTTTTATCTCCAGTTACCTCTCCAGAATTTGAATATGTTATTAAATAAGGTTTCCAATATTTTTCTTTTGCAAGCTTCAAAAGACTTGAAACTGCCCAAGGAGCATCTATCTCGGAACTAATTATTTTTTCATAATTTAATTCCATTATATTTTTTACAGATATATAATCTAATGAAAGAGCTTCATTATATTCATGATAATGCGATAAATCTACACTTACAACGATTAAATCTTCTTCTCCAACATTTCTTGATAAAACATTTTTGAATTCTTCTACATCTGTCTCTCCAACTATTAATGGAACAATTTCAAAATCTTTTAATTGCATTTGTAAAAAAGGAATTTCAACTTCAAGGGAATGTTCATTTGAATGAGCTTCTTCAATATTTTCTACAATATTTTCTTTAAGAATTTCTTTTGATTTATCACTTACTTTAACCCTCCCTAAAGGAGTAGAAAAATAATCTAAATTAGAAACAGATACATCTGTTAAAGGATAACTATGGCTTGGTCCAATTAAAAATACTGTTTCATACTCGTCATCTAACTGTTTAAATGCAGCTGCGGCAATTTGTCCAGAATAAATATATCCTGCATGTGGAACTATAACTGCTTTTATTGTTCCATTAAAATTAAGATTATCCAAATTATTTAGATATTCTTCTGTTAAATTTCTTAATTCTTTTTCATCAGAAGGATACCAACTTCCAGCAAAAACAGGTTCTCTTATTTCTTTTTTAATTAAAAATTCTGTTTTAGAAGAAACCATAAAAATTACAATTAAAGCTAATACTATAAAGGAAATTGTAATTAAAATTATTTTTTTCATAAATATCTAAATAAACACCCCTCTAAAAATCTTCCTAAAAACATATTTAAACCGAATAAGCTAATTATTTTTATAAAAAAGAGGAAGATTTATTGAAATGGAAGTTTGTACGATCGGGGGATATGAAGAAGTTGGGAAGAATATGACTGCTGTAAAGGTTGGAGAAGATGTTATAATTTTTGATGCTGGAATTTATTTGCCTCCTCTTGTTGAACTTCAGGAGCAGGAAGCTCAAATTAATTATTCTGAAGATATGCTTAGGGGAGCAAAAGCAATTCCAAATGATTTAATATTAGATAAACTTGGTTGGAGAGATAAAGTAAGAGCAATAATAATTGGGCACGCGCATTTAGATCATGTAGGTGGTTTACCTTATCTCGCTCACAGATATCCAAAGGCAGAAATAATTTCGAGTGCCTTTACAATGGAAGTTTTTGAGTCAATTCTTAAAGACGAAAAAATAAGTGTGCGAAACAAAAGAAAAGTTGTAAATGAAAATACAACTTATTTTGTTAGAGGGAGTGAGGGCAAAAAATTAAAATTAGAATTTGTAAACACTACTCATTCAACAATTCAATGTTTATTTATTGCATGGCATTCAGATGAAGGAGTATTTTTTTACGCACTCGATTTTAAATTTGATAATCATCCTGTAATGGGAAATCCTCCAAATTATAAGAGACTTAAAGAACTTGGAAAAGAGGGAGTAAAATGTCTTGTTATAGATGCATTATATGCAGATACAGATAGAAGGACTGCTAGTGAAAGAATTGCAAGAAATCTTTTAGAAGATGCTCTTGGAAATATTCATGATAGAAATTCTGCAATTTTTGTAACAACTTTTTCTTCACATATTGCAAGATTGAAAAGTATTGTTGAATTCGGACAAAAGACAAATAGACAGATTATTTTTTTAGGAAGAAGTTTGAACAAATACGTTGCTGCAGCAATCAATGTAAATCAATGTCCGTTTAAGAATAAAGTGCAAATGATTAGATACAGAAAGCAAATAAATTCTTTTTTGAAAAAAGTAGAACAAAACAGACAAAATTATCTTATTGTCTGCACAGGCCATCAAGGCGAAAAAGGTTCAATACTGGATAGGATTGTCCAAGGTGAAACTCCATTTAAATTTAAAACTGGAGACAATTTAATTTTCTCATCTAGCGTTATACCTGTTCCAGTGAATATAAATGCACGTGAAAAATTAGATGCTAAATTAAGAAGGCAAGGTGTAAGATTACAAACTGATATTCATGTTTCAGGACATGGTGGAAGAGAGGATTTAAGGGATTTACTTGAAATGTTAAAACCCGAACATATAATTCCTGCTCATGGTTCATTAAAACAAGAAGCTCCTTTAATAGATTTATCCAGAGAATTAGGATATAAATTTCAAGATACTGCTCATTTGTCTTCAGATGGGAAGGTAATAAAAATTTAAGATGGTAAATGAGGAAATTGTTGGAGGATTAATCTCTGCATTGTCAAGGTCAGACTCACTTGAAAAAGGCATGATGACTTTTTATAATGCGGGATATGAAAAAGACGAGATTGAAGATGCTGCAAAAGTAGTTTATTCTCAATTAGGGGCTCAAGCCATGGGAATAAATGGTTCTTTGCAAGATACTCTAAACGCAATTGCAGTCAAAGCAGGAGTTATAACTAAACCCAAACCCTCTACTCCAGATATTTCACAAAAAAGAGAAGCCTCTCCAGAAGAGATGAGACTTCAATTGCAGAAAAAATCTCCAGAATTAAATCCTGTAAAACCTGTTGAACAAGCACAACAGAATGTTTCTGCTTATGGAGATTCTAAGGTATCTAATGGGCCAGGCACAAATGCAGATCAATTGATGGAAAAAATTCAAAATGCAATAAAGGAAATGAAGCCGGTATCTATACCTCCAAAAATAGAGATTATAAATAAAAATATCGACGCTTCGGATAAAAATGAGAAAAGAGTTTCTGATTATAAGGAAGATAATTCAAAGCCAATTAGCAAAATGTTAACTTATGTTTTGGTTTTTATTTTGTTGTTGTTATTGGGTCTTTTGGGTGCAGTATTCTTTTTCAAGGATGAATTAATAAAAATATTCAATAATGCAGGGTTAGCCTAATTTCTTCGAGATAATTATTGTAAAAATTCTTTATAATGAGTTGCTGAATGTTGATGATTTTAGGAGATAATTCTAATACCCAAACAATATTATTAACATTAACTATAATCCTTTTATACTTACAAAGCTTCACTATTTCATGTCCACAATATATCCTCCAGCTGAAGATTCTTATTTGATGTCAAGAATTTTAAAAGAACAACTTCCTGTCCTATTAGAAATTAATCCAGATTTAACTTTTCTTGAAATTGGTACAGGTTCAGGAATACATTTAGAAACAGCATTTAATCTTGGAGTAAAAAAAGAAAATATTTTTTCATGCGATATTAATAAGGCAGCTGTTAGCCATTGTAGTCTTCTAGGATTTAATTGCATCTATTCCGATTTATTTGAAAGCATTACTGGGAAGTATGATATTATTATATTTAATCCTCCTTATCTCCCCGAAGATAAAAATGAACCAGAAGATTCAAAATTGATCACAACTGCAGGAAAAAAAGGCAATGAAATAATTTTAAGGTTCTTAGAAGATGCGAAAAATTATCTTAATTCAAATGGAATAATTTTTCTTATAACAAGCTCTCTTTCAGAAGATATTGATTTTAAAGAATTAGGTTATATTGCAAATGAGGTTGGATGCGAAAAATTGTTTTTTGAAAGATTATGTATCTGGAAATTGAATATTCTTTCATAAGTTTTTATTATAAAATTCTGTTAACTGCTTTTCCATTTCTTCAATTGATTTGTCAAAACCACCATATCCTTTAATGTGTTTATTTTTTTTATTTACTATTTCAAAAAAAAGTTTTCTTTCAGGAGTTTTTAATCTTTTAATAGTTGCAATTTGTTCTTTTGTGGGTTTTAATTCTGCAAGAAAATCAACGTCTACTTCATTTGGAGTTGTTCTAATTCTTAATGCTCCTGTTTCTCTACCAAAATTCATTTTATCAAGGATTAGTCTGTGAAATTCAAGAATATCTCCATTTTTGAAAAGATAGCCAGTTTCATTTTCCCCATTCTCTTCATACATCTTACTTTTTTCCATTAAAGCTTCCTTGTTTATTGAAGATAGTACTTATTTTTTATTAACCGGATTTATATTCTCCTCAAATGTCGCTCTTTCTGTCTGATAGAATATTCCCAAAGGTATTTTTGTCTTTTCGTTAGGAACGTTATAATCAAATTCCTCTGCTTTCTTTAATGCATCAGAGTAATTTTTTTTATCATGCCCTTTTTCTTGCAAATTGTAAGTATATTTTTTGTATTCTGTATCTGGGTGGAAAATTATACATGGTTGAATTATTTCAATAAATGCAAATCCTTTATGTTTGAATGCTTCATTAAGTATCTCTTCAACTTGTTTTACATCAGCATAAACTCTTGCAACAAAAGTTGCGCCTGCGGATAGCATCAATTTAATTGGATTTATTGGAGGATGTTTCACTCCTGCAGGGGTTGTTTTATCTTTGAATCCAATTTCTGTTACAGGTGAGGGTTGCCCAACAGTTAATGAAAAAGCTTGATTATTATGGACAAAATATTTCATATTCACATTATATCTCGCCATATGAATTAGGTGTTCCATTCCTTCAGCATAACAATCTCCATCCCCAGAGAATCCTATTAAATTCAAATTAGGATTTCCAACCTTTACCCCCAAGGCTGTTGGAAGAACTCTTCCATGTAAGCTGCTAATACCATTTAAATTCAAATAATCAAATATTTTAGCATGACAACCAATACCTGAAACGATAGCATAATTTTTTCTATCTTCTTCTGTCTTTATCTGTTTAGCAAGATAATTTTTTACTCCTGCAAGTATCTGAAAATTCCAACAACCTGGGCACCATGTTGGTTTTGTAGTTGTTGATAAATTTATAGGCATTTTATTTTCTTCCTCCTTTAATCTCTTTCCATCTTGGAATTATTATTGCACTTGTAACTACTGCAAATCCAAGTAGCACACCTATTAAATTATGTTCATGTACAATTATTCTTTGAATGGCCATTGCTATTATAATTAATCCAGCAATTATAAAATATGGAACTTTCCAAGATTTTTTAGTTGAAATTATAAATAAGAATATAGCATAAAGTCCCCAAGTTGTCCAAGCAACATGAGATGAAGCATCAAATAAAATGTCTTTTCCCCATATAGCCATAGGAATATATTTGAAGATTATTAATCCAACAAACATTATTGCAGCTGTCCAAACTGCCAGTTTTATTTTCTGTTTGACTGTTCTTTCTTTTTTATTTTTTTGTTGCTTTTTCATTTTAATCTGCTTTTTATCTCCTTTTCAAGTTCATCTGCAAGGAATGGTCTTCCATCATATCTTAGTATCTTATTTTTATCTGCTATTCTAATGCCTGTTTTTTCTGCAATAATCTCTCCCAAAATTCCTGTAGAATCATTTTCAACTAAAATTAAATTTTTATTTTTGAATTCTTTTTCAAGTTCCTCTGGAAAAGGTTCAATGTACTTTACTTGAATAAATTTACATTTCAAATTCTTTAGTGCGTCTAGAATTGCCCCTTTTGTAGAACCATAAGAAACAACTATATTCTTAGAAGTTTTTGTTCCAAATGTCTCATATCTTGAGAATTTTGTAGAATCTTTTTTTATTAATTGGATTTTTTTAATTCTTCTTTCAAAATTTTTCTTTATTAATTCCGGGTTTTCTGTTGAAGAACCAGTCTCATCACTTTCATAACTGTTAAATCTCCCGAAAGTAACAGATTTAACTACTGCCACAGAATTTCCTTTTTCGTCTAGAGTGTAAAAGCTTTCACCAAGATGTTTATCTGATATGACAATTGCAGGAACTTTAAATTTTTGTGAAAGATAAAATGCTTGGTTTGTAAGTTCAATTGCATCTTTTGGATTTCCTGGAGCAAGTAAAATTCTTTGGAATTCTCCATGGCCTGCGTGCCTTGCCATATTTAAATCTCCTTGAGAATTATAAGTTGGAACTCCAGTTCCAGGTCCAGGTCTTTGAGCTAAGAAAAGTACTAATGGAATTTCTGCCATTCCTGCCATGCTTAAAGCTTCAGTCATTAAATCAATTCCACCCCCAGAACTACCTACCATTGCTAAAGCTCCTGTTGCTGCACTTCCGATTCCAGCATTTGCAACTGCAATTTCATTTTCTAGCTCAATTACAGCAAGATTATTTACTCCAGTTTTGGACTTATCCGCTAGCTCATTTAATAGAGAGGTAGCAGGCGTCATAGGATAACCATAATAAATATTTAACCCGGAATTTACTGCACCTTCTGCCACTGCTTGATTTCCATTCATAAAAAATCTATTTTGCTTTTTAGGAATTATTTTACAAATGTTTTTTGTTTCTTCATCGTATCCTTCTTTAGCCTCTTTTACATTTTCATCATATTTTTTCCCAAGCTCCTTAAGCATATCATCTAATACTTTAAATTCAATAGCTAATAATTTGAAAATTCTTCCAGCATAATACATATTTTCTTTACCTTCGCCCTTTAGGATAATTCCATTTTTCTTTAATTCCTTTTTATGAAGATTTTCTGTAAGTTCATCAAACGCAACAATTAAATCCATTTTAGAATCATTGCTATTAACAGGTTCTTCTGAAAAAGTAAGAACATTAAAATTGTGTCCTCCTCTAATTAAACTTTGATAATCTCTAGAATAAAAAACATAATAGCCCAGCTTTACAAGAGCTTCTCCTAGAATATTTGTTACAATATTTGGACCGCTTCCTGCAGGACCTCCAAAAAGAAGATTATATCTTTGAGTCACTCTATTTTACCTCTATATCTACTAAAAAACAATTCTTCTTATTTAAAGCTTTTTATACATAAAAAACACAAACATACTTAAAAACCTCAGAATAATACCTTTTTACATGGTGAGATTCGCGCATATAGCAGATGTCCATTTGGGTGGATGGAAACAGCAACCAATGCAGGATTTAAATTTTGAATCATTTAAAGCAGCAATAGAAATTTGTTTAAAATCAAAACTTGAATTTGTATTGTTTTCAGGAGATTTATTTGACTCCGCTTACCCTTCAATAGAAATTTTAAAAGAGACTTTTGCACAGTTCAAAAAGTTAAAGGATGCAGGAATTCCTTGTTTTATTATTGCTGGTTCTCACGATTATTCTGTTTCAGGAAAAACTTTTTTAGATGTTTTAGAAAAAGCAGGTTTCTGCAAAAATGTTTATCTTCCAGAAGAGAGAGAAAATATGATAGTTCTAAATCCAGTAGTCTTCGGAAGCGTAGCAATTTATGGTTATCCAGGAAAGAAATCCGGTTTGGAAGTACAGGACTTAAAAAATGTAAGATTCAACGATGCTCCAGGATTATATAAAATATTTATGCTTCACACAACAATAGACGATGTTGCAGGAAATATTCCAATTGAAACAGTAAATCCAGATAGACTACCAAAAGCAGATTATTATGCTATGGGACATATACACGTTTTTTATAATGAAAAAGGATTTGTTTATCCAGGACCATTATTTCCAAATAATTTTAAGGAACTTGAAGATTTAAAGCAAGGAACATTTGTTATTGTTGATGCAGAGCCTTCTCCACAAGGGAAAGGACTTTCTACAAAAGTTCAGAGAGTAAAACTTCCTACAAAACAAATTGAACATTTAGTTATTGAAGTTGAAGATGCTTTGACAGGCACGGAAAAGATTATTTACGAATTAAATAAGCGAGATATTAAAGACAAAGTAATTTTATTAAGAATTTACGGGGAATTAAGAAGAGGTAAAACTTCGGATATTAAATTTGCTCAAATTGAAGATTTTGTAAAGACAAAAGGAGCATATTTTTTGTTGAGGAACACTCATGATTTGCTTTCTCAAGAAGAGGAAGTTGAATTTAAAGTTCCAGAAAAAGATTCAGAGAATATAGAGGAAGACACAATTAAAGTGTATTCAGATGAAAATCCTTCTTCATTTAACAGCATAATTGCAGAACTTATGAATATTCTATCAATAGAAAAACAAGAAGGTGAAACTGTTGAAACTTTTAATAACAGACTTGTTGTAGGAACAAAAAAATTTTTTAAACCACAAAAATGAAAATAAAAAAAATTATTTTAGATAATATAAGGAGTTATGAACATCAAGAAATTGAATTTCCAGATGGTTCTGTTTTATTATCTGGAGATATTGGCTCAGGTAAAACTTCAATTCTTTTGGCAATAGAATTTGCACTTTTTGGATTACAGCCAGGACAAAAAGGTTCTTCTATATTAAGAAATGGACAGATAGAAGGAGGAGTTACAATTGATTTAGAAGTAGATGGAAAAGAAATATCTATAGAAAGATCATTAAAAAAAACAAAATCAATCTCACAAGATTCTTGTTCTATCTCTATTGATGGAGTAAAGCAGGATATCTCAGTAACAGAATTAAAAAATAAAGTTCTTGAGCTTTTAAATTATCCAAAAGAATTTTCTAAAAAACAAAATGTTCTATACAGATTTACAGTTTATACTCCTCAAGAAGAGATGAAGAAGATTATACTTGAAGATTCTGAAGTAAGAATAAATACATTAAGACACGTTTTTGGAATTGACAAGTATAAAAAAATATTAGAAAATGCTTCTTTCATTGCCTCAAAAATTCGTGAGGAAAAGAGGATAAAAGAAGCCTTGACTGCAAATTTAGAGCAGGATAAATTAAATATTCTTTCTAAGGAAAATGAACTAAATGAAAAAATAATTCACGTCTCTTCATTTGAAAAAGATTTATTGTTAAAAATTGAAAGTAGGAAACTTATTCAAGAAGAAAAAGAAGAAATTTCAAAAAAAATAGAAGAAAAATATAGGCTCCATCAAGAGATAGAGAAAACAAAATTGATTATCTCAACAAAGAATGATACTATTTTTAATAATACGAGATTAATCACCCAACTTAAAACTCAAATTAAAGAATTGCAAGAATTAGATTTTGATGAAAAGGAAATTGTGAAGCTTGAAAGCGAAAGTATCAAAATTAAACTAAAAAAGCAGGAATTGAATGAAGAAAATATAAACACTACAGGGATGATTCACTCTTTAAATTCAAAGAATTCGGATAACGATAAAATAAAGGAAAAATTAAAGCAAATTGAAGTTTGTCCAACTTGTTTGCAGGGAGTAGACCCTGTTTATAAAACAAATGTGATTAATCAGATGGATTCCAATACCTCCTCAAATTTGAATTCTATTAAAGAACTTCTTGTAAAAAAAGATTCAATTCATGATCAAATTATGAAATTGGATTATGAGCTTTCTATAAAAGAAAAGAGAATTCAAGAACTTAAGATAATTCGAATAAGATTAAAAGAAGTTGATGAAAAGCAGAGACATTTAACAACCTTAGAAAAAACAAACTCTCTTCTTTCAAAAGATTTGGAAATGCTTGAAAACCAAGTTGCAGTTTTAAAACAAGCTGTTTTCGATTTGAACAAATTTGATAATCTTAATGAAGAAAAACAAAAACAACTTAATGAAGCTTTAAAGATAGAGAAGCAGGCAGAAATTAAAGTTGCAGAGTTAAAGAGAGAGATTGAGGTCTTCTCAAGGCAAATAAATGAAATAAAAGACAGAATAAAGAAGACAGAAGATATAAAACAAGAGGCACATTATCTTTCAGACTTTGAAGACTGGCTTCAAAAGAAATTTATTCCAATAATATCAATTGTTGAAAAAAACATTTTTACAAAGCTTAAGATGGAATTTTCAAAATTATTTTCAGAATGGTTTTCAATGCTAGTTTCAGACTCTTTCAATGTAAGACTTAGTGAAGATTTTACACCAGTTATTGAACAGCAGGATTATGAGTTGGATTATGCTTATCTTTCAGGAGGGGAAAGGACTGCAATTGCTTTAGCCTATAGATTAGCCTTAAATCAAGTAATCAATTCTTTCTTAAGTAAAATAAAAACAAGAGACTTAGTAATACTGGATGAACCAACAGATGGTTTCTCAGATCAGCAATTGGATAAAATGAGAGAAGTTTTGGATGAACTTAATATTTCGCAACTAATTATCGTAAGTCACGAACAAAAAATTGAAAGTTTTGTTGATAATGTTATCAAATTTAAGAAAGAAAATGGAAAGAGTCTGATAGATAAAGAGTAAACATCTTTACTATAGAAAAATTTATAAAACCAAGACTTTTACATTATTTATACATTCTAGTTGGTTTAATAAGATGGACTCAGAATTTAAAAATTCAATAATAAAAACAGGTACAAGTATAATCGGTATTGTTTGTAAAGACGGAGTTGTAATGGCTGCTGATAGAAGAGCAACCGCAGGCACAATAATTTTAGGAAAAAATGAGCAAAAAGTCTTTCCTATAAACGATTATATTGTTATGTCTGGAGCAGGGATGGCTATGGAACTTCAGAAGATTCCAAGATATCTTAGTGCAGAGCTAAAGTTAAAAGAATTAAGATCAAAATCAAGACCTACTGTAAAGCAGGCAGTTAATTTATTATCAAATTTAAGAATAACTGGTCAGACTGCTTTTTTATTAGCAGGATTGAATGAAGATGGAACAGTTGAGCTGTATTCAACAGACCCTGTTGGACACATAACAAAAGTAGAAGATTATGATGCTAATTTTGGCTCTGGAATGCCATACATGCTTGGCTTGTTAGAAAGACAATACAATAGCAATATTACTGTTAAAGAAGGAGTAGAATTAGCAAAAGAAACATTGAAATCTTCAACTCAAAGAGATATAGGTTCGGGTAATGGTATGGATGCTTATATAATTACAAAAGAAGGAATAAAAAAAGTAGTTGAGCAACAAATTCTTCCAGATTATAAAGATGAGAAGAAACAATAAACTAATTTTAAAGATAAATAAAAAAAGACGATGGGAATTTTAAATACAATTACAGAAAAATTACACGGGAAAGTAAAAGAAGCAAATTTTGAAGGTGCGAATATTGTTCTTTACACTGACAACCAGAAATTTTTCCTTGAAGGAGAAAGCGAAGTTAAGAAAATTGTAGATGAAATCAAAAAAAGAATTGAACTTCGTGCAGATCAAAAAATTCTTCCTTCAAAAGAAGAGACTGAAAAGAAAATTCGTTCTATAATTCCAGAAGAAGCTGAGATTACAGAAATAATTTTTGATGTTCAGAGAAGCATAGTAATAATTGAAGCGAAAAAACCAGGATTAGTAATTGGTAAACAAGGTTCAATTTTAGAAGATATTAGAAGAGAAACTCTTTGGGTTCCACAAGTTCAACGTTCACCTGCAATTAAAAGCAAAATTACAGAAAATATAAGAGAAGTGCTTTATGATAATAATAATTACAGAAGAAAATTCTTAAATGAAATTGGTGAAAAAATCTACAAGGGTTGGAATCCAGAAAAAGTCGACGAGTGGGCAAGAATTGGATTTTTAGGAAGCGGTAGACAAGTCGGAAGAAGCTGTTTACTTTTACAAACCCCCATATCAAATATTCTTTTAGATTGTGGAATAGATGTAGCGTCTTCAGGGACAGACAAATTTCCTTATTTTAATATTCCAGAATTTGACATCTCCCAATTAGATGCTGTAATTTTAAGTCACGCACACCTTGATCATTCAGGTTTACTGCCTTATTTGTATAAAATGGGGTACAGAGGACCAGTTTATATGACTGCTCCAACAAGAGACATTGCAGCTTTATTAGCACTTGATTTTATTGGTGTTGCTTACAAGCAGGCAGCTACTCCTTTATTTAGTTCATCAGATATCAAAGAAATGGTGAAACACAGCATTTGCTTGAATTATAATGAAGTAACTGATATTGCTCCCGATATAAGAATTACATTTTACAATGCAGGACATGTTTTAGGTTCAGCTCAAGTTCATATTAACATAGGAAATGGTTTGCATAATTTTATTTATACTGGAGATATGAAATATGGAAAAACAAGACTTCTTGATCCCGCAGTAAATAAATACATTAGAGTAGAATCAATTCAAGTAGAATCTACTTACGGTAGCAAAGATGATGTTTTACCTCCAAGAAAAGATACTGAGAAAAAGTTTATAGACCTTGTTAAAGAGACAATTGAGAAAGGTGGAAAAGTTTTATTGCCAGAATTAGGATTAGGTCACGCTCAAGAAACTCTTCTTAGAGTTGAAGAAGCAATAAGATTAGGCGAATTGCCTAAAATTCCGATGTATATAGATGGAATGATTTGGGATATTAATGCTATTCACACTGCTTATCCTGATTTTTTAAGTGCAAATATTAGAACTTCAATTTTCCAAGATAAGAATCCATTTGTATCAGAGATTTTTAAGAGAGTAAGCTCTCCTCAGGAAAGAAAAGAAGTAATTGAAGGTGGGCCTTGTATTGTTATTGCAACTTCAGGTATGTTAGTTGGAGGGGCTTCACTAGAATATTTTAGGTATTTTGCAGACAACCCAAATAATATGGTGATAATGAGTTCATACCAAGGTCCAGGTTCTCTTGGAAGAAAATTACAGGAAGGTGAAAAAGTAGTTTATGTAGAAGCAGAAAAAGGTATGCAGGAAATTAAGGTTAATTTGAGAGTTGAGATGCTTACAGGTTTAACTCCACACTCTGGAAGAAACGAATTAATGGCTTTCTTCAACAATATGTATCCAAAACCAAAAAGAATTTTAATAAATCATGGTGAAGTATCAAAATCTTTAGATTTAGCTTCTTCATTGTACAAGCTTAACAGAATCGAAACAATTGTACCAAGAAATTTGGAAATTGTAAGGCTGATTTAATATTAAATCATTTTAAAAATAGCTTTACTCTTATATTGATATGAAACATAACTTAAAAGTAACATTAATAATTTTAGCAATGTTTGTGATAACTCAATTTATTGGATTATATGTTATTAATCATTATTCTATTCAGGGAAATCTGCTTCCTTATGGAATGCAGCCACCTGCTCCAGAAAGTCATTCGGATTATTACACTTCGTTTTTTCCATCAATTGTAATTGCATTTATTTTTGCAATAGTGCTTTTAATTTTAGTAACTAAATTTAACATGAATTTTATAATTAAACTCTGGTTTTTTGTAGTAATACTTTTGGCATTAGGTATATTCTTTGTATCTTTCTTTCCAAATCAGAATCTAACAGTTATATCTATAATAGCACTGGTAATTGCTCTTCCACTTGCAATATTCAAAGTGTATAAGAGGAGCTTTATTGTTCATAATTTAACAGAATTAATGATTTATCCTTCAAT
Organism: Candidatus Woesearchaeota archaeon; assembly: GCA_964639615.1. Classification (GTDB taxonomy): domain Archaea; phylum Nanobdellota; class Nanobdellia; order Pacearchaeales; family GW2011-AR1; genus MWBV01. The sequence goes on along the minus strand of CAZXHH010000001.1, from coordinate 142,464 downwards.
TGCAGCAGTTTTTGTTCCTTTGTTGACTTTTTGGACAGTAATTCTTTTGCTTATTTTAATCTCGATTTATGATATGTGGGCTGTTTGGAAATCAGGAATAATGCAAAAAATGGCTAAATATCAAATTAACCACCTAAAGATTTTTTCTGGATTCTTTGTACCTTATCTTTCAAAAAAAGTAAAAATGGAATTAAAAGATATTCCAAAATCAAAGTTAAAAAATAAGAAAATAAAAGCAAATGTTGCAATTTTAGGTGGAGGAGATGTAGTCTTTCCAATAATTACTGCAGGAGTTTTATTCATAGAATTTGGATTTTTACCTGCTTTATTTGTGATAATTGGTGCAACTTTAGGATTGAGTTATTTGCTTTTCTTTGCTGAGAAAAAGAAATTTTACCCTGCAATGCCTTTCATAACAGCAGGAATACTCTTAGGAATGGCTGTAGGTTTAATTATATTTTAATTATCAGACTTTTCTTCATGCTTCTTTTTTTCTTTCATTAACTCTTGATTCTGTTTGTCTATAAAATAATTTAATGTCTCTGGAGTAAGGGGTTCAATATAATATCCATGAGAAGAAACCTCAAGATATGAATTTTCATTAACCAATTCATATATGTTACATCCCATCTTTTCATTGTATCTAAATGTTCTATGTGGATTAAGAATTATCTCTCTTCCATGCACATCAATAATTTTTCCATATACTGTTCCGCTTGATGTAGTAAGTGAAACTAAATTACCGATATTTTTTTTAAGATTTGTTTCTCTTAGCTGACTAGGCCCTAATTTTGTCATGTTTTATGACAGAAGAGGACATTTATAAATATTCCCATATTGTAACCACTAATAAATACAACATAAAGAAACATTTAAAAACCCCTTAATAATAGTGAAAATATGGAAGAATTAAAATATAATTCATTAGTAAAAGAAGAAACTAATCTTTATGCTAGAAGAATTGAATTTGCAGAAAAAGCTAAATCTGAAAAAGAAAAAATTTTCAATAATTCTTTTGCTCAATGTCAGGCATTAAACAGAAATGAAATTGATAATCAAATGGATGAAATAAACGAATATGCTCCTATCAAAATGTTAGGAAAATATGCTCTAAAGCAACTTGAAGGAGTATTAAGAAATTAAATGGCAGAAAAATTGGAAGAATTCAAAACAAATATTGTAAAATACAGAAACATTATAGAAGCTCTAAAAGGAGAAGAAAACAAAGATAAGATTAGAGAGAATTCAGGATATTTAACTGAAATGCTCACTTATTTAGAGTCAGAATCTGACATTTTTAGAAGTGCAACAAACACTTATCATTCTGCAAGAAAATTAATAACTGATTTGAAAAATCTCGGGATTAATAGAAATTTAGAAGGAGCATTAAGATAAAATGTTAGTAAAATCAGAATTAATTAATAAAATCAAAGATTACTTTGATTTGAATGTTTACGAAACAAAAGTATGGCTTGCTTTAATAGGAAAAGGAGCAGCTTCTGCAGGGGAAATTGCAGAAATTTCAGGAGTTCCAAGAAGTAGAACATATGATGTTTTAGAAACTCTTGAAAAAAAGGGATTTGCAATAATCAAGCTTGGAAAACCAGTAAAGTATTTAGGTGTTAAACCAAGAATGATTCTAGAAAAATTAAGAAATAATGTTAAAACAGAAGCTGATGAGAGAATTCTTAGCTTATCTAATATAAGAGATACTGAAGAATTTGCACAGCTTGAAGAAATATATAAGGGCGGAATGGAACCTGTTAAAAGAGAAGACATTTCAGCAGCTTTAAAGGGCAAATCAAATATTTCAAATTATTTAAGAGAGATAATTAGAGAAGCAAAAAAGGAAGTAATCATTTGCACAAGTGTCAAAGATATCTTAGTTAAAGCAAGAGTATTTGAGCAAACTTTCGAAACTTTAACAAATGCAGGGATAAAAATAAGGCTTTTCTTGTCTGGAGATGATTCTTTAATTAAGAAAGCAGAAACAGAATTTAAAATTAAAGTAAAGAAAACAGATATAAACTCAAAATTTTTCATAATTGATAGAAGTGAAATGTTATTTTATTTATCAAAGCCAGAAGACAAAGAAGAATCTGCAATTTGGTTAAATTCTGATTTCTTTTCAGGATCTTTTGCAGCATTATTTGAATTGGCTTTAGGGGAGAAGAAATAAACAATACGGAGGTAAAAACTAAAATGACAGAACAAGAAAATAAACACAAAAAAGTTCCAGTAACAACTTATCACTTGGGAGAAAAAGGTCATCTAATGGTTGCAGAAATGTCAACAGGATATCATTGCTGGGGAAAAGTTGGAGAAAAGCATTTAGAAGCTCAAGGAAACGATTTGAAAAGTATTTATCAAGAAATATCTAATCAAATTCACAATGCACATGTAGATTATACACTAAAGGCAATGAATTGTGAAGAAGTTTGTCTTAGAATTCAAGAAGCTATAAAATCTGATGGAAATCCATTGGAAAAATTAGCAAAAGACTTGGGTGGAGAAATAATAGAGAGAAAATAAAATGGAAAATACATTCACACATTATGTGCATGAATTATCTAATAAGCTAATTAAGCCTCACTGGAATAAATCAGATATAGGAAAGGTTATAGAATACAGGGGGATAAATCATATTACTGAAAAAGTGGTAATTTTTAATTACAATAAAGAGATCCCAACTAATGTTGAAGTATTAGGATTTCCAATCACTTTAAATTCTAGTCTTGCTATTTTAGGATTAGTAAAAAATCAGGAAAAGAAGTCAAAAGAAGAGCTAAAAAATGCAGGGGATTGGTATTTTATTAAAAAAGCATCAAGTGAAGAGATGAATGTTTTGAAAAAATTTGCAGAAGCTCCAAAAACTATTGACGATTTTATGTAATTCTCCTACAAATGTTTAAAAATCACTGAAATTCTAATTAGCAATGGATGAAGAATTTAGCCCAAAATCATTAAAGAGAATGAGAGCAATTTCCGGGACAATTTTTGCAGGAATTATGTATCTATTTGTCTCTTCAAATTATCATACTGCTAACCCTTTAGAATGGAGCAGAATAGAAAGAGAAAAATTGCAAAAAGAAATAAATGAAAAAGCATATTCATTAAAAATAGACTCTTTATATAATATTGAATTAAGCAAATGTTTAGATTATGAAGATTCACTTAATTTTTATCGTGAGCATAATTTGCCATTTAAATTTGGAAATCCTTCTCTTAAGCAAAAAGAAGAAGTTCTAAAACAAAACGGATTAGAAAAAGAACTAGTTCAAGATTAAAAAGTTAGTTATATACATTTCTTTGATTATTCTAGAACTTTTTAATTTCCATTTTTCTATAAATTCTTTTAAATCAAATTTAATTTTTTCTCTTGCAAATAATTTTCCTTCTTTTTCAAAAACGTCTCTATGTTCAAGTTTGAATTTATGGCAGTTTTCTTTATCGTCGGTAAAAGGGCCAGAAAATAAAACTTCTTTTTTACTCTGGACAATAAAGAAATATCTTGCAGAGCTCTTTCCATTATAATTAAACCCTTTATTTTTTATTATGAAAAACTTTTCAATTTCTTTTTCTAAATAATTGTAAAACTTCTTAAGTTTGCTTCCAGCAATATCCCCAATAGGTTTATTTGTGGATGCTTCCAGCAATATAAACTCCTCACCTTTTTTGATAGCACCTTCTTTTAGCTTGTCTAAATCCACTTTTTTTTGTTCAAAGAATTTTTTATCCGGATTTTTAACGAATTCCTTACAAACTTTGCTAAATTTTTCAAAAGTTTCTTTAGAAAGTGCAGCTAAAGCATTCCTTTGTTTAAATGTCGGGTCAATTAAGATTATAGGGGAATTTAATTTTGCACTGTTTAGATCTAGCAGAGCTTCTTTTTTGTTTTTAAAATGCTTTTCAATATCTATAATCTCTTTTTTGTCAAGAGATATCTTTGACATTGCCTTCACAAAATTCATGAAACTTTTATAATAGTATACAAGCAATTCAAGAGAATAACCTGAAAATCCATTTATGTAAGATTCAGCTCCATAGCAGTTATTTGCATAACAGAAAGCTTTTGCAATCTTAATTTCATCAAGTATTTTTTTATTCTTTATTTTTTTGTGGATATATTTTACATGAAGATAAGATAAATCTGTAATGTTTTCATATTCTTTTAGATTTTTTAATTTTTTAACTGGTACTAATTCCAAACAAAAATTCCTTTCACAATAAACTATAAAATAATCTCTCGAACCGTGGACTAAAAGAGGATTATGCCTGCTTAAAATCTTCTTTGTAAGGTTGCTAATATCCTTGCTATCATATTGTTTATCAAATCTTATAAAAATATCTACATCATAATTTTTTTTCTTTATAACAGTACCCTTTGCAAAACTCCCTCCCACAAAGATTTCTGCTTTAATTTTATTCTTTTTTATTTTCTCTTTAATGTCTTTAGAAAACACTGACAATTGCTTTTTAATGTATCTTAAATCTTCTTCAGAAGGTTCAATATCTTTAAGGACCTCTTTTAAAACAGCTTCATTTTTTTTCATTAGGGTTTCTTATCTCCTTCAAATCTTTCACACTTCTGCTTAAAGTTGACGCCAAATCAATTATATATTTTCCTTCTTCAAGTTTATAGATTAAAGGTCTTTTTTTATTAAATACATTTACAATATCAATTTCAAATTTACCGTCTCCAACAACTCTTACAGATTCTAAATCCAGAATTACTGGTGTATCTTCGTCAGTTATTCCAACCATCTCTCTAATATCTGTTTCAATGTGTTTCTTCTCAGTTTCAGGAATATCCATGATAGGATCCCTTACTTTATCAATTGATTCTTGTTTAATATAAAAGAAAAATTTTCCTTTGCAATTAGCACATCCTTCTAATAATTCTTTGCTTCCCAAGGGTATAATTCTTGAACATTTAACACACTGATGAGGCATTTTATCTCCTTAATATATACAAAAAATAAAAATTAACTAGGTATTTAAAATTAAGCATTTATTTGCTTAATAATAATTCAATTTTCTTTGGATTTCTTTTAATTTCTTTAACTATAGTTGCAGGACCAATTATTGTGACTGCTCCTAAATCTCCTCTGCTTAATAATTTTATAACTTCGCTTCTCATCTTGTCGATTATACTTCCGTCTCCATTTCCCCCGATTACTGCAAGTTCTATTCCCTTGAAATCTTTAACGTGGCCAATCATTGCCATAGTATCTCCAATTAATCTTGCTTCTTCTTCTGCTCTTAATCTTCCTTGAATGAATAAAATATTATTTCCTAATACAATGTTTAAAATTTTCTTAATTCTTTCATTGCTGTCTAAATGTCTTATTTCTGAATAAGGAATAAATTGAATTGCAAATCCCTTTATTTTTCCAAGCTCTTTTTCACCTGTTTTTGCCATATTATTATTAGTTGAAATTAGTTTTTAAATCTTCTTCGATAATTTGAATATTGATTCATAAAACTCTTCAAAGTTTTCTCCGTTTCTTGCACTTATTCCCACAACTTCATATTCTGGGAAAGCAGCTTCAATTTTCTTTAAATCTGCTTTTTTTAAGTCTATTTTATTTCCAACTATAAGAACAGGGATATTTCTAGCAACAAGATTGCCTATAATTGTTATATTTACCTGATTATATGGGTTTTCTGATGAATCTAGAACAATTACAACAACATCCATATCGTCTAACCATTTAATACTTTCAATAACTCCTTGAGTAGCTTCTTTTGCCCTTTCTTTTGCTTCTTTCTTTTTCATATTATATTTTAAGAATTCTTCATAATCAATCTTTGTAGCAATTCCAGGAGTATCAATCATCTTGAAAGTTAGTGTTTTACCCTTGTATTTTATTTCAACTTTTTCTTTAAATTGAACATTTCTTGTTTCATGAGGAACTTTACTAACTGTACCTATTTCCTGCCCAGTAAAATCCTTACATATTCTATTAGCTAAGCTTGTTTTTCCTGCATTTGGAGGGCCATAGAATCCCAATTTTATTTCTTTTTTATTTTGAAATAGGCTTGAAAATATCTTTTTAAAAAAATTTTTGAAAATTTTTATTTCCATTTTATAATTATCCCCTTATTTTTTATTTCCATCATTATTATTTTATTAAAATAGGTTTATTAAGCTTTTGTGTTCTAAAAAATTAATAATATTATATTATCCCGACGGTATTACTCTTGCAGGTTCGCTTCCTATTATTCCTCTTATTTTTTTACCTTCATATTTTCTAAGAGCATAATTTATCTGTTCCGAATTCCAGTTTGCTTTTTTTAAATTCTTTTTTATATCTTCGTTAGTCATTCCTTTTTTCTTGGAAGTTTGAATGTAAGTCATTATATTGTACATATTATTTCTGTTTTTGAAAAGATAATTTTCATATTTTCTCTTATACCATGCTTGAAGAAGTAGATAAATTGTGAGTCCAATAAAGAAAACAATTCCAACTATTATTCCAAACAAAATCCATTTTTTAGATTCTTTAAATGGTTCAATCTCTCCAACTTCAAATGGTTCTAAATCCAATATTGAAGGAGAGGTAAATGCAGGAAGTGTTTTAAAATCAACATTTTCAGTTGTAGAAAAGACTAAACTTCCTGTCAAATCATTTATTTTTAAGTAAGTATATGTTGAATCTGCTGTTTCACCAAGTGGATAATCTCCATAGAATTTCATATTTTGCATATTTTTAACAATAAAATATGCTTCCTGTTCGCTATTATTTTTTTCAAAATCAAATTTGAATATATTTAATGATTGCTGATTAGAAGGATAAACAAATAAAATCCTATTATAAGTTACTTTTGTAACTAAGTTATCTTGATTCCAGAAATAAATAGCATCCATATATCCTCCGTAATTATATTCGTATTCTCCTCCTGCAATTTCCTTTAACGCTTCCATGTTTATCGATGATCTTTCAGGGTAATATCCAATAGATTGTGTTTCTGTTATCTTTGTTATCTGGTTTGGGAGAACTAATTTTGATAAATTCTTTGAAACATCCTCATATTCATACTCGGCTGTAGCAATCTTGTAATTTGCTTCTGTAACAAGAAGACTTTCTTCCATTTTTGTAAAATTAAGATATCCATAGATAATTTCTTGAAGAAATAAATTGTATGCTGATATCTCTTTTTTTGTTGCATTAAATTCAGCTTTTTTTTCAGCAATATCCTTAGCTAGTGTATTTTGGAAAGGAGAATTTATAACAAATCTCTCTTTCATCAGATTTTTTCCACTAAAATTAAAATAATAAGTAAAATTCCCTGCAGTTGAAGGCATTTGGAAATAAATGTCATCTAATTGTAGAAAATCATAATAAGCGTCAATTGTTTTATTTGTTGATTTATTCACAGTATACTCGTATTTTGGATTTTCTGCAAGAAGTTCAACTAACATTATTGAATGTCCTAAGCTATCTGTAAAATTTGAATAATTTGATTCGTTTTGAAAGCTAATATTTATTCTTCCTTCAAGATAATCTGAAATTTGATAAGTTTTTGTTAAAGTGCTCCCATCTTTTGAAAAATCATACGATGCAGCTATAAAACTTATAAAAAATAATACAACTAAAACTGAAAAAATACTTTTACACCTCATTAATATATTAATAAAATCTTTTTTATAAATCTTACTTTCTTTTTTTAATCTTAATTGTCTGTTGTTTTTTCTTTGTTTTTCTTAACAAATACACAAGGTAAATTAGAAGAACTAAACCAAATGCAATCCAAAATTGTGCTGTTCCAAAGAAACCAACTTCAACAGAGGCAGGACATACAAGTGTATCCTGAACATCTTTACATTTCTCAGATTTTCTTATTCCTGAGAAGTCTTTAGGGTCAAATTTGTAATCTGAATAAGTAGGAGGCATCCAGTAAGTAGAGGTGTCTGGTTCTTCAGGATTTGTAACATAAGTGTTTGTAGGATCCCACTGCCACAAAGCGATTAAAGAACGTATTAGCATTCCATCATCGCAATTATCTGCTCCATTTTCAGTAAAGATACATGTTCCTATAGGTAAATCTCCTATTATAAGTGGAGCACAATCAGGATCAACATATGCGCAATATGCATCGCAATATCCATCTGATAATGTATTACAACAAGACATACTTATAATATCGCAGATAAGCCCAACAGAACATTGATCTGCTTGTGAATTACAATCAACACATGAGCATCCTTCATTACTATCGCAAACATCATCATGATTGCAAGAAATTCCCTTATCTGTAGCAAAGCAATTTAAACTACAGGTTAAATCAGAGCATAATGTTGTTCCTTCAGGACAAGGAGGAGATAGTATCTCATATTTACAATCTTCTGTGCACCCTACTCCAATACCATTATTTGATCCTAAATCACATTCTTCTCCAGTTTCTTTAAATCCATTTCCACAAATACCAGAACAATCTGGGTCAATATATGAACAGTAAGGGTTGCATATTCCATCGCCTATAGCAGTGCAACAAGCCTCATTTATTAAGTCACATATCAATCCGTTTTCACAACTATCTTGTTTAGATCTGCAATCATCACAAGTACATCCTTCATTTATTTCACAAACACTATCATAATCACACTCCGATACTGAATCCGCACAATACTCACAATTTAAACTGCATTTTCCATTATTGCATAATGTTGTTCCTTCAGGACAAGGTTTATTTAAATTGCATTCAAATTTACAAGTAGAATCACATCCATCTCCATTATTTGTATTTCCATCATCACACTGTTCCCCATTATCTTGAATTGAGTTTCCACATTCGCCACAACTTGAAGTTTCTCCACTAGAAAACCCACATGTGTCTGTTGCAGAATTCCAAGAGCATCCACAATTTGTATAATCCCAACATCCTGTTTCTGAATTGAATTTTCCACTGCAAGAAGTTCCTGCAGGGGCAGTTGTCTCTCCAACTTGGCAAGCATCTGCTGAACAAGATTCTGGTGTAGAATAATCATTACAATATGCTATTGAAGAACATTGTGCATCTAAGTCTTCTGTAACATTTAATAAATTTGAACTTAAGTATTCTGAATCCTCTCCTCTTTCAACTATTCTACCAATAAAATAATATTCAGAAGGATTTGTCTCTCCCCCTAACCAACTATAATCATTCATAAATTCTGCTGTCCAAGTTGCAGTTGCACTATTCATATTTATAATTTGATTTGCAGGATTTTCAAAAACTGCATCATCATTAAATTCTAAAAATCCATCATCTATAGAGCCATCTTTTTCTTTTATTTCAAAAGAAATTGATTCTCCACCATTACAATTTTCAGTTTGAATATTAAGAGTTACTTCTTTTCCTGCTTCAATTGTTTCAACATTCCAACTAGCAGAAGTTATAGAACAGACTGGCGGAGGATTACAATAGGGTTGAGCTAAATTAATTGTACAATCTGCATTACAAACAGGAGTTCCAGTCCATCCAACTCCAGCATCTAAACAATCTGCGCCTCCAAGATTATTTAAATCACACTCTTCAGGAGAAATTATTATTGTATCTCCACATGGATTATTTACTTTTAACATATCTGCATCTGCAGTTGAACTTTGAAAATCTGTTGTTCCAGAACTGCTTGCTAAAAAATAATATTCTGGAGGTTCACTTTGCAAAAATTCATTATCTTCATCCCAAGTAGTTGTCCATTCAATATAATTATTAGTTGAAGTATAAAGAAAAGGAGATAAAGTTGTTATTGATTCATACGCTCCCAAACTATCTTTTTCTCTAATTTTTATATTTGAAATCCATTGATTTTCACAATGATCCCCTTGTATAATTAATTTAACTTTTTCTCCTGCAGTTGCACTTGTTTTTTCCCAGTAAGCATTTGTGATCACACAGTTATAGGTACATGCTTCAGTATTATAGTTACAAGTTCCCCCAACACCACAACTAACATCACTAGGACAATTCCAACATGTTTCAATTCCATCCTTAACTCCGTTTCCGCAGGTTGCAGAATTAACTGTCATTGTATTGCTAGAAATATCATCTCCTGTTAATCCTGAAAAAGGATCGTAAACAATAGCAAGAAAATAATATTCAGGAGGATTTGATTCATCACTATCTAGCGTATAGGCAGTTTTTAAAGTGCTATATGTCTCTGGAACACCATAAATTATTGAAGGTCCATTAAAAACATAATCATCATTAGAAGATTCTCCTGCAGGCATATCATCTTCCATAATTCCAAATATTATAGTTTCTCCTTCACAATTTGTTCCTTGAATATTCATTAGTACATCATCTCCAAGATTTGCACTGGTTGTACTCCAAGAAGCAGAAGTTAAAACACATGAAAGGCTTGGTGATAAATCAATTGTTTCACCTGTTATTGAAATTGAAGTTCCAGGAATTGACATAACAAAATAAACATTCCCTCCTGAACCAAGAGCAGTTAAAAAAGATGAATCAACATAATACCAATTTGAGCCAATTCTACCATAACTATCTACAAACCCTGTAATTGGATTTGAATTAAGAGGTGTGCTACTTCCTTCTTTAAAAATATTAAATCTTACATTATTATATCCAGCAGAATATCCAAAATCATCTTGGACATACATAACAATAGAACTTCCACTTCTTATTTTTACAATATCCCCTGTATTTTTTTCATAACTATCTATTACCCAATAAGTGTCTATTGCTGCGCAAGACCCACAATCAGAAGCGCAAGTTGTACAAGTTTCAACACCATTACAACTTCCATCACCGCAGAAAGTAGTTTCAGGAACGCATAATCCTCCATTGCACTCTTCTCCAGACCCACAACTTCCGCAATACGCCATAGAACCACAAACACTTTGTAAATCACATTCATATCCTAATGAAGAACAGGTTTCAGAGCAAACACACTGTCCAAGTGCATTGCAAGTATATCCAGAAGAACATCCTGGAAGACACTCTCCTCCACATCCATCATCCCCACAAACTTTTCCATCATAACAAGCAGGAACGCAAGGAGGAGCCCCACAAACTCCAGAAGTACAGGTTTGTCCTGGGGGGCAATTTCCACTAGCCCCACAAAATCCCCCACATCCATCACTACCACAATTTTTTCCAACACAATTAGGAGTGCAAATGCAAGCTCCATTTAAACAAGAATATTGAGAAGAGCCAAAGAGTGTAGAACAAGAAAAGAAATTTCCAGTAGATTCATATGGTGTAGCGCACCAGTATTCTGCTAATTGTCCACCACTACATGAATCCGTAACAGTTGAATAAGGATCTGAAGTTATTCCTTGTTGAAGATAATTTTGGCCTCCGTCACTATCAGAACAAAGACCTATACATCCAGGACTGCCAATTGAAGAACAGCTTGAACAAGAAGAAATTGAAGGGGGTTCTATCATAGTACTAGCACAAACACAAGCATTAGGATAAAAAAGAGTTTGATCACATCCCCCATAACTAGTGCAAGTATCTGGATAAGTTCCAAATACTTCCCAAACTTTTGCACCATCGCATGTAGCAGAACTTCCAGTGCAATATTGTGTTGTTCCCTCGATTTTTATTGTATTTCCATCAGCACATGAATAAAAAGAATTTAATGTAGCACAAGCAAAATAAGAAGGTCTGAAAAGACCAGTTGAAGTATCACAACAGGCCCCACTTGTACATCCTCCCCCGCTGCATCCAACAGTTCCACATGTAGATGTAACATCAGCACAAGTAGCTCCAGAATTACTTACACAACTAGAACCGTCCCAATGACAGACACCACCATATTCTGTATTGCACTGCGTTGAATCTGTTATGAAACCACAATTTAGAGTTCCAGTGCAAGCACTAGTTGCAAAATTTAAAATAAAAATAAATGAGAATATTGAAAATACAAATAAAAAAATATTACTTACACCTCTCTTAACCATTAACTAATACAATATATTGAGTTTTATAAATGTTTTTCTATTATTATTAAATTGAAATTATCTTTGAGTTATTATTTTTAGATTTGGATTATTTAAAATTATTCCATCGCTAAGAATTTTATTTTTGATTAAATATTTAATAAATTCGCTTAAATTAACATCTTCCCCAACTTTTAGTTTTGTAGGTGTACCTTTTATATATAAACTTGAATTTATTCCAATTAGATAAGCTTCTCCTGGTTGAACATTTATTTGATTAAATTGAGGTTCAACATTACATAAATCATTCCAATTTAATATATTATTTCCCAATGCTATTGTGTTCATTGCATGTCCAGAAATTATTTTATCATTTAAATCAAATTCAATTATGCTTAATTTATACAACGGCAAATTAAATCTTCCGTTTTTTGAAAAATCATAAGGATAAGCTTCTAAAAATCTTGTTATATCTGTTGGATTTCCAACTCCATGAAAATTAATAAAAGTTTGTGTAGCATATTGCGTGCAATCCCATCCAGGAAATGGTGAAATTTCACTAACTTCATCAATCTTAAGCATCTTCTTAAGCCAATCTTCTCTTTCTGCACGAGTTTGCAGTTTATTCCACTCTCCTGGCAGATAAGGTATTATACCATTTAATTTATTTTCAAGAAGTTGTTTATCTTGATTATTTACAACACCATCTCCATTAACATCTGCTCTATCTTTTAATCTTAAATCAGAAGGATTTGAATAAGTTCCATTTATTAATTCAGTTATTTTTGTTGCATCTTGAGAATTTACTATATTATTATTATCAACATCTCCAGAACCATACCAATTCAATGTGCTGTCATTTGGTTGAACAAAAGGATTAATTTCTATTCTTTTATCTTCAATTATATTCCCTGTTAAAACTGTTTTTTCAAGTCCTCCTGTTTCACTTCCAAATTCAATTTCAATTTGATAAGCTCCAGTTTGATTTGGAAGTCCTTCTATTTTCAATTTATTTCCAGGCAATAGTGTAGCTTTTGTTTTTCCGTCTATAGATGTGACTTTTGTATAATTAATATTACTAATATCTTCAAGATTTTTATCTTTAAAATCAGATTTTAGCAAGGCTGTTGTATCTGTTTCTTCATCAAAATTTACAGGAGAGGTTTGGCTTACAGTTGGTTTATAATTAGGAATATTAACAGAAGATTTCTTTTCCAAATCTTCAGATTTTAATGTAAATTCATAATCTCCTTTTGTTAATCCATCAGATGAAGTGAAAGTTTTTTCATAATCCTTTCCAGTTTGATTAACATCTGTTATTTTTTTTGTTATAAAATCTGTTCCATCTTTTTTTATTTTTAATTCTGCTTCGGGAACTCTAAAAAGAGTTGCATCATATTTTATATTTACATCGTCGGTTAAGCTAGCAGATTGGTCTATAAAATGCTTTCCATAAACTTCAATAGAATTTGTTTCTGTCATATCACTTTGATTTTTTGAATCAACTACTTGCCCATATACATTTACAATTCCAGATTCTGTAAATGTAATTGTAGTATCAATTGGATAACTTCTTTTTATTTTCTCATTGTTCACAAATAGATTATATGATTTTATGTCTCCTACACCATCTACATCTGTTCCTGTGACTTTTACTCTCACTTCAAGAGGGATTTCACCTGATTTTGGGCTTACTTCTATACCTGCTACAGGAGGAAAATTCTCTTTTTCACAGCTAGTACAAGCTGGAATTAAAGCACTAGCTAAAAAGAATGCTCCTGCACGAAAGAAATTTCCTAAAGTTTTACCTGCTTTTACCATATTGTAACTATGTAGTAGTTATATTTAAAGGTTTCTGTATACCCTTAAATACCCATTTTTAGCCATTTTTACAGTAATTCGAACATTTTATAAGTTTTGAAAGCAAGTTCTATTTATGGAAAAGAAAATCTTTGATTACTCTTTAAATGCAGATGAGGAAACTTTACGTCAGTTTAAAGAATGTTACTCAGAGAAATTTGTCACAGCTGCAGCTTTAATGCCAGATGCCCATAAAGGATATGTGGCACCAATAGGTGCTGTTTTGGAGACTAAAGATTATATTGTGCCTTCTTGGGTAGGATTTGATATTGGTTGCGGTATGATTGCTGTTAGGATAAAAGGGAAGGATATTCTTGAAAAAGTCAAGAAAAATACAGATAAAATTTACACAGAAGTCCTAAAAAAAATACCAATGGGACTTGGAAATACTGCAGATAAAAACAAAATATCAGAAAAGACAAAGAAAAAGCTCAAGGAATTAATTGAAGAATTTGAAAAAGGAGAATACAATAAAGATATTCTAAGTTTTATTAAAAATTCAGCTACAAAACATTTGGGAACTTTAGGGGGAGGAAATCATTTTATAGAATTGGGGTTTTCAAAAAAAGAAGTTTGGTTAATTATTCATTCTGGAAGCAGAGGTTTAGGTCACGATTTAGCAGAAAGATATATGATTTCAGCTTCTAACAGCAAAAAAGATTATGAAAAAACATATCCTTTAGAAGCAAATTCTAAATTAGGAAAAGAGTATCTTAATGTTTTAAATTTTGCATTAGAATATGCTTTGCTGAATAGATTAGAAATGAGCTACAAAGTAATTGAAGTTTTAGAGCAAATTTTAGGAGAGAAAATTAAAACAGAATTGTGGGTAAACAAAAATCATAATCATGCAATTTATGAAAAAGGATTTTTTATACATAGAAAAGGAGCCACTCCAGCAAAAAAAGGAGAAAGAGGAGTTATACCAGGAAATATGAGAGACGGGTCTTTTTTAGTTGAGGGATTAGGTAATTCAAAATTTTTAAATTCCTCTTCTCATGGAGCAGGAAGAGCTCTTAGCAGAAAAGAAGCAAGAGAAAAAATTTCTATTGAAGAATTTAAAAAAAGTATGAGTGGAATTAAAGGAACAGTTTCAGAAAAAATTATAGATGAAGCTCCAAGAGCATACAAAGATATTCATAAAGTAATTGGAATGCAAAAAAGCAGTGTTAAAGTTCTAAGACATATTGTCCCATTAATAAATTGGAAAGGATGATTTTTTGTGTTAAAGAGAGTTTAGTTAACGAAGATATTTATTAATCTGAATAATTAATTAAGGGTTATGATAATCGATTGATGGGGATTATTTGATAACAATTGTTTTCATATAAAATTCAATTAAAATTATTCCTTTTGACTACAGAATAATTTTAATTGTCTGGGAGAGTAAGTTGTACTATCTGCAGAGAAGACTACTGCCTGGGCATATACACTATTCTTTGAATTTATTTCTAAAATACAAGAGCTAGTCAAATCACATATTTTTGCTTCACATTTATAATTCGAGGGAGTTAAAGCAATGATTCTTGCTTGCGTTAATGGAAGAGAAGTTTCAAATCCCTGCCACTCTATTGGAGGAAGTCCAGCAGAAAAAATTTCTGTTCTAAGTGTATCATTTAGTTGAACATCTCTTAGTATTGCAACTTCTTTAGAGAATATCTCTTCTCTTTGAGCTTTTTCTCCTGAAAAATTATTCACATTTGGAAGCACTAAAACAATTCCTATAATAAGAACTATAGATAGGAAAACTTCCATTAGTTTAATCCATGCTTTTTTTTGTTTAAGAAAGTCTTTTACCATATTTTTGCCCTCAGATATCCAGCCAAAATATTTCCTTTATCATCAACATAAAATACAGGATTTTCACTTATGTATATGCTATTAGAAGAATCTTCCTCTCCATGAGTTTCAAATATAGTTCCATTTGCCAATTTAAGACCATATCCGAAATTAGTTCCTTTTGGAATTTTCAAATTTGTCTTTAGTGTTTCATAACTAGAAGGATATTGAGAAATTAAACTTAGAACTTCATCCTGAAAAATATATCTTTGAGTTTTTGTAAAACCGATTTCATAATTTACATCCGGAATTAATATCTGGCAAGCATCAGAATTTATCTGAAGCGATTCAAAGACAGGGGAAGAATAAATTTTTATAAAATTATCAGAAATTCCTGTTCTCATAATCCTCAAATCATTCGGATCACTAGAGGAGATATAAATATTGTAGTTTAATCCAGTACTTCCTTTGGAAAATCCAGAATTAATATTTAAATCTAAAATTGCATCATCCAATTCAATACAGTTTTGCACCGTTGGAGTTAAAAGATTAATAGTAACTGTCTCTAAATCTGCTGAAGCTAGTTCTTGAATTTGCAAATCCACATATTCTAACAGACCTTCCTTATCATTTTTTATTCCAAATGGATTTTTTGCAGCTGCAAAAACAAAAAATAAGAAAGTTATGAATATCATAAATGAAATTACCATTTCAACCTGAGAACCCCTTTTATTCATTCTATATTAATAGGAATTATCTTTTTAAAATTACTTTTTCCAATATGCATTTATATCATCTGTTCTTTCAGAAGATCTTATGTCAATTTTCTCAATTTCTTCTTTAGAAAAAGGAATCTTTTTTGTATTAAACATAATTTCTCCTAAATATGCAATCATTGCTCCATTATCTACTAGGACGCCTCTTTCAGGGCAAAAGAAATTTGTTTTCTCTTCACGTTCTTCACACATAATTCTGCACATTTCTTGAAGTCTCGAATTGCAAGCTACTCCTCCCCCAAGCAAAAGTTCATTTTTTCCTGTATGTGCAAGAGCCCTTTCAGCTGTCTCGACAAGCATTGCAAAAACAGTTTCCTGAAGAGAAAAAGATAAATCTTCAATGGAATATTTTTTTGATTCTACTTTTTGTTTTAAATTTGTAAGAATTCCAGAAAGTGCAACATCCATCCCCTTTACTTTATAAGGAAGTTCAATCAAATTTTTACCCTCCTTTGAAAGTTTTTCAATTATAGGTCCTCCGGGAAATCCTATTCCTGCATACCTCGCGAAATTATCTATAAAATTTCCAACACCAACATCTAATGTCTCTCCAAATACTCTGTATTTTCCAGATGCATAAGCAATTACTTGAGTGTTTGCACCAGATGCATAAAGCATAACAGGATCTTTTGCACCTGTTATTGCACCAACTTCTAAATGTGCAACGCAATGATTAACTCCTACAAGAGGTTTTTTTAATCTAATTGCAAGTTCTTTTGCAAATCTCATTCCTTCAAGAAGACAAGGAGCAAGTCCTGGTCCCTGTGAAAATGAAATTGCATTAATTTCATCTTCTTTAATCCCAGAAGTTTCAAGAGCTTTAGAATATAATTCATGAGAGACTTTTGCATGATGCTTTGCAGATTCAGAAGGAATTATTCCACCTTTTTCAGTAGTATACATATCTCTTATATTTACTAATATTTTTCCATCTTTAACAATACCAATTCCAAATGTATGTGCAGTTGATTCAATTCCTAAAACGATTGTCATCAAATTAATCGCAAAATAGGTTATATATAGCTTTTTGTTGAATATAAAATAAAAGTAAAATAGAATAAGAGTAAATAAAAAATATTAAATTTAAAAGAAAATAAAAAAATAATAAGTCACCTTACTTTTTCTTTTTCTTCTTCTTTCCGCCTCTAGCCATCTTAGCTTCACATACGTTTCCTTTTCCGTCTACATAGTAAAGATATCCTGGCTTTCTTTTAACAACGTTCTTAACCAAAACTGTTCCCATTTTTAACCTCCTTTTTTGTGAATATGATTTATTATAGTTAATATTCTTTTTAAATCTTTCCTCGTCGAGAAAGAGTTCCTAGAGAATAGTTACTATTTTTTTAATAATAAAGAAATTTCTTTTTTATATTCGCTGTTTATAGGTATTTCAACAAGTTTATAGAAAGATTTTTTAGGACCAATAAAAATTCTGAACGGTTTGATAATTCTTTTTTCAATAATTTTATTGTTTTTATCTGTCCAAACAGCGACGAATGGAAAAAAAACAAACCAAGAATGAATTTTCAAATTTGTCAATTCATTGAACTCAAAGAGCATTGCAGGGCATTTTTCTCTTCGATGAAACATTAATCCTATTCCTTTTTGAAATTCTGAAAGTCTTTTGATATTTTTTACAAGAATTTTTTTAGAATTTTCTTTTATTATTAGATTCATCTTAGCTAAACCATCCTTTTCTTTCATATATTTCTCTTCCTTCCTTCTTTGCAATATATGTCTTATACATAAGATTTACATTTTTTTCAGTAACATGGTCGTGATGTCTGAATCCTCCACCAAATGTCTGAGGTATATGCATTAATTCATGAATTATTGTTTTTATTTGATCCTCTTTAGTCAATTTATCAAATCTTGCAGATAAAAATTCAAGAGCATAATAAGCTTCAACACCTATTGCTTTTTGCATTAATTTTCCCAAAGCATGACATCTGGCAATTGTTCCTCTTGTAGAACTTCCATAACTTCTATAGCATTTCACTCTTTCCATTATAATATGAGGGAATAAGGTTTTAGATATGTCTTCTGCGATTATTTGTAAATCAGGAGCCTCTTCGTATTTCATATTTTAAAAAACAATAATCTATTTATATAGTTGGCGGGTAAATTTCTTATGACCTTAGAAGATAAAAGTAAATGTGAAGAGAAAAAGCCAGAAGAGAGTAAAGATATTTTGAAGCTAATAAAACAATTTCCTGTGAAACCTTTTAAAATAATTAGAGAGTATCACTCTTACACAATAGAAGGACCGGTCATGTATAATTCTTATCCGTCAATGTGAAAAGACCAATCTCCTTGTTCGTTTACACTTAATAGAGAAATATTCTTTTTCATTACACCTAATTTTCTCTCAAGGAGTTCTTTTATGAAGTCTTCACTTTGATTTGTTCTTGGATCTGGAATATACAAAATGTATTTATCATTAGAAACTTTTTCAAACTTAGGATAACTTGAATTAAATCTCACCTTTATTGTAATTTTCATATATTTTTATATTAGTTATCCTTTTTAAGAATTTTTATTTAATTTCAATCACTTTATTTTTTGAAGTAAGTCCAGAAATGAGTTCAACTTCTTTGTGAAAGTATTTTTTTAGAATTTTTATAAGTTGGAGGTTAGCTTTTCCATCAATTGGTTTTTCTTTTATCCAAACTTCATAGGATTTGTCTTTTTCAATTTCTTCAATTTTTTCCTGAGAAGAATTCGGATGAAGTTTAATTGAAAGTTTCATTTTTATTTTTTTATAGCTATCAAAAGAATTATTCCAACTAGCGTTAATAACAACCCTAAATAATCTGTAAATGTCTTTGATTGATAGAATACGACTCCTTTTGAAGTTAGATTGGGATTTACATACATAAACCCTGTTGCAGTTTTATGTATCTCTAATTTTTCTCTAGATATTAATTCTTTTGCTTTCCAAGTTTTATGATAAAATTCCTTAAATAAAACAGCATCGTTTTCATCCAATGAATTATATTCAACTATCACTTCATCCGGATTATCTCTTTTCCATGTAAATAATTTTTCTGAGCCAAAAGAAGTTTCATTTGCGTAGTCTACTAAAGATATAATTGGTTTTGCATCTAAGTATTCAAATAAAGTAAAATCATATCTTATTGAGTTCTTCATAATCACTCTAAAACGAGAATCATTTAGGAATTTATCTATAAAATCTGTATTTTCTGATTCAAAATATTTAATACCAAACCAATCAAGCCAGTATATTGCACCGTTTATGTCATCAGAGAGCCAAATATGCCATCTCATATCATAGTATCTTGGGGCATTAAGCATGCCTGCATCCTGATATCCAAAAGTTTGTGGTAACTCGGGGAAAAAATAATTTAAATTTTCACCAAAAACATATTTTGAAGTGCCAAATCTGTAATTTTCAAATTCATTTTTTAGAGGAATTTTTTTATCGGAGATTATTTCCTTGAAGATTCCATATCTGCTATCTTCTTTGTAATAGGATAGTTTATCAAAATTTTTATTAATTATTTGCATATTCCAAAAAATTCCAATTAGCAGCACTATAATTAAAATAAATGTTAAATATCCATTTTCAAAAAATTTCATTTTAGATATGGCAAGTCCTAAAAAAACGCATAGAATAATTGAAAGTGGAAGAATAAACCTAACAGGGTCAACACCATATGGGTAATGATTTCTTAAACCCCCAAAAAGCAGAAAAATTAATATTGCCGTAAAAAGGAGATATAATTTTACATCTTTTTCTTTCCAGTACTTTTTTAAGAAGAATAAAGAAATAATAAATAAAGAAAAAATAACTCCAATACCTGCTACTTGTAATCCCCAAGAACCTTCTTTATCAAAACCCCATAATTGCATTGGTGTAGGCACATGTCCAAGATATCCTCCGTTATGGATTGAATACGCCAAAAAAGGAATAAACCAAAATGATGCTAGCAATACTGGAATTGCTCCATAAATGAAGATCTTCTTTATATTTTTTATATTTATTCCATCAAATAAGATTCTAATCACCATAAACAAACCGATTAAAAATCCCACTACTACATGAATCAAAATTCCTAGCAAAAAAAAGAGCGAGTAAAATATAAAATATTTTTTCTTTTTTTCTAAAAGCGATTTTTCAAGAAGGTATAATGAAAAAGGAATAGTCCATAATGCAAAGAAGTAGGGAAGATTTCCAGTAACAATCCAATAATATGAAATGCTTAGGGTAGTCAAATATAGAAGTCCAGAAAATAAAGCTATTTTTTCATTTTTTGTTTTATATCTTATAAAAATATAGATGCCAATGCAAGTAAGAAAGATACTTAGTAAACTCAGAAAATTTGCTCCGAAGAAAATATTTGGAAAAATTGCAACGAGGTAATAAAACAGGGGAGAGTACAGTTTTAAGGACAATGTTCCAGAATACCAAGACATGTCCCAGTTTGCAAATGGATACGTTTTAAGATACGAAACTTTGCTCAAATGCCCAAGTGTATCTAATCCCAAGGGCTGATTGCTAATAAGAGGTCTATAAAATAGAATTAAACAGATTATAAATATAATAAGGGAACTTAGAATTAAGAATTTCTTCTCTTTGTTCATGATACAGATAATAAAGTATCTGTATTTATAGATATCTTTTGGCAAACTTTAAGAATAGATCAACCTTTTATGAAAAATGAATATAAAACGGATACCTAAATTTATTACATTCTGTTTTGTTGGGGGAATTGCAACTTTTATAGATTTTGTTGTGTTTAATACATTTGCTTATTTTCTTGGAAACAGTTTTTTAATGCCCCAAATTTCAAGGGTACTGGGAATTGTGGTTTCAATGATTTGGAATTTTACAATGAATAGGAATGTAACATTCTGCGCTAAAGAAGGAAGCATCAAGTCTCAATTACCAAAGTGGCTTATTGTTTATGGTATTACAGCACTGATTAATTTAGCAATTTTTTCCTTAGTAATATCCCAAACAGGGAATTCTCTTCTTGGGAGAAATATTGCTTTTTTATGCGGAACAGGAGCAAGCATAATTTTAAACTTTTTTGGTTCTTTGTTTTGGACGTTTAAGAAGAAGCCTTAAATCTATATCTTAATAGATTAAATATGGACTTTATCCCATCGATATTAGATAACTTTGAGCCTTCACAATCGCTCCAAATAATTGGACATTCCTTAATTTTAAATCCTTTTTTCTTGCATAGATATAACATGTTTACATCAAAATCCCATCCTTTTTCTGTAACTTTTTTAGAAAGAAATTTTGCAGTTTCCTTTTTGAATAATTTTGCACCACACTGAGTATCTTCGTAATGTAAATTAAATAAAATCTTTACGGAGATCATAAAGAAAAAACTAGATATATTTTTAGATAATTCCCTTTTAGGTATTATTTTTGCTCCTTTTATTTTTCTCGATGCAATAATTCCACTAAAACTATTTATTGAAGTATACAGTTTGTAAAAATTTTCTGGGGTTATGCTGTTATCTGCATCTGTAAACCCAATTAATTCACCATTTGCAACTTTGAAACCATTTATTATTGCCCCCCCTTTACCAGTGTAGTAAGGAAAGTTTTTTACAATTACATTTTTTTTAGACTTAGAAAATTCTGTTGATATTTTTAATGTGTTATCATTACAATTATTTGGGATAATAATCAATTCAAATTGATTTGGGATTTTTTTATTAAAAAAATTGTAATACTCGTTAAGAGTTTTAAGGATTCTTTTTTCCTCATTATATGCTGGAATTATTATTGAAAGTTTCATTTTTACCTTGTAACAATTTCTAAACCATCTCTGTGTTTTAGCTTGTGATCTTTTCCCCAAGCCATCTTGCTACGCGCATCAATTGCCTTGATGAAATTCTTTCCAAAGTCTGTATGTAAATAATATGCAAAATCTTGAGCAGTTGTTCCAGGAGGCATTAAGAAACAATCAGGAAGAACATGTCCTTTGCTGTCTGCTAATTTACTTGCAGATGCCGGAAATATTGCAATATATTTCAAATAATCAAAAACAGCAGTATTCAAAACTTGTTGAATTCCTGTTCCAAATTCGTATTTATCTAAGATTCCTGTTTTAATTTTTTCAAGAGCTTGTTTTTGCTTTTCATTTAATTCTTTTAAAATCTTGAAATTTTTATCTCCAGGTATATATTCAATTAATCCTGCTTTTGCAGCTTGTCTAAGTGCTAACTCAGAATCAGAACTACAAGGGATAACTAAATACTCTCTGAAAGTCTCTTTTATTTTAAGATAATTTTTCTCTCCATTTGGACTATCAATCTTATTTGCAGCTATAATCATAGGTTTACTTTCTTTTCTTAATGCAGAAGCAAACTTCATTAATTGCTCTTCATTCCATTCTGAAGCTCTTTCTGGAAGATTAGTCTTTAATAAAACATCTTTAACTTGATCTTCTTTAACTTTCAACCCAGAAAATTGCTTTGCAACAGCTTCTGAAAATTTTGCTTTAGACATTTCTGCTGTTCTTGCAAAACTTTTCCAAGCTCTAGATAAAATATTGAAAAACCATTTGTCTAGTTCTTCTTCTAAGAATTTTACATCATTACTTATATCATATTCCTGCCCTTTTTCAAGTAATTTTCCTTCAGCATTTGTCTCTCCTGCACAATCTACTATATGAATAAAAATATCTGCTCCTCTTAAATCATCTAAAAACTGATTTCCCAAACCTTTTCCTTCACTTGCACCAGGAACTAAACCTGCAACATCCATCAAATCTATTGGAACAAATCTCTGATGGTTTATACAAAAACCATGATTTGGATGACATTGCGAATTAAACTCTTTATCAATGCATTCAACTCTTACGTATCCAACTCCATGATTGGGTTTTATTGTTGTAAATGGGTAAGATGCTATTTCAACTTCTGCTAAAGTAGAAGCTTTGAAAAATGTGCTTTTTCCTACAGAAGGTTTTCCTACTAAACCGATTAACATATCTTTTTTAACCGGGAACCATTTAAATTATTTATCATTGTCGCCCCCATAGTTCAACGGATAGAACGCGACCTTGCGGAGGTTGTAATCGGAGTTCGAATCTTCGTGGGGGCATACCAAACGATTTTAAACCATTTTTAATTTTCTTACTGATGAAAACCAAAAATGTAGATTTATTTTACATTGTAAGAAATTCCAAAGTTCATGGAAAAGGAGTTTTTGCTAGAAAAGATATTCCTAAAGGAACCAAAATAATAGAATATGTTGGGAAAATAGTATCCTCAAAGGAAGGAGAAAGAATAGCAGAAGAACAATATAAAAAATCAAAAGAAACAGGTTCAGGAGCAGTTTTCATATTTGAATTAAATAAAAAACAAGATATTGACGGAAACGTTCCGTGGAATCCTGCAAGATTTATCAATCACTCTTGTAGTCCAAATTGTAAATATAAGATAATTGACAACCATATTTGGATAATTTCTATAAAAGAGATAAAAAAAGGAGAAGAACTAAATTATGATTATGGGTACGATTTAAATGATTATCAAGAGCATCCATGTCTTTGCGGTTCTAGTTCATGCAAAGGGTATATCGTTGGAAGAAGATATTGGAAAAAATTCGATAGGCTTAAATTAGCCAGAAAAAATGCAGGCATATGAAAAATAGTAAAATGACTTAACTATAAAATAGTAACAAAACACAAGGTTTAAATACCACAATCTTTTCTAAAAATAATGGTTAAGTTAGGAAGAAGAACAAATATTGTAATTGTTTTAGGATTAATGATAATTCTCTTAGTAATCTTAGTAGGAATCTTCTTCAAACTAAATATTACAGGGGTTTTAATAATGGGGTGGATGTTAACTTTCTTTTATTTGCTTATTGCATTTATGATCTTAAGACAAGAGCAAAAAACTAGATTCGTAAAACAAGAGATAATTAAAGAAATTCCAAAACCTGTTTATTTAGACAAACCAGTTTATGTCGATAAACCAGTATATGTGGAAAAACCTGTTTATATTGAAAGAAAGATAAAACCAAAAAAATTGAACATTCCAAAATATGATTTTGTTGGTTCTACAGAAACAAAAACTTACCATACAAGAAATTGTAGATTAGGTAAATTAATCAAGAGAAAATATGCTTTACATTCAAATAATAAGAGGGATTTTATAAAAAAGAAATTTAAGGGTTGTAAAGTTTGTATAAAGAAAACAAAGAAAGTTTAATTTTTTACTTCTCTACTTTTATAAACCTCTTTTATTTTATTAATAAAGAGGAAAAATGCAGAGCACCACAGAGACACTAAAATCTATGAATCTCTCTGGATTAAGTGAAAGAGAAGCTAGTTTAAAGCTTAAGGAAAAAGGATATAATGAACTTCCTAAAGAAAAGAGAAAAACTACTTTTAAGATAATTTTAGATGTTCTTAAAGAACCAATGTTTATTTTGTTATGGATTTGTTGGTTAATTTATATTTTAATAGGAGATGTAAAAGAATCTTTTTTACTTTTGGGATTTGTTGTTATTATAATTTTTATAACAATTTATCAGGAAAATAAGACAGAAAAGGCATTAGATGCATTAAGAGATTTATCAAGTCCAAGAGCACTTGTTATTAGAGATGGAGAGAAAAAAAGAATTCCAGGTAAAGAGGTTGTTCAAGGAGATGTTATAATACTTTCAGAAGGAGATAGAGTTCCAGCGGATGCAATTCTTGTTGCTTGTACTAATTTTTCTGTTGACGAAAGCCTCCTTACAGGAGAGTCTATTGCTGTAAGAAAAAAATCAACAACTAATTTTAAAATATTGATGCAAAAACCAGGAGGAGAAGATATTCCTTTTGTATATTCTGGAACATTGGTTGTAAGAGGTACAGCAATTGGAATTGTAAAAGAAACTGGAGCAGAAACAGAGATGGGAAAAATTGGAAAATCATTAGAGACAATAAAATCTGAGAAAACTAATCTTCAAAAAGAAACAAGTTTTTTAGTAAAATATTTTGCTATATATGGAATTATGGCTTGTGCAATTATTATAATAGTTTATGCTCTTTTGAGAGATAATTGGATTGAAGCAGTTCTTAATGGAATAACACTTGCAATGTCAGTAATTCCAGAAGAATTTCCAGTTGTTCTCACACTTTTTTTAGGTTTTGGTGCTTGGAGAATGTCTAAAAAAAATGTTTTAATACGAAGACAACAGGCAATTTCCGAATTAGGTTCAGCAACAATTTTATGTACAGATAAGACCGGAACACTTACACAAAATAAAATGGCTGTAACAAAATTATACTGGAAAAATGAAACTTGCTTTGTTGAAGAAAATAAAAAAATACCTGAGAAATTCAATGAAATAGTTGAATATGGAATACTTGCAAGTCAAAAAGAGCCATTTGATCCAATGGAAAAAGCATTGAAGGAATTATCTAGAGGAAATGAAAGCAAATTTATACATAAAAATTGGCATCTTTTACAAGAATATCCTTTGTCTGATAAATTAATGGCAATTTCTCATGCTTGGACAAAGCCAGGAAAAGATGAAAATATTATTGCAACAAAGGGAGCTCCAGAAGCAATTATTAATTTATGTCATTTAAATTCTAAGAGTTCAAAAGAAATTTTAAAAGAAGTAACAAGATTTTCAAAAGAAGGATTAAGAGTAATTGCAGTTGCAAAGGCTTTTTCAAAAGGTGCACTTCCTAAAGAACAACGGGATTTTAATTTTGAATTTGTTGGATTAATTGGTTTTGAAGATCCAATAAGAGAAACTGTTCCTCAAGCAATAAAAGAATGTTATGAAGCAGGAATAAGAGTTATAATGATTACAGGAGATTATTCTGGAACTGCTCAGAATATTGCATTAGAAATAGGATTAAAAAATCCAGATAAATATATTACAGGAGATGAACTTGAGAAACTTAGTGATATTCAATTAAAAAATAAAATTAAGGATATTAATATTTTTGTTAGAGTTGTTCCACAACAAAAATTAAGATTAGTAAATGCACTTAAGGCTAACGGAGAGATTGTAGCTATGACTGGAGATGGAGTTAATGATGCTCCTGCCTTAAAGTCTGCAAATATTGGAGTTTCAATGGGAGAAAGAGGAACAGATGTTGCAAGAGAAGCTTCTTCAATTGTTTTGTTAGATGATAACTTTACATCTATTGTTAATGGTGTAAAAATGGGAAGAAGAGTCTTTGATAATATCAGAAAAGCAATGTCTTATGTTTTTTCAATGCATATTCCAATAATGGGAATAACAATTTTAGCATTAATATTTAAATGGCCTCTTATCCTTTTGCCAATGCATATTTTATTCTTGGAATTAATTATAGATCCTACTTGTTCTATTGTATTTGAAGCTGAAAAAGCAGAAGAGAATATAATGAAAAGAAAACCAAGAAGTCCAAGAGAAAAAATATTTAATAGAAGAACATTAATTTATAGTATTTTACAAGGATTTGGAATGCTTCTTGCAATGACTATTGTATTTTATTTAACTATTCAACACACAGATAATGAAAATACTGCTCGTGCAATGGGATTTTCAACTTTAATATTTTCTAATATTCTTTTAATCTTAACTAACAGGTCCACTTCAAAGCCTATTTATAAGACTCTCTTTGAAAAGAATACTGCCTTTTGGTTTGTTGCATTTGGTGCATTATTTTTCTTAGCATTATCAATTTATCTTCCTTTTTTTAATCAACTTTTCAAATTTAATCCATTAACTCTTAAAGAAATACTTTTTTCATTTGGAGCAGCAACAATAAGCATACTTTGGTTTGAGATTATAAAATATACTCATTATGTAAAATATGATAAAAAAGGAATATTTAATCCTCCAGAATATTTAGATTCTAAATTATAGATTTATTATATGATTTGCAAAAAATTCTGTAAATACAAATAAGATATAGAAGATAATGAGAATTACTCCTTCTTTTTTATTTATTGAATGATCTGATCTCATAAAACCTACTGCAAAGACTCCTGCTAAAAACATTGCTCCGCCTATTACATAAAGACTAGGAGGATTATAATTGAAAGGATTTATTAAAGCAACTATTCCAAGAATGATTGTTATATCTGTAATAACAGTGCCCAATATATCTCCAAGTGCAAGTTCATCATGATTTTTTCTTACAGCTTTTATTGAGAAAATTAATTCTGGAAGACATGTTCCTAAAGCAAGAAAAGTTATTCCAACAAGTATTGAAGGTATATTTATATCATAAGCAAAATTTTGTGCATATTTTACAGTAAAAAATGCACTTACTAGCAAAACAAGGATACTTAATATAAGAAGCAAGAGACTTTTTATAAAAGGGCCTTTTTTTTCCTGAGTAAATTTTTTATGAAATTTTTTCCTTTCTTTATATATTTTAAAATAGAAGAATATACCCAAAATAACTAAAATTGAACCATCTATTCTTGAGAGTCTGCCATCAAATCCAAGCAATAAAGGGCATAAAAGTAATATGAGATAAATAAAATCATTTCTTAATATCTTACTTTTAACTTTTATTCCACCAGAAGAAAAAAGAGCAACTATTCCAAAAACAAGAGTTAAATCTGCAATATTTGAACCAAGGAGAGTTCCCATTCCAATTTCTGGAACTCCTTCAATAGCAGACATTATAGAAATTGTTGCTTCTGGAAGAACAGAAATTATTGCAATTATAAAAAAACTAACAATAAATTCTGGAAACTTTAATGCTTTTGCTATTTTTGAAGAATATTTTATTGCATAATCTGCAGACTTTACAAGTATAAAAATAAAAATTAAAGATAAAATTAAATTTAAAATAATCATTTTATAAAATAATTACTTCTTAGTAACTTTTTCTTCCTTAAAGAGATATTTTGCAATTAAGAAAACAACTAATGCTATTATTATAAAATTTATAATTGCTGCTAGAAGTGCTCCCCAGCTTATTACAACTCTTCCTAATGCAAATGTTGCAGTTTGCCAAGCTCCTCCAGGTATAAATGGAGTAATAATTGGCATTATAAGATTATTTACAAAAGATTGAATAAGTGCAGTTGCAGCAACACCCATAATAAAAGCTATTGCCAAAGGGATAACTTTATACTCTTTTAAGAATTCTTTAAATTCTCCAGCCACCTTTCTCATATAAATATAATACTTCTTTCATTTAAAAATGTTAGGATTGTTTTAAATTTGATTCAAAAATATGGGTAAAAAATAGGATATTTTTAAAAATAACGTCGTAAAAACCTTTATTAATCTCTTCGGCTATCTTATATTAATTAAATTTAACATTTTAAGATGGTAGAAATTAATTTTCCTAATGTTCCAACTTATAAAAAAGATGGAAGAATGTCTATAATAGAAGTTTATAGAAGACTCTCTAGGCTTAAAGACTCTAGGTGGATAAAAGAAATTTTATGCTCTCAAAGAGTAGATATGAAAGAGAATAAACGGAAGTTTTTACCTCTTCTATCATTTAGAACAAGAAACAAAGGGCCTGCCTTGTGGATTATATCTGGAGTACATGGTGAAGAGCCCGCAGGAGTTAATGCCATTGCAAAGAACATAAGATACCTAAATAAATTGGCTAAAAGAATTCCAATAGTCCTTCTCCCATTATGCAATCCTTCTGGATATAGGAGAGATTGGAGATATCCAACACTGAAAAGAAGAAATTTAAAATTAAACCAGTTAGATGTTCCAAGTGTAAGTGCATCAGAGCATGTTCTTATAGATGAAAAGACAGGAAAAGCTCAGGCAGCTAAAGCAATAAATAAAGAATCAGAAGAACTTTCTTCATATATCATCCAACATTCTGAAAATTATCCCCCATTATTAGTTTTAGATTTTCATGAGGATGAGAGTGCTAAAAAACAATATATTTACTCTCACGGAAAATTGAAAGTTTACGATCCTATTGCAAGAAAAATAGTAAATATTCTAAAAAAAGAAGGATTTAAATTTTACAATAGTGGGATAACCTCTTTTAATGAAAAGATAGTAAAAGGAGTCGTGTCAGATATAAATGATGGTTCAATAGATGAATTACTTTCTTCTGAGAAGATTATTGTTGACGGGAAGATAAAAAAAGGACCAGATGCAAAGAGCGTAGTAGTAATAGAAACTAAAACAATAGATGTTCCATTAAAAAAGAGAGTTAAAGCACACTCGGCTATAATAAGGTCTTCAAAGGAAATTTACGCTTTAGCTAAAGATATATTTGATGAGGGTGATTAATCTTTGAGAGAAATTTAGTTAGTGATAAAATTCATTTTCATCATTTATCAGTTGAACAATGTTTTAGAATTGTCTTGCTAATTAACTAATAATAAAATATTATGATGAATAATCCTTTTTCTTTATTTATTAAGTTTCAGAGAAGTTAATTATATTTAAGCTGCTGCTGCAGCTGCTCCACCAAAAATTATATTCGCTAGTGAAGAAACTGTAAAAGAAATTACCATTAAAGCAAAAGAGTGTTTTATTCCAGCTTTTATTGAGCCTTCACCTAATTTACCCACAGTTAATCCTGTAAAAAAACCCTGAATTAAAAGAAGATATAGGAAAGATTTAGACATTTCATCTTCTTCAATACCTGCATTTCCACTTATTGCGACTCCACCAAAATTTCCTCCCCCAATTGCTCCTAAATCTGCAATACCAGAAACCATTGGAAGAATTTGAAATTGCATTATAAGAATAATCATCATGAACACAAAGAAAATAATATAGCCCTGGACTACTAGTGTTGAAATTGCAGCCTTTCTTTCTTTCTTAATCTTATCTGAAATACTTACAGCTTCTGCAACTGCCTCAAGAATTTCTCCAATCTCTCCTCCTGCTCTTTCAGCTTGTCCAATTAAGATTATTGTTCTTGATACAGTCTGATTATCTACATCTTTAGCAAAAACTTGAAGTGCAGAATTTATTGGTATACCTAAAGAAATCTGATTTGCAAGTTTTTTAATATGCGGGCCTAAAACACCGAATGATTTTCCTTTAAGATTAATAATGCTTCTACTAATAGGAGTTCCTGTTTTTACACTTTCAACAAGATTTCTTGTAAATTCTAAGAACATCTCTTCCTTTTCATTTTCAGCCTTTGTCTCAGCAATCAAACTAATTACAAAAGGCAAGGCTCCAGAAAGAACTCCTACTCCTATAGTTAAAAAGAAGTAATCAGTTCCCCTAAGTAAAAAAGACAAACCTACGATTATAACTCCTACTACTATTCCAATTATATGTGCGTTTTTTATCTCCATTATGCAAAATCTCCTGGATTTTGTATCCGGAATTTATGAGGACATATACAATGTTTATTGTTCATTTTATCTTTTTAATTGAAGGAAGGTAAGGAAGACTGCATTTATACCTGCAACAGCCATTACCATAACAACTGTGATCATTTGAGTACTCATTGAAATTCCAAGTCCACTAATCTTCATCATCATAAGTAAAATCATTAAAATCATTGGTGCAGCAACAACTAAGCTAATGTACATATCCATAAAAGTTTCTGCGGCCTTTGTCTTTTTTTCTTGTTCAAGTCTGTTTTCAAATAATAATGTCTGTGATCTTTTATCAAAGAAAGCTGGCAAATCTCCTCCAGAATTTATTGTTGTTGCAAGACCATTAAATAGTTCCGCAAGTTTTTTACTTGGAGAATTAAATGAACTTGTTCTTAAAGCACTTACTAAATCATATCCATAGAGATTTATTTCATTAAGGAGTTTTTTGAATTCCTTTTCAAGATAAGGATATTCATGAGTTGTAATTATAATATCAAATATCTTGCTAGGGTCAATCATAGAACCAGAAATAGCAGACATGTGAATTGTTGCAAAAGGCAATTCTTCATTTATTCTTGATTCTGATGCTCCTCTTTCCAATCCAGGATAAGTATACATAAAAATAAAAGTTAAAATTGGGGCGAATAAAACAATAAGAAGAACTTTCCAAATTCTTGGAGCAATATCTGTTGCTTTAGATATTATTGGCATTGATGCACTTAAATTGAAAAATAGGAAAAAAAGAGCAATAATTATACTAGCAACGATTGCTATTAGTGTAGTAAGAAAAATCATTGAGATATAACTTCTTTCAGTATATGGGAGATTTGCTTTTATTAAATCCCTCTCTAATTCAAATGTTTTATCTTTAACCATCTGCTCAGAGTAGTTAGAGAATAGTTTGTTAGCAAATTTAACATAAACATTAGCTTGCTGTTCTTTTATTTCTTCTTTTTTGATGTCTTTTTCTTTCATTCTTTTAATTGTTTGTTTTTCTAGAACAGTTGGTTTCAATTCCCTTAGAGAATATCCTCTTTCAGTATAAGGAAGAATTTGTTGTTTTGGTTTTGCAGCAGCATTTTTATTTGTAAGTTTATTTTTATCTGCCCACTTGTCTTCTGCTCTTTCTGCTGTAGATTCCCAATCCGGATTTAATTTTTTTGCAGTAAGTATTTTATCTAAAATAACTGGAATTTGAGAATTTGTTTGTTTCAAATTATCCTTCATGGATTTAATTTGAGAATCTAGCATACCTTTTTCCCCTTCGCTCGCTTCATTATAATATTTTTGAATAGAAGTAAGTTCAGAAACTATCTTTTTCTCTTTTGAAATGACTTCCTTTAATTCAGCTATTATTCTCATATCTTTTTTTGCCATTTATTTTAATTCCTCGTCAATTTTAGTCTGTATTCTTAGAATAAATTGCTTTATTGCACTAACTTGTTCAGCTTTGTCGTTTTTGTAAGCTTGTTCTAATTTCAAACTTGCATCTTCTAAAGTTGCTACAAGTTGTTTCAAAAAACTAGCTGGACCCTCTTCTTTTTCAACCTCTTTATCCATCTTAGAAAAAGTAATTTTGTCTTATTAAATATTTTGATTATTCTACCCCGTATTTTTTCAAAATTTCCTGAGGTTTTTTGTAGTATTCATTTACTATATCCTGAACTTCTTCAAATTTGAATATTTTTCTTTGATATAAATTATATAATAATTGAACTCTTTTTCTAAATTCAATTTCTAAGTCTTCAACCTTAATACCATATCTTTTTCTAATTTTTTCGTAAATTTTACTATTTTTCTTAGAATAGAATTCATTTTCAAGCGCATTCCACATAAATGGAGTATTTGTAAGAGCAATACCGTCAAGAGTTACGTTCATTATTTCAACAACTTCTTTTAATTTTCTGGTTTCTTCTTTATTTACTATTGCATGAGTCATAATACATACACAATCAAGAACATTAAGAAGCGTAGGTGAAAGTTCAATTGGAGGAGTTTCTAATCTTTTAATTAATGTATCAACAGAATCTGCGTGAATTGTACTGATTGATGAGTGTCCTGAAGCCATTCCCTGGAATAATACTGATGCCTCTGCACCTCTAACTTCTCCCACAATTACATAATCTGGGTTTTGTCTGAATGAACTTCTCAATAAATCAAACAAGCTAATTTCTCCTGTTGTACCAACACCTGTAGAACTTCTCGCAACACTAGGTAGCCAGTTGTCTCTTGGAAGATTTAATTCACGTGTATCTTCAATTGAAACCACTCTTGATTCAGGAGGGATAAAGAAAGCAATAGCATTAAGAAGAGTTGTTTTTCCTGCAGAGGTTCCACCTGTAATTAAGATATTCATTTTATACTGAACTAATAACCACAAATATGCAAGAATTTCAGGACTTAATGTTCCAAAAGCAATTAATTGAGGAGGAGTCCACGGAGTTTTTGTGAACTTTCTGATTGTGAATGTTGGACCTTTACTTGTAATATCCTTCGTATATGTAGCATTAACTCTGGAACCATCTGGAAGACTTCCATCTAAAATTGGCTTCGCATACGAAATATATTTTCCACATCTTTGTGCAAGTTTTTCAACAAAACTTTGAAGTCTATCCATATCATTAAATACTAAGCTAGTTTTCATATTTCTATAAATTCTGTGAACAATATATATTGGAGAATTTGCACCATTACATTCAATATCTTCCACAAAATAATCTCTTAAAAGAGGTTCTGCTTCATTAAAACCCATAAAATCTCTACATAAGTAATAAAATATTTTTTTGTAAGTTTCATAAGATAATTCCATTCCAAGTTCTATTGCAAGTATTTTGAATCTTTTATCAATATATTCAAGAAGTTTTTCTCTTTCTTTTTCAACAACTGTTTCAAAATCAATGATATTATTCATTGCAAGCATAATTTCATTTTTCTGTTTTTCTTCTTCATCTGTTAAAATTGGCTCTTCAATATCATATACAATTTCATAAACCTTAGGATCCCAATGAATATGCACGAAAGTATAAGGAGAGATTAAGCAATATCTTACATCAACTTTAGTTTTATCTTTAATTCTCTTTAATGGAGGAACAACTGGATTAAAGTTTATTTTTGGTCTTGGATAGTCTTTTATTGCTGTACTTTTTACTGGCATTTTATTGGATATCAAAATCAATCTTTATTTTATTTGAAAACTCTCCCTTATTAGTCAAAGAGATTGTGTAAGGAGTTGATGATTTGGGAAAGGTTTTAGCATTCTCTTCTCCCTTGTAAGTTAAATTATATTCTTCACTAAAATCTCTTTTTAATGTTACAAGATTGTTCTTCCCTTTATCTTCTGTAGTTGCTTGAATATTTCCTAAATTAACTGTTTGACCTACTTCAGTATATAAGTATCTGCTGTCAATTTCAAAAATTATATTATCATTTATAGAATCAATTGTAAGCGTACCTTTTTTAATTCCAATTTCAAGAACTCTTTTGTTTCCAGCTTCACCCATTGTAAGTATAGAATTGTCAATATTTTTTAGTATTTCAATTGATTGGTCAATTATTGCTTGATCTCGAAGTTCTTCAATTTTAGGTTTTACAAACGCTAATACTAAACTAATCATAACCAGTGCTATAAGAAGGTAAATTACAGTTTCAATCCAAACTTGCCCTTTGCAACCAACTAAAGATTTCTTCAAATCACCTTTTTTCATATTAAATTAAATAAGATTTGCTTTATAATATTTTTCATCTTAATTTACTAGCAGATTACAATCAACAACTTTGTAAACTTCATCAGTCATATCACACTGTTTATCATCGATTATAGGAGCAATTTTTATCCATTGTATTACTTCGGATTCTGTAAATCCACTCGCAATATATGTTTTTCCCTCATTTTTTCCAGGAAGTTTAACTGCATCTCCAACCACCCCTTTGTAAGGCCTTATATCGCTAATTACTTGGAGAGTATTTGTCAAAGTGAAAACTTTTGAATTTCCTCCGACTAAAATTGAAATAACAACACCATCTATTTCAACATCTCCAATATCTAAAGAAAATTGAACTTCATCAGTTGTAGGGTTAAAACAAGTATACTCTTCATTTAAAACAACGTTTTCAGAAGAGGCTATTTTAAAACATTCTTGAGTTCCTTTGGTTTTGCTGTCTATTAATTTATTCGTTGAGACCCAGACAATTGTCGAAGTTGCCATAACTAAAGCAATAAGTAAAACAGTAGCAATAACAGTTGAGAGCCCTTTATTCTTATATTGTAATTTCTTGTCCATATTGATTCTCATCACAAACATAAGTTTTTCTTCCAGTTGACGTTTCTCCAATAAGTACAGGAACAAGAACTATATCCTGCCCTTCACTAAATACTAACTCAGAATCTGATGCAGGGTCACTAGAAAAAACTCCTCCCTGATTTAAACCTGCTTCTGGCCAGGTAATTGAATCTTCTCTTAAATCTAATGTGGAATGTTCTCCATCCCCAATAACTTTAACATTCATTCCAAATATTGGAACACTTCCAGGATTAGTAATATAAAGTGTGTCCTGGTCGTAGCTTGCTTCAAATGCAACTTGGCCACATACTAATTGAATATTTTGATCTCCAAATTTTGTAACAGCTTCCTCAGTCATACCTTTAATCCAGAAAAATACTATAAGCGCAATTGAGATAACCATGGCAACCAGAAGAACAGTTGCAATTACAGGAGATAATCCCTTTGCCCTCTTTTTCATTTTATTTTATATTCTCTATTATTTTTAAATTCTTTGATTAAGCACATTCTATTGTTTTTTTGATTTTTTCGTTTTTACAGCTGACTAATATTTGAGTGTTCTTTTTTTCCTGCCATCTTATAGGTACAATTTGTATTGAATATGCTTGAGAAATTCCTGTTAAATTATATGTATCTGTTTCTTCTTGATTTGGCTCAAGAGAATTATCCACTCCTATTAATCCAAATTTTATTCCATTTGGAGATAATCTCGAATTAATATCTGTATTATTTTTTGTTAAATCTATTGTTGCTAATTCTTGATTTGGTTTATTTGTAGTATAAATAAAATATCCGCCTAAACTAAATCTTCCGGAATTTGTGAATTTAATTGAAAGCATGTTTGTTGCACAATCGTAATTATATTCGCTTATTTGAAGAGAGGAACCATCAGGACAGTTTAATTCTTCTTGCGGAACATATGTTTTCATGAAAGAATAAACAATAACTCCAGTTACGAGAGCAAATGTAACAAGCAAAACATATTCTACAATTGCACTAATAGCTTTTTTTGATTTCATTTTAATTATTGACAACAACAACAATTTATTGTAGGAGCTGTACACCACTGATTTCCTCCTGTTTCAAGAACTCCAGGAATAATTCCAGGACAGAAGCTATTACATTGAGCTTGATTTTGTCTACAACTTCCAACAGGAATTTGAGTGTATCCTAATGAAATACAATGAGCTTGGCAACTTGCACCTGTTCCAGAAATCCAACATCCTCCACCACCGCTTGAATCATATCCTGCTTCACAGCTACATCCAGCAAGACAATGAGGAGGTAATGGAGTTCCATCGCATTCAACAGTTTCTGGAGGAGACTTTACCCAAGTTCCATTACATGTAGAAGGAGTTACACAAATACCACTATTACAAACTTGTACTCCTGAGCAAGGCCCACATTCGCTTACTGTTCTAGAATTTCCACAATTATCTGTTCCAGATAAACTTCCACATTGCACTCCCAATCTTGTACAGAATTGAACATTAGTTTCAGGAACACACTCACATATATTATTATTACAAGTTTCATCTGCATCACATCCTCCGCAATTTACATTTAATCTTAATACACCACAATTATCTGTTCCTGTTAAAGTTCCACACTCTGCTCCTAATCTTGTACAGAATGTTGCATCACTTTCTGTAGCACATTCACATGTATGTGTTGCAGCATCACATGTTTCAGGAGCAATGCAAGCACCATTATTATCTCCACAGAAAACATTTCCACAGCTTCCATTTGCAACAAATCCACATTCATAAATTCCGCAAAGAGAATCTTTGTCATTTGGAACAGGAGCACCAGTACAAGTATCTAATACACAAATTCCTCCACCACAATGTTCTCCCGCATCACAATTATTTGGTGCACATATTATGTCTCCACAACTTCCATTTGCAATAGTTCCACATTCTAATCCTGTACAAGGACTTATAACAGGGAAAACACATTGCGAAGATGAGCCAGCAACTCCCTTACATTTAACTTCTTCTCTTACTTTTACTGTTTTACAAGTTGCTAAAATTTGTTTATTCTTTTCTTCCTGCCATCTTATAGGTAAAATTTCAATAGAATAAATTTGATTTATGCCTGTTAAATTAAAATAATCTACTTCTTCCTGTCCAGCTTCAAGATAATTTAAAGAACCAATTCCTCCGAATTTAATTCCTGTAGGAACTAATATCGCATTAGGGTCTGTATTATTTTTTGAAATATCTATTGTGGCTAATTTTGCTTCTTCTTTATTAGTAACATAAATAAAATATCCTCCAAGACTGAATCTTCCATTATTCTTCAAATACAAAGTTAAAATTTCTGTATCGCAATTATATGAATAATCTTCTAAAAAAATTGAGGAACCATCAGGACAATTAATTTCTTCCTGAGGGACATAGCTTTTCATCCATTGATAAACTATTACTCCGATTACAATTGCAAAGGTTACTAATAAAACATACCCCACTACAATACTTATTCCTCTTTTTCTTTTATCCTGAAAATACATATTTTTCCCCTTTAGATTCATAAATTAAAAGAAAATACAAATTCTTTCCTTCCTTAAGATTAAATTTGTAGGTATTATTATCCATAATAAATTGAATTTCGTTTCCTTCAACTGCTAAACTAGAGGTAAAATCCACTTTATTTTCTCCAACATATCTAAAAGCTTCAGAACTTCCATCATTATCTACAAAAATAAAATAAATCTCTTTATCTTGTCCAACATATCTAGAATAAACTTTTGCAAAATCTTCTAATTCATTTGTTGAATGAATTGTATCATAATCCAAAACTTTTTCTGTTTCAATTGTTAAATCTTTTGCAATTTCTTCTGCTTCATAAGATTTGGTTCTTAAAGAATAATTAATTGTAACAACAATGCTTATTAGCAAAGCTACTATTATTATTGTAGCCATAAAGTAAAACTGTGCTTTTTTATCCCCTCTTTTTATCATCTTATACTTTTAACATATATTGTGGAATTAATTTTTTAGCATTCTTTCTTCTCTCTTGATGTTGAGCTAAAAATTTATTTATCTTTTCAATGGCATATTTTTTTAATTCCCCTGTTGATAATTTTCCTGATTTGTACTCTTTTTCAATTTCTTCTAATTTTTTATCATCTTCTTCAAAAAAGTGCTTCAAATATTGGAATGAAACATCTATTTCTGGATTTCCCCCTAATTTTCTGTGCTCTTCAATTGTATCTCTTCCTCCAGAAAAAGCATATTTGTTTATTTTATTTTTTACTTCAGCCGGAGTATCGTTTGCAGTGATTAATGCAGCACCTTTTGAACTACTCATTACAGCATTCATTCCTTCTAAAGAAGGGAACATAACCTTATGCATAATTGCAGGTTTGAAAAATCCTAGTTTAGGATAAACATCTCTTGCAATTCTAAAGTGGGGGTCTTGATCAACACCCAATGGAATCAAACAAGGAATATTTTTCCCTTTAAGAACAGAAGGAAGAATTGCAGGTACAGCTTGCATAGAAGTGTAAAATATACTTCCAATATTGTTGCTGTCTGTAAAACCAAAACTAGATTTAATTGTTGAGAAAGTTATTTTCTTTGCTATTTTTATAGCTTCAGGATACATGATTCCAGCATGTTTTGTGTCTACGATAAAATGTGTTTTTTTTGGATTGAATCCAATTGCAGCAACATCTAACATATTTTCTTCAGTCCATTTTTGTATTTCTTCATAAGATTTCTCTTTGTATAGGAATTTTTCATCATCAGTAAACTGAAAATACAATTCACAATCAAATTTATCTTGTAACCATTTTGTAAAATACCACATTTGTAAATGTCCTAAATGGATTGGTCCAGAAGGTCCACATCCAGTATATAAGAAAAATTTATTCCCTTTTTCATACTCATTTAAAATCCAATTTAAATCTCTATGGGCAAACATAATTCCTCTTCTCAGCATGGGATGAAGCTCCCCGGTCTGCTTTTTAATTTTCTTTAGAATATCTTCGTTAATTTTTTCTAATCCAAATTCTTTAACAAGTCTGTCGTAATTAACTTCTCCTTCAACTTGGTAAGGATTAACAACAACATCTTTCTCTTTTTCACCCATATTTATAGAGAATAGAAATCAATTTATTAATGTTTTTATTTAAGAAATATCTAGGGGATTATTCTTCCCTTGTATCAGAGAATGTTTCATAATCTTTTTTTATTGCTTTATAATATAAATCGTGCTTTTGATTTTCACATTGCAATTTAGCAAGTGCGCCAAAAACTTTCTTATAATGATTGCAGCATATGTAATTTGTTAACGGATGTCTTAATGGATTTGGGTCTCCTTCTATAATAACTTCTTCTACCTTATGTGTTGCATCTCTGTTACAATTATTTATTAAACAAACTTCTCCGACGCAAGATTCATTAACATGAAACTTAACTTCTTTATCCTTAAGTTTCTCGATTATTCCTAGAAGTCCTTGTTGATACAATCTGTTTCTTCCCATTTTAATCTCTTATTTTGTATTTTGTCTTTAAATCTTCAAACCACTTTTCATATTTTGGTTTTTCTTCTTTAGCAGTTCTATAATTATCGTCTACAAGAATCCCCAATCCTTTTTCACCATAATTTATCTTTAATGCTAAGTCGGGAGCATATCCTTCAGTTTGATGCGAACCTGTTTTATGGCCAGACATAATAATTTCTCCAGATGAAATTTTGTAGTTATTTTTTAAAAGAGAAGGAAATAATATTTCTTTGAATTTATCAATTTCTTTAAACTGCCAATCCTGAGATATTTCAAAAGATATCCTATTTGTTCTTCCTCCAGAAAAATACATCTGCATAGCTTCAGTATTTTTAGGAATATGTTCTTCGACATTAAAGCTCCATCTTATTCTTTTGCTAGAAAATGGGATTATGTTCTGATATTTGCATGTATTCAAATACCCCTGTGTTGTTGCTTCATTTTCAGGATATTCTGGAAATTGAACTCCATCAGCAAATAATTCCAAATTTATGCTTTCAATTTCTCCTGGGAGAGTCTGAATTGCTTCAACAACAAGTGCATGAGAAGGATGTTTTATAAGATAAGTACTTTCCATAAAAATATATTTTATTTATTATTTATAAGTATTATCGTCGTAAAATAGATGTTTTTGGAAGTATATTTATAAAAAATTAATAGTGTAGACAAGTGGTTAGCTACTAAGAACATTAAGAAACTAGCCTTTCTTCCTTCTCGGCTCTGCAACCCGCTAAGCATTCCAATAGGTGTTTAGGGCTGCTCCGATCAAGGCCTGACCCATTTCGCATCTACGAAATCAAAACGGACAAAGCGTCAACGTTGGAAAAAAGATTCCTCAACGCACTTATCACGCCCCACTCGTAGTCTGCCATGAAGCCCATTTGCAAGCAGCGGAGGGCTAACCCGCCGACTTAGTCTACAAAAATTTAATAGAATTGTTGTTTAAATCTCTTTTGGTTTAGAATAATTTTTATTTTATTCTCTTATCAACACTCTTAATTTGGCCTTGTTAGCTCCAAAGAATTTTTTACAAAAGTTAGCTGCGTCTTTTTCATCAAAATCTTTACAGCTGAAAATATCAATAAATGCTTTTTTTGGATTTTGTTGTTCTTCAAAATGTGCAGTTATAGAAGAAGTTTCAATAAACTGCATAAAAGAATATCCTTCTAATTTTCCAACACCAAATCTTTTCAAATGAGTTGGACCAAATCTTTTCATGTGAATTTTTTTACAGATTTCTATGCAAAACCGCCGAATCTCCCGGGGATTACTAACATTGTCATTGCATCCAACTAAATCGATGCTTGCAAGTTTTCCCCAAAATTTTGGTTTTTTATTTTTCATTTTTATCGAAAAATAAAAATTTTTTTGCTTTTAAATCTATGCCTAATTAAGTCTTTTCTTTTTTAGAAGTAATTTTTGAAAAGATGCTTCAGCCTCGAGATGATCTATCTTTTCAAGTTCAGATTGAACAACATTATTTGTGTTATTTGTAAGTTTAATATATTTATTCTGTTCTACATAACTGTCGTAGAGCATTTTAAATTCCCAATCAGGCATGTATTCTTTATTTGGAAGAAAAGGGTTATCTTTAAACATGAATTATAGAACTCCCAGAACTATATTAATTTTATCTTTTCTTTATTAAAAGATATACTATTGCAAAAACAAAAATCAATATACCGATACCAAGCACTATCGGAAGATAATTATAATTTACTTTTACTGAACTCTTATTTGTACTAAATTCAGAAGCTATTTTATCTTCTGTATCTAGATTTACATTAAGAGCAGCCTCTTCTTCAACTTCTGCTTTTTCAGTTATTTTTCCTGTTATAGTTGTTTTTGATGCAGTAATTGTTTTAGGACTAGAACTTCCAGATCCTGAAGACTGCGAAGAAGATAAGTAAATTAAGTTTTCTGTAGGTACATAACTTATAATTGATTTATTATTTACATTTATTATATAATTTTGGAAAGTGCTTCCATCTTCATAAAATACCTCTACTCTTAAAGTGTATTCTTTTCCTGCTGCGTTTTGTGGAATTAAAATGCTATGGCTTATTGTCAATTCATTATCGTCACCATATTTCTCAATTTCAAATGTATCTGTTTTTTCATTTAATTTTAATTCGCTATTTGTTATTTTGATATATGCTTCATCTTCGTCTGAACTTCCAATATTTTCTAAATCAATATCAAGGTTTAATTTTTCCCCAGTATTAATTTCTAAATCAGAAACAATATCATTAATTATAACTTTGTGTTCTTCTCTTTCAAGAGATAAATCAATTATTTGATAATTGCATTGATTTTCCTCTTCTCCTTTTTGATAGACTTTAACAAATAGAACATAATCATCTTCTTCATCCATATCTTCTGGGACAATTAATGAGAATTCAATTGTTTCTGAATCTTCTGTTTCTATTTCAACAGAATCACTTTCTTCTGTTTCCTCTTCATCTTCTTCATCTAAATTATATAAAATTCCTTTGGCTATGAATTTATCATCAAAAGAATTATCGTTTGATACTTTTAATTTAATCTTAATTTCTGCTCCAGGTCCAAAAGATTCATCCTCATCAGGATTTTTTATTTCAACAGTTAGATTTCCTTGGACTCCGTTTTCACATTTGTCTAAATCAAGTTTGTTAATATCATAATTAATTCCACTTCCTTTAACAGCATATGAACTGAATTGAGAGACAGTAAATGTAACCTCTCCAGCAGATGTAGGGAATGCAGTATAATTGAGTAAATTACATCTAGGTGAAGAACATTCTTGTTGAACAGTCAATGGAGAAGTTGTGAAGCTCGAAGAATAATAAACTTTAGGTAAAGAACTATAGCTCAATCCATAAAGTGTAATTCTTGCAGGTTTATTTAAGGCAGGATATAACTGAGTATTAACAGCAACTAATCCGTTTGAAGAAATTTCAACATTATTGTCCAAGTCCCAAGCCTTTGTTAAATCAACAGGAGATAAAAATTCAATTTTACCGTATGAATTTTCTAAAACTAAACTTACATTTGTTAAATCTAAAGAAGGATTTGAAAGATTTGTTGTTTCATCACCATTAAACTCTGTTGTAATTGGATAAGTAGTTGCCTTAACTGTCCAGCTTTTTGTTACTGTGTTTGGAACTTCGTCACTTACTTCAGCACTAACAATATAATTGCTTTCAGCTGAAGGTGTAAATATATAATTATTATCTATTCCATTCTGAACAATTGTTCCATCTACTTTCCAGACATAATTTAAAGCTGTTAAATTATCAACATCTTGAGCAACAAGTACAAAAGTCTGGGGCCTTCCAGTTCTTATCAAAGGATTTTCAACAGGAAAATATGATCTTATTGTTGGAGCATGATTCTTTTTTACTTCAATAGTAATCTTTTGACTATCACTG
Source organism: Candidatus Woesearchaeota archaeon (assembly GCA_964639615.1). Lineage (GTDB taxonomy): Archaea > Nanobdellota > Nanobdellia > Pacearchaeales > GW2011-AR1 > MWBV01. The sequence goes on along the minus strand of CAZXHH010000001.1, from coordinate 99,687 downwards.
CCACCACTTCCATCTATTACACTAACTATTAAATCTGAAATTCCATATTTGTTATATGCAGGTGCTCCACAGTTTATTGTATTTACATTTAAGCTACAATTAATTAAACTTGTATTTGATTGACTAACCAAATTATAAACCATAGAAGTTAATTGGTTATCTACATCCGTTGTATAAGAAAGCAAATTAATTGGAGAAGGTGCAGCAGAATTTTCTATCATGCTTATATCAGGAGCGTCTAATATAGGATTATCATTTACAGGAGTTACATTTACTCTAACAACTAAACTTCCTGTTTCTAAAGGAACTCCATTATCATCAGCAAGAAATTTAACATAAGTTAACCCATTCCAATTTAATTTTGGACTTAATGTAACCTGTCCTGTTGAAGGATTTACAGATACAGTTAGATTTGAATTATAATCAATATATGATGCATCATATCTATAATTTAAGCAAACTTGTGCAGGGTCATTTGGATCACAGAATAATTGCAAAGAGAAAGTTGTATCTTCACTGAAGTTTACTGGGCTCAAAGAACTTGTTAGTGTTGGAGCTTCATTATCATCAGCAATAACTGTTACATAAACTGTATTGCTCCTATTGTATCCTCCAACAAAGTCCCAAGCATAAAATATAATTGTTCCATCACCATTCCAATCTGAGGTTGATGAAATTGTTGCAATTTTTGTTGCATTGTTTATTGTAACTGTTATTCCCCCAAGAGGATTTGGATCTGATGTTGGTCCTCTGTTAGAAACAACTGTTGCAGTATAATTAAGAATGTCTTTATCTAAATCATAAAAATAATCAGATAAGTTAATTGTCTTTGAACCTCCATCTTCAATCCAAGACATATTATTTATAGAAGGAATAAATAAAGGAGCTCTATTTTTAACTAAAAAACCATTTATGCTTGTACTTCTAATATTTCCTCTAGAATCTCTTGTAAAAATTCTCCATCCCACATATTCCTGATTTGAAAGTTGAGTTTTGCTTATAGTATAACTATAATGTCCTGAAGAAGAACTTAAAGTGTTATTTGCAGAAGTCCCAGTCCAGTTTCCTTCAAGCCAGACATTTATTGGGGTAGACATTCCTTCGCTAATGTCTGCTGAAATTGTTACATCATTATCATTATTTATTTCTATATCTGAAGCATTAATTTGCAAACTAGAGATAACAGGAGCTTTTGTATCAATAGAAAAAGAAGCTGAAATAGAAGTAGCTTCTGAGTTTTCAACAAGGTCTTTAGCTAATGAACTAGAAATAATTACGTTTGTTGTTTCTTCATCTGCATCTTCAACAAGGAAATTCTCTGTCCAAATTTGATTTGTACTCCAACTTCCTCCAGTACTTCTAATCTCTCCAATATTATTTGTAAAGTTAATCAGTGGTCTATAAGAAGTATCCATAACTTCATTATAATTTATTGTTATTTCTTGTGTTAAATCATTGTTACTTATTATAGGAGTTCCTTTTGTGATTGTCCCAATTGGAGCAGTATTATCTATAATCACTGAACCCACATAGATTAAATTTGAGTTTCCTGCTTGGTCTGTTATATTTGTATAAATTGTGTAAACTCCATCAAGGACATAATTTCCAGAACTATTTTTTCCATCCCAAGTTTCTATATTTGAATTAATATAACCAGAAGGGCCATTGAAATATTTTATTTCCTGTCCTGTAGAATTTAATACTGATGTTTTTCCCCAATCAACAGATTCACTTGAATTCATAATAATTCTAACAGAATCATACTTTCCATCTGCATTTTGAGGAGAAATTTTATTTGTAGCACCATATGCTCCAGTAATCTGCATTGAGGTTAGTGTAGGGATAATTGTATCTTTTGTAAAACTGACTGTAGAAAAAGCACCCCATTCAGAATTGTTATTTAATCCGTGAGCATAAACTGTGTGGCTGCCCTGACTTAAACCTGTTAGATCTATACTAGCACTTGTATCTTCAGTTAGTTCATCATATGCTCCATCTGAAGCAGTTAAACTATTTCCTGTTCCACTTACACCAGCACTATCAATAAAATATTCTGCACCAGAAATTAGGTATGAAGAATTACTCTCACTAAGCGTTACAGTTAGAACTGGATTAGAATTTGTAATTGAAGGATTAACATTAATGCTTGTTAGTGAAGTAGAAGCACTAATAAAAGAAAAGCTTAGTGTTAAAATTAGTATGTTAATTAGAAATAACTTCCAGCACTTTTCCCTTTTCTCCATTGCCTTTGATGACGTTTCCTGTTTTAAAAGATTATTGTCCTAAATAAAATGTTTTTTGTTATTACTTTGAATTGAGAGTTTAATAAAAACAAAAGATTTAAAGGAACAGGTGCGATAGGATAAATATGGAAAAAGAGGATCAATCACAATTTCCAAATGATGAGCTGAAAATTAAAAAAGAATGGGATAAGATAGTTTATTGGATGGTTTTTATTGTGTTTATTCTGTTAATTGTGGCATTTATTTCTTCTCTTCCAAAAGCTTACAATAAATCACAGCTAAATAATAATACTGTTGTAAAAATAATTGATGGAGATACTTTTGAATATTATGATGAAACAACAGACAAAATGCTTAAAGTTAGATTGCTCTGTGTAGATGCTCCAGAAAAAAAAGAACAAGGTTATGAAGAATCAAAAGCATTTCTTAGAGAACTTATTTTATACAAAGAAGTTAGTTTTAATTCTTCTTTAAAAGACAAAGATGCTTACGGAAGATTATTGAGATTTGTTTATGTAAACGATTGGGGAGATAATTTATTTGTTAATAAAGCAATAGTTGATAATGGATATGGTAGTATTTATATTATTCCTCCAGAAGATTGTAGCGAATTGATGTAATTTCTTTGATGCAATATTCATAGAAATAGTTATTTGGGCAACTCTCCATTAATCGATTATTCATATTATTATTAAACGATTTAAGAGTTAATTGATAACCCTAGATTATCTTAGCTATTTAATAATTCTCAGTCCCCCAAAGCACTAACTTTCCTTCTCCATCTCTTAAAAAGAAACTATCTCCTGAAGAGGTCCAGACATATTCTTCATTTTTCCAATAAAGATTATTTGCAGAATTAGTTTTATTCTCAACAATAACATTAACATAATTTAAGCCCTTTAATATATAGTTTTCAAAAACAAATTTTTTTCTTCCCTCGTCTTTTAATGTCCAACCATTTAAATTACAGTCAAAAGAGCATTTATTGTAAAAACTAATCTCTTGGTTTTCAAAATCCCACTTTGTTAATTGGATACATGAAGAGCATTTATCTTCTGATTTTTCACACAAGTTTATGTTAGAATCTATGCAATTCAGCCAAGCATCCAAAAAAGTTGAGTAATACCTATCCTTTCCTTCAGGAAAATAATAATTTGCATACCCTTTGTTTACAATTTCTTCATTAATATTTGCTTTTCCAAGATAAAAATATGCAAGTTCTCTATCATATCTATCCTTTTTAGTTTTTTCTACAATTATTGTTTGATTTATTGTTTTTTCTTCAAGAAATTTTTTTGCATCTAAATAAAGAGGCTCTCCTTTTTCTGGAGTATTAATTCCCAATAATCTGTAATGAATTCCTTCGCTATCAACAAGCGTATCCCCATCAATAACTCTTTCAACAACAATTGTTTCTTGATTATCAAAGTTTTTTGTTACAAAGCTATCAAGATTGTTGTAATTTATTGTAAAAAATATAAGAATTAAAATTGTCAGAATAATTTTATATTCTCTCTTTTTCATATATTTTAATACAGCAATTAATATAAATGCATTTCTGTGATTTATTTTTATGGAAAATGTGGTGCTTCTTGCAGATCCTAAAACCCCTGCTTGGACTTTTGGAGCAAAAATTCAAAATTATCTTCATGATAAATATCATTTTAAGGAATTTACTCTTAGCCCAATAGAAAATACAAATTTTCGTAATGATGAATTTTTACCGCATGTTCCAGAAAATGTAAGAAGAAAAGATATTTATTATATTCAATCTTCAAACAAAGACCCTTGTAGATGGTGGGTTGAGTTAGAATTAATGCAAGATTTACTTCTAAGTGCTTCTGTAAATAGTTTAAGTTATGTTCTGCCAAATATGGATTGGTCAAGGCAAGATAGAAAAGATAAATCTAGAGTTCCAATATCTGCAAGAGCTTTAGCAAAAGCATTAACTTCTCCAAAAACAGAAAGAATAATTACAATGGATATGCACTCTCCTCAAATTCAAGGGTTTTATCCAGCGTCAATACCTATAGATAATCTTTATAGTTTTCCAACAGTTGTAGATTATATTAAAAAGAATCATTCTTCTGATTTAGAAAATTTAGTAATAGCTTCTCCTGATGCTGGGGGCGTTGGAAGAGCAATGTCTTTCCTTAAGAGAATGATTGATGCAAATAAAACTAATTCTTCAGAACATAATTATAATTTTGCATTTACTCATAAACTTCGTTCAAAACCCGGGGAAATTGGAAACATGTGGTTTTTAGGGGATGTTGAGAATAAAGATGTTTTAATTTTAGATGATATTTGTGATTCTGGAGGAACATTTATTGAATCTTCTAAAAAGCTAAGGGAAAATGGTGCAAAAAAGGTAATGATATATTCAACACACGGATTATTTACAGAAGGAGTAGATTGTGTAGCTAAAAACTTTGATTTAGTTATGGCGAGCAATACCCACGATATTCCTAAAGAAGGAAAGGATAAAGTTGAGATTATTGATATGACTCCAACTTTTGCTGAAGCAATTTACAGAGCTCAGAAAGGAATTTCTATTTCAGAAATGTTTGACTAAATAAAAATAAAAAATAAAAAAATTTATTTGAATATTTTTCTAGCTTCTTTATCAAATAGCAAATAACCGCTAATTAAACCATAAACTATCAGGTTTATTATTAGTGTCCATCTAAATGCGACAAATACAGAAACTAATGCAGATAAAAAGCCGAGTATTGCAAAGATTATTGCAACAATTTTTGCCCAAAGTCTTAATTTCCAAAGACCCCTACCTATAAAGAAAGCCAAAACTCCAGCTGCGAAAAATACTATTCCTATAGCAACAATCATTCCAGAAGTTAGTATTCCTTCTAAATCAGGACTAGAAGCAACCAATGAAGAAACTATCCCCTTTGCTCCTAACAACATAAACAACCCAATAAGTATACACAACCCTGTAGCAATATAGTGTAAAATTGCTATTGTCTTAACTTGCCATGGAACTTTTGAACCAGTATCAAAATCTTTTTTAGACATTTTTCCTCCTTTCAAAGATGATAAGCTAATGAATTTCTTCTTTATAAATATTGTTTTTAGTAGTAAGATTTATAACCAATTCTTGAATTCTTTTTGAGTATGCGGGTGTGCCGGAGTGGTCAAACGGGCTGGACTTAAGATCCAGTGGCTTAATGCCTGCGAAGGTCCGAACCCTTTCACCCGCATTTCAAATAAGTAGGAGGGAGAATTAGAAATTTCCAAATTCAAAGGTAAGTTTCTTTTCACCCGCATAATAGATTTAAAAGACACTTTTTCTTAAAATTAAAATGGGCTTTTTACAATTTAATCCTGATGGAAGTTTAAAATTGAGTGAAGCACAAACTTACGAAAAAGAACGTGAAAAGCAAAGCATAGTTATAACACGAGAACAAATCAGTGTAAAGCCTGCAAAAGCTCAAATAAGAATTAGATTTCCAAATAATGTTGAAAATTCAAGAAAAGTTTTTATGCTTTATAATAATCTTTCAAGAGAAGTATCTTCTGATTCAATACATAAGTTTGAACAAATGAATGAACAAACATTTATCCTAAAAATAGAAAATGGTTCTTGGTCAATGTATACAACTCTTGACTTTTTTGTTAGAGGTTTTAAAGAAGCATTAAGTATAGATAATCCCAAAATAATTATTAAAGGAGCTTGGGAATTTAAAAGTTAAGTTTAGATTAGCCTATTCAAAATATAATTGAGTTAGAGGTCGTTCTTTCTGGGATTTTAATGAAAAGGTTTAAAGATTTGAATACTTTAGAAATTAATGCCGTTAGAGAGATTTAGAAATAATCCTAACAATGAATACATACTTACAGAAGAAGGAAATCTGCAAAGTAGAGAAGTAGCAAAAAAATATATCTATGATAAAGACAGAGACAAATATCAAAAACCATTTGGTGCTTATATTGTTCACCATATTGATGGGGAGACATTCAATAATTCCATAAAAAATCTTTATATTTGCACAAAAGAAGAGCATGATTGGATACATGGGGAACAAATTAGAAAAAAAAGGAAATTTGAAAATTCTAAACAAATTGATATTTTTTTAATAAACAAAAGAGCAGAAGGAAATAAGAAACTAACTTTTCCAGAGAAAAGAGAAATTATTCTTCAAGAGGCCACGCTAACAAAAGAAAGAAGAGAAAAATTATATTGGGAAACAAAAGCTAAGCAAGAAAAGAGATTAGTTGAAGAAAGAAAAATATCTCTTCAAGAAGAAAAAAGAAAAGAAGAAAAAGAAAAATATGAAAAATTACAAGAAGAAAAAAGAAAGATTGAAAGAAAAGAAGAAGAGAAAAGAAAAAGATTGTTTAAAGAAGAACAAATGAGAAGAGAGGAAAAAGAAAGAAGAGATACAGAGAGAAGAAAGAAAAAAAAGAGAAGGATAATTGGGGGTATTCTTGGAATTATTTTAATAATTCTTGGAATAATTCTATTTTATCCAGATAATAAAAAAGAAGAAAATTCAGAAAATAATCTAGAGACGATTATCCAAAGTTTTAATGGAATAGATTGGTATGCACAAGGAGATAGTTCTCCAATAGTTAGAGACTTTTGCACGAAGGTTTGTTCTCCCTGGATTTTAAATTCTTATTCTATTGATATAAGAGTTAAGATTATTGATTGTGATTGTGGAGCAGGTAGGTGGTTTGATTATAAAAGCAATGAATTAAAAGAGATATCTTTAGAACAATACCAAAGAGGAGTTCAAGACTACCAGAATAATCTTTTAATCGTTCAAAATAATGGCTCAAGGATTAGGATAGCAAATAATCAAGATAAGGATATTTCTGTTAATGTGATGTATCGACTATATTCTTCTATTCTTGGAGTAGATATAACCGAGGTAGAAACATTTAAGATATCTGCAAATTCTGAAAAAACTTTTAATCCTTACAAATATGCTAGTTTTGGTTGCACAGATGAAATTTGTAATTTAGAGATTAAATCTTATTTAGAAATAAAATGAAGAAACCAACTAAAGAAATGATTTATTTATTAATTGGAGCATTATTCGGAGGAATAATAGGTTTAGGTATAGAACTTTTATATTCAGATTTGGATAATGTAATGAGTTGGATTATGTTTTTTATAGGAATAATTGTCTTTGGAGTAATTACTCGTTGGATTTTAAGCATTTTTTATAAAAAAGTAATCCCCGAGTATGATGATTAGACATTAAATAAAATTTATTTCTTCTTTAGAATTTCATCAAGTTCTTCAAGCATCTTTTTTTGCTTTGGTTTTTCAAAATGTTTCCTAGCAGGTTCAAGAAGTACTATCAATGCTTCCACTACAGCATTTTTCAAATCCATTGGATGCAATTTTTTCTCTTTAAAATCTTCTTCAAGAGCCTTGTAAGAAGTATAAGTTTTATTTCCACCGAACTTTTCAGGTCTTTTAATTTCCAATTTACATTTTTCATCTCTAAAAATTAAATATTTTGTCCAGTCTAGAATTGGATTAAATTCAGTTTCACCTTCCAAACAAAATGCCTGATTAATTTTTCTTTTAATCTCTTCAGGAGAATCATGAATAAATACGCAGTTGTCTGGTTTAGATTTACTCATTTTTAATTCAGATAATAATTCTGGAAGCTGTTCTTTTGTAACAGGCCAGATTGAAGGTTTTCCTAATCCTAAAAGTAAATGGTGATGAACTGCAACAGGTTTGATTTTTTTACCTTCTTTATCTAATAAAGCATTTTCCTTTAATTTTAAAGCAACTTCTCTCGCAATAACTTGAGCTTTTCTCTGGTCTAGACCAGCATGAGGAAGATTAATTCCTTGTGCAAAAATATCCGCAACTTGCATTGAAGGGTAAATTAATTTAGCAAAATCAACCCCTTCTCCTTCTTTTCTACCTAAGATTGTAATACTCCTCATCATTCTTGCAAGATTAATGTTTTTGCTAATATCAACCATTGTAACCCAGTAATCATCATTGTGATGATATAAATCACTTCCAAGAACAAATTTCAATTTTTTTGGGTCCCCACCAAGGCATTTTAAACTAGCTTCCATACCTTCTTTAAAATATTCAACAGCAACTCTTTTGATTACATCTCTGTCTCCGCCTAATTTGTCGTTTATCCAGGTATGCCAGTCTGCTAAAAATATAGAACAATCCACTCCTGCATCCATAAAGTCTTTTACTTTAGACATGCACATTAATCCTGTTCCAAGATGAATTTTTCCAGAAATTTCAAAACCAATATAATGTTTTATTTTTATTCCGCTTTCAAGAAGAGCTTTCAAGTCCTCGTCAGTCATAACTTCTTCTGTATTTCTTTTGATAAGATTAAATCTCTTTTCACTATCCATTTTTAAGTTAAATATTAATTATTTATAACTCTTGCTATTTAGAATAAAAAGAAGCTTATTTTTTCTTTTCTTCTGGTTTTTCAACCTTTATTTTAACACCTAGTTCTTCAAGTCTTTTCACATGCATTTGCATAACTCTTTCAATCTGCTGAACCATTCTTATCATCTCATTTCTTTCATTAAGAAGTGTATTCAAAGAACCTTGATGGAATCCAATTTCCATTTCTTTTGGCATTGGTTGTCCCTTCTTTTCAGCTTTATCTCCAAGTGCTTTTTCAAGATTGTCTTTATTTATTTCTGCCATAAAAAATCTAGAAAAAAATCAATTATAAATGTTTTGATTACTCCTCTTTCTTCTTTTCAAGGAGTTTTATCATCTCTTTTAGCATATTAATATGTCTGTCTTCATCTATCTTTATCTTCTCAATAGTATCCACTATCTTAAAATTATTAAATGTCATAATATCTTTTTCATAACTTTTTCTTGCAAGAATTTCAACTGCAAGTAAGTCTTTCAGGCCTTCAAGAAGTTGTTTTTTAGTATTCAGTTTCTCCATTGTTCAATACGTAATTTATCAAAAGATTAAACATCTCGCTGTGCATCTGGGAATCGTGCGCGATAGTTGATAATCCTTCTCTTATTTTATTTCTTTGAGTTGAAGTTAAATCAAATATTTTGTCAATAGAAACAAGATAATAGTTTAACAAATCATTTGCTATTTTATCCTCATAATCTTTCTCTTTATTTAGTCTATCTAAAGCCTCTTTTTGATTTGGCATTAATTTATATGGAGAATAACATTTATTAATCTTTTTTTATTTAATATTTAATGGAAGATGTGATTTTGAAAATTCTTATTAAAGCTATAAAAGAAGAAGGATTGCAATTAAAAGAGGAAGAAATTAAGAAATTTATTGAGGTTCCTCCTACTCCAGATAAAGGAGATTATGCTTTTCCTTGCTTTTTCCTTGCTTCAAAGTTAAAATCTCCTCCATCAGAAGTTGCACTTAATATAAGAGGACATATCAAAGATATCCCAAAAGGTTTCGATGATATACAGACAAGTGGGCCTTACATAAACTTCTTTGTTGACAGAAAAGAATTAGCCAAGAAACTAATAGAACAAATTAAATTTGATGCAGATAGGTATGGCAGAATAAAACAATCTGGAATAAAAACAATGGTAGAATTTCCTTCTCCAAACACAAACAAGCCACTACATTTAGGACATTTGAGAAATATGACTATTGGAGAGAGTGTATCAAGAATTTCAGAATTTTATGGAGAGAAAGTAATTCGTGCAAATCTAAATAATGATAGAGGAATACACATTTGTAAATCAATGGCCGCTTATGATAAATATGGTAAGAACAAGAAACCAACTAAAAAGCAGAAATCAGACCATTTTGTAGGAGATTATTATGTTTTGTTTAATCAAAAAGAGAAAACAGATTTTCAAATGGAACAAGAATCTCATAGAATGCTTCAGGAATGGGAAGCAGGAGACAAAAAAGTTATTGCACTTTGGAAAAAAATGAATAAATGGGCATTAGATGGATTTAAGCAGACTTACAAGAGATTTGGAATTTATCATGATGTAGAATATTTTGAAAGTCAAATTTATGAAAAGGGAAAAGAAATTGTAGAAAAAGGACTTAAAGATAATATATTTACAAAAAAAGATGGATTTGTTATTGCTGATTTGAAAAAAGAAGGATTTGGAGAAAAAGTTTTGTTAAGGGAAGACGGCACTTCAATTTACATTACCCAGGATTTATATTTAGCTCAATTGAAGTATAACAAACATAAACTTGACAAATCTATTTACGTTGTTGGAAATGAACAGAACTATCATTTTGATGTTTTGTTTACCATTCTGAAAAAATTGGGATTAAAAACTGAAGGGATGAAACATCTTTCTTACGGAATGGTTAATTTACCAGAAGGAAGAATGAAATCAAGAGAAGGGACAGTAGTTGATGCAGACAATCTAATTGATGAGGTTCAGAATCTAGTAAAAGAGGAGTTAAAATCAAGATATAAACTTAATAAAAAGCAACTTGAAGAGAGAAGTCTTAAAATTGCTCTTGCAGCAATAAAATATATTCTTCTTAAGGTAGATACAAAGAAAGATATGATATTCAATCCTAAAGAATCAATAGATTTTGAAGGGGATACTGGCCCATATATTCTTTATAGTTATGCAAGGGCCTCAAGCATCTTAAAGAAATTAAAAAAGAAAAAGAGTTCAGAAAGTGCAGACAAAGAATATTCTATTGAAGAATTAGAAGAAAAAGAAATTGCCCTGTTAAAAAAATTAGCAGATTTTAAAGAGATTCTTGCAAAATCATTTAGTGAATTAAATCCATCTATATTAGCAAACTATGCTTATTCATTAGCTAAGACATTTAATGAATTTTATCATGCTTGTCCAGTTTTGCATTCAGACAAAGAAAAGTTTAGGGCGGATTTAGTAATTTGTTTTAAGCAAGTTTTAGCAAATTCATTAAATCTTTTAGGAATTGAACCTTTGGAGCAGATGTAATGGCAAAAATAAATTTCTTTAGTAACTTTTTGAATTTTATTATTTGGTTAACAGGAATTATTGTTTCTCTGGCTGTTGCATTTGGAATGATTGACGGAGTTTTACAGATTGGATTTATTCCTCATGCAGTTATGGTTGTTTTTGGCTGGATTGTAATCGTAACAACAATTATTGGAGCAGTAATTAGTTTGTTTAAATTATTTTAATGATTTTATGGAAAATAAATTTGAAAGTTTAAATTTAAAGAACAGAATATTTCTTGCTCCAATGGAAGAGATAAATGATATTGCTTTTAGACTTATTTGTAAAAAAGCAGGTTGTGGTTTAACTTATACTGGGATGATTAATCCTCTTAACAAAAAAGAAATTTTTTTAGACGATAAACCAGCTCTACAGCTTTTCTGTACAAATACCAATGGGATAAAAGAATTTATGGAAAAATATGATTCTCAGGTAACTTTCTGGGATTTAAATTTGGGATGTCCAGCAAAAAATGCAAGAAGACACGGGTTTGGAAGTTTTTTGAAAGATTTAGCAATAGTAGAAAAAATATTGAAAGTTATGAGAAAAAATACAAAAAAACCTCTAACTCTTAAAATGAGAAAATCAGATATTTCTTTTGAAATATTGAAACTTGCAGAAAAATATTGTGATGCAGTGTGCATTCATCCAAGAACGCAGTCTCAGGGTTATTCAGGAGAACCAGATTTAAAATTTGCAGAAGAAATAAAATCAAAAACTTTCTTACCTGTAATTTATTCCGGAAATGTTAATGAGAAGAACTGTAAAGAACTATTAAAGAAATTTGATTATGTTATGATTGGAAGAGAGGCAATAGGAAGACCAGAAATATTTTCCAAACTAACAAATACCCATTTTGAAAAGTCTTTTGAAGAATACTTTACTCTTGCCAAAAAATACAAACTTCCTTTTAGGCAAATAAAACTTCAGTTTAGCAATTTTACAAAAGGGATAAAAGGTTCTGCAAAGCTAAGAGATGAGATTTCTAGAGTAAAAAGTATAAAAGAATTAGAAAAATTAATCTTTTTTTGATGTTTTTTCAAGATTATTTTCTTTTGATTTTGTTTTATTCATCTTTGGGCCAACAAGGTAAGTTATTCCATAAATTGATGCTCCGCCCCCGGCCGCTAAAGAAGATAATAATAATACTCCTAAATGTAAATCTTGATAAAAATTCATTTGGTCAACAGGGACATTGGTAATCTCTGGAGAAATTCCAGTAAGATATTCTAAGCCCAATAGCGAAAGTCCTGCTAATCCTCCGATAAAAAGATTTCTACCTAATTTTCTATCTCTCTTAATTTCACGTATGTATTCTCTTTTTTCTTCATCTCTATAAAATCCCATGAGAATATCTGATTTTTTCTGATTTTATAAATGTTTTTAAAATAAATAAAAAATTAGAAATCGTAATTAAAAAAATAATTTAATTATTTTTTACAGCACATACATTTGTTCTTCATTCCCATTGATGCACCGCAAAACACTATCCAGATTATAAGGTAAACCCACCATGGAACACTTGTAAGCCAGTTTCCAACTTTTGGCCAGACAGTAACTAAGAATAGGATAAAAGCCATTGCTCCAATTCTTATCATACCATTTCTGCAATGACAATTACTATTTTCACATGTTTCACCATTCATCGCTTTTTTTGTAACACTTTATTTAGCCATTTTATACCTCCTTTCAATTTTATCTAATAATTATATTGTATAAAATATATTTTGGTTTTTATATGTTTGGAATATATACCTTTACTTCACCTGTTTCATATCTTTCCATGCAAGATCAAACATTTGTTCCAACGCTTGAGCAAAGAATTCTGTGTTAATCCAAATTCCTATATCATAATTTGGATGGAACTTTTCATCATCTAAAAGCATAAACATTACTTGATTACCATCAATAATTACAAATCTTGCTCTTATATTTTCCATATTTTTTACTTCAGCAACTTTTTTTAATTCTCTTACAACTTTAAGATTATTATTATTTACTGGACCAGCAATTCTAACTTTCACTCCTCTCTTTTTTGTTTTTTCTAACACAGGCATTAATGCTTCAAGTTTTCTATTAAGTCCTTCAGCTGTTGTAACAATAGTTACTGATTTTTCAGCATCACGAATCATCATATCCATGTGATTGTAAATATTTTGTCTTCCTTTAAGGCTTCCAGATAGTTCACTTGGTTCAACAAATTTAATTCCTTTTGTAAATAATCCGTTAAGTTCTTCTAAAACCTCATCGTCTTTCAAAGTTTCCAATCTTTTTGTTCTTTCCTGAGCATATTTTATAAGATTTCTTTTAACTCTTTCAACAACTTCTTCAGGTTTTAATGCAACAAATTTAATTGGCTTGCCTAATTTCATTACAATAAATCCTTTTTTTTCAAGACTTTCCAAAATGTCGTATGTTCTTGAACGAGGAACATCAGAAATATTACTTAATTCTCCTGCAGTTGAAGTTCCTCTCGATAAAAGAGCTGTCCAAACTTTAACTTCATATAGATTTAAATCGAAAATCTTCCTTAATCTGCTTAAAAATTCATCTTTTACTATCATTTTACTTGTAATTACCTTAGTGCTTTTGCCTTTTAAACTTTATTATGATAAAAGAGTAAACTTATTGGATTACTGATAGGTAGTTATTTTTTAACTATTCCTATTTTACCCCTTTTATCTTTAATAGAGAAGTCTATCTCATTTTTAAAGTTTTCCTTCTCCAGGGTTGTAACAAAATTAATTGTTTTGGAATTTGTTCTAGATTTTATAAATTCAATCTGATTTGAAATTAATTCTTTCAAATTGCTTTCTGATTGAATATAAAGTTGAATAGTCTCCTTCTTATTTAATCCTAATTTTTTTCTAAATTCTTGAACTTGTCTTGACAATTCACGAGCATATCCTTCTGCTTCAAGTTCTGGAGTGATTTTTGTATCTAATTCAACTTTTAATTCTCCTTCATCTTCAACTTCTATTTCTTTAACATTAAGTTGAGATTTTAATATTTCAATTAATTCGTCATTTAAATCAACATCCTTTCCATAAATTTTTGCTTTTTGAAGAGGCCATTTTAATCCAATTTGTGATTTATCTCTTTCAGCTAATCCTTTTGAAATTATTTCTCTAGCCTGAGTAATTTCTTGAAGAAGGTTTGTATCTACATCATCCTCTTTGAATTTTGGATAATCTTGTAGGTGCACAGATAAATTTTTTTTATCTAATGATTGGTATATTTTTTCAGAAACAAATGGAATTAGAGGAGCAACTATCTTGGATAAATTCTCTAATAGATAACCTAAAGTAATTCTGGCATTTTTATCGTTTTCAAATCTATCTCTGTTTAATCTTATATAACCTGTTGAAACATCATTCACAAATTGAAGTATTTCGCTTGATGCCTTTATTGTATTATATTCTTCAAGATTTTTTTCAACGGATATTCCTGTTTGCACTAATCTTGAAAGAATCCATTTATCAGTTATATTTTTTGAATTTGGTTTTGAAATTTTATCTTCTTTATAATTTTCATAAAATTTTAATGTGTTATACAAAAGAGAAATTACTTTGTTGTATGCATCATCAACACCTTTGTCTAAGAAGTTCAGATTTTCAGCATTCATGACTGGATTTGACATTAAATAAAATCTTAATGCATCAACACCATATTTATCTATTAATATCATGGGGTCAGTAAAATTTCCTTTGCTTTTGCTCATCTTTTGCCCATCTTTACCAAGAATTGTTCCTGTTGTTACAACATTTTCAAAGGGCATTTCATCAAATAAAATTGCAGATAAGATTAACATATAATAAAACCAGGCTCTTATTTGAGCAATATATTCAGCAACAAATTGTGCAGGGAAATTATCTTCAAAGAATTTTTTATTTTCAAATGGATAGTGAAATTGTGCGAAAGTCATTGCACCAGATTCGAACCAGCAATCAAGAACTTCTGGAATTCTTTTAAATTCCTTCCCATCTTTCTTCAAAATAACTTTATCAAGATAATCCTTATGTAAATCTATTTCTCCTTTTATTCCCTTAGAATATTTTTTTAATTCTTCAATGCTGCCTATTACTAGTTTCTCTCCATCTTTTGAAACCCAAATCGGCATAGCTGTTGCCCAATATCTATTTCTTGAAATATTCCAGTCAGGAGCAGTTTCAATAGTATACTTTACTCTTCCTTCTTTTAGGAATTTAGGATACCAATTAATTTTTTTGCTTAGTTCAAGAACTCTTGGTTTAATCTTTTGAATATTTACAAACCAAGCAGGTATTGCTCGATAAATTAATTTTGTATCGCATCTATAACAGAAAGGGTATTCGTGTTCAATATTTTTCACAAGAACAATCTTTTTCTTTTCTTTTAAGAATTCAATTATTTCTTTATTTGTGCTATGGACAAATTTTCCTGCAAAATCTTTTACTTCTTTTGTAAACTTTCCTTTTTCATCAACAGGTTGTACTATTGGAATATTATATTTTTTACAGACTTCATAATCTTCCTCTCCAAAAGCAGGAGCAGTATGAACTATTCCGGTTCCGTCTTCAGCTGTTACAAAATCTCCGAGTATAATCTTAAATGCATTTTTTGTATCCTTAAAATAATCAAATAACGGTTCGTATTCTTTTCCTTCCAATTCTTTTCCTTTTACTTCCTTTATTATTTCGTATTCTCTTTTGTCTTTGTAGAAATTTTTTACTACTTCTTTTGCAAGCAAATAAACATTTTTATCTGAATTGTCTTTAATATATAAATAAGTTAATTTTGGATTTACTGTCAATGCTAGATTTGAAGGAAGTGTCCAAGGAGTAGTTGTCCAAGCAAGAGCATAAATTTTATCCTCTTTTATTTTTTCATTCTTCAACTTGAATTTTATTACAACAGAATCTTCTTTTATATTTTTGTAAGAATTATCCATTGCAATTTCTGCTTTTGCAAGAGGAGTCATGCATCTTGGGCAGTACATTAAAATTTTTTCACCTTCGTAAATATATTCTTTCTCCCATAATTTTTTGAATGCCCACCAAACACTTTCAATATACTCGTTATCCATTGTTTTGTAAGAATTTTTCATATCTGCCCATCTTCCAATTCTTTCAATGACTTTTTCCCACGCTCCAGCATATTCAAGTACCTTGCTTCTACAATAATCATTAAACTTCTTAACACCCATTTTTTCAATTTCGTCTTTAGAATTAATTCCCAAACCTTTTTCCGCTATATTTTCAATAGGCAATCCATGGCAATCCCAGCCCCACACTCTTCTTACATACTTTCCTTTCATAGTCCAGAATCTTCCAAATACATCTTTTGTAACAGAGCCAAGAATATGTCCATAATGTGGAAGCCCTGTTGCAAATGGGGGTCCATCATAAAATATATATGGTTTTTGTTTTTCTGTTTTCTTTAATGATTTCTCAAATGTTTTGTCCTTTTTCCAGAAATTAAGAATTTCTTCTTCAGTTTCTTTTATACTTGCCATAGGAATTTTATAGAAATACTAGTTTTTAATATTTTTGAAAGAAAGAAACACTTAAAAATGCTCATTTTTCTTATCTTTTATGGAAGATGAATTATATATAAATATAGCAAAACTCCCTCTTGAGGATAGAAGAGATTTTAACAAAAGGTTAGTGAATATTTTGAATGATAGATATTCTTCATTTATTTATGGAGGAGTGGAAGGAAAGGAATATGCTGATCCTCCAGAACAAAAAAAGTATAGAATAAAAGAAAATCTTTATAATGAGATGTTCAGAAAAATATCTCCTCCAAGAATGATTGCAAGGAATTTAGAATTTAATATGAATTAATGCTTATCTCTCTTTTTGTAGTATTTCTGATATCTTTTAACTGCCTTAACGTGTTCAGTAGTATCAGACCTAGGTGCAGGTGTTCCTTGATTATACGCCGAGAGAGCATCATCCCAAGAACCATATCTTTCATAATCTTCTCTTAGATATTTAGCAGCAGCTTCTGCAGATTTTTCAGTATCAAATCTTTCATCTATCTCTGCTAATTTTCTATAATCATTCTTATATTTCTTAACCAGGTCTTTTAATTGTTCACCATGTTTCAAGTCTTTACTAGATTTGTTAGATTTTCCATAAGTTTTTAATCCATATGCTCTGGCTGTCCGTGGTTGAAACATAAACAATCCAGCACCACCATCTTCTCCTTCATTTAGCCTCAATGGATCTCCGTAACTTTCTCTCATTGCAAGCCCTTTCAATAATCCTTTCGGTATTTTGTATTTTCTTTCAGCTTTATCAAGTTCATCATCCCATCTATATGTTCTCTGGAATTTTCCTAAATCAGTTTTCCATGAAGCAGTTATTTTTGTATCTTCTAAATATTGTTTTTCTCTGTGCGAATGAATTGCATGCCCTCCAATTAATGTTCCAGCTAGAACAAGTGCTGCAAGTCCTTTTCCAAATCTGCTAATAAACAATAATCCTAAAAGAAAAAAAGCGAGAGTTAAGATAGTAATAAGAGAATGTGAAATATTTGTTCCAATAACAGCTCCAGTAATCAAAAATACATTAGCAAAAGATAAAAGTATTGAGAATAAAATAAATGTAAGTCCAACAATTAAATTTTTTTTCATATTCTTTGCGAAACTAATTTCATTTGTATGCTTCGAGCATATTTTTTTCCACGAAATGAAGTTCTCCTGGAATTATAATGCAATAAGGTTTTTGCACACCGGTATATCCTTTAATTTCTTCAAGCTCTCTGTAAAGAATTTTTTGTCTTTTTGTTCCCATGCACTGACAAATCACTAATCTATCTAATTTGACACCTTTGTTTGCTGCAGCTTTTTCTAACTGCTCAATTGCTTGTTTTATATGCAATCCTATATCAATTAGTAAAAGTGTGTGTGCTTTTATTGATTTATTTTCTTTGACAATATCCATAAAACTATCTGGTTCATATGATTTTTTCCAGGCAGGCATTGAAGCGATTTTTCCAAATTTATAAATCTGAAAACCAGTTTCAGCAACAGCATCCAAAATTGAAGCATTATTTATGACTCTATATTTTATTCCAGAAAGAATTGCTTCTTCAATCAGTGTAATGTGAGTTGTAGCAGTTAGAGGGCTTCCATAAACAAGAAGAGCAATATCCATTTTTTTTGCTTCGCCTACAATTTCAAGATTTTCAACTTTTTCTCTATCTGCAGAAATTACCTTTTTACCTATCTCATCAATTAATTCCTGATGAGTATATGGAAAATCAACAGTATAATTGTCAAGATAAACTTTCTTGCATCTCTTAATTATTTCAATTGCTTCTTTTGAAAGGCTTTTTTCATCTAATCCTAACCCTATTAAGTATAACATGATAAAATTAAAAAAATCAGGTTTATATTATTATTGATAACCCTAAACTATTAAAAGTGTTAAATCATTTTTAATTTAATGAATACGCAATTTGCAATAATATTAAGTGTTATAATTATCTCATTAATTTCTTTAATAGGAATATTTTTTATTTTTATAAAAAAGAAAACTTTGAATAAATTAATTTTATTTCTTGTTGCTGTTTCAGTAGGTTCTCTTTTAGGAGGGGCTTTTTTACATTTGCTACCAGAGATAATTTCACAAACAGGTTTTACACTGACAGTAGCATTCTTAGTTCTTGGAGGGATAATCTTATTTTTTGTTATTGAAAATTTTATAAGATGGAGACACTGTCATGACCAAAATTGTGAAGTGCATAAGCATCATTTAGGCCCAATGAATTTAATTGGAGATGGAATGCATAATTTAATTGATGGTTTAATTATATCTGCTTCTTATTTTGCAAGCATATCTCTAGGAATAGCAACAACTTTAGCTGTAATAATTCATGAGATTCCCCAAGAAATAGGAGATTTTGGAGTTTTATTATATTCTGGATATACAAAAAAGAAAGCACTTCTATTTAATTTTCTCTCAGCCCTGGTTGCACTTGTTGGAGCAATAATTGGAATAATTTTCTCTGAAAAATCAGCGATATTTTCATATATTGTAATGCCTATTGCAGTGGGTGGTTTCTTATATATTGCAGGCAGTGATTTAATTCCAGAAATACACAAACAACAAGAAAATAAATTTTCATTCAGAAATCTTGCAGGAATTTTACTTGGTATTTTGATAATGTATAGATTGACTCTATTGAATATTGGAGCTTGATTTAGATAAAATTTATTTCAATTTTCTTACAACGTCAATCATATTTATTGCACCATCTGGACCAAGAACTCTTATAATTTCAGCTAATCCATTGTCTCTTCTATGATGTTTCACTAATTGTCCTGCTGCTAAATCGTCTCCAATTTGTTCTTCATAATCGCTAGGTGAAAATTCAATTCCCTGCAGTGCTTTTGCAGCAGCACCAAGAAGTCCTGTCATTGGCCCCCATTCTCCTTGATTCGGGTCATCATATCTTCTACCAGAAAAAGCTTCATGAGCTTCAATAAGGCGGCCTTGTTTCTTTAACTCTCCAGAAACTCTGCTTCTATAATTATAATCTGATTCTTTTTCCCCTTGCTTAGTTATTCCATAATTTTCAGCATACTTTTTAGCAAGTGCATTTACATCAAATTGTGACTCTTCCATTTTCTAAGCAGATTTATTTAATTTATAAGAATTATTGTGATTTCAAAACTTTCAAACCTTCAATACAATTACCAACAGGATCTGGACTTTCACAGACAATTGTGATTTCTTTATCTTTCGGTAAATTGTCAAATAATTCTTTCCATTGTTCTTTCTTTAAATTAATATGATTCCTTTCTCCTTTTTCAGTATATTCAATTCCAGAAAAATGGCAGTGCCATTCTTTTTGTGGGAATAGTTTCTTTATTTTTTCATAATCAACCTTTTTATCACGAGCCAAAACATGTGCAAAATCAATACAAAAACTGCATCCTGTTTCTTTTACTAATCTGGATATTTCTTCAACACTCCCAAATACATTTACTTTGCCCATTGTTTCAGGACATAATTCAACATCCCACTTTTTTTCTTTAACTGTTTCCATCATTTCTATAATTCTTTTTTTAATGTTTTGAAATGTTTCTTCCTTATCTTTTGATTTTCCATAATATCCTGGATGAAAGACAATGCTTTTGGCACCAAGATAGTGTCCTATTTCACAGCATTTTAGAATTCTTTGCATTGTTGCGTGAACTTTCTGTTTTTCTTCTGAATTTAAATTTACAAAATAGGATGTATGAATACTCAATTTTATGTTTTTTTCTTTTGCAATCTTTCCTATTTTTTCAGCTTCTTCTTTATTCATATAAACCTGATAAGTGAACTCTACTTCACAATTTCCAAAATTAAATTTGTTATACTCCTTTAAATTTCCTTCAGCCTCTTTTACAGGACCTAATCCTCCAGGACCTATTCTAATTGTCATAGATAAAATAACAAAGAAGTGTTTTTATAATTATTCAAGATTAGTTTTGTAATTATTTTTTTCTATATACTCAAAAAGAGGTTTAAGTTCTTTCATTGACTTTGCTTTGTATCTAAACGCTCCTATAAATTCAATATATTTAACATCTTCATAAATTTCCAATAGTTGCTCTTCTCCAGGAGAACATCCACAGAGCAGTTTTCCTGAAAAATTAGCATTGACTTCTTCAATTATCTTAGTTAAATCCTTTTCAATATTTTTTTCTTCCATTTGTTTCAAGAATTATCCTAGTTTTTAAGTTTTTATCTTCTCTTTTTTTTATCTTCCTTAATTTTCAAACTTCTGCTTGTAACAACAGCAATAAAAAGGAATGTAAAAAGAAGAATATCGTTTTTGAAAATTAAACCTAAAATTACTCCAATTAAGCAGATGAAAATTAAAATTAAAAACCAAATTTTACCGTCTTTTAGTTCTTCTTTTGTATTTTTAGCTAAAATATTTCCAATCGGAACTCCAAGAATTAAAATAACAATTGCAATTATGAACTGAAACATCTCTTTCATTATTTATTTAGATTAAGAGGGTTTTTATAATTAATTATAATATTATCCTCTACCATCAAAAACCATTTAAATTATTTTATCTCCAATATTTTATGTTCAAAAAGTATTTAGTAATAGCTAGTAAGAAGGATAAGGCAGGAATGAACATCTGTTCGCACTTATCTCAATTTAAAGATAATCCTGTTCTTTCTTCTTGGCAAAATAAAGCAAGTTTTGATTTTTACTTAGTTGATGAAGAGACAATCTATACTGAAAATTTAGATATGGGAAGGATAAATCAATATGACTTCATAATTTTTGCATCAAAGCATAAATCAGAGAAAGGAGGAAAAACTCTTTCAGTTCATGCTCCAGGGAATTTCTCAAAAGCAGACTTCGGGGGTATGCCAGGTAAAGTTTGTTTATCTTCTGCTTTGTTTAACAAATTTATTTTTAATAAATTAAATGACCAAGTTAAAGAGGCAAACTTAGAAGAGTATTCTGTTACATTAGAAGTAACTCATCATGGGCCATTAATTGAAAGCAAGCCATGTGTATTTATTGAAATTGGTTCAACTGAATTAGAATGGGGAAATAGAAGAGTTGGTTTTATTATTGCAAAGACAATTCAAGAGACAATTGAACAATTCGAAGAGAATAAATATAGAGAGATTGCAATAGGTATTGGGGGACCACATTATTGTCCTAGCTTTAATGCGCTTCAGCAAAAATCAAATGTTGCTTTTGCACATATAATTTCAGAGTATAATATGCCTATTACACAAGAAATGATTTTAGAAGCAGTTAAGAAAACTTATGAAGAAGTTGATTTTGCAGTTATAGATTGGAAAGGTTTAGGTAAAAGTGAAGATAGACAAAAGGTAATCGAGCTACTTGAAAAAAATTATATTCAGTGGAAAAAGACTTCTGATATTACAAGATAGATTTTTAAATAAACTTCAGTATATTCTGATTGCCTACAACCGAGGAGGGAAAGATGAAAAGAGTATATGGAAGAAGAAAAGATTTTGAAAGAAAAGGGAAAAAAGAATAGTTTACGTGACGGGGCATTCTACGGCTTAATGGATGGGGTCGGATTAAGATATATTACTCCATACGCTTTATCTCTAGGATTTTCTAATAGATTAATTGGAATTCTTGAAGCATTACCAACACTTATTGGAAATTTTTTCAGAGTAATTCTCACAAAGGAATATTATAAAAGACAAAGAAAAAGCATGGTCTTGCCTTTTGTGTTTATTCAGGCATTTTTTTGGATTCCATTAATTTTAGTTGGTTTTTCATATTTTTTCCTTAATTTAAATTTTGTATATGCTTCTATATTATTGATAATCTGTTATTCAATAATTATAATTTCAGGGGCAATTGCTTCACCTGCTTGGACTTCCTGGATGCAGGATTTAGTAGAGGAAAATAGGGGTTCTTATTTTGGAAAAAGAAGTAGGCTAAATGGTTTTGTTGTAATCCTAAGCATGTTAACTGCAGGTTTAATTCTAGATTCATTTAAACAGGAAGGGCAAGTATTTTTTGGGTTTGCAATTTTATTCTTATTAGCTTCAATTGGAAGGTACACTAGTTTTTATTTTTTAAAGAGACAATATGAGCCTAAAGCGACAAAAGATGAAGCTTCTTATTTTAGCTTTTTTCAATTCATCAAAAAGATGCCTTCTAATAATTTTGGAAAATTTGTAATTTATACTTCAATAATTGCCTTCGCTGTTGCAATTGCTTCTCCTTTCTTTTCAGTTTATATGATTAAGGAACTTCATCTTTCTTATCTTTCATTTACTTTGATTAAATTAAGTGAATTACTTTCTCCACTATTATTCTTAGCATTTATTGGAAAAAAAATAGATAAGATTGGAACAATTAGAGTACTGAAAGTAGCTGGATTTATGACATCTTTTGTACCAATTTTATGGGTACTTTCTATATTTTTAATGAAAGCTCCAATTTGGGTATTAGTGAGTTATCTCTTTATTGTTGAGTTTTTCTCAGGATTTGTCTGGGCAGCTTATAATCTCTCAACAAGTAATTTCATTTATGATGCAGTTACAAAGCAAAGAATAATTTTATGCTTTGCATATTTTGGTTTTATTAATTCAATTGGAACATTTTTGGGAGGATTGCTTGGTGGACAGTTGCTTAGCATGCCAAACTTAAAGTTATTTGGATTAACTGGAATTTTGCTTGTATTTTTCATAAGCTTTGTTTTGAGATTAATTCCGAATATATTTATTGCACCAAAATTAAGGGAAGTTAGACAAGGGGTTGAGCATTCAAAATTATTGAGAGAAAGAGTAGCAGATTTCCTTAAAATATTTTCTTTCAACCCTAGTTCAGCTAAGAATTATACTGTATAATAAAAATTAGAGAGTATTGCAATTGCAATGTAACTGTGTGCAATCAGGATTTCTGCATGGTTTAGGACGTCCACATTTTTGACAATAAATATGTTTATGCATAACTCCATCTTTTTTCTTTGCTCTTTCTATTGAGCCATCATCCTCTAAGTCAACCATTGGCATCAAAAATCTAGGAATTAATTATTTATATATGTTATTAAAACGCCCACTGCAGGACTCGAACCTGCGAGCCCCGAAGGGCGGAGATTAGCAATCTCCTGCAATACCTCTATGCGAAGTGGGCAGTAAAAATCTCGTTTTTACAACGAAAATGTACAAAGAAAACTACTCAAAAATACTTATAAATATATTGTTTTGAGGTTAGGACAAATACTCACCACTTCTCAATTTCTTCTTCAAATTTATTAGTTTGACTCTGAATTATCTCTTTAACCTTGTTTTTTATCTTATATTTTTCACAGATACAATAAGAATAAGTATATCCTGCATTTTCCAAGTTAACTTTTGAACGAATAATTATTCCATTTTCACTCATTTTTTTCATTGATCTTTGAACAGTTGAAAGTTCTAAATGTAATTCTTTTGCAAGTTCTTTACTCTCAAATCTTTTAGTATTATTTTTCATAAGAAATTTAAAAATCTTAAATTCTGCCTTAGTTAAACTAAAACTGCACCTGATTGTCTCTTCAAGGTCAAATTGCTTACACGCAAAATTAATCATTTTTTTACTTTTTCAGTTTTAAGCTTTTCAAAACAAGAGTATGCAGCAGTCGCTCCTTGAGCAGCAGCAGTTACTATCTGTTTTAGTTTATGATTTGTTATATCACCAGCAGCATAGAATCCTTTTACATTTGTCTCCTGATTATGGTCTACTTTAATAAATCCGTTCTCAAGTTTTATCTTTAAATCATTAATCAAATCAACCATTGGAACAGAACCTGCTTCAATAAAAATACCATCTGTTTGGAGTTTTCTACCAGATTTTAATTTTAAAAATTCAACTTTGTTTTCCCCTTTTATCTCTAAAACTTCTTCATTAAATAATGATTCAATCTTTTTTTCTGAGTTTACAAGTTTTACCCAGGCAGCTTCTGCCTTAGAGAAATCTCCTCTTCTGCTTATAATATAAACCTTAGAAGCAAATTCTGCAATTAAAAGTGCTGCACTTAATGCAGCATCGCTTCCGCCTACAACAGAAACAATTTTATTTTTAAAAAATCCAGCATCACATGTCGCACAATAGCTTACACCTCTGCCATATAATTTTTCTTCACCTTCAATATTTAATTTTCTTCTTTGCATTCCTGCTGAGAAAATTATTTTTTTAGAATAATATTCGTTTTTCTGTGTTCTAATAATAAATAAGTCTTTTTTCTTCTTAATTTCTAAGACTTCCTGGTTAATTATCTCAACACCAATTCCTTTTGCTTGTTCCCCTACTTTATTCATTAATTCAAAACCAGAAATTTCCTTAAATCCGGGATAATTACAAATTTTGTGAGCAGTTGCTGCAAGACCTCCTACATCTTTGCTGATTATAGCATTTTTTATTCCATATCTATTGGAATAAATTGCTGCAGTTAATCCTGCTGCACCAGCTCCAATAATTAAAACATCGTATAAATTTTTTTCTTCCATTTTATAAAATTTGATCAATTTTATTTTTCAATACTGACTCAGATGCAAATCCTACAATTCTTCCTATCTCTTTGTTCTTTGACATTATAACCAAAGCAGGAATTCCTTGGATTCCAAATTCTGCTGCTATTCCATGATGTTCGTCTGTATTTACTTTTGCAAATTTAAGCTTACCCTTATATTGTTCACTCAAATTTTCAAATACTGGAGCCATCATTTTACACGGCATGCACCAATCAGCAAAAAAGTCTATTATTACAGGAATTTCACTGTTTAAGACTTCTTTTTCGAAATTTTCTTCATTAAGTTGAATTGGTTTCATATTTTAACCTCCTATAAGTACTGATATACTATTGCAGTACTATTTAAATATTTTTAAGTACTGAATAATTCACTAAAAAAATTCAGTCCCAAAAAGATTTATAATCCTAAAATTATAATCTTATCTGAGGTAAAAAAAGATGAATAAGACACTAAAATTATTGATTATTTCAGATATTTTTGTTTTAAGCGGATTTGGATTAGTTTCTCCAATTCTTGCAATTTTCATAAAAGATAATCTTATTGGTGGAACAATTATGGCTGCAGGTATTGCAAGCGCAATATTTATGATAACTCATGCTCTTCTTCAAATATTATTTGCTTACAAATTTAATCCAAAAGACAGATTATGGATGCTGAGATTTGGAACAGCTTTATTTGTTTTAGTTCCAATAGGATATATTCTTTCAACAAAGATCTACCATATTTATGTAGTTGAATTTATTTATGGTGTAGCAGCAGCATTTGCTTATCCTTCCTGGTCTAGTTTTTTCACTTCAAACTTAGAAAAAGGAAAAAGAGGCTTCCAATATGCAATTTACTCTTCTTCTGTAAGTATAGGAACAGCTATTACAGCAGGAATTGGAGCGTGGGTTGCTGAAAAAATAGGTTTTGAATGGGTATTCATAATAACAGGTCTTTTTGCATTAATTGGATTTTTTACACTGCTAAATCTTGAAAAGAAAATTTTAAGAAAAACGTAATCACCACTTCCCTTTTCCAGGATAAATCTTTGAGAACTTCTTACTTTCATTTAAATTAACTTTAGCAGTTATTAATCCTTCTTTATCTTCTATTTCTTCAAGAACCTCATGAGGAGAATATATTCCTGAATAAGAGATTATATCCTTTCTTGTAAGAACAGGATTGCATACTGCAATAAATTTTAAATTTTCAAATGCTCTTGATTGTACCATTGATTTCAAGAGAATTGTTTCCTTTTTTTTATGATCTGTTTTGTAAGCTTTAGTTTCATAACACCAGTGTGCAGGGCAAAAAACAATTTCGGCTCCCTTTTTTTTCATATTTCTAAAAAGTTTTGGAAAAGCCATGTCCCAGCAAACTGCAATTCCTATTTTTGCAAAATCAGTTTGATAAACAAAAACTCTTTTTCCTTCTTTTGTATAATCGTCATATAAATTTATTTTTTTATAGTGTCTTCTAATGTTTCCTTCTCTGTCAATTAATAATGCAGCTTTGTAGTAATTTTCTTTGAATTCAAAAGAATCTGTAACAATTGCCCAGATTGAGTTTTCTTTGCAAGCCTTTCTAATTTCTTTTACTAAAGGGTCAGTTAAAGAAAGATTTTCATACTTGCTCACACAACTTTCAGGGAAGCAAACAATTTCAGCTTTTTTACTTTTGGCTAATTTTATGAATTTTTTTATCTTTTGAACATTATTTTCACCAGAATATCTTATTTGGGCTAATGCAATTACAGGCATCTTTCTTTTTTTTAATTTGTTTGTTTTGGTTGCCATTTTTTGTTCTCTCCATTGTACTTGCCTTTTTAGTCTCAAACTGAAACTATTTAAAGCTAATGTCAGCGACGGAAAGCTTTTTAAATCTCTCACATGGCACACAATGTAGTTAGTAAGTAAAAAACATAAGGTTTCTTGTAGTGTGTAATAAATCTGGTAAGCTATTATTTACTTTTTCTTCCAACAAGCTATCATAATCACTAATCCAATTATGAAAATTAAAGCTCCAAGAATATCAATGTCAATTCCCCACAAACCATAAGTCAACATATTTAGAAATTGAAAAGCAATTCCAACAATCAGCAAAATAATTCCAAATTTTCTTGTAAATATTTTCATCTTGTTTTCTCTTTTAAGAATAGCGGGGGTGGGATTTGAACCACACGACCTCCGGGTTATGGGCCCGGCGAGCACTCCAGGCTGCTCCACCCCGCTATATAATTAATACTTTTCAAAGATAACTTTCATTTTTAAACATATCTAGAAGTATTATGAAGCTCTTGTAACTGGGGGAGGACTTGGCGTCGGTTTAGGCGTTACAGTTGTTTGATTTTTAGTTTCATTAATAACAGTTTTGCTAATATTTGCACTAGAATTTACTTTTGTTTTGTTTTCCAAATTAGTTGTATTTTCTGAACTAGAAGAATTTATAGGATTTTCAACTTTTGTTAATTTGGTTCCAAAATAACCAAATGCAATTATATTACCAAATACTAGTATAAAGATAATTAATGATATTCCAACAGCTTTCTTTAAGTTCATCTGAATCCAAATTCCTCCTGATTTATTTTATCTTTTTTTATTCCAAGATTAATTAGCCCAGAAGTAATATCTTGTTTAAGTTTTTCAGGACCACATATAAAAAAGTCTTTACTATTCAAGTTTTTACCTTTAGTTATTTCTTTAGCTGTTAAATATCCTTTCTCATTTGAAACCCAGGGGATAACTTTGAAATTAGCTGTTTTTGATTCAATCTCTTTAAGTTCATTAATACAAACTAAATCCTCTTTTGTTTTTGCAGTGTAATACAATTCAACAGATTGAGGAGACTTGTTCTTCATTAAATCTTCAACCATCCCAATAAAAGGAGTAATTCCTATCCCACCTGCAATCCAGATTTGTTCTCTTCCATGGCGCTTATAATTAAATCTTCCATATGGACCCTCAACATTTACTTTATCTCCAACTCTTAAATTGTCTAAACTTCCTGTAAAATCTCCAAGATTCTTAACTATTATTCTTAATAAAGGATTATTTGATGAGGAAGCTAATGAAAAAGGATGTGGTTCTTTTCCAACTATCTTGTTTTTGAATTTAACAAAAACAAATTGCCCAGATTTATATCTTAATTGCTCTTTCTCGTGGGAGAGAATTATTTCATAAATACAATTTGTTAGTTTATTGACAGATTTTATTTGATAGCTTTTGTGGGGAGCAATCTTGTTTCTTAATAACAAGTTATAAACAAATCCTATTAATCCAATTAAGGAAATAACAATTGCATAAATGTAATATCCTCCAAAGATGTTATCTTGGGAAGCTGTTCCTCTTACTAAAAAAATATGTAGTGCAGCTAAAATGAATACTGCTCCAAGAAATTCGTGTGAAAATTTCCATCGATTATATTTTATATTAGAATAAATTGTTAAGCAAATAAGAATAATCATTCCTACAAGTGCAATTATTCCGAAATTTATTGATAAGGCTCCGTGAGGTAAAAGATATTTTGCAGCAAGGTCAATTTTTTCTGGAATAAATCTTAAAACAAGTAGAAGTGGATGAAAGAGTATTAGTATAAATGCACTAGCTCCTAAAACCCCGTGTGCTCCATATACTTTATCTAATCCATTAAAAGCATCTTCAATAAATTTTGCTCTTGTTGAAAGAATAAATGTAAGTGCAAAAAGAGTCATGCCTGTTAATCCAGCAATTTGTCCTAGAGTGTGTGAAGCTGTTCCGTAATCAGCAAATTTACCGGAACTATTAAGACTAACTAGTAATATAGGTATTCCTACAATTAAAATTGTAATTAAAATCAATATACTTTTTTTGAGATTCATTTTAAAAATCATTATATCTAACTACCTTTAAATCCTTATCGATAGACAATGCTCGAATTTTCTTGTTCTTTTTTAACAATTCTTCAGCCTTATTTTTAGGTAAAACCATTAGTGCAGTTGCAAATAAGTCTGCTTCAGTCAGACTCTCGGCAACAACGGTAACAGAAATAAACTCTTTTTTATTTATTATATGGGATTTATCAAAATTTTCATTAAATTGTTTATAATCTCCAGAGGTTGCAACGCCTTTATTTGAAAGTTTTATTTTTTCAATAAATTTTTCTTTATCTCTTGGATGCTGGATTGCTATCTCTATTTGGTCATTTCCAAATATTCTAATATCTCCTCTACTATCAATAAGCCCAGCAGATATTCCTTTTGACTGAAGAAAATCTGCCATCTTGTCTGTAATATACCCTTTTGCAATGCTTCCCAAATCAATTATTACTTCTTTATTTTTTAATTCAATAACATTTCCAATTATTTCAATATCTTTATAGGAACAAGCTAATTTTGGAATTTCTTTACCATTTTTTCTTTCTAAAAATTGTGCACCAAGCGAAATATCATAGGCTCCATTTGTTTCTTTACACATTTTTAATGCCTCATTTAAAACGTAAATAAATTCTTCTGGCATTTTTCTTTTTCTTTCTTTATTCAGCAAAGACAAATCACTATTTTTATTATAAATATTGAATATTTTTTGTAAACGTATTCCTTCCTGATAAGCCTCTTCTATAAAATCTTTAGCTATCTCTTCTTCAATATCTTTTAGAATAAATTCTATTTCTGACCCAAAAAGTGCTTTTTTTACAGTTATTTGAAAATTTTCCATTCTTATTTATTTATTACAGTAATTCTTAAAAACGTTCTTATTTTAAAACATCTATGGGTGAGTTAATTCTTGGTATTGATGATGCAGGAAGAGGTCCAGTTATTGGTCCAATGATACTAGCAGGATGTTTAATTAACGAGGCAACAGAAAAAGAATTCAAAAAATTAGGAATAAAAGATAGTAAGGAATTAACTCAAAAGAGAAGAGAGTTTCTAGCAAATATAATTCGTGAAAAAGCAGAAACTTTTGAGGTTATTGTCACACCGGCAACAGAAATAGATGAGACACTTCTTTCAGGTACAAATCTAAATCATCTAGAGGCATTCAAAATGGCAGAAATAATCAATAGAATAAACAAAGGTTATTCTAAAATTAAGGTAGTAATTGATTGCCCATCAGTAGAAATAACTAAGTGGGCTAATCTTTTAAGGACCAAAGTTGAAAATTTATCAAATTTAGAAATATCTTGTGAGCATAAAGCAGATAAAAATCACATTGCTTGTTCAGCTGCATCAATTCTTGCTAAATGTGCAAGGGAAACAGAGATGGATAATCTAAGAAAAATATATGGTGATGAAATTGGTTCGGGATATCCTTCAGATCCTGCAACAATGATGTTTCTTCAAAAAAAAGCACATTTGCATGAAAACGATGGAATATTTAGAAAAACCTGGGAAACTTGGAAGACAAATGCTGCTAAGACTGCCCAAAGAACATTGATTTAAAGTTCTGAAAATCTTAAAAACCTATATTTACTGAATATATCATGGTGAAAACAAAAGAGATTGGTGAGGTTATCTTTTAATGGCTTATATAAAAAGATTAACAATGCATGGTTTCAAAAGTTTTCCAAGAAAAACAGATATACCCTTTACATCCGG
The DNA here is from genome assembly GCA_964639615.1 of Candidatus Woesearchaeota archaeon. GTDB lineage: Archaea > Nanobdellota > Nanobdellia > Pacearchaeales > GW2011-AR1 > MWBV01. The sequence goes on along the minus strand of CAZXHH010000001.1, from coordinate 68,943 downwards.
TATTAATGTAATTCTAGGGCCTAATGGAAGCGGTAAATCAAATATTTCAGATGCATTATGTTTTGTTTTAGGTAGATTAAGCATTAAATCTATGAGAGCAGCAAAAGCAAGAAATTTAATTTTTCAGGGGACAAAAGCAGCTTCACCTGCAAGAGAAGCAATGGTTGAAATTGTATTTGATAATTCAGATAAAGTTTTTGCAATGGATGTAGATGAAATATCAATTAAAAGAATAGTTAGAGTAAATGGACAAAGTATTTACAAGATTAACAATGAGACAAAAACAAGAAACGAAGTTATCTCTTTGCTTGCACAGGCAGGAGTAGACCCAAATGGATTTAACATTGTTCTTCAGGGGGAAATTCAGAACTTTGTAAAGATGCATACAGAAGAAAGAAGAAGAATTATTGAAGAGGTTTCAGGAATATCTATTTATGAATCCAGAAAAGAGAAATCACTTAAAGAGCTTGAGAAAACAGAAGAAAAGCAAAAAGAAGTTTTTTCAATTTTAAGAGAAAGAACAGCTTATCTTAACAATCTGGAAAAAGAAAGACAGCAAGCATTGAAGTACAAAAAACTTGAAGCAGATATTAAAAAATTCAAAGCAAGTATTATTCATGTTGATTTGACAAAAAGAAAAAATTCAATAAAAGATATTGAAGAATCAATTGCTAAGAAAAATAAGGAGATTGAAAAAATAAAACACGAAATTCTTAAAATTTCAGAATCCATTAAGGTTTCAGAAGAAAAAATTGTTAATATTAATAAAAAAATTCAAGAGTCTACAGGATTAGAACAGGAAAATTTGAATCAGGAAATAACAACAGTTAGAGCAGACATTGCAGGTTTAAATGTTAAAATAGAAAGTCATGAAAATAAAATTTCTTCTCTATCGAAACAAAAATTAGAAATTCAGGAAACAATTAGGAAAGACGAATTAGAATTAAAGGAGTTGCAGAATGAATCTCCCTCACTTGCAAAAAAAGAAAAAGAATTAGTTGTAAAAAAATCAGAATTAGAAAAGTTAGAAGAAAAGAGAAAAAGATATTACATGACTAAATCAGAATTAAAGTCAATAAAAGAAAAATTCGAAGATAAAAAATCCTCTCTACAAAATTATTCTAATGAATCAAATTTTTTAGTAAGACAGATAGAAACTCTATCTCAGCAACTATTTGATAAAAGAACTTCACCAGAGATAGTTCAGGAATTAAAATCTTCACTATCTCAGAAAAAAATTCTTTTAGAAGAATTAAATAAAAGGGAAATTCAACTTGAAAAAATATCTTTCTCAGGTGAGAATGAGATAGAAAAGGAAAACAAGATTATAGAAACTATTTCAAAAATGGATGTTTGTCCCCTATGCAAAAGCAAGATTACTAAGGACCATATAGAAAATATTCATAAGGAAATAAATCCAAAAGTTTCTTCATTGAAAAAGCAACTTGAAGAAGCAGATAAAGAGCTTGCACAAATAGGAACAAAAAAAGAACTTCTTAAAGAGGAAATAGAAAAATCTAGTGCAGAATTATCAAAGAGAGAAATGGATTTAATTAAAATTTCAAATGTAAATGAGAAAAAAGATACTATAAAAAATTTAAATGAAAAAATACAGATTGCAACAAAAGAGCTTTCTGAAATTGAAAAATTAAAAGTAAATTTGGAAAAAGAGCTTGAAGAAAATTTGAATATTGAACAAAAATACGAAACTGCAAGATTAGAAATGCAAGAAATTTCAATAAGGACAACAGAGAATGTAAATTCAGAAATATCTTTTAAACAAAGGGAATACGAACGTTTGAAAATTTCTCTTAAATCACTGTCGAGAGAAGAAGAAGAAATTAAAGAAGAGCTTGAAGCATTTAAGAAGAAATTTGATGAAAGACAAAAAATTCTTGAGAAGAAAAAGAAACAGGAAGAAGAATTGGTTCAAAAATTCCAGGGTTTTATTAAAGAAAGAGAAGAGTTGCAACTGAAGATTAGAAAAGATGAGCAGGATTCTTCAATAAAGAAAAACTTTGTTTATAATATTGAACAAGAAATAAATAATATTAAAATTGACAAAGCAAAGGTTGATGCAGAAATTGAAAATCTTGAAAGAGAAATGCTTAATTTCCAAGATTCTGAAATTATTGGAGGTTCAAGAGAATCTCTAGTTGAAAGATTAGCTAAAATACAGGAAACATTTTCTCAGATGGGTTCTGTTAATTTACGTTCAGTTGAAGTTTATGATGAAATTAAGAAAGAATACGACGCTGTTAATGAAAAAGCAAACAGCATTACAAAGGAAAAAGAAAGCATACTTAAGATAATTCATGATATTGATGTAAGAAAGAAAAAAGTTTTCTTAAAAACATTGGGAGAGTTAAATGAAATATTCTCAAGAAATTTTGCACAGATTAGTATTAAAGGGCAAGTATCTCTTGAACTTGAAAATCAAAAAGAACCATTCGAAGGAGGAGTAGGAATTACAGTTAAAACAGGCCATGGAAAGTATTTCGATGTTACTTCCCTTTCAGGAGGAGAACAGACAATGGTTGCACTTTCACTTATCTTCGCTATTCAGGAATTAAATCCTTACTGCTTCTATGTTCTTGATGAAATTGATGCTGCTCTTGATAAGAGAAATTCTGAAAGAGTTGGAGCTTTATTAAGAAAATACATGCAGAGAGGACAGTATATTGTAATCTCTCACAATGATGAAATTATTACAAATGCTACAAACTTATATGGTTTGTCAATGCATGAAGGAATTAGTAAAGTTGTAAGTTTGAAGATTTAGTGCAACTTAAACTTTATCTTCTAATCTCTTATTAAGCTGTTCTTTTGTTTCAGGATTAAGATGAGCAAAGTCAACTAATCCTAAGTAATATCCTTTCGCTATCTCCCTAACATTTTCATCAGGATGATTATAACCTATTATTTCCAAAGCATGAATAAAATGAGTATAATAATGCATTGTGCAATATCCTATTTCTTCTTTTAAATCTTCAATATCTGGTAGGACAATCTTTTTCATGTAATCTGTTGAAGGGTCAGCATTGTTTTGGGTAACTGTTCTTACCCATCTATTTAATTTTTTTATTGCAGCAGGTCTAGATAAATCTGGTCCTCTAAATGAAGACATAATAACACTTTGTTGTTTCCAAGGTAACTTAGCCATCCAGTCTTGCAATACAAATCCTTCTCCCATCGAGTTTTATCTAAGGGGAGATTTAAAAGAATTGTTGTTGTCAATTAATATTAAAAACTTTTCAAAAAATCATTAAGAGATAGAAGAACATTCATGTGCGCTTTTTTTCTATCTTCTAATTTCATTGCTTCTGCTGGAGTTTCTAAAACTATTGAAGTTTTTGCAGCAGGTTTCAAATAAGGTTTATCATTAATAATTATCTTTTTTGTAGCTAGTAATTCATCAATAGAACCATCAGGCTCAGCAGGGTTGTTTTTAACAATTCCATAATTTATTTCTTCATTAAACCTTGTTTTACCTTCAGTTTTAATTTGAACACCTGACTTTAGAAGGATTTTTACAATATCTCTAGCAATTGGGTCTTCCTGTCCAAATTTTCCCTGGGAATAAACATATCCTTTTGAGATTAAATCATCTTCATGAAAATCAAAGCTCATTAATGGCTTGTATTTCTTTGAATTATCTACAACATATTTTGTTAAAAGTGAGCATTCATTGCAAATAGGACTTTCTCTTCTAGCTTTTTTGGAATTATTTATGTCTTGAAGATAATGGTCTGAATCCCCAACACTTATATTTGGTGCTCCTTGTTCCCATTTTTCCTGATTAAAGTATCTCCAATTCTTAAGATAACCAACCGGGTTACAGAATGGTAGTAAAACCATAGGTGTTTTTTTGCCAAGTTTTTCTAAATAATTTATAACTTCTTGTTCAGCTAATGCATTTGGTCCTGCAGACTCTTCTCCATGTATTCCAGAAATAACCCACAAAGATTTTCCAGTCTGTGGAGTTCTTAAACCAATTATCGGTAAAGAGATTTCTTTATTTCCTAAATTTCCATTTGAGTATCCGATTACATCTAAAAGCCATCCACTTTTTTGTAATTCTAAATATGAAGAGTACAGCTCTTTTACACTTCTTCTTCCGTCTTTATTATATGTGGCTAAATTTGGAATTTCCATATACTTGAGGTTCTTTTTTCATATATAAAGCTTCCTCCAAACTCTTAAATAAAAGAGTAACTTCTATTTTTAATGGATAAAACAGAGCTTATCCAAAGCTTGAAAACTAAAGGATTTCATGAAAGAATCATCTCTGCGTTTGAGAAAGTTAGAAGAGAAGACTTTGTTCCTGAAAACATGAAAAAACTAGCTTATGAAGACATAGCCCTTCCCTTAAGCGAAACAGAGACTATTTCTCAACCATCAACAATTGCATTGGCACTCTCACTCCTTAAGGTTAAAGAGAATAATAAAGTTCTTGAAATTGGTTCTGGATGCGGATATGTTTCAGCTTTAATATCTGAAATTGTTGGAGAAAGAGGGAAAGTAGTTGGTATTGAGATTTCAGAAAACCTGTTTCAGAATTCACTACAGAATTTGGAAAGATATCCAAATATTACTCTGTATAATAGAAATGGAAAAATTAAGAATGATGAAGCACCTTTCAATAGAATCTTACTGAGCGCTGCTGTAGAACAAGTTCCACAAGATATTCTAGAACAATTAGATGAAAACGGCATACTTGTTGCGCCTGTTGGTTCAGATTATATGCAGAATCTTGTTTCAATGAGAAAGATTTCTGGAAAAATTGTTGTTGAAAAAGAAATTCCTGGATTTATTTTTGTTAGGTTTATTGAATAGGATTTATTAAAGTAGTTAATGTCCACAGTAGTTATATTAGTTGATGTTGAACCTTGCTGTGAACGATAATTATTCGATTGGCTAAATTAAAAATCGCAAACTCTATTTCTATCTTCTTCATTTCTTGGGTCTTCCCAGTTTTCTGGGATTTTAATAACTGCACCAGTTAAAGGACTCTGACTTACAAATTCATCTTTATCACAGTAAATTTGATAATCTTGACAGTGAGTTTCATTGCAGATTGCTTTTGTCCATGAGTTTGTATATTCCAGTTTACTTGGCTTTTGATTAGCAAAAATTAATGATGTAGCTATTATCAAAATTACTAACGCTAATAAAATAGTTAAAATTAATTTTTTCATTTTTGGTTTTGAATTTAATTTATACGTATTTATTTTTCATCACCATTTTTTGCTCTCTTTTCTCTTAGTTTTCTCATGCAATTCCTGCTAGCTTCTCTGTGATGTTCTTTTATGATTATATCTTCCTTAGAAGGGTCAATAAATTTTTTAATTTTACCTTCAAATTTTATAGTATATAGCTGAGAAGGAGACATTTCTTCTTCAAGATTATCTTTTATAAGAACTCCTGCCAATCCCTTGATTGTTCTTCCCTTATAATAAATGTTATCTAAACTAACTTTATCTAAATTTAAATCAAAATAAACAACTTTTATACCATTTACATAATTATTCTTATCTTTATTCTTTTTATTATATTTCTCATCATCAGGGACCCATAAAAAATATTCTTTTTCTTTAACCATCTTTATCTCTTTCTATTTTAAGCTCCTTTCTAGCTCGCTTTGTTTTATTGCTTTTTCTTTTTGTTCTAATGTAGGTTCAAGAAGCTTTATAGGAAATCCATATTTTTTATAGACTTCAAGACTATCCTTATTTCCTTCGAATAATCTGCCATACTCAAAATTAGTCTCATTTTCATGTTCTGTTTTTATTTGTTGGATTATTCTCTGCTTTTCATTATATTGTTTTATCTGACTAGGGGTCCATGCTCCTGTTTTTATGCCAGTTTCAACTCGATTAATAACAAAGCACCCAAAGGTAACTGCTCCAATAACTATTGCCGCATTATAAAATAAGTTTCTTCCTTTAATTCTTCCAGTTCCTCCGCCCATTCCTGCCATTTTATTCTTTATTTTCCAAGGAATCAATTCTGTTTAATAAATAATCATATCTTGTAACTTTATCGCTGAATCCTGCAGAAGTTTTATCAGAAATATTCATGCTTCCATCCTTATAATAAGCAGTAGTCATAATCAGATCTTTTCCTTTGGGTCCTTCTGAGCCTTTATACGGAGTGAAATACTTCACTAGGCTATCCCCTTCATTAACAATCATAGAAACTCCAATATTTTTATTATACTTAACCTGCTTTCCATCAACAATATAAAATTTCATGCATCCTGTAAGTGATGCTAATGTGATTAAACCAATTCCAAGAAGTTTGTTTAATGTTTTCATTTTCTTATCAATTTAAATTATTATATTTTAAATTTTGTAGAAGAGGAAAAAAGTTACTAAATTAAAAAATAAAAAGAAAAAAGGTAATTAGTAGTAACTTTCTCCGAATTCTTCTGATTTTTGTGGTTTCTTACCAAGTAATACAATCAATACTACTAGCAATACCAAGAAGATAATTGCTAAGATTACTGTCAAAACTACAATTGGATTAACAGCTTTTTCTTCAGCAGTCAACTTTAAGTTAACTTGGCTGTCAAGAGTTTCACCAGATAGAACATTAACTTTGAAGTTATATTCACCAGGTGTTCTTGCATTAGCTGTAACTTTAACTGTCTTGCTTGTTCCAGCTGGAACTGCAACAACAGCACTGTCTACGCTTGAAGAAACTTCACCATTAGATTCTGCAATAACTCTGTATAACTTTAAACTGTTTGTAGGGTTTACAAGTAACAAAGTATATTCAGCATCTTCTCCAACTGCAACTGTTTTGTCTGCGCTTGTAACAACAACATTACCAGGGAAATCGTTATTTACAACGATTTGCTTAGCAACATCATAGATTACATCATCATTTGCCACTTCAACTTGTAATGTGTAGACACCAGATTTAGCAGTGTAAGGAACTTCTAAATAAAGTCTTCCACTTACTGTATCTGTTTCTTCATCATCATCGTTAGTGTTATTTTCTATAGCAACCAAGTCACCGAAATAAACTGTTTTCTTGACATTTAAGTCAGGAATTCCAACAGTTACATATAGGTCTTCAAGTTCGTCATAACCTAAGTTCTTCAAAACAACATCAACTGGGAATGTTTCACCAGCATCAACTGACTGAGAAGTACTTATAGATTTAACAACTGGGTTGTATGAAGGTCTTTGAACTTTTACAAGGATATTCTGATATTCTGATTCAAAGTCACCGTTCCAAATTTTTACATTCAGAGTGATGAAGTCAGAAAGATCATCCTTAAGCTCGAAAGGTACCTTAAGTGTCAAAGACTGTTGGTATCTATTGTCTTGTTCGATATCGAAAGACTCAGATACAGCAGTAACACTTGCCTTATCGCCTTCTAATTCTGCTTTAACTCTAACATCAGTTGCATCGTTTTCAGCACTGAAAACTACTTTAACAGTAACTGTATCTCCAGCTATTACACTAGGATTTTCAAGGACATTAAGTCCATCGATTTCCATTACTGTATTATATGCAATATCTGATGTTGTTACATTAAATACAGAACCAGATGTAAGGTTGTAACCATACAAAGGTGCAGCACTAACTGTAGCAAGCACAAATAAAGCTATTGCGATTGTACAAAGAGAAACCAAGATTTTCTTTGCATTCATTTTTGCTCTCATTTTGTTTAATTATATAGGAAGTTGTTTCCTACATTAATTTAGGCTATTTCTAGTTTATAAAGTTTACTATTTGTAGTAATTAAATAGTTACAGCACTTTTTACTTCTTGTCTGGACAATCAGTGAATAAGCTTTATATAGATTAAAAAATGATTTCTAAGTCAACCTATTTCTAGAGAGATTTAATGGTTTAAAAGAATATATATTCAAAAAAATTGATTGAAGAATCATGGAAAATGCATATCCTCTTGTACTCTTTTGAAATATTTTGGGTAATAGTCAAGTCCAAATTTTTTTATTAAAAGAAAGCGATTTAGGTTAAAGTTCGAATTATCTGCTAAATTGTATATTTGAGTACCATAGTTTTTGTTCATAAATATAAATGCAGCATCAAAAGGAGGATTTATTACACAATTATTTTCTATTTCTTTCTTTGTATCCTTCTTGTATAATTCTGTTGTAAACTCTACTCCTCTCCTTAATTCAACAAGTTCAATCAACGTAAGATCAATTCCTAATTGGCTTTCAATAAATTCTCTAGCTTTTTCAAAATTATTGTTTAAGTTTAGTAACAAGTCTTTAGCCATTCTTTTCTGATAATTAATTGGTTTAAAAAGGTATATTCAAAAGAAGAAAAATATCAGAATAGGAGTTTCCTCCTATTCTGTTTAGTATAAAATTAAATTAAAAACTTAATAATTGTAAATTGTTGCTTGTTGCTGCGAAATTCTTAGCAACAAGAACCTGACAACCTGCATCTTCTGCAGCATCTATAACAGAACTTGTTACAGTTCCATCAAGAATTATTGCATATGGATTTTCACCAGCTCTCTTTAAGCTTCCGCCAATTCCTCGAGAGGATATTTCTCTTATTTTTCTAAAAGAATCATCCAAAAGAATAGCTTTGCCTGAGCCGTCATTTTCCTTTGAAATCTCTTTAAGCTTTTCTTTGTCATTTTCACTTAATTCAGTCTTTCTTCTGTTGTTAGAATAGTTGTTATTACTTGATTGAAAATTCCCACTTCCTCTTTGCATTCCTTCTCTTCTCAAGAATTCATTCAAAGGAACCTTTCTTCTTAGGTTCATAAGAATTTCCTTAGGAGCAAGTTCTTCAACTTCCTTTCCATCAGGAGCAACTGCAATGAAATCAATGCTTGCATTGTCTGAAACATTTTGAACAATAAGCTTTCCGCCTCTGTCTCCATCAACGAAAAGAGTTATTTCCTTTTCCTTTCCAAGTTCTTTTATAGCATTTGGAAGTTTTGTTCCATTCATTGAAATAACATTGTTAACACCAGCTCTCAAAAGATTTACAACATCCGCTCTTCCTTCCACAACAATAATTTCACGTCCGGAAATATTCCCGCATGGTAATTTTTCTTCACCATATTCTGATATGTTTGCAGTTTTTGCAGAGTCTTTTATCTCGTTTGAGATTTCTCTAGAATCTGTTGAACCTTTAATCTCAGACATAAGCTTTTTAGCTCTTTCAAGGATGTAATCTCTCTTACTTCCTCTAACATCTTCAATTCTTTCAACTTCAATCTGAGAATCACTTGGGCCTATTCTCTCAATAGTTTCAATTGCAGCAGCTATCAAAGTTGTTTCAGACTGATCAAGAGCTGTTGGAATCTTTATTTTTCCTACAGTCATCTTATCTCTTCTTTCCAAGTCAACTTCTATTCTTCCTATTTTTCCTTCTTTCTGCAATTCTCTCATTTCGAGTTCATTACCCAAAAGACCTTCTGTCTGCCCGAATATAGCTCCAATTACATCAGGTTTTTCCAAAGCACCTTCAGCTGTAAAATTTGCATGTATCATGTATTTTATTGATACTGGGCTTATTTTTGCCATTTTTGTTTGTTATTTTTTGTTTGTTTAGTTTAAACAAAATCTTATGATTTTGCAAGAAAAATATCGCTATTAGCTTATCAGGCTTATAGCCACCTTATTCAGGATTTTCTACTCTTACCTCTTAAAGTCAAACAATAATCGTCGTAAGACTATCAAATTGTGAATGTGATGTGATATCGTGCGATAATAATTGAAAACGATATTTTTCTTGATGTATAAAGTAAAATTTAGTTTTTAAAGGTTTGTACTTCGATTACCAAAACTTTATAAACACTTTTTCTCCCCTTAACCTTACAATGGGAAATACAAATTTTAACTTTGAAGATGATATTGCTAAAGGAGCTTATGCTAGAGAACTAAGAAGTTACTTTGAAAAATATCAAATCTCAATACCAGAATGGTGGGCAAGTCCTAATCCAATAAAACCAGAAATACTTCTTCATCATAAAAATGGGAAATTGGAAAATGAAAGAGAGATATCTAGAGTAAGTATTCAGCTTGATGAACAAGGAAGATTGAGTTTTGGGTTAAGTGGTTATAATTATAGATGGGGAGATTATGCTAGAAATGCTTGTCTTAATGATGGATACAGTTATAAAATTCATGTTCAAAAACCAAAAAAATCAGATACAAATCCACAAGTAGACAAAAAACCTGTTCTAGGTAGATGGTGGCTAACAAAAAGCTTTGATAATCTAGAAGATGTTGTTAGAGAACTCAAGAAACTTGAGCCACTTTTAGCTGAAAAGTAAATTTATCTTAACTAAATCTTCTGTGGTCTATAACTGAAGATTCTCTAAACTTTCCAAGTCTGTCATATAATTCTAAAAGTTTTTGTTTTACTTCATTTCTTTCAGCATCAGTTAATTTTAATCCAAGCATTTTCTCATAAAATTTAATTGCATGATTTCTTTTTGACTCTTTTTCACAAACTTGTGCCTGTTGTCTGTAAAAATTTTTTATTTCTTCATATATTTCAGATTTTCTGATTACTGTTGCCTCTTCCATAACCTTTCTAAGAATTTGGTCTGATTCATCAAAGTTTCCAGCTTGGATATGTGCTTTTATCTGCTTAATTAAAGAGTCTACTTTTTCTTGGGGAGAAGTTGCGAGTATAGCTAAATTGCTGTAAATTTTTGCAACATCATTAAACATCTTTTTGCTTTCATATATTTCAATTAATTTCAAAAAAGCAAATTTCTTTTCGTGTAATGGTGGTTTTTGTGCGAGAAATCTATTTAGATAGTCAATCTGAACAAAGTCTCCTTTTCCTCTCAATTCCCTCTCTATTTCACTCTTTGACATCTCTTTTGTGAGCATTAATTATCTAATTTTCGAGGGTTTTTAAGTATTATTGAAATTATTCCTTACTATTTTCCTCAGTTATATCGAAAGGATTTACAGTGTGTTTTTCAGAGTTGTTGCATACCTTTTTCATAGCCCTATCAACCAAAGAAAAAGCCTTAGCAAGTTCTTCTAAATTTGCAGCCAATGTATTTTTTCCAAGATCTTGATTGTGCTTTGCCTGGTTTTTGTAATGTTGGATTAGTCTATTGTAAACTATTTGATTTGAAAAATAATTTAGATTTGCTATATCTTCCGCAAGTTCTTCAGCAGAGCTATATCCAGGAATATGTATAGGGTGCTTTAATTCCCCATTAGTATATTTATCTTCTTCAAATCCAAGTAATAATTTTATTCTATTATACCTTTCAATAACCTTTGCAGCATCCCAAGGGTTGTTCTGAAAGTCATATACTGTTTCAGTATTTCCAACATTATATCCAAACTGAAGAACCTTTCCAATCAGTGTTTTTGTAAATGAATCTAATTTTGGATGCAAATTAATAAATTCTTCAATCTCAATTCCTTGCTTTTTTATCAATCTCTTTTTATCTGTCATTTTAAATTGTGGAGAAATAATTCAATAATTTTAATTTATAAACCTTGCGTATGATTTATTCTATATTCTCATCTATATCAGAATTTGAGTTTGTTGGATTTCTCCAATCTCTTAATTTAAGATATTTGTTGTATCTTACGCCCTTAGCACTATTCATAAGATAAGGATAATAAGCAAAAAAAGTATCAACTAATTGGTCATTAATTACTAATTTTGCACAATAACAAATTGTTCTCATTATTTTTTCTTTAAATTCATCAGTTGAATATTTATCCAATTTGCTTAAATTTTCTAATTCAATCTCCTGAACTTTTGATTCAATAGAATCTACTTCTTTTTCCATTAATTAAATTTAAGAAAAGATGGTTTATAAGATTATTTTGACATATTCTCTGTAGTTTTAACAATTTCCCTCAAATCTTCAGCGATATTCATCAAAGTTCCTTTATGAATTGTAACTTCTGTATTTTCTTTTTGTAAATAATGTTTTATAGTAACTCTCCCATTGGCCAGATAATAATCAAAAATTAAATTGTCTCCTTTTGCTTGAGAAGATACTTCTGGAAGTTTATTTTTAACTAGATATTCAATTATTGGTTGGTAATCGTTTTTTCCAATATCAAAATTTTCATCTTCTAAAGTTGTTTTAATATTTTTTTTCATTTTTGTTAATATTTCTTTCTTTTATATATCCTTGTACGGATTTTTCATATATTTTTTGCAGGCATTACAGATATCATTAATAGCTTCCATTACAGAGCCTTTAATTGCTTCAGAAATTTTTTCTAAACCAGAAGATAACTGAACTCTTCCTCTTTTTTTATCTCCGTCATACTCTCTATTATATTCTTTAACAATTTCTTTAAAACACTCCCGCTGATAAAAATAATTTGTCTTTACAAAACCTTGAGCAAATTCTGAAGGGGTTAATCCATTAAAATTCTCAGGATGTTTGGAACAGTCATCTTTCATTTTTTAATCCTAAATATTCTTTAATTTGTTCTAAGGAAGTATAACAATTTCTTACTGTTTTACCATGATTTAAGTCTATTCCAAACCCATTGCAATTTTTACATTCTGATTTTGAGTTATAAATTAAACATCCATAATCTTTAATCTCAATAACATTACTTTTTTCTTCTAACATTTTAATACATTCCAGAAACACCAAATTTTTCTTTGTTTGCTCTTTCTCTACTTTCATTTCCAAGTTGCCTTAAATCATTAGCAATACTCTCTGGAAGTCCAATAGGCAAGATTATTTGAGCATTATTCTCTAATTTATTATAATTAATTGTAATATATCCGCCATTCATTAGATAATATTTTCTTGAATCAGTCGGTTTGTCTTCATTTTGATGCTGGTAAGATTGAGGACTAACTAGATTATTAAATTGTAAATAAGAGACAATTCCTAGAGCATCAAACCCTTTAGCTACCATGAATCTTTCTTCTTTTTCAAGAACCTTTATTGCTAAATCGCTTGTCATTTTAATTATTAAAATACTCATTTATCTCATGCAATTTTTCTTGAGTTAAGTTATTTGATTCACAAAAGTTCTGGAATGAAGAGACATTATTATAAATATCCGCAGAGCCATATCTTAATGCCCCGTCACTAATTCTAATACAAGTTTCTTCTTTATATCTTGCCCATCTTCGTTCACTTAGATTATCAATAGCAGAATTTCCTAGAGACCATTTATAACCTGCAAGTTCATAAATTTTCATTAAAGTATTAAGTTCTTCCAAAGTCTTAGTATTTACAACAACTTCTTCTTTTAATTTCACGTCTGGTTTTATTTTTTCTTCTAACATTTTAAAATATTCCAAATAATTTTTTAGCTAATCCACTCAAATCTCCTTTAATTACATCCCCAGTATTTTTTTTATTAAATTCTATAGTCAATACATCTACATTTTTGAGTTTATCTAGTTTGCTTAAATCATAAAACTTTCCTTGATAGTGTATTTTTCTTTCAAAGATTGCAACTCCCTGCATAGCTTTTTTCATTGAACAGTCAATAGGTACTGCATCTAGTTCTTGGATAATATGATGATATACTCCTTCTGAAGATGTTGCAACAACTTCACCATCTTGAAATTTTTCTTTACATTCAGAACAATATTTTTCTTTCATTTAAATTCAATTTTGATTTATTTTATAAGTATTGTTGTAATAAATATCAAGAATCAAGAGCTATCTTTAAGCATATCTTTTATTCTTTCATATCTTTTTATACATTTAAGTGCATTGTAAGGGCTGTTATCACAATCATATTTTGCTTCACAACTTCCCACACTATAGCCAAAGTCAATTGCTTTTTCTACTAAACTTTTTGTAGATGCATCTAAACTAGATTCTTTTAAAATTTCTTCTAATTCTTTTCCAAGTATACTAATATTTTCTTTATTATTTTTCATTATATATTTACCTCCTCAATTTTTTTTCTAACTAACATAATTTACACCAAGATATCAAATTGTTCTCAAAAAATTATACAAATGTTCAAGAATAATACGAATGATTAACATTTTAAATTAAAATAATTTATTTGTAAATTTTTAGATTTATATTAGAACCTACTTATTTCTTCTTAGTAATTTCTAAGCACATACCAGCAGCTACTGTAGCTCCAGCATCTCTAACTGCGAATCTTCCCATGAAAGGATTGTCTTTAGCAGTTTCTAAACATAAATTTCCTTGAGGTCTTATTCTAACCTTAGCAACATCTCCGTTCTTTAAGAAGTCAGGATTCTGTTTTATAACTTGTCCAGATTTAGGATCGATTTGTTCGATTAATTCTGTAAACTGACAAGGAACTTGAGCAGTGTGTATGTGGAAAACAGGTGTATATCCTTTAGCCAAAACTGTTGGGTGATTTATTACTGCAATTTGAGCAATAAATTCTTCAACCATTGGTATTGGAGCACTTGCTTCACAGATAACATCTCCTCTTGCAACATCTTTTTTACCTATTCCTCTAATGTTAACACCTACATTCATACCAGCAGGAGCATCAGGAAGTGTTTCATGATGGGCTTCAATAGTTTTTATTTCACCAGGAATTCCTGTACCTGTTCTTCCTGGAAGAATTATAACTTTTTGTCCAACTTTCATCATACCTGTTTCAACTTTTCCAACTGGAACTGTTCCGATACCAGTGATTTCATAAACATCCTGGATTGGCATTCTCATTGGAAGGTTAGTAGGTAATTCTGGAGCAGGGAATGTATCCATCTGTTCCAATATAGTTGGTCCTTTATACCAAGGCATTTTTTCTGATTTTTTGATTATATTATCTCCTTGTAATCCGCTAACTGCTAAGAAAGGTGTATTATCTGGGTTGATTCCAACCTGTTTTAATAATTTTCCAACTTCTTCTTTAACTGCTTTGAATCTGTCTTCTTTGTATTCAACAGCATCCATCTTGTTAATTGCAATACACAAATTCTTTACACCCATAGTTCTCAAAAGCCATAAGTGTTCTGTAGTTTGTGGCTGAACTCCAGCTGGAGCAGCAATAACTAAGAATGCAACATCTGCCTGTGAAGCACCAGTAATCATGTTTTTAACAAAATCTCTGTGTCCAGGAGCGTCAATAATTGTAATTTCGTATTTCTGTGTAATTAATTTTCTGTAAGATAAATCGATTGTAACTCCTCTTTCTCTTTCTTCCTTAATATTATCCATAACATAAGCGAATTCAAAACCAGCTTTACCATACTTTTGAGCTTCAGCTTTAAGTTTAGCCATTTCTTGTTCTGTAACTGAACCACCGTCAAACATCATTCTACCTACACATGTAGATTTTCCTGCATCAACGTGTCCTACGAACACAACATTCATTGTTGGTTTTGTTTTAGCCATAGTTTAAGTTAAAAAAAATGTATTTATAAATCTTTTGCTTTTTCTAGATAACAATCATTTTATCGTCGAACTAAAAATCAAGAACAGTATATTCATCTTCCAAATAAGTCTGATAATTCTTAATTGTTGCTCTAATATTATACTTATCTATGCTTCTGAAATAGCCTCTAGACATGCCGAGCAATTCTCTTAATTCAAAGATTATTTTTTCAGCAGTTTCATGACAGGGTTGAGAAATAAAATTTTTCTTCAATTTTTCTATTAAAGAACTTTTCTCGTCAATATTGCTGTCTCTTGCAAGATCAGTATATGCATCACTCATAAAATATCTAATTCACTCAACTTTAAAAAAATTATGTTCTAATAGAACAGTTCATTATAATAAAATAATTTTTTCCCAGATTTATTATTTAAAGTATCTATTTCAACGCTTTGTTCAAGTTTATTTTTACTTTTCTCTTGTATTTGCTTATTATCTTGGTAATTTTTATGAACAAGATATGGGACAGCAATTACAGCAATTTTAGCTAATGGAACAGCAATATTTAATACAGAAAGCACAGCTCCAACTTTTGTTTTTTTCTCTTTAGGTTTGCAATATTCAACAATTGCTCCAGCAAATGGAATCACATATAATCCATATGAAGCATATTTTCCTACCTTTTTCCAGTCCATAATTTTTCTCAATAGAATGTATCTTTTAAATTTAATTGAGATTAATTTAAGAGCAAATTATCAATAGAAGAATTTTTATGTGAATAGTAATAGCTCTTTAATTTGTTATATTCTGTTCTTGTAGGATTATTATCTGGCTTAACAAAATTATGCTGCTCCTCTTTCTTTAGTTCATAATAAAGAAATGTGTATTTTTCTAAATCCTGTTGTCCTAATTTCCCAGAATGAGCCATTTCATGATACGAATTCTTTTTGAAATTTCCTTCTTGTCTTGCTTTCCTTTTTTCATCTCGTTCTTTTATTCTTTGCTTCCTACCCATTAAGTTTGTTCAAAAAAAGTTTGTTTAAAAGAATTGTTGTGATTTAACCCATAGCAAAACTAACATTTATACTTCCAACTTGAAAATTTCCCTTAACAGTGAAATTTGGTTGAGCAATGTCTGATTTCACTAATCTTCTACATCCATCATCTTTTCTTAATTTAAGTTTGCAAAAATATTGTGATGAAATCTCTGTATTTTCATCAACTCTTTGTCGTAGATAAGCTATTGAATTAGCTTCTTTGGGAACAGCTTCTTCTGGAAAATACAATTTCCCATTCGATTTAGAAAGATAAGTTACAGGCTTTGTAGAATCAATTTGTTTTAGCAGTTCAATGTCCTCATAATAAACAATCTGTTCAGTATCATTTCTTCTTTCAAAAAAGAATCCATCAATATCTTCAAGCGTCACAATTTCAATAAGTTCTTTGTTAGGCATAATTCAAGATAATTCATTTATTTTAAAAGAATTGTTGTGATTTATTTCAAGGGTATTGCTCTTTCCAATAATCTTAATAATTTTTGTTCTGAAAAAACATTTTTCTCTTTTTTATCAAACCTTTTACCTTCTAAATACTCATACACAATTTTTGCCTCTTCTAGTGCCCCTTGAAAATATTCATTTTCGAATGTAAAAAATCCTCTAACATGACCAGTAAGATTATCTGTTTTAGTTTCTTGTAATTTAATAAAAGGTCTTAAATCTATTTTTGTGGTATAAGCAGGCCTATTAAATCTATAATGCATTAGTTTATGTTCATCTGGTTCAACTTCATTAGGATTATTTGCTCGCCAATACTGTCTAAACATCCTCCTTCCTAGAACTCTAAAAGGGATATCTAGCTTTTCATTAAACTCCTTAAAGCTTTCTTCTAAAACATTCTCTAGTGTTGCTTGTTCTAACCAGAATTCCTTCTCTACAACAACTCCAAAACAATCATACAATGGGCTAAAATTTGAATCAGCATAGATTATATCTCCAGGTTTAAAATCAGTTTTAATTTCTTCAATCATAAATTACTAATAAGATCTTATTTTAAAAGAATAATTATCCTAAGAAATATATTTACTGATTTTCAGCCAATCCTTTTCTATCCCTAATCTTTCTAATAACATCATCCTGAATTGATGCAGGTATTTTTTCAAATTGCTGGTCTACTAGTGAAGATGTTCCTCTACCTTCTGTAGCTGAACGTAAATCACTTGACCATCCAATCATTTCTGCAACTGGAATCTTTGCTTTCAACTGAGCTTGTCCTGCTTCCTGAGTCATATCTAAAAGTTGTCCTCTCTTTCCACCAACAAGCTTTGTAGCAGCACCCATGAAACTTTCAGGAACTTCAATTAAATGAATCTGTAAAGGTTCAAGTAATGTTGCATTAGCATTCTTCATAGCTTCAGTAATTGCTTCTCTAACAGCAGGATAAACCTGTGCTGGTCCTCTATGAATAGCGTCTTCGTGAAGTTTAATATCTGTAAGTGTAACTTTCATTTTCATACATGGTTCTCTTGCTAGAGGTCCTTGGTCCATAACCATTTCAAATGCATCTAAAATCATTTCAATAACTTCTCCAATATGAACTTCTCCTCTTGTTTCATCGAAGAACATACTTCCTTTGTAAATATCTTTAACATTTCTAATTTCATCTGAACCCCATCCTAATTTTGAAAGTGTGCTAACAACTGCATCATTTCTTTTCTTCATTCTTCCTTCTGGTAAATCTCCTTTTTCAATTAAGTCAGCTAATTCAGCATCTAGAGGTTCAACTTTAATGAAGAAACCATTGTGTTTGTTTGGACTTCTTCCTTCAAATGCCTGGCCTGAAGATTTTCCAACAGATTCTCTATAAACAACAATTGGGTTTGAAGTTTTAACTTCTAATCCTTTTTCAGTTTTAATTCTGTTTTCAATAATTTCAAGATGTAATTCTCCCATTCCAGAGATTAAGCTTTCACCAGTTTCTTCATTGATTGAAACTTTAATTGAAGGGTCTTCTTTTGAAACTTTTCTCAAGATTTCAATTAATTTAGGTAAATCTGCAGTCTTTACAACTTCAATTGACTTTGTAATAACTGGCTGGAAAATATGTTTTATCTCTTCGAAAGGAGTTTGTTCTTTTGTTGTAATTGTTTCACCAACATCTAAATTTAATCCACTAACAGCAAGAACATTTCCTGCAGGAACACTATCTAATTGTTCTGGCTTTATTCCATTATATACTAAAACCTGCTGAATTTTTCCTGCTTGTTTTGCATTATTTGCATAGACATCCATTCCGCTTTTTAATGTTCCAGAATATAATCTTCCAGCAGAAATTTCTTTACCTGAACGAGGGTCAATAACAATTCTTGTAATTACAAATCCCAATTCTCCATTCTTATTACAACTCATTAAATCTTTTCCAAATTCACTTTCTAAATCTCCTCTCCATATTTTTGGAATTCTGTAAGACTGTGCTTCAATTGGATTTGGAAGATGTTTAACTGCCATATCTAATATTACGTCATATAAAGGAGCATTTTCCCAAACCCATTTATCTCTATCAGCAGGAGAAAGACTTCCATCATATAATCTGTAAATATCTTTGAAACTTATTTTTTTCTTCTGCATGAATGGAACTGATAATGCCCAATTTTCTCTTGCAGAACCAAATGCAACACTTCCGTCTGCAACATTAACTTTGAATTTAGGTGCAAATTCTTTTTCAGCAATCTGATCAATCAAATGGTTAAATCTTTCAATTATTTTTTTGAATCTATCCTGCATTTGTTCAGGTGTAACTTGTAACTCATTGATTAATCTATCAACTTTATTAATGAATAGAACAGGTTTTACTCTTTCTTTAAGCGCTTGTCTGATAACTGTTTCTGTTTGTGGCATTATTCCTTCAACTGCACAAACTAAAACAAATGTTCCATCAATAGCTCTCATAGCCCTTGTAACATTTCCTCCAAAATCAACGTGTCCTGGAGTATCAATTAAATTAACAAGATATTCTTCTCCCTGATAGTTATGAACCATAGAAACATTTGCAGCATCTACTGTCATTAATCTTTCTTGTTCATCAGAATGTTGCCATGTTGCCATTCCTTCTTCTAAATCTCCTGCATTCTTAGAAGCCATCATACCTGCAGCAGCAAGTAAATTGTCTGTAAAAGCAGTTTTACCGTGGTGAATGTGTGCACTAGTTGCAACGTTTCTTATGTTTTTCTGATTTGAAGACAATCTTTTAATCTTCTCAAAACTTGTTTCTTTATCGGCCATCAAGTAATGTTGAAAAAATAGTTTAAAAATCTTTACCTTATTTTCTTTTAAAAATAATTAATTCTCTTTTCTCATCCCCTTTTTTGGGAAGAGGCATTTTAAATCCAAATTCAGCATCATCATCTTTTCCAATATTTAATCCCAAATTTTTTAACTTTGAGATATATTGATTTAATATATACGTGTTAGTAATTTCAGCAGGTATTGTTTGAGCAACATAATACTGATTTCTTTTCATTTTACCTGAAATTTTGTTGTAAAAATTTTCTGCATTAAGTTTGGGCATAGATGTAAATCCATCTGGAATATACTCTGCCATTTCTTCTAAATTTACTTTGAATTTTTTAGACATTTGTTTTAGATATCTTAATTTTAACGAGCTGAATCTGCCTGAGCTTCAGCTTCTTTTTTCTTTCTGATAGCTAAACTTTCACCATTATTGTCAGCAGCCATCATAATTTCTTCTGCTAAAGATTGTGCGATTGTTTTTTTCTTGTTGAAAGCTTTATCGCCTGCACCATGAACTAAATGTTTTAATGCAAGATTAACTCTTCTTATTGGAGCTACATCAACAGCCTGAGGATATCTTGCTCCCCCATATTCGATAACTGTTGTTTCGTCTCTTGGAGCAGCATTTTCTATTGCTTTAACTAATACTTCAACAGGGTTTTTTCCTGTTTTCTTTTCAATCATTTCTAAAACATCCATAATAATCTGCATATTTTTAGTGTATTTTCCTGTTGCAATACCCTTTTCTAACTTGTGTTTCTTTCCTCTGTGACCTCCAACTGCAAGTTTATTCATCAATCTTTCAACAATATTAACCTTAGTTTGTCCAAATTTTACAACATTTCTTCCTTGATTCTTTAAAATTAATTTTGGTTTAAGATTAATAACTCCAACTAGTCCAGGGTCTTTAACCTGAATTCCTGAGATATCATACTTATCAAAAATTTTGAAATTTAATGTTTGTTCACTCATTTTGTTCTATTATCCCCATTAAATCATTTACAACTTTATTATCGCAATTGCACATAACTTCTACCTTTCCTTCAATAGATTGTATTTTAACTTCTCCACCTTCTTTAATATTAAATACTCCTGCACTAGCAAGACCGTAATTTGATTCTAAATAATTCATTACTGGTTGGATTTCAAATTTATTTGCATAAAATGTTGATTGTTTATATTGAGGTTTATCCATTTTATCTTCTACCCTTTTGTATCTTTCCAAGCCATAATCTATCAAGAGGCTGGTCATTTACTTTAATTACAGCATATCTAACACCAGGAATATCTCCTTTACTTCTTCCCTGTTTTCCACCAATTCTTTCAATCATTACTTCATCATGTTCATCAATAAACTTCTGTGCTAAGTTTCCAGGTATAAATGCAGTTACAGTCTTACCATTCTTTGTAAGCTGAACCTTGCAACACTTTCTCATCGCTGAGTTTGGCTGTTTGGCTTCTTTTTGAACTTTAGAAAGAACGATTCCTTTTGCTTGATTTGCTCCTCCAAGAGGGTCTGATTTAGCATAAAGATCTAGAGTTCTAACTTTAAATTTTCTGTCTTTCCATTGGAATTTCTTCCTATCCTTCATTTTTTTAAACGCACTTTTTAATCCCATGATTAATCCTTAATAGATAGATAATTAGAAAATTAGTTTAAAAAGGTTTCCTTGATGATTATCTCTGTAAAATTAATCAATCATCGCTTTCTCTACCATTATCTGCATATCTGTGGTATAAACTAGAATGTAATTCTAATTGGTCTAAAACCATTCCGAGGTGATTTTTATCAGCATAATATAAAAATAATTCTCTTGCTTTCTTTGAATCTTGAAATTTTTCATCTCTTCTTTCACGAGTAATGGTGTGAAGCAGAGTTTTCATAAAATTCATATCCAGCGAAGGATATTCCACTCTTTTAATAATCTCAGAAGAAAATTTTTTTTCTGAAAATAAATTCTTGGTTATATCGTTTGATATTGAATTAATGACTTCTTTTTCTTCACTATCAGTTAATTTTTCAAGCATAAGGTATGGATGAATTGTGAATTCACTTAAAAAAGGTTTAACAATTTTCTGAATCTCCTTTACTTCTTTTGTCTTATCATAATCAAGATATAATCTATTTAAAAGGTGAATAGCATAATAATTTTTATTTGCATCCTCTTTTCCAAACAATTCATACACTCTTAATAATTCTGAATCTTTGTGCAATTTACTTAAGTCCATAAAAAGATTATTTCTAATTAATATATAAATATAATTTTAGTAGAAAGTATAGTTTGAAATTAAATTATTCTAAAATCTTTTTTAAAAAAATCTTTTGTTATCTTCTGCATTTCAATTAATCTTCTTTTATCTCTTCCAATTAATGCAGCTTTGCTTTGAGCCCCAGCGTTGAGAATTATCTCATTTTCTGTAACTTCTAAATCTTTAAATGTTACAGGACTAACAATCATTTCAATAAATTTCTTTATATCCTGAGGACTTTTAGGAATTCCAATAACTTTTATTCTTTTCTTAATAATTTCACTCATTCGTTTAAGATTTTTTAAATCAGGTCCAATTGCCCTTGAGATAAATTCTTTTGGAACGCAAAAAATAACTGCATTATTATAATCAAAACAATAGTGAGTTCTGATACCAGTTACTTTTTCAAATAAATTCAAATATCTAATATCACGCATATCGAGAGTATTAACCATTTTTATTACACAAGAAATTAGTTTTTAAAGTTTTAGTATATTGCTGTCTATTTATTCACTTTATCAACAACTTTAGAATCAGCTGTTTTCTTTTCTGATTCTTTCTTAGTTAATGGGCCAATTACCTTTACTAATAATCCAGGTAATCCTGTTCCAACAGGTACGGGTTGATTCAATATAATGTTTTCTATAACACTCAATAGTTTGTCTTTTCCACCCTTAAGTGTAGCTTTAACAAACTGAGGAACTGGTGTTTCGAATGTAGCTCTTGCTAAAATTGATGATTTCTGTGCAATTATTCCCATTCTTGTAACTCCTTTTATTTCTCCAGAACTTGTCATAGCGTCGGCAACAAGCTTTAAGTGTCTAATATCAATATCTAATCCCTGTGTCTTAAGAACTTCTTTAATTTCATTCATAAGCAATTCTCTTGCAACTTCAATACCGAAAATATCAGCAACTTCATAGAAATCATTAGAGATTGTTTTTTCTTTATTAACTTCTTTAAGTTGAATTATTTCTTTTAAATTTGTTCCAAGAGTAACTATAACAAAGTTAGCGTCTCTCTTTACAACTAGAATTTGTTCAACTCCTTTTATTCCAGAGATTACAGTTTCTTTTAATTTTTCTTTTAACTTGTAAACTTCTCTGAAAGTTAAACTCTCATCTGCATTTAATATTAGAGAATTTTCTTTTTCTTTAACTTTGAAATTCAATTCATTAAGTCTTTCAACGATTTTCTTTGAAGTAGAGTGTGTTTGTCTTAATCCTTCTTTATCAATTTTTATTTCTATTTTCTTCTCACTGAAATCTAAGTTAATTTCTGAAGCAATTTCCTTTAATCTGACTTCTTTAATTTTTTCAGCGAAAACTCTTGCTCCATCTTCTGTATTAAATTCTTTATTTAAGAAAATATCCATCTTAGGAGAAGAAGGTTTCTTTCTAGCGTCGAAAATTTCAATTAATCTTGGCAGGCCTGTTGTAACCTGCATTTCTGCAACTCCTGCCATATGGAATGTTCTCAATACCATTTGTGTTGAAGCTTCACCAAAAGATTGAGCAGTTACAATACCGATTGCTTCTCCTGCATCTAACTTTTCTTTAAGATGATCTTTTGTAACATCAACTCCATCATCACCGAATTTGAATTCTATAATATTATTATTGCTGTCTCTGATTGATTCATCATATTCAACTCTTAAATCCTGAAGAGCATTAGCCAATCTTCTATATAAATAACCAGATTTAGGTGTTCTAAGACCTGTATCCATAAGAGAATCTCTTCCTGTAATTGCCTGGAAGAAAAATTCATCTGGTCTTAATCCTTTTATGAATGGACTTCTGATAAATCCTCTTGCTTTAGGCGATAAATCTCCTTTTTTGAAGAATGATAGTGTTCTTTCATTGTAACCAAAGTCTACTCTCTTATTACCTAATGCCTGTTGCCCTACGCAAGAAGCCATCTGAGTAATATTAAGGATATTTCCACCACCACCAGATTTAATCATGCTGTTAACAGGATTTGTCTTTGGGAATTCTCTCTTAACAATTTCTCCAATTCTTGTTCTGACTTCATTAAGAGTTTGAAGTATTCTGATTTCTCTTGATTCTTCTTTTGTCTTTCCGGGGATTAATTCAAGAGTCCCATTATTATATTCGTCAATTATTTCTTGAGCTTTCTTTTGGGCCTTGTCAATTACTTCATCACATTCTTTTAATATTGTTTCATTTAAATCCAAATCATTAACTGAAATTGTAATTCCTTTATCACTTATGTAATTCTTACCTAAGTCAAATACTTTCTTAACAATCTTGAAAGTTTCTTCTCTTCCAATTGCTTTATCAAGAACTTTGATTAGTTCTCCATCTTCACTTCCGAAAGCTGTCTTATCAATAACTCCTTTAACAACTTCTCCGTCTTTTATTGAGAAAGAATCATTTGAGAAACTGAATTTAGGAAGAGCTTTTGAAAATACTTCTGAACCTGGAACTGTTTTCTTTGTGAAATGTGCGTCAATTCCAGAATTGAATAAAAGTTGATTTGCATATTCTCCAGATAATTCGTCAAATCCTAAAATATAATTACCAGTTATTGTATCGTCAACACATCCAATTAAGCTTGTATTATTCTTTGGAGAAATTAAATTTCTCTTTACATCAAGAAGTATCTTTGCTTCAGCTCTTGCTTCTTCATTTTGTGGGCTGTGGATATTCATTTCATCTCCATCAAAGTCAGCGTTGTATGGAACAGCTGCAGCAGGGTGTAATCTGAATGTTCTTCCTGGAAGAACTCTTACAAAGTGAGCCATCAGACTTCCTCTGTGAAGGCTTGGGTGTCTGTTGAATAAAACAATATCTCCGTCTTGAAGATGTCTTTCAACCTGATAACCTACAGCTAATTCATTGATTATTTCTTCTTTTAATTCAGCAGTAATTTTCTTTCTCTTTCCATCTGGTCTTATAATATAATTTGCTCCAGGATATTCTTCTCCTTTCATAATGAGTCTTTTCAAATTTTCAATATTAATATCATTCACAGTTTCAGCAACAGTAACAACTCTTGCAATTTCAAATGGAATTCCAACTTCATTAATATTAATTGATGAATCTGGAGAGATTACTGTTCTACCAGAATAATTTACCCTCTTACCAGCAATATTTTTTCTAATTCTTCCTTCTTTACCTTTAATTCTTTCAGTGATTGTTTTTAATGGCTGTCCGCTTCTGTGTCTTGCTGGAGGAATTCTTGTAACAGTATTATCAAAGAAAGTTGTAATATGGAATTGAAGTAAATCCCATAAATCTTCAATAATAACTTCTGGAGCTCCTGCATTTAGATTTTCCCACAATCTCTGATTAGCTCTTATAATGTCTGAAAGTTTGTGTGTTAAATCATCTTCGCTTCTTTCTCCCGATTCAAGGATAATTGAAGGTCTGATTGTAACTGGTGGAACTAATAAAGCTGTAAGAATTGCCCATTCAGGTCTACATGCTGTCGGATTAACTCCGATTTTCTTTAATTCTTCATCTGGAATCTTAACAAGCATCTCTCTAATTTCAGTTGGGAAAATTCTTGTTTTTCCTTTATAGAATGTTGTTGGTTTGTCCAATCTTACTTTTTCCTGAATAGATTGACAGTATGGACATTTCTTAGCATCTTTTGCTTTCTTTGCCCTTTGACTAGGAGAATATTTTTCTAAATCTTTTTCATTTAACATTAATTTTCCACACTCATGACAGAAACATCTTAATCCCATTTCAATTAATGGAACATATTTTAAATGAACAAGAGGTCTTGCTAAATCAATACTTCCTGGGTGTCCTAAACACTCTTTTATTCTTCCACCACAAGTTCTACATCTTACTCCAGGATCAACAGCTCCTAATCTCAAATCCATTAATCCTCCGTCAACTGGATAACCATCAATATCATATAATTCAGGTGTGACTATCTTAGCACATGAAAGTTTTTTGATTTGCTCAGGGCTAAATACGCTGAATCTCATTTCCCCGATTTTCTTTCTGATTATTTTGCTTGCCATTTTATTCGTATTTATTCTTTAAGTCAAATGTTGTGTTTATATGTAATCCTTGCAATTCTCCCAATAAAAGTTTGAATGCATATGATACTGCAACCATTTCAATGTCTTCACTATTACACATTGGGCAGTATGTTTTTCCTCTAATACTATCTTCAATAGCTATTGTTCCACATTTTGAACAGATTGGAAGAACAACTCTATCTGAATCATATCTTTCTTTCAATAATAATGAAGCTCCGTGGGCAACTAATGCTTGCTGTTCCATTTCTCCTAATCTTAATGCTCCTCCTCTTGCTCTACCTTCAATTGGTTGTCTTGTTAATAATGCTATTTTACCAGATGCTCTTCCGTGCATCTTGTTTCCTACCATATACTTAAGTTTAAGATAATATAAATCTCCTACGAAAATCTTTGAAACGATTTTCTTTCCTGTAATTCCACTGTAAACAGATTCTTTACCATCATATCTGAATCCCATTGATTCAAGCTGTTCTTCAAGTTCCTTTTTGCTTGTACCTGAGAATGATGTACCATCAACAACCTCTCCTCTTAGTGAAGCAACTTTACCTGCAAGTAATTCAAGCAAATATCCAACTGTCATTCTCGATGGCAAACCGTGTGGATTGAATATAACATCAGGTCTTGTTCCTCTTGATGTAAATGGAATATCCTCTTCTGGAACAATCATTCCAATAACTCCCTTCTGTCCGTGAGCTGTTGCGAATTTGTCTCCTAATTCAGGTATTCTTTGATCTCTTGTTTTAACCTGAACAATTTTGTTTCCTTCATTATCTTCTGTAACAAATACTGATTCAACAATTCCTTTTTCTTCTTGTCTCATTGAAACACTTGATTCTTTCTTTGTTCTAATTGAGATTTCTCTAGCTTCTGATAAGAATTTTGGAGGTGACATCTTTCCAATCATAACTTCACCTTCACCAACTTCTGCTTCAGGCGAAACAATACCATCATCTTCTAAATGTTTGTAACTTGCTTCTGTTCTGTAACCAGATGCATCCTTTTCAGGCATTGCAATTTCGTCTTTCAATCCCCCAGCATAATTCATTTCAACTGCTGAATATGGTCTGAAATAGAAACTTCTTCCAAGTCCTCTGTCAAGACTTCCTTTATTTAATATTAAAGCATCAGACATATTATATCCTTCATAACTCATTATAGCAACAACAAGATTTTGCCCTGCTGGATAAGTCTGTAGAGTATCGTAAACAAAACTTCTAACAATAGGTTTTTGTGGATATTGTAAAATACTTACATCGGTATCTAATCTACATAAATAATTTGCAGCATATAATCCAAGAGCCTGCTTCTGAGTTTTTGAACCTCTGTTCAATCTCGAACTCTGGTCGTGATTTCCATATGGAACTAAACTTGTTACTGTTCCAAATAATGCAACAGCATCAATTTCCATGTGAGTATGTTCTTGTGTTAAACTTTCTTCATTTAGTGCAACTAAAGCATTTTCTTCTTCAGCAGCGTCTAGATATTCAATAATTCCTTTTTCAATTAAATTCTTCCATCTTAATTCACCCTGTTCAATCTGAACTAAATGCTCATTCTTTAATCTTGGAGTTCCATTATCAACAACAATTAGCGGTCTTAAAACTCTTCCAGATTCAGTTGAAATATAAATTGTCTTTATTCCTGTATCATCTCTGAAGTTCATCTGTATTGGAAGTTGTCCCTCTCTTCTTTTTTCTTTCATTTGCATTACAAATTTGCTTCCATCTTCAACACTTCCTATAAACATACCGTTAAAGAAAACATCATAATTTCCAACACCTTCTTTATCTAATCCAAGTGTTTCCAAGTCTTTCATAAATTTAGCATCATCAAGTTCAACACGAGTAGATACTCTACTTAATATAGATAGATTTTTTCTAAGTCCAATTTCTGTTCCTTCTGGTGTTTCAATAGGGCAGAATCTTCCGTAATGAGTAGGATGAAGTGTTCTTGCTAAGAAATTTTCTTGATCTCCAGGCAACATACTTGAAACTCTCTGTAATTGTGAGATTGTAGCAAGATAATTTGTCTTATCAATATTTTGAGTAATACCGCTTCTTTCACCAGTCCAAGAACCTGTAGCAATAGCAGATTCAATTCTGTGTGAGAATAAAGTTGATTTAGCAAGAACTTTTATTGAGAAAAATTTCTTTCTCTTTGAAGATTTCTGAAGAGAGTATTGAATATCTCTAACTAAAATACCTAAATTAACTCTGAATAATGTAGCAAGCAAATCGCCTGATAATCTTACTCTTTTGTTCGCATAGTGATCTTTATCTGTTCTTAATTTAGGATTGTCTTTAGCAATTAAGAATTGTTTTATGAATTTACATAATGTAATTGCTTTCTTTATTCTGTCTTCTTTCTTTTGTCCAATATGTGGGAACAAATATGAATCAATTCTTTGCTTAACTCTGTCAAGAATTTCTTTTTTTGTACCTTGTAAATTTGTTTTTTCAGCAATAAACATCATTGCATCTTCTTTTTCAGCCATATTAACAAATTCATATAAGTTAACAATAACACTGTCTGTTTCTTTTCCAATATATTTTGAAATTTCAGCTTCTTTAGTCAAACCTAAAGCTTTCAATAAAACTATTGCAGGTATATCTTTAAATCTGCTGAATGAAACATTGAATAATCCTTCTTTGTTTTCAGAAATAGTAACTGGAATCCTATAAGTTCCTTTTAATGAGAATAATTTTAATGTTAAATCTCCTTTTTTGTTGTTTTCAATAAATGGTTGGTTTTCAGCTAAATCTTCAGCCATAACCATAACTCTTTCATTACCCTTGATAATGAAATATCCTCCAGGATCTAAAGGATCATTATAATTTGATACTAATTCCTCCTTTGACATTCCAAGAGTATTACAAACTTTACTCTTAACCATAACAGGTATTTTTCCAATCTCAACAACTTCAGAATCAATCTGTCCATCTTTTTTAACAGTCAATTCAAGTGTAATCGGAGCAGAATAAGTTAAGTTTCTTAATTGAGCTTCAGCAGGAGTAATTAAAGAAGCACTTCCATCAGCTTCTGTTACTTTTGGCTTTCCAACATCAATTTTACCGAGAGTAATTTCAAATTCTTCGTTTGTAATTGTTTCAGAAATTTCATTAACTATTTCCTGAAGCTTTTTTTCTATAAAATTATTGAATGAGATAATATTTGATTCAACTAGTGAATGTTCTTTTAGATAATTTTTTACAACAATATGATTATTTTTTTCCATTTAAACAACTACCCTATAATATAAATTTACTTTATCCCCTTCATTTCTTTCAATTTTTACAATGTCTCCAATAACGCATCCCTCTGGAAGAGCTGTATCATTTGATAAAATTTTAGGTAACTGAGATTTAGAAATATTGAATTTTTTAAGTATTTCTTGTACTTCTTTTTCGTTTAGTTTAGAGTGTTTTGGTTGTAGAATGTGCATCTTTTCGTGTATGGCATTTAATCCCCAGCACCATGGCCACAGGATAAATATTTAACAACTTTGTGATAATAAAAGATAATAAAAAATGGTTTTTAAACCTTTGGGTTACTTACTTTCCGGTGAGAATAAACTTATGTAAATTTGCTAAGTCAAGCATATCTTGATCTTTTAAGGGTTTTTTAGAACTAATCCTTATATCTAGCCCTAAATCCCTTTTTTTAATTAAAATTTTTCGCTCTTTTAATAAGTCACTATCTTGATATTTGCCTGTTAGTGGATTATGGATGATTCTTTCTGCGCTATAAAGATATCCTTCTAAAGGATATTCGCTTAACATTCCTGCTTCTTCTCCATATTTTCTTCCAAAAATTCTAAATTTTACAAAATCTTCATTGTGATTTAAGTTTGCTTCAAGATTGAATCTTAATTTTGCTTCAAGAATAGTTTTAGAGATTACATTTGTTGAATTTTCTCCCTCTTTACATTTATAGCTACTTTTTGTTGAGTATGTCTTAGAGATTATCATGATTTTTTTAGAAACCTGTTATTTTTAATAATTATTATCCAAAAAAGTATAATTAAAATGGCCCCGATGGGATTTGAACCCACGACACCTGGATTAAAAGTCCAGTGCTCTAGCCAGGCTGAGCTACGGAGCCATATAAAAAAGATTAGAAAACAGTTTATAAAATTATGCAAATTAATTACAATTATCTTTTTAAGAAAGCTTATTTTTAAAAAATTATGGATTTAGAAGAGTTGTTTCTAAAAAAAGAAGAATTGCCTATCTTTCACAAAAACTGTTTTCAAATACCTCTTCATCCAAGATTATTAGAACCAAGCATAAAAATAGATGAGACAATTGCACAAAAAGTTTTTCCAGAAGTAGCACAAGAATGGTATGAAGAGTTAAAAAAATATTCTGCAGAAGATAATCAAGAGAAAGAATGGATTAATAGTGTTTTCTTAAAAGAAAAACCAATTATAGAAAAATATTATAATCATCAAATGATTTTAGGTTTTTGGCAGGATGAGGTTAATTTTAGAGAAAATGGTTTTGTAACCTGTTTTTCAATAAATAGAAATGCAGGAGGAAGTTTATATTTTAACAGCGGGGATATGAATTGTGAGACAGCAATTCCTGGATATTATATAAAGTTCTCAAAAGAAAAAGCTAAGGAATTTGAATTTGAAAATTTTAGAGATAACTCAAGATGTTTGGTTTATGGTTCCCATAATATTGACCATTATCCTGCAGCATTATTCTTAAGAAACTGGGCAATAAAATATATGAATGAAGTTTTTAAGCAAGTATTCTAATTATAGATTCTTACAAAAACTTTTTAATTTTCTCAGCAAAATCTTCTTCACTCATTGCACCAACAAAATTTGCTGCAACTTTTCCGTTTTTGAATAAAACAAAATTCGGTATTGATGAGACATTAAATTTTTGTGCAATGTCATGCCCATCTTCAACATTAACTTTTCCAACTTTCAATTTCTTCGAGAATTTTTCAGCAAGTTCATCCACAATAGGACCCATCATCACACAAGGCATACACCAGTCTGCATAAAAGTCAATTAAAACTGTTCCTTCTTTTATAAATTCACTAAATTTTCCATTTGATAATTCAGTTACCATGATGTATTTATAGAAATAAAGTATTTTTAAAATTGTTGGTTTTATTGCCCTTCAAGATATTTAAATCTTGGAACTAGTTCTCCTTTATATTCTACTTCTTCTAAAAAAACATTTTTTCTTCTAACCCAAACAGGATTTTTCCCAAACTCTTTTGAATCATTCATCTCTTGATAAATTACTACATCAGATAAATCTTCTTCCAATTTTCCTAAAGTTAGTAGCATGCATAAGCTGCCCTTATAATGTTGATATGCTCCACCAATTACTAATTTTTCCACCATTTTTATTTAGAATTAGACACACATCTTTCTTTTAATTGCTGGATGAGGATTATAGCCTTCAATTACAAAATCATTAATTGTAAGTTCATCAAAAGGTTTCTTTGCAATTGTTAATTTAGGCAAAGGTTTTGGCTCTCTTGAAAGCTGTTCTAAAATAGCAGTCAAATGATCATAATTTTCTTCATTACCATCAGCAGGAGCATGTTTGTTAATCCAATCAACTATTCCAGAAAAATCTCTAACATAATTCCCTCCAACGCAAGGTTCGAGCTTAACCCTTCTTACCTTTTCTATAATAGTTTCAATATTCTCTTTATACCATTCAGTTCTCTTTCCAATTGAACAATAGAAATGAGAATCCCCAAATGTGTGAATAAATGTTTTTGGAGTCATTCCAGCTTCTTGTGCAATCATTTGTGTTAATAGTGCATAACTTGCTTTATTGAAAGGAACACCTAAAAATTGATCACAACTCCTTTGATATAAATGTAATTCCAATTCTCCATTTTCATTAGCTGTAGCTTGGAATAATACATGACAAGGAGGTAAAGACATATCGGGTACATCTCCGGGTTGCCAAGCAGTAACAATATGTTTTTTTCCAGTGGGTTTTTTCTTTAATCCTTCAATCATATTATTTAACTGATCTATCTCAACAAACTTTCCTTTTTTCTCATCAAAATATTTCCACCTTCTCCATTGTTGTCCATAGATTGGGCCAGCTTGTCCCCATTTCTCAGCAAAGCCATCTTTATCTTCCCTTATGAATTTTCCATATTCTTTCATTGCAGCATTCCAATCAGGAGAATATTTTGGCATTCCTTCAGGAAAAATACCTTCTTTAATCATTCCAGGAAGATTATGTTGAAATGCATCTGCTCTCCAAACAGAGCACTTATTATCTTCAAGATATTTTATGTTTGTATTTCCATTCACAAACCAAAGAGTTTCATGTATCATCGAGTCTATTGCCATGTCTTTTGTAGTCAACAAAGGCCAACCTTCTCTCAAATCATGTACACTTTGATAACCAAATAAAGAAATAATTCCAGATTCCTTGCTTCCCCCTTTAAAATTAGAACGATTTGATGTTATTATATCTAAAGAATGATCTAAATATTGTTGCACCATTTTGAGTAAAAACAAAAACTCAATTTCTTTTATAAACATAATTGCAATTAGATAATATATATTGATATAATCTAAACTATCCAAATATTTTTAAATAAATTTTAATCTAAATAAATTCATGCCACTAGAACAAAAAATAAATTATACTCCGTGTGAAGGAGTCAAGTACACTCAAAAAGAAACTGATAAAATAATCAATCTAATTGTAGATGTAAGAAGAAATGCTGCACTGTTAAATTCAGGTCTTAGAGGACAAAGATTAGATTTAGTTCTTGATAATATTGAAAAAGGCAACTGGATAATCCAAGATGTTAAAAAAACAGATCCAAAAAATACTTGGGTTTGCTTAAATTATAACTTAGATTTATCTGAAGCAAGAAAAATAATTAACGAATATAACAATAAAAGACTTAGCGAAAAAGAGATTATGTCCCCAGATTTAAAAGAAATAATAAAAAATTACAAAGATGATGAATTAATGTCAAAAACTTAATTTAATTTTTTTATTAATCCAAATCCGCCGTCTTTCTCATGCATCTCTTTCAACAAAGTGTAAAGATTTTGCTTTAAACTCTCTCCATTATCTGGATTAATTAATTCTAAATCTGGATCTTTAAAATATTTTAAAATGTAATTATGTTTATTTAGACTAACCATTCCGTCATTCTTATTCATCTCTTCAAGTAAACTATCTGGTTCATGAAAAGGAGTTTCATTCCAAAAATAATATTCGTATTTGAATCCATTTGAAAGAAGAAAATTTTTTATTTTATCGTCATTAACTTGATATCCTCCATTTTTTCCAGGAGTTAAATTTTTTGCAATTTCTTTTTGAGAAAACTGTAAGTTATGTCTTCTTAATATTGCTTGTAAAACAGAGCATACACAAAAGTCATATTCTTCTTGAAGAGTTAGATTAAACTCTTTCATCTTAATTCTGAACCTCTACTTTTCCACCACTAGTTACTCTTCCACCCTGATGTTGTCCAGAATATGCTCTTTTTATTTCTCCAACAACAGCAAAATATTCTACACTAAACATTCTAGCTCCAAGTTCAAAAGTAAAATCCTGATTTCCTAAATTTTTTATTCCAAAAGTTAAAGGGCCCTTATATCCTGGATTAGTTGAAGTAAAATGCAAGCTTAATCCTCCTCTTTGCAGAGAACTTCTAGGACAAATTTTTGGAATTAAATAGGCAGGTGGAAAGTTTTCATCGTATCTTATTTTTTCAGCAGGAGAGTGAATAACTTCCATTGTTGTAACAAGATAAAATTCTCCAGGTCTTATTGTGAATTTTTTATTTCCATCTTTGGTTATATCTCCAATAGTTTCTGTTTTTGAAGAATATCTATCACTAACTCCTAAAAAACTATCTCCAGTTATATTATGAATTTGTCCAACTCTTAAATCTAAAATTGTTCCCTCAGGATTTTCTAATTCTCTTGAACTTAACCCTTCAACTAGATTATACCTTTCATTTAATTCTAAAATTTTTAATGCCGAAAGTATCATTTTCCTGTGCTCCCAAATTGACCTTTCCCTCTAACTGTTTCAGAAAGTTCATTTACTTCTTGGAATTCAATTAATGGATATGGAAGGATAATCAATTGTGCAACTCTCTCCCCAATTTCATAAATATCACTGCCTTCTTTTTTGAATCTTAATTTTAGTTCTCCTCTAAATCCAGAATCAAGCACACCTACAGAATTTTTCTTTATCAAATCTTTATTGCTTATGCTGCTTCTTGGAAAAACTAGCATTACATGATTTTCTGGAAGTTCAAAAGATAATCCTGTAGAATATTCAACAAATTTATCATTAATTTGCCTGTCAACTGCAACAATGTCCATTCCAGCATCACCTGGACGAGCATATCTTGGGATTACTGCATTCGGATGTAATTTTTTAATTTTTATTTTCATTTAAATAAATTTTCAAGTAATTTAATTGCGTTCTCTTTAATGTGTG
This sequence comes from Candidatus Woesearchaeota archaeon, assembly GCA_964639615.1. Lineage (GTDB taxonomy): Archaea > Nanobdellota > Nanobdellia > Pacearchaeales > GW2011-AR1 > MWBV01. Next base: position 34,638 of record CAZXHH010000001.1, on the reverse strand, counting down.
GCAAGGTACAATCACTACAATCTAATTTTTTTCCTTCAGCTGTTTCAACATATTTTCCATCTGGAGAATTAATCTTGCATTTACCTTCTGGAGTACTTCTATCATATTTTGGACAATAACAAAAGAAACAGTTAAGTTGCTCTACATCGTGGCATTTTCTATTTTGCTCGTAACAAGGACATATGCCCGGATTTTTGTCTTTTAATTTATCAAAACTATGTTCTTCAATTAAATTTTCAATTCTTTTATTAATTATCTCAGCAGCTAATTCGTGCATTTTATTTTATTATCCCCCCTCTTCTAAATTTTTCAAGATTTCCTAATTCCCCATTCCAGTATCTTACTTTAACTCCAACTTCCTGGAACATTTGAAGTGCTCTTTTAGAATGTTCTAAATCTTCAGGAGAGTTTGTTTTATCCCATTCTTTATCAACAATAACTTCTAAAATACCAGACTGAATAATTCCTCTTGCACAATCTGCACAAGGAATTCCATTGGTATACATTTTACATCCCTTTAATGATGTTCCAATCAAAGTAGCATTATAAATAGCATTTCTTTCAGCATGTTCAAACCAATAAAATTTTTCTGGTTTTTCTTGCCTTTCTGGCATATTATCTTGCAAACCTCTTACAAAGCTGTTATATCCTGTTGTTTTTATTTCATTATTTAGACCAACAACAACAGCTCCAATATGTGTTCGAATATCTTTGCTTTTTGCAGCAACAAGATAAGCCATAGACATAAAATAATCATCCCAATTCATCTTTTTTTCTTCCATATAATTCAATCAACGATTTATTTTATAAGTATAATTATATTGCAAAGTATATTTGTAAAAATTATCCACAACTAACACCATTATCGTGGCTGCAGTTTGCACATTTTGGACTATGACATCCAGCTTCAAATTTAGGTTCTGTACCGCCACATTTTTCACACACAAATTTCTTATCTAATTTTCCATTAGTTCCACTTATTTCTACTTCTTCACCAGGTTCTGAAAGATTTACTTGCGAAATTATACTCTTATATTCGGGAGTTCCTCTTTCAACTTTTCTTAAATCCTTTTTTCTTACAGTTTGAATTAATTGCCCTGTACTTTCATCTTTTTCTAATACGCCATTTCTTAATAAATAATCTTCAAAAACTAATCCTGCAGCATGTTCAATTGATTTAATTCTTTTTGGACCAATCCCTTCATCTTCATTTGAAAATGGAGATTGTAATCTTATTACAAATTCAGCATATTTTGGATCTGGTCCTCTTAATATCTCTGTTCTGTCTACACCCGCTTGAGAGAAACTTACACTTGTTGCTGCACCATTAGGAGCTCTTATCTGGAAATCTTCATCTGGTATAAAGTACGCTTTCTTGTTTTTATCATCCACATACAAATCACTTGTTAAAATCATATGCAAGCTGTCATCATTAGACTCTCTTTTAATTTTATATTTTAATGACTGAGGTTTTATCTGTAATAATGGATGAGCTTTAACATTTTTTTGTACCAAAGTAATTTTTGGAGCTTTTCCTGTTTTCAATACTCCCTCTCGTGAACCATCTCTATAAATTGTAACTCCTTTGCATCCTTCTTCCCATGCAGTTTTGTAAAGTTTATCTACTAAACTTTCACTCGCATCTTTAGGCAAATTAATTGTAACGCTAATAGAATGATCAACCCATTTTTGTATTGCACCTTGCATTTTTACTTTTTCTACCCAATCTACATCATTAGCAGTTGCTTTGTAATAAGGAGATTTTTTTAAAATTTCTTCAAGTTCTGTTTCTTTTTGAGGATTAATCACACTTTCATCAGCAATTTGTTTCACACTTTCAACATCATATCCATTAATTTTCAACCAATCTTCAAATTTATGATGAAAGACTTTAAATTTCTGCCATTTATCTCCCTTTTCATCAATTTCATCTACACGTGCATTTATATCATTCTGATTGATTTTCTTTTTTCTTTCATATACAGGAGAGAATACAGGTTCTATACCCGATGTTGTTTGTGTCATTAAACTTGTAGTTCCTGTTGGGGCAATTGTTAACATAGAAATATTTCTTCTTCCGTATTTTACCATATCTTCGTAAAGCTGCGGATCTTCTGCCTTTAATCTTTTAATAAAAGGATTATCTTTTTCTCTTTCAGCATCGTAGATTGGGAATTTTCCTCTTTCTTTTGCAAGTTGTACTGAACTTCTGTAAGCTTCAATAGCAAGAGTTTTATGGACTTCTGTTGCAAATTCTGTTGCTTCTTTTGTCCCGTAAGTTAATCCTAAAGCAGCAAGCATATCTCCTTCACCAGTAATTCCTGTTCCTGTTCTTCTCCCTCTTATTGCCTTATCTTTAATATTTTCCCACAATCTTTTTTCAACAAATTTTATCTCTTCATCTTCAGGATCACTTTCAATTTTTTTTAGAATAGCATCTATTTTTTCAATTTCCATTTCAATGATATTATCATTCATTCTTTGAGCATTACCAACATGTTTTTTGTAAAGTTCAAAATCAAATTCAGCTTCTTTAGTAAATGGATTTTTAACATAACCCAATAAATTAATTGCTAATAATCTACATGAATCATATGGGCATAATGGAATCTCTCCACATGGATTTGTTGAAACTGTTTCATATCCTAAATCTGCATAACAATCTGGAATTGATTCTCTAATTATTGTATCCCAAAATAATACTCCGGGTTCAGCCTTTTTCCAAGCATTATGAATAATTTTATTCCATAATTCTTCTGCATTTATTTCTTTTGTATATTTAGGATTATCAGAATTTATTGGAAATTGTTGAACATAATTATCTTTTTTATAAACTGCTTTCATAAAATCATCTGTAATTTTTACAGAAATATTCGCACCAGTAACTTTCCCATCTTCTAACTTTGCATCTATAAATTTTCCTGAATCTGGGTGTTTAACTGAAACACTCAACATTAGTGCCCCTCTTCTTCCATCTTGCGCAACTTCTCTTGTTGAATTAGAATATCTTTCCATAAAAGGGACTACTCCTGTTGAAGTTAAAGCACTATTCAAAACAGGCATTCCTTTAGGTCTAATATGAGATAAGTCATGTCCGACTCCTCCTCTTCTTTTCATTAATTGAACTTGTTGCTGATCAATTTGCATTATTCCCCCATAAGAATCAGAATTATTCCCAAGAACAAAGCAATTAGATAAAGAAACAATCTGCAAATCATTTCCAATACCAGACATCGGTCCTCCTTGAGGAACAATATATTTGAAATGATCCATTAAATTAAAAAATTCTTCATGAGATAATGGATTTGGATGTTTACTATCAATTCTTGCAAATTCACTTGCCATTCTATGATGCATATCTGTTGGACTTTTTTCATATAATACAATATTTGCTAAATTTTTTTCATCTTCTTTTGAAGATTTTTTTAATCCGTATTTACTCAAAAAAGTACTTGCTGCGAGAGGGTCCCCATTAAAATATTCTAAAGATTCCTTAAATGCTTCATCGTAATTATACTCTTTTCTTTCACTATTTAATGTATTATAACCTGTTTTTTCCTCTAATTTTTCACTCATTTTAACCCTATGATAATTCTCTTAACTCCTGTTTAAATTCTTTTATATCCTGAAATTGTCTATATACAGATGCAAATCTTACATATGCTATATCATCCACTTTTTTCAGTTTTTTCATTACAAGTTCTCCAATAGCTGAAGTCTGAACTTCCTTTTTGCCTATTTTTCTTATTTGTTCATCAATTTCACTTATCATTAATTTTATTTTTTCTTTTGAAACTGGACGTTTTTCAAATGCTTTTTCAATACCTGCTTCAAGTTTTTGAATATCAAATTTTTCTCTTCTACCATCTTTTTTTATCACATATAAATCACTTCTTTCAATTCTTTCATAAGTTGTGAATCTTTTTTTGCATTTAAGGCACTCTCTTCTCCTTCTTATTCCATCATGAGAAGTTCTTTTGTCTGTAACTTTAGATTGTTTATAATCACAATATGGGCAAATCATAATTTTTCCTCTTTTTTGTACATACAATATATTGTATGTACGTTTACCTCTCCTTACCACTGATTGTATAAGGAAACATTCCAAAAAATAATTTGTATTTAAACTTTAGTAATCACTAAAAATTTCAACAGCCATATACAATTATTTTATTATAATTTGTTCTCTTTCTGGGCCATTTGAAACAGCAACAACTTTACCATTTGTAATATCTTCAAAATCTTGGATTGCATTTTTTAAACCAGAAGGAAGGCGCCTGTATTTTTTTACATCGCTGATATTATCATATCCTTCATAATTTTTAAAAACAGTTTTAACATTTCTTAAAAAAGATTCGTCTTTACTAAAAGAATCAATTAATTTATACGAAGCGTATCCTGTACAAAGAGAAAATTCATTAATTCCAGCAAGACTATCTGCTTTTGTTAAAATCATAAATGGTCCATTAATCCCAACAGCATATTTTCCAATTACAGCATCTGTCCATCCAGTTCTTCTCGGTCTTCCAGTTGTTGCTCCATACTCTCCAGTTAGAAGTCTTATACCAATCCCTCTTTCAAAATCGTTTCCATTATTTATCATATCTAAAACTTTTTCTTTATTAGTTTTAATATAATCATTTGTCTCTTTTCTAATAATTTTTATTTTTTCAAAATCTTTTTCTTTTGCAATCTGTTCTAAATTAAGATTCATACCTAGATATTCTTTTGTTTCAAAGAAAATATTTCCTTCATGTGCACAGTGTATTTCAGATTTTTGTCCTCCAAATTCTGTTGGAAAAGGTCCTCCTCCAACTCGAGTCATAAATGGAAATTTAACAATTCCCAATGGCAAATCAACTTGCTTTGCAGAAATTCCTACTCCACTAGCAAGCCCATTTAATGAACAATCCGAAGAAGTTACATATGGATAGGTACCGTGTTCAATACTTAACATTAGTCCTTGAGCACCTTCCAATAAAACTTTTTTCCCAGATCTAATGTATTTATGCATCAATGCAACAGTATCTCTTACTAATGGCTTAATTCTTCTAGAATAAGGTTCAAGCTCTGAAATAATTTCTTCTGTATTAATCTTCTCTTCAAGATAAGAGTAAAAAGGTTTTATTGCCTCTATTTTTTTTACAAGAGCTTCTTTATTGAATAAATCAGCAATAGCAATTCCCCTTCTTGCAATTTTATCTGAATAAGCCGGGCCAATCCCTCTTCCTGTACTTCCAATTCCCCCTTTTTCTTGAGATTTATTTGGTTTGTCTGCTTCTAAATGATACTTCATAATAACATTGGCATCTCTGCTTACAAAAAAATTATTGTAAGACATATTGTTTCTCTCTAAATCGTCTAATTCGTTACATAAAGATTTAATATTAACAACAGTTCCATTTCCAAGAATATTTATTTTACCTTGCGAATCATAATAAATTCCAGATGGAATAAGATGCGTAATATGTTCTATACCATTGACTATAGTAGTATGCCCACAATTATCTCCTCCAGTTCCTCTTGCAATTATATCAACATTTTTGGCTATAGCATCAACAATTTTTCCTTTTCCAGTATCTCCAAACTGATTGCATACAACAGCAAAAATTTTTTTATCTTTTAATAAATCATCCAACATACCTAACACACAATTTTAAAAGGTTTTTAAGCTAAATTATCATTTAAAATATACATCTAAAAGAATTATCTTTTGTATCCAATTCCAGTACAAATTTCATCAATCCCAATTATCTGGATGGTATCATTTCCCCAAGTCAAAATACTTCCAGTTTGGGTTTGCCCTTGTGCAACATCCATTAAAGATTTGTTATATCCATAACTAAAAGCGTTACTTAATCTTTTATTTTCATAATTTTTTAACAAAAGATATCCTCCAACTAATAAAACAATAACTAAAACAGTTATTATAACTGTAATCAAAACTTTTCTATTTTTTTGTTCACCAGTTTTCATATTTATAAAAAAATAAATTAATATATAAACATTTCGTTTATTAAAACAAAGGATTTTTAAAGAATATTTCATTAACCTATTTAAGAGATAAAATGGCATATTTTGAAACACTTGCTCAAGAATTTGGGGTAGCTTTATGGGTTTTCTTAATTATATTAGTCTGGTCTGCTGTTTGGAAACTTTTAGCTCTCTGGAAATCTGCAAGAAGGAATCAGCCAACTTGGTTTATTGTTCTAGCGTTAATTAATACTGTAGGAATATTAGAAATACTTTACATCTATGTTTTTTCTGAAATGAAGTTTGAGGAAAAGAATAAAGAAAAGAAGAAAAAAAGAAAATAAAACTACTTTCTTCCACATCCACACGATCCTGTTCCTGAAACTGCTCCGCATGTTGCTTGTCCACAATTACTTTGTGCAGTACATGAATTTCCGCAACTTGAACAACTTGTTGTTGGGGCATTATTTGTATTCGTACTAGATGAATCAACAGAATTGTTCGAAAGAGCACTAACAACTGCAAATCCGCCAATTAGGACAACTGCAAGCAATATTGAAACTATTACTAATGTTTTCATTTTAACCTCCTTATATTTATTCTTCACTAATAACTTTTGTTGGAAATTCGTTAAATATTTCTAAATTTAGAATCTCCTCCTTTGAAACTAATGAAGGATTATAATAAATCTTAAAATTATCTGGAAAAGAATATTCTACGACATTTACACCATTAAGTTCTTTTACATATCCAGATACTAAAGGAGCATGCCCTGGACAAGGAATTTGAGATTGAATTTCTAGAATAGAAGTCCTATTCATATCAAGTGCAGAGACCATCCCAGTTACACCAATATTTGCAAGCAGAGGAAAAATTAAAAAGAAAAGCAAGAGATTAACTCCGACTGTAGATCCATACATAATCAGCAAGTAACCTTTTTTCTCTCTAATTCCATACCAAGACAATTTTTTATTTTTTCTTAGATAAAAAAAGGAACTAAGTGTAGCAAAGCCAAGTGAGATTGCAATTAAATAATAAAAAATATTTTTATTCAAGAGAATTGGTCTTAGAAATTGCATTAAAACAGTCGCTCCTAATATAGATGCAATCACGAATAGGATACATCCAATATGGGGAATTAACCCATAGCCAACCCCTTTAAGAGTAGTTTTTTCTTCATTCATATATTTTAAACAATTAGGGTATTTAATAGCAGTTTGGAGAAACTAGTTTCATATAAAAAAAATTTATAAATTCAAATTTCATAATTAAATTATGAATATTAAGCCAACAAAAAAGAAAGTGATTTGGACATTCTTGCTCAGTATAGCAATAAATGTTGTAGTACCTTTAGTAAATTGGTTTACAGCAACAGCAACATGGTCTTTTGCACAGAAGTATATGAATGTTACAAATAGCACAGGTCTTTTTCAACCCGCAAATATAACAACTCTAACAACTTATATGTATTCTAAATGGAACATAATTGTATTTATTATAGAGTTGATTGTAATATATTTAATTTGGAGTATGCTTCAAAGGAATAGAAGATTTGGAAAGTCTTCTACAAATGTTCAAATTCGTCAAAAACAATAATTTCTAGTAAGCTTTAAAAAATATAAACTTACTTAATATAAAATGCCAAAATTATTACAACATACACATCAAAACATTGATTTATTCTATACAGATGAGATTAAAGAAGAAAGACAATTATATAGCGAAATGGAAAAAGAAATTGCATGCTGGACAATAGTAAAACATTTTATTGAAGATAATCCAAAATATAATGAAATAGTAAAAAATTATTCTAAAGAAAAGAATTTAGAAAAAATAGCAATACTCTCTGCACATGGGGAGAATATTAAAGACTCTTGGTATTACTTTAATGAAGATTCGGGGAGTCCCATTCAAAAATGGATAAATAAAATGGATGGAAAATATAATGCATTAATATTAGATGTTTGTAATCCTGGATATAACGAAATACTCTCAGAAAAGTCAATTGTATTACATCCAGAAGGAGAAATATCAAATATAACACTTGCTCGTGGAGAAGTCCCAATCAGATTATTTTTGCCAAACTCTGGATATATTTAATCTTTCAATACAACAATATTATTCATTCCACGGCGTTTTCTTTCAATTATTTGTTTTGCTTCTAATTTATCTAACAATCTTGTAACTCCTACTTTTCCTAAGTTTAATTTTTCCATTAAATCTGCCTGAAACATTGCATTTCCTTCTTTTATAATTAAATTTACAACTTCCATTTCCTTGGAATCTAATAAAGAATAGTCCCTTTTCTTTTTTCTTTCTTTTATTGTTTTAACAATTACTTTTTCTTTCGGTTTCCAGAAGATTATTATGATTCCTATAGCTAAAACAACTCCAACAATTGCTAAACTTATCCAAGTCTGCAAAGAGATTGTATCATACATCGAACAAGTTGGGCCATGAGTGCAAGTGTCTCCAACTATATTTTTTAATCCAATATTAAAAATCCAAACTATAACTGCCATTATAACAGCAATTCCAGATATAATATATCCAACAGTTTTATTTTCCATAATTATTCTTTACCTTTCTTAGTTTTATTTTTATAATCTTCAATAGCAAGTTTTAATGCTCTTACAGCCATAGTCGAACAATGGACTTTTATATTAGGTAATCCTCCTAAGGAGTTTACAATTTCTTCATGTTCAAGCTTTTCAGCATCTTTAACTTCTTTACCTTTTGCAAGTTTTGTAACCATTGAAGAAGTTGCAATAGCAGCAGCACATCCAAAAGTTTTGAATTTTATTTCCTTAAGTATCTCATTTCCTTTTTTATCTTTTTCAACTTTAATATAGACCCACATTATATCTCCGCAACTTGGATTTCCAATTTTGCCAATACCACTTGGATTTTTTATTTCTCCCATATTTTTTGGATTCATGAATTCATTCATTACTTTTTTATTATATTTTAGTGCCATTATATCAATCCTTCTCCTTTCAAATTTTCTTTATGTGAATACGCCATTTTAATCTTTTTAATTTCAGAAGGTTTAAACCATTTAACTTCTTGAGTTTCATCTTTTGCTTTTGGAACACCTTTTATTATTTTTGCATAATGAGGGATATCTACAGAATGAAATTTGCATTTTTCATTTGGTAAATTTTGATATATATTTTTACTTCGCTTTGTTATTATAACATCAACTCCAAGTTCTTCTTTTACTTCTCTTTTTGCTGTCTCTTCAATTTTTTCTCCATAATCTGCCATTCCTCCTGGCAATCCCCAAGTGTTAGGATAAGTAAACATATTTTTGTTTCTTAGTCCTAAAAGAATTTCTCCTTTTGAGTTTTGAATAATAACAGGTACACCTACATAAACATACTTTTGTTTAATTGCTTTCATTGCAATGTTGAAGATTGAATTTTTTGTCATTTTTTCTTTTTCCCTTCTTCTTTATTTAATCTTTCAATGAATTTATCAATTTCTTTTGAATTCATGCCATGAGCTTTACATCCATCTTCAATTGTTTCCATCTGTGCCATTGGACATCCAACACAACCCATTCCAGATGAAAGTAAAAGTCCAGCTAATTCTGGTCTTTTCATTAGCAAGTCATTCATTTTTGTTTTCTTTGTTATTTTCATTTTACAACTCATTATCTTCATCTTCATAAAAGTCTTTTTCTTCTTTATTAAAATTAGAATCTGACTCTTCGAATTCTTCTTCACATTCATTTTCATTCTTTAAATCGCATGAATGTTCTCCAAATTTTTTTCCCTTTTTCATTTTTCCTCCTGAATTTTAATTTGTTAAGGGGCTTATGCTCCTTAGTTTTTCTACTATCTTCGTTATTTTAGTTAAAAAATATTCAACTTCTTTTTCTGTAGTGTACTTACTTATGCTAATCCTTAATGAACTATTAGATTCTAAGGGTTTTAATCCTAAAGCTTTCAAAACATGGCTCGTTTCAAGTGTATTTGACATGCATGCACTTCCTGTTGAAGTGTAAATACCTTCAGTTTCCAAATATCCTCCTATAGCTTCCCCTTCAATGTTATTAAATGAAACATTTACATTATTGCAAAGTCTTTTTTCTCCTTTTGCTCCATTTAATGTTACTTTTTCTATTTTAAGTAAACCAGTAATTAATTTGTCTCTTAATTTTTCCATTTTTTTTATATCATTTTTGTTAGCAAGTTCAACAGCTTTAGAAAATCCAACTATCTCTGCAACATTTTCTGTTCCACTTCTTAATTTCTTTTCATGTCCTCCTCCATGCAGAAGCGGAGTAATCTTTATACCCTCTTTAAGATATAATGCGCCTACTCCTTTTGGACCATATATTTTATGTGCATTTAGTGTTACTAAGTCAATATTTTGTTTTTTTACATCAATAGGGACTTTAGTATAACTTTGGCAGGCATCAATATGAAACAATATCTTCTTTTCCTTGCATATTTTTCCAATTTCATCTATATTCTGTATTGTACCAATTTCATTATTTGCATGTATTACAGAAATTAAGAAAGTTTTTTCTGTAATAGAATTCTTTAATTCATTTAAATCAATAAACCCTTCTTTATCCACATTTAGATAAGTAATTTGAGCTCCTTGTTTTTCAAGCCATTTACATACATTCAATATAGAATCGTGTTCTATTTTCGTTGTTATAATATGATTTTTCTCAGGATAATTTGAAAAGAATAATCCTTTAAGTGCTAAGTTATTTGCTTCTGTACCTCCAGAAGTAAAGATTATTTCAGAAGTATTTGCATTAATAGACTTAGCAATGATTGATCTACTTTTTTCAAGAGCTGTTTTTGCATCTAATCCTACATCGTGCTGTGAAGAAGCATTTCCATAAATTTTATTGAAATATGGGAGCATTTCTTTTATGACTTTTTCATCAACTCTTGTAGTAGCTGCATTATCAAAATATATTTCTTGTTTCATTTTATTTTTTCTCCTTGCATCCTTTACATTCAGTACAATTACAAAAAGATTTTGAATGCTCATCAATTAATCTAAACATTGGAACAATAGTCTTCTTATTTAGAGAGTAAAATCTCTGTTTTCCCTCTTTTCTTAAGTCAACAATATTACATTTTTTAAGAAGAATTAAAGCGTGTGAGACTTTACTTTGCTCTACATTCAATGTTTCTGATAGCTCTGTAACGTTTTTTTCTCCTTTTTTTAATTCTAGTATTATCTTTATTTTCAATGGATTTGCTAGATTATTGAAAAAAACGTGATAAGATGAATATGCGGTTTTATTCATATGAAATCTATTTCATAGATATTTATAAATGTTTTTAATTAGGTATATACGACCCTTTATCTTCAAAATTTCCTGTTCTAAAATCATTAATTAAATCAATTCCCTCATTTATAGCAATGTTTTTAGAGCCATATTGTGAATCTGATTGAAGTATAACTTTATTTCCTACCTGAAGATAAAATTCATGCTTTCCATTAACACAAAAAGTTTTTAGTTCAACTGGACTTTCTATTACTGCCTTAACAAGTTTAGATATTCCCATATTTCTTTACAAATTAATTATTATTTAAGGATTGTTATAATAAAAAAGTGGGCACGGCAGGAATCGAACCTGCAAATGACGGTCTGGAGCCGTCCAGTTTACCACTAGCCTACGCACCCTTAAAATTAACAAAACTAACTGATTTTTAAGCTTGCCTATAATTGCAATAATCTTTAAATAGAATTCAAAATAAATATTAACATGGTTGAAGAATATTATGCAAAGATAAACGAAAAATATCTTTCTTTCTCAGACATCAATGCAATATTTTCAGCAATGTATACTCCTCATACGCCAGCAGACACTGCGCAAAAAGAAGTAAGACACTATCAAAGACTTGATGATGATTTTAGTGTTTTTAATAATCCTGATAAGTGCATCTTAAAAGGAAAGATTACCCCGACTTTAATTAACAGATTAAAAGGATATGGCGTAAGCTTAATTCCAACTGCTTAAATTATTTCATCGCCTTTATTTCAGTTATTTCTTCATCCGATATAGAACAGCCTTTAGATTTAACAGCATATAAAAGAGCATCAAGAACAGAATTTCCAGCACCTTTTAATTCAACTAATCCTTTTTTCCAAAGTACATACATTAACTCAGCTGAACGAATTGTTCTAAATTGGCCAAAATAACCAAAATCTTTTTTTACAAGATTTATATGAGTATGCAATTTTCTTTCAAGAAGCTCTTTAAGATTTTCTGGCTTTTCAATAAGAATTCTAGTTGTTCTTTCATCAATAGCAATAACATTCTTTATCTTTTTATCAGACATCATTTTACTTAATGCCATACAAGACGCTTCTCCAAGGTGAATAAGCTTAACATCGTCTCTTGAACTTTTGAATAAAGAGTTTGCTATACTAATTATCTCATTTGCTTTTCTTTCAATATCTAAATTTTGAAAATTATAATTCTCAGGAAGTTCTAAGATACCATCATCAAATAATTTCTTAGTTCTCATTGCTTCAAGCTCAAATTGCTTAATTGTCAGAGGTTTATCAATAACCTCTGATTTAACTTGTGGAGTAATTAAAAATGCGCCATTGAAAATTCCTTTTAATTTTCTAAGTTCATCGGTTAAGCCGTTCATTGAAAAAGTAATCAATGTTCCTGCATCAAATATGATTGCTTTCTCAAGTGTTTTTGTTACCATTATAGATTTTTATGAAAATAAACAAATTTATCTCCTTTGATATACCCTCTTTTTTTTATTAAATTTATCATCTTTTCATCACTCTCTTTTGTAATTAATCCAATATACCCTGCTTTTTTAGCTTTTTGCTCTAAAAAATTAAGCATTTTAGTTCCTAAACCTAATCCTCTATATTTTTTATCAACAATAAGCAAATAAAGATAGCAATAATCTGACCACAAATTTGCAATGAATGTTCCTATAATTTCATTCTTTTCTTTGGCAACAAATACTAAGTTATGTTTTGCCTTAATATAATCCCTAATCTCAACTAGAGTAAATTGTTCTCCTTTATATCCAAATAAATTTTGAGAGCTATTCAATAATTTCAAAATTTTTTCAGAATCTTTTAATGAGGCTTTTTCAATTTTAAACACGCTGGCTTCTTTCATTCTAATCTAAATTCTTTATATGATGGTTTAATAGAAAGAATTTTTACAATATATACAATTGAAATTGTAACAAATACTAAGCTAAGAGTTAATGCTGGCCATGCTTCAGCCATATATGTGCTTAATGCTAATCCCATAAAACCAAAAAAGTTAAGCATATGGAATAAAGTATAATCTACTTTCAGTTTTCTTTTAGAAAAAAGCATATATGAAAAAATAATAAAAAATGCCCCTACCCATCCAAATAAATCATATGTACTTATCATTGAAACATCTCCATTGCAAATTTAATTCTTTCTTTTGTATTTATTGTTTTATTTTCAGGAACATCTGGAATACCTGTTTTTCCAGCATATTCTGCTAATTCATATAAACTAATACCTAAAAGGTTTGCGGTTTGCTCCATAGAAATCCCGTGTTCATAAATTCTTGAGGCTTTGCTAACTTCCGCATTTCTTAAAACTTCTTTAACATACTTTTTTAATTTTCCAGAAAGATTTTCAATCGAAGCACGAATCATTTTGAAATCTTCTCTGAACTTGTCATACTTTTTTGATTCTATATCTTCTATTGATTTATCTAAATATAATTGAATATTATTATAAAATTTTTTCCACCCAGGTAATCCTCTATAATCCTGCCTTTCAATTATCTTGCTTAAAGAATAGACTATTACAGCAACCGCAATATTATCTAAATCTTGAGTTAGCGAAGAAGTGTTTATTGTCTGGTTACTTAAGCCTCTTATTGTAAAAGAATCATTTTTTTCAAGTGCAATTTTTGTTTCTTTCAAAATTCTTAAAACATTTGCCTCTTCTTTCATAAAAAATTAAAGAAAAAAGATTATTTAAATCTTAAGAAAAACTATCTTTTTCTGTGTTCGTATAGATATTTCATTAATTCTACAGAAAAATCTCTTGGATCTACTCTTCTAAATTCTTTACGTTTTTTAATATAATGTTCAATTTTTTTTAAAGTATCAGAATAATCTCTATTTTCAGTAACATGATTAGAATACTTATTATGTACTACATCAGAAAAATATTCTGTGCTTAATTTTGTTAAATCTACAAGTATATCCCTATTGTCCTTTCTTGATACAAAATCCCTTATTAAATGACTTAATTCCATTTTCTTAGCATTAAATAGACCTATTTAAGGTCTTCTTTTCCTCCATTTTTAATTCCAAAAACATAATAACCCCCCCAATCTCCAACAGAATGTCTATCTTTAATTGATTCTGGAGGTTCTAAAGAATAAATTCCGCCAATAGGTACTTCTCCATCATACTTTGTAAATAGGTATCTATTAAATGAATAAAGTCTTGACATCAAAGCTTCATGAGATTTTCTTTTTCTAGAGTCAAGTTCTACCATTGCTTCTGTAGAGTCATCAACACATCTCTCAGCATCATGTATTCTAGTTTTATGTGCTTCAAAATTAACTGTAGTTTCAACATAATTTACAGCACAAAGTGTAAGACCTCTAAGTAATCCTAAGCCAGTATCATCTTTTTCTAAGATTTTTTCAATTTGGCCTCTTCTTTCAATTGCCTTTTTTATCTGGTTTTTATCCATAAAAAAGATACATTTTAGAGCTATTTAAATCTTTCTAACAATAGTACTATTTAGTGGTAACAATTAGAAAGATTTATAAGATAAGCCCTCAAATTATTGCTATGATGCTAGGACCAAGATTAACACTTGAAGATTTTGATTGGGAGGAGAAAATGTGGAAAGAAATCTACAATAGAGCAATTGATAAAGAAAAAGTAGTTAGAACTATATTTGAACCATTTACTTTTGAATATGCTTTAATCAATCCTTCCGATGAATACGGGAGATCAAAAAAGTCAAAAGACGGGATGCACTATCAATATACTGGTAAAAACGTTACTTATTGGATTAAAAAAGCTGAGAAAAAAGATCAGATTGGATTTAATCAAGGAAGGCTTGCATTTGTCTTCGAACGTAGTTTACCTAGAAGAGATTTTGCAGATTACGTTGGAATGCATGAATGGGCAGAGTCAAGGTCAATAGTTAAAGGTGATATAAACGTGGATATCCACAATAGAATCATCCATGGAAAAGGATGCAAAATGGAATTAGAGTTTTTATTAATGAGAGAAAAAGAATTTGTAGATGAATATGCAAATTGGTTAGTAAGTTTAACAAGATTATCTAAGAAACCAGAAGATAGCTATATGCCAAGGGCAATACCAGAATTTCTTGAAATAATAAAAGAAGGAAAATTATCTCCAACAGAAATTGTTAGAGAATTTAAAAATCAGCTAGATAACAATTATTATCTAAATAATTTCTCAATATTAAAAACAACAGAATCTGAACACAACCTCTGATTAATGGTTATTTGCATAGATTATTTAAATCTCTTCTTCTTTAAGAAAATATGAAACAAGTCCTATTAGATACAAATTTCATTTTAACATGCATGAAGCAGAAAATTGACTTTTTTTATGAGATTCCTGTAATGGGAATTAAGATAATTATTCCTCAAAATGTCTTAGATGAACTTCAAAAATTAAAAAAAAGTTCTGCATTAAAGCTAATGGAACAGGAAAAAGCAAACTTTGTGAAACTATTTTTAGCAGGTAAAAACGTTGATAATTCAATTATTAGGTATGCTAAGGAAAATAAAGATTTAATTATAGCAACGCTGGATAAAGGTATTCAGAAAAAAATAAAGAACAAAAAGTTAATTATTAGAGATAAAAAGCAGTTGGAGATTATTTAATTAATAATTATCCTAAAAACCAACAGAAAGAATAAAGAAAAACCTTTAAAAAGCAATTTTTACTCTAATTTTTGTTAAAATGTTTTACTTAACTGAAGTTGAAGATTATGTAAGAGTAGAGCCGAAATTATTCGGACTTCCTACTGTAGAAGCTGTTGATCAGCAATTAAGAGAAATTTATTCTAATTATTATGATAAAGAACTAGGAAGAACAGTCGCTGTTATCGAGGTTTTAGAAGTTGGAGAGGGAGTTATTATTCCTGGCGATGGTGCAACATATTACAATTCTAAATTCGTTGTTCTTGCTTGGAAACCTGAACTTCAAGAATTAATATACGGAGAAATTGCAGAAATTACAAAATTCGGTGCATTCATCGATATGGGAGTAATGAGAGGAATGATTCACATAAGCCAGACAATGGATGATTTTGTAAGCTTTAGTAAAAGTAATTTATTATCTGGAAAAATGTCAAAAAGAAATCTTAAACAAGGAGATTTATGTATGGCAAGAATTGTTGCAATCTCTCATAAGGGTGACGAACCTAAGATTGGTTTAACAATGAGACAGCCAGGATTAGGAAAACTTGAATGGATTAAAGAAGATTCAATGAAGAAAGAAAAAGAAGCTGAAAAGGCAGAAAAAGCAGCAGCTAAAGAAGCAAAAGGCGAGAAGAAAACTAAGGAGAAAAAGAAGTAAATGGCAAAAATTAAAGCCTGTAAATTATGTAACACTATAGTTGAAGAAGGAGACAAATGTCCTAATTGTGCTTCAAAAGAGCTTACAGAAGGCTTTAAAGGAAGAGCAGTTATATTAAATCCTGAAAAGTCAGAAGTTGCACAGAAATTAAATTTAAAGCAAAAAGGTAATTTTGCTATAAAAACAAGATAAAATGGAATTAAAAAATATTAAAGAAACTAAAAATATGGTATTTGAAAGAAAAGAAGTTGAAGCAGTTGTTAGTGCTGAGAGTTCACCAAGTAACAAAGAAGTTGCTGAATTACTTTCAAAAAAAATGAATGTTTCTGAAGATTCAGTTAAAATAAAAGGAATTTACGGACAATTTGGTTCAAAAGAATTCAAGGTTTTGGCAAATGTTTACAAATCTAAAGAAGATAAAAATAAGATTGAAAGAAAAACTAAAAAGGAGCTTGAAGCCGAAAAGAAAGAAGCTGAAGCTGCTAAGGCTGCTAAAGAAGCAGAAAAAGGAGAGTAAATATGGCAAAGAAAATAATTAAGAAAGGAAAGAAAAAACACATTAACAAACCTACAAGTAAGAAATATTCTAAATATAAAATTGAAGGAACAAAGGTTACAAGAACATTAAAATTCTGTCCAAGATGTGGTCCAGGTGTTTTCCTAGCAAGTTCTAAAGGCAGATTATACTGCGGAAAGTGTCATTATACTGAATTTGAAGGGAAAAAGTAATTCTCCAATTTGTTACTTATTTTTAATTAATGATTATAAAAGGTGGTGCAAACTCTAATAAAAGTTAGTCAAAAATCCACCTAAAAATTTCTTTTTATTTACATAAAAAAATTATGATATAAAACCCTGGGAGAATCTTCAAGTCAACAAAAAGTAAACCTGAAGCGTCTCCTGGGTAAAAAGAGGTGATACTAATTTTAATTATTAGAACTATATAAACCTTTCGTTTCTGTTACTCTTACAAAATGACACGCGTTAATTAACTTAGAGTAGTAATTAAATCTCTTATAGTCCCTTAAAAGGAATATAACATTTTTAAGATTTAATAACTACATTTTTTGCAGTTAATAACTACATCATCATATATTCTACTTTCTTTTAGATGTTTGGACTTTATAAAAATTTATATAATAAGAAAATGTTAATTTAACATGGAAGAATCAGGTGATATAATTATTTCTCAGGAATCTAATCTTACATCAATTCAACAACCATTAGATAAGATGAATGCTAAACAAGAAGAAATTCACGATTTACTGTTCAGCAGGGAAATCGAGTGGCAAGAGATTATCTATGATTTGATTAATACAGAACAATTAGACCCATGGGATATTGATTTAATTGTTTTAACTGAAAGATACTTCAAAAGAATAGCTGAACTTGAAGAGCAAGATTTCTTTGTATCTAGTAAAGTTCTCTTAGCAGCTTCTTTTCTTTTAAGAATTAAATCAGAGATTCTCCTAAACAAGTACATTAAGAGTATAGATGAAATCCTTTTTGGAAGAAAAGAACTTCCAAAAAAATCTCAATTTGAAAGAATAGAACTTGAAGATGATATACCAGAATTAATTCCAAGAAGTCCTTTCCCAAGACTTAAGAAAGTTACTCTTCAAGAGCTTATGGAATCCTTGAATAAAGCTATAACAACTGAAAACAGAAGAATAAAGAAAGAAATTGTGAATAAAAATGCTCTAAGAGAAAGTTCAATTTCACTTCCTAAACGAAATTATAGTATTAAAGATAAAATAAAAGATATAACTGAAAGACTTGAAGTTCATTTTAATTCTCAGGAAGTTCATAAAAAAATAACATTTACAGAGCTTGCAGGTGAAGATAAAGAAAAAAGAATAGATCATTTCTCCCCGCTTTTACATATTGAAAATCAAAATAGGATTTGGCTAGAACAACCTACTCACTTTGAAGAAATT
The DNA here is from genome assembly GCA_964639615.1 of Candidatus Woesearchaeota archaeon. Classification (GTDB taxonomy): domain Archaea; phylum Nanobdellota; class Nanobdellia; order Pacearchaeales; family GW2011-AR1; genus MWBV01. Next base: position 16,147 of record CAZXHH010000001.1, on the reverse strand, counting down.
CATATCTGGGAAAAGCAAAATTTCTGGAAACATAAAGGAAATCCATATCAAGATTTAATTGATATGTTAAAAGAAGGAAAATACACTGGGGAAAGCACTTCCGACGAAGAATTTGAAAAGTTTTCAGATAAAGATGAAGAGCCATCTGAAGATTTAAAAGAAGAAGCAAATTATATTGATGATGATGATGAAGAGTAATCCTATTACAATAAAATATAACAAAAGGAAAATTCGTCTAGATTACAAACTAACTGACATTTCTTTAGATGATTCTAATATAAAAATAAACGCTTCAGGACAAGGAACAGATTATCGTAAAGCAGAACAAGAAGCTCAACTTTATCTTATTAAAAATGCAATTGATAAATCAACACATTTTCATAAATTAGAGAGAATAGTGAATGTGCAACAATCAAGTACAGATTACAATCCTGGAATGGGAGACAAAACAGTAAGAGTTGTTCTTGAAGGAATAGGAGTGTTTAGATAAATGAAACTAGCACCATTATTTTCTGGAGGAAAGGATTCAGTTTATGCTGCATATTTAGCAAAACAACAAGGACACGAACTTGTTTGTTTAATTACTTTACACTCTGAAAATAAAGAATCTTATATGTTCCATACACCCAGTATAAAAAAAACAAAATATCAAGCAAAAGCAATTGGTTTGCCTTTACTAGTTCACAAAACAAAGGGAATTAAAGAAGAGGAATTAAAAGATTTGGAAGAGGCTATAAAAAAGGCAATTAAAAAATATAAAATAGAAGGAATAACAACAGGAGCATTACATTCTGTTTATCAGGCATCAAGAATACAAAAAATCTGCGATGACTTGGGGATTAAATGTATAAATCCGCTTTGGCATAAAGAAGAAATAGGTTATCTAAATGAATTAGTTCAAAATAATTTTAATATAATTGTTGTGGGAGTTTTTGCATATCCCCTAAATCAATCTTGGCTAGGAAGAACAATTGATAAAGATTTTATTCACGATGTACAAAAATTAAAAGAAAAGTATAAAATTCATCCTGCAGGAGAAGGGGGAGAATTTGAAACATTTGTCTTGGATTGTCCATTATTTAAACATCATTTGAAAATTAAAAAATTCAAGGATTTTAAGGAAGGAAATAATAGTTGGAGAAGGGAGATAGAAATTAATTAGCTAGTATAAGTTTTCTGTGCGTTTATTTAACATTAGATAAATAGTTGCTCAAGGATTAAAAAATCATGAATATACCCTTAATCACGAAGTCAAAAACAAGATAATGCTAAAAAATATACATTTAAATATACATTTTTCTTATATTAAATATGAAAAAGAAGGTGAGAAAGGTTCAGAAAAGAACTAAAAAAGAAAGCCAATTTGTAAAAAACTTTTTAGCATTCGGAAACAAAGATTCTGTTTTTAAGGGAATAACAATCTCAGCAATAATTTTAACAATTTTAGCTCCTATAATTCTTAAAGGAATGCATTTAATGAATTATTTTATAATTGTCTGGGTTTTAGAGGTGGTTTATATCTTAATGTATACTGTCGGTAAAAAAAAGAAGTAAATGAAAAAGAAATCAAAAAAAATTTTAAAAATTGTTTCTTTTATTATTTTAACAATTGCAATTATTTTAACTATAATTTATTTTTTATCTCCTTCTTACACTATTTTTAGTTTTATAGAGGAAAACAATAAATCTGTTGATGGAAAAGTGTTTTTTGATGGAGAGCTCTATGGAATTACCAGTGAAGGAAAAATCAAGGTATATTATCTTGAAGAAGTTCCAGAAAATATAACTTTTGAAGGGTATGGCGTGGATCCATTTAGCTTATTCTACAATTTTCCAAAAGATTATTGGAATTATTCTGAAGAAGAATTTCTGGTTGAAAATGCAAACAGTTCTGAAAATAAAGCAAAATTGTACTTTTATGATACAAGAACTTCATGTCCTTTGAACGGAAGTTTATTTTTTGGGGAACAATATATTGGAGAATTAGATCAAGGCAATTTTTTGCTATCAAAAAAACAATACAATCAATTTTGGATTGGTGAATTAAAAGTAAAAGGATTAACTACAGAATGCTTCGGAAGAAATAAAAATTTACCTTTTGTTGAATATTGGGAAATGAATGATAGTTTGGATTATTATTTTGAAGTAAACGATACTATGGAATTTATAACAGAATTAAATCCAAGATATCCAAGATATTATGAAGAAATGCAAGGATTTATACGTCCTTTTGAAGTTCAAGAAAGACTTTCAAAAATAAATTTAGATACAAATAAAAGTGATTTTGAAAATTTAGAACAGATATTTGCTCATACTTTTATGAATTACGTAACAGATAAAGGAAATTTTGGAGAATACGAATATTGGCAAACACCAAAAGACTTCATTGAAAATAAGGGAGGAGATTGTGAAGATTGGGCAATTTATACAATTTCTTTAATTAGACTTTATAATTCAAGTTGGGATTGTTATGCCGCAAGCTGGTGGACACATATGAATGTTTTATGCTTTGTTGATGATAAATTTATAATCTTAGATCAGGAAAAAACGGAAAAAGATTTTTTTGTAGAAGATGAATTGAGCAGGCAAGAAAATGAAATTAATGCTCGTAAATGGAGAAATGGTTATTTTGAAGAATACGGAATTCCTCCAGAAGAGAGAAGGTTAGATTGTCTTTTTAATGAAAAAGATTTAATAGTTTTTGAAGATGGAAAAGAAGATTTTATAAAATGGGTTATTGATAAAGGATTGGAAAAGAAGTAAATACTTCAATTGCATTTGAACTCTTCAAACTATTTATAAATATTAAATTATTATTAATAAAATGGATGAAAATCATTTTATGCTTGTCTCATTGGACGACACCAAATCTAAAGCAATAGCAGATGTACTTGGGAGCAAAACTTGCAAAAAAATAATAAGTTATTTATCTGAAAATAAAGAGGCAAGCCAAAAAGATTTATCCGATAATTTGGATATTCCTATGAATACTCTTGATTACAATATAAAAAAGCTTCTTGAATCAGGATTTATTCAAAAAAGAAATAATTTTTTCTGGAGTAAAAAAGGGAAAAAAATTGTTATGTATGAATTATCAAATAAGTCAATTGTAATCTCTCCAAGAAAAACAACTCCACAAAAATTAAAATCTATTGTTCCTGCATTTATCCTTACAGCAGCAGCAACTTTTGCAATCTGGGCTTATCAAAAAATAACTTTTTCAAAACAAGTGTTATCGAATGCAATTCCTAGAGGAGTAAAAGAGGGATTAATGAAAACAACTGCAGATTATGCTTCAGCTGTTTCACCTACAGTTTATAGCTCTGGAAATTATCTAATGACTCCTCATTCAACCCCAATATGGGCTTGGTTTTTTGCAGGAGCTTTTTTAATGATATTAATTGTAACTGTAATAAATTGGAAAAAACTATAATATTCATAAAAGTGTAAGGAGGTAATAAAATGAAAAGTGAAAATAAAGCAATTGTAATAACTTCGATAATTTCAGGAGTAGTTTTGCTAATAGCAATACTAGCATTGTTTACTTTTAACTCTGCCATTCCTTCATCTAAAAACAGCATAACTGTAGAAGGAGTTTCAACAGTTAAGGCTATACCAGATGTAATTTCAATAAATTTTGATATAGAAACTAAAGGAACTAGCTCTATTGAAGCTAAAGATGCAAATAATAAAGTTTACGATGATTTAATTGAAGCAATGATAATATTGGGATTTGACAAAGAAGATGTAAAAACAGTAAGTTTCAATGTTTATCCAAATACTTACTGGGATAATGGCAAAGAAAAAACAGATGGATATAAAGCAAGTCATTATCTAAAAGTAGAACTTAACTCGACTCAGACTGATATGCTTTCAGAAGTTATAGACGCAGGGGTTAATGCAGGCGCAGGAATAAGTTACATTAACTTTGAACTTAGTCAGAAATCTCAAAACGAATACAAAGCAGAGGCTCTTAAATTAGCTTCAGAAGATGCAGTTACAAAAGCAGATGCAATAGCATCAGGTTTTGGTAAAAATGCTGGAAAACTTTTGTCAGTACAGATAAGCAACTTTGGATACTATCCTTGGAATGTTTATACTGCAAGTGGAACATCCTCTTATAGAGAAGATGCTGCTATGGCAAAAGAAGTAGCAATGAATCTAAGTCCTACAGAGCAAGATATAACTGCTTCAGTATCAGCAACATTTAGATTAAGATAAATTATCTTTTTATTTTTTTCTTATTATCTTAATCTTTTTTAGTTAATTTTTTAACTATGTTTAATTTAATAATTAAATGATATTACTAATCTCTGTTTGTAATGAAGAAATCCATAAATTTGAATTTGTTCGCCCGATTGAAAATATTCTAAATAAAAATAAGTTAGCTTTTACCACAAAAAATTATATGGAAGTGAAAAAAGAAGATTTAGAATTAGCAGATAAGATAATTATCTCTGGAACGTCTTTAGACGATAACGAATTTTTAAACAATATTAAGAAGTTTTTCTGGATTAAAAAATTAAACAAACCAATTTTAGGAATATGTGCTGGAATGCAGATTATTTCTTTAGTATATGGATCAAAAATAGGAAAAAAGCAAGAAATAGGGTATTTTAGAGAAAATTTTACTAAAGAATTCTTAGGACTTAATGAAAGTCAGGAAGTTTATCATTTGCACAATAATTATACTACTTTACCAAAAAATTTTATTTCTTTTACTGACGGAAAAATACCCCAAGCAATAAAACACAAGACAAAAGAAATTTATGGAGTATTGTTCCACCCAGAAGTAAGAAAAGAGATATTAATAGAAGAATTTACAAAGCATTAAAATGGATTTAAAGTCCATTTTATAATTAAAAAAAATAAAAATTAAAAAAATTTATTCAGAATACGGACAAGAACCAACTTTGTTATTTCCAGAAGACTGTTCTCCTCTCATGCCAAAGTGTTTTCCTTTTTCAAAACCCATTGTGCTTTGTCCAAGTTGTTCTCTTAGCTGACTTGCAGTTTCATAATCTCCTGATTGCATTGCTTCTCTCATTTGATCTCTTAATTCTTGATTAGCCTCTCTTTCTTCAGACATCTGTTTGTGTTGTTCAACGAGATCAGCAAAATTTTCTTCTGTTAATTGAGATTCCATAAGAGTTTTCCAAGTTTCAAAATCATTATTTTCTATAGCTTGTTTTACAGAATCATGGAAAGCTTGAGCTTCTACCTTTTGTTCATCAGTTAAGTCTTTTCCATTACCAAATCCCATTGGAAAGGCAGCAATTAAGCTAACACCCAATAGGGCAATAATTGAAAAAGCTAAAATTGTAGCAGTTACTTTTTTCATTTGTATCCTCCTTTCATTTGTATGAATACAAAAATAAGCTAAATTGCGTTTAAAAGCAAAATGGATAACAAATCCATTTCCATTATAAATCTTTAAATAATAAAAAATATAATAACGAATATGGCAAAGCCGATGCAAATGCTTCTTCAGGGAATAGGGATTGATTTAATTTATTCATTTGTAATTATTCTTTGCAGTTTAATGATTTATTATTCTACAAAAGAAATGTATGAATTAAGCTCGTATAAAGGAATAAAATATTTTAGATATGCATTCTTGTTTTTTGCAATAGCTTATTTGTTTAAATCATTCATTAAGTTTATGCTAGTTTATTTTGGAGCATCGAGAATAATAGATTTAAATCCGAGATTCATGGGGCCTCTAACATTATTTATCTTCATGTTCTTCGGAACTTTAGCAATATTTTACATAGTATATAGTCTATTGTGGAAAAAGTGGAATGGAAAATCTAGAGCAATATTAGGTATATTCTATCTGCTTTCAATTGCAATATCATTTATAATTATCACAACAAGACAAGTTTGGGTATTTATAGCAACCAGCATTTTTATATTTGCAATTTCGCTATTTGGAATGTATTTAACTAAGAAACAATCTAAGGACAAAAAGAAAAAGAATAGTATACATACAATTTACACATTATTATTTATTTTCTGGATATTAAATATGATTGAAGTATTAATTCCAACACAGCAGATATTCCAGTTAGTATTATACCTCTTTTCTTTAGGTGTTTTCCTTACTATTTTATATAAGGTGCTTAAAAATTCAGGATATTAAAATGAAAAAACGTGGGAGATTAGAGATAATCCGTGATATATTAAAAACAATTGAAGAAAATAAGAATTCAATTAGGCAGACCCCTCTTTTAAGAAAGTCAAACATATCTACTTCAAAATTCAAGATTTACTTTAAGGAGCTATTAGAAAAAGGATTTGTAAAGGAAATATCAGACAATAAAGTATCTTTAACAGAAAAAGGCTACCATTTTCTTGAAAAATACAAGGCAATTGTGAACTTTATCGATGAATTTGAGCTTTAAATGTTATAAAAATGTATTATTTAATAGTGACAACAATCGAAAGCTTTAAATATAATCTTTCAAACTTCTTTTTATATGGATAGAAGGGAATTTACAAAATTAGCAGGTTTAACACTTGCAGGATTATTAGTGTCAAGGAATATGCAAGACTTGGCAACTCCTAAATTAGATAAATCTTTAGAAAAAAGAGTTGTGGACAATTTAAACACAGAAGAATTAAAAAAATATAATTTCTCAGAAAATGAATTAAAAAAATTTAATGATTGGGTAGATTCTGCGATGCAACAATCAGCAGAATATAATAAAAATTGGTTAATTGTAGATAAATATTCTCATATGCTTTATTTAATAGAAAAAGGAAAAGTAGATTCTAAGTATATTATTGAATTAGGAAATCCCTATAAAGATAAACAAATTGAAGGAGATTGTTGCACACCGGAAGGATTTTATAAAGTTGGTTGGAAGACAGATAAAACTTATTGGTATAAATCTTTTGTAATTAATTATCCAAATAAACAGGATATAAAAAAAGGAAAAACTGGAAGTGCAATAGCAATTCATGGAAGAGGTTCAGGAAGACCAAAAAATGAAGGGGGGCAAGATTGGACTCGTGGATGTATGGCATTAACTAAAAAAGATATGGACACTCTCTTTAAATATATAAATCAAAGTGATAATGTTCTTATTGTAAGATACACTAATAAATTTTTAGATTCACCGGAAATTAAAATACTTCTTGACACCAAAAATATCGTTTCTGACAGCATCTAAAATATATTTATTGATAAGTAAACTTGGGTCATTAGGAAGAACTAATTCTGTATTCATTGCATATTTATTTATTGAAGATTCTATTCCACTCCAATCGGATTTTCCATTTGCAATAGACTTAAAAATCTCATATATTGCAGCATTATTTATCTCTTCTCTACCTGTTCCTTTTACTGCAATTAATTGGGAATTTGGGTACATTGCTTGTATGTTTGGAACTGAAGCATAACTCGAGCAACTTCCTAGGTAAAATATTTTTTCTGCATTGCTTTTATCCGAAAAAGTTTGTTCCAAGTGATAAGAATGCCCTCTATGCGCTACAAGAATATCTTTATCATTTTCAATTATCTCTTTATTATCAGGTTTACCAGTTTTAGGAATTTTTTCTAAAGTAAATTTAATTGTTTTGCCATTTTCAGTTCCAATTAGGATAACTTTATTACCTTCATTTTTTAAAACACGCATACCATATTTACTTCCTTGAAGTTCGTTTTTTGTACTTTCAAAAGAAGTTTCGTCATCATAAAAATACATAGTACCTGAAAGCTCTTTTCTATCTAACCATTTTTCTGGAATAGCATTGCCTGTAACTTGAGGTAATTGTTTATCAATTGCCAGAGCTTCCTTATTAGTCCTAAGTAAAATGTTTGATTGGGATTCTTCAAGTTTTAATAAGTAACCATAAGTTGCTTTCATCTCTGTAGAAGTAGCGCTATTATATTTATCAATTAAGAATTTTTGTAACTCTTCTTTTCCATTCTCATATCCAGGAACATTATAATATTTTATCACGGCATCTGTTAAAAAGGAACTTCTTTTTTGTAATTGAGATATATCAGAAACATCTAAATTTTTTTTAATAGAGTCTATAAAAAATCGATCATCTTTTTCCATAATTTCATCTAATTTTCCCATTTCTGCAAAATGCAGAACAAAAGGGGCAGAATCTTTCATTTCAGGGTCTATTTTTTTTATTTCTTCTATAAAGTTTGTAGGAAGATTATTTGATATTGCATCAAATGTAGAGGAGTACATTAAATCTGTTCCACCTCCAGCAGTGGAAGAAATTAAATAATATTTAGACTCAAGACTTAACGATTTAGCAATATTTTGCCTAATACTATCTGTTTTATATAACTTATCTTCTTTATCATGAATCGCATTTATATATTGCGAAGCTTGCGTTGCTAAATTTTTATTCATACCATTGTCCATTTTCTCGTTAATTCCACGAGAAAATTCATTTGCTAAGCTTTTTTCATCCATTACGCTTGAACATTTTAAATCAAAACTATCAGCAACACTTCCATAAAGGCCATATTTTTTATATACAGAAATACCTCTCTTTATTTGTTCAAAATTATTACCCGTATATTCTGCAACCCCTATTTTAAGAAAATCAGATTCAGAAATATCAAAACCATCAGTTTTAGAATTTAATTTATAAGATTTATCAATATAATCTGCTGCTAAATCTAAATTTATATTCTTCTCTAAAGAATTTAACAATATATTATTAGAATACCCTAAATATTCTGGATGGCCTGCATCAGAAGCAGATTTAATTGTCTTTAACATAACTCCAAGAGTTTTGTCAGAATTATCTTTGTTTACTTTTAATTCATTCAAAAAACCTTTATTATACCCCTGTCCATTAAGATTATTAAAAATAATATAAGAACTATCTTTAGTAATATTGATAATTCCATTAAATAATTGCATAGATTGAGCTTTGTTAAAACCTGTAATGGAAGCTAAAGAAAGTGTTTTTGGAAGATTACTATTTAAGTAATCATTACTATATTTCTGGGTATTAGCTTTTAAATTTTGAGCTATATTTAATAATTCTTTATCATTCAATTTACTAAATACTTCTTTTGAAAAATCGGATTGACAAACACTAGTTACAGAACCAGTTTTAAGTAAGCCTTTTCCTGTAGAATCCAAATTAAATGAAGCTTTTTCTCTATTATTAATTTTTAGTTTTTCAGAATCTGAAATTAATGAATAAGAAACAGGCTTATATTGTCCTGCAAGCACTTCTTCTACATTTAACCATTCATTGTTCCAAGACAAAGTATCTTTATTTATTAATATCCTTGAATCTCCACTAATAACTTCTGTATAACCTTTTTCTGAACTTTTATGGAAGATTTCAGGAATATTCCCTTTAGTTATTTTTAATCCATCCCCATTTCCAATTCCGGCTTTTAATTTGCCCAAATTTTTCATGTCAAATATCTGATTATCTTTTAAAAACTCTATATTAAATGAATCTCCTTCAACACTAGAAAATTCTAAAGTAGTTGATGTTTGTTTAATCCAATTACCTTTATAGTTTTCTAAATTTGTAAGTGGATTTTTAGCAATTAAAACAGTTTTATCTGCAGATATCTTCATTCCATTATAATTTGCAATACCATTACTAATTAAGTATCCATTACTGGTAGTTTCTAATTTTCCATTAAATATTAGTTCATTTAAGAAACTAATATTATTCCCACTAATTTTTTGAGAAGATTCTTTACCAATAGAAGTGATCTTAGTCTGGTCAGAAAGTTTAAATCCGTTTTGAGGGTCATAGAACACTTTAGCATTTGGGGGTGCGTGAAAATTAAGGCCGTTAATAACATAATCTCCCCCTTTTTCATTGACTGTGAAACTTGCTTTAGTAATTAATCCAGTTTTATCTACTTCAATATAGCTTTGACTGTTTGAAGTACTTTTTGGAGCAACATTTGTAAATAGATTTCCATTAATAGTCAATGAAGCATCCTTATTTACAAAGCTAAAACGGTTTCCATCTTCTATTTTATTCTGTTCAATAAAATCTTTAGTACCAAAGATTTTACCTGGATCCAAACCCATAAATAAACTTCCAAAATCCGTTGTTGAAGGAGTTGTAATAGAATTTTCTGTAGTTTCTTCTGCACTAATTACAAAATTAAAATGTAAGATGATTGTTAAAAAAATAACGATAAAAAAAATTGTCTTTGTTTTCATACTAATATTTGTTTGCAAAAACCCACGTAAGGGTTTTATTATTTAATTCAGAAGAATTATACATAAATGTAAAAATAGTCTCTCCATTGTAAAAATTTTCAACATCTACTTGAATGTCTTCATTATTTGCCATCTGGAAACAATTTAGACATATGCTGTTTTTTATAGGTTCTTGCTGTAAAATGAAATTCTGTACAGAATTATAAACTTTCAAAAAAGGTATTTCCAATTCAGATTCAAAATTTTTAACAATTGTCCTCTCTTTATCCTTTTTAATTGCCAATGGATAATTCATTTCTAAAAAAATCTTTTCTTCTTCAATATCTATTGTAGTTTCTAGATTTCCCTCTTCTATTTGATAATCATTAAATGCAATAAAATGTTGTGTACAAAGAAATAATTTATTGTTAAAATACTCTGCTATCTCTAATTCAATTCTGTCTTTAGAAGGCATGTAATTTTTTTCATCAATTAAGTAATAAGTAATTCCGTCTTCATTTGTTTTTTCAATATAATTATAACCGGAATATCCTCCATTTCTAGCAACAGCATAAATGCTTTCCTCAAAAGTTTTATCGATGCAATCTTGAACAAAAGTTATTACTGGGGCAATATTGCTATTTGTCTTTCCACCAATATCTTCTCTAAAAATATAAAAAGTGATTCCTAAAGCAACAATAAATATTGCAATTATGATAAATATTGTAACTTGGCCTCTTATACTTCCTCTTTTCCGCATAATCCGTAAAGGTGAATATAATTTATAAAGATTTATAGAATAGAACATTAACCTTCACTAGAGATGCCTATACTTCCATAACCTGCCTTATATTTGTTATTAGAATTCTGAACTAACCATTTAATTGCATCAGACCAGATTGATTTAAAATTGCCCAATCCCCTTATTGATTTGCTTGTTCTATATCCGTAATATTGCAAATCTTGTGCTGAAGAACCTTGTTCATTTTGCCCAAGAACTTCTTTAAAAAAAGTCATATCAGATACAAGCTTTAAATTAGAATTAAAATTAGAATATTGATCTCCCAAGGTCTTTTTTATTTCTTCAGGAGTTAAGTAATATTTCAAAGCATTTTCATTTAAATTTCCTGAAGTCTCTAATGTTTTTCCTTCAGCAAAAAAATCCGACAAATCTTGCCCTTTATATTTTTCTTTTATTGCATTATCTAAAAGAGAAGAAGCATCTACTAAATTTTTCTTAATACCATTAAAATTGTTTTGCAAGTCTGTACTTCCCATTGCCCTATAAAAAACAGTTTTTTCATGAAGATTATTAATTCTTAACATCCCATCTCTCATCCCAGGTGCAACTATAGTCCACTTAGATTCCTTTGTTTTAAAATTAACTAAAAGATTAGAATTTTCCCCAATTTGAAGGGCCTTATCGTAAACTTCATTAGATGTATCTAAAATCATTACGTCCAATGCCCCATTAATTTGGCCATCACTCTTAAGGTATTCTGTTCTTCCATTTGAACTTACTAAATGGAGCTTTCCAGTTTGAATATTATATCCTTTTGGAGCAGAAATAGTTGGAATACTTGGCTCTAAAAGATTTGTTTGTCCTCCAAAATCAATATAAGAATTTGCAGTGGTAAGACTCATAGTTAATGTTCTCCCTGTAGACAATCTAGACCCAAAATCCAATTGTTCTAAGCCTTTAAGAGTATTATACTGTTTTGTCCTTAAAGTCTGTCCCTCAGTATTCTTTAGTAAATTTCTATAATAATCAGATTCCCCTTGAATTGTAATTTCTCCTATATCTGGGTCATTTCCACAAGATAAAACCAAATTACTCTTACCAAATGAAATTGCATCCTCTCCTTCATGAGCCAAACCATCAGTATAGAAATTTACTCTCTTTTTTGCTGTGAAAGATGCACCATTATAAGAAAGGGGTTCTCCTGCTTGTACAAAAAGGTTTTTCCCATCATAATGCAATCCATTCCCATGGCTAAAAACAATCGGATCTTTTGAATTTGGCAGTTGTATCTTAAAATTTTTTCCATCAATAAAAACATCCCCTTTATCCCAAGATTTTATTTCAGATAAACCCATTCTACCAGAACTAGGGATTAAGGTTAAATCTCCATTTTTATAAATGACTCTATCTCCAGGTTTAGCACTAATTGAGTTTCCTTCACCAAAATTAATTATTTGTGAACCAGAATCAGAAATCCACAAATCTGCTTCTACGATTTTTCCAGAACTATCTAATTTCAGAGATGATTCTTTTCCTTCAGTAGACATAATATTATTTAAATCATTATCTGAAAATTTCATTCTACCAGTTCTACCAGTATAAGGACTCTTAGTAAAAGAAAATGAAAACAGATCCCCATCTGTATTTACAAGCATATTTTCAACAACAATATCTGATGCTGCAAAATCCGGATTAATACTATTTCCTATTTCCATTGAGCTTCCCTTTTCAGCTTCTAAAGGAAAAGCAACACAAAAAGATAAACTTAGAAGTAAAAAAATCCAAGTTATAAATAAAAAAATATATTTTTTCATTTTAAACTGCAAAGATATATTCAAATGTTTTATTTTCTTTTTCATTATAATCCTCAATTACAAATATTGAATTGTCTTTTCCTGCATCTAAAAATCCCACATCTAAATTATTTTCATAAACTACTTGTGTAAAGCAATCTATACACAGGCTATCTTCAGTATAATATCCCTCTTTTATTAGCTGTGAAATTAAGCTATGAATTAGTCCAAGCTTAACAGGAATTTCGTATGTTCCAAAATCTCTAAGTATAGTTGAATCCTCTTCGTAATAAATCTTTAATGGAAAACTAACATCAAAAACTACTTTATCCTCAAGTAATTCTGTTTCAACTTGAACTTCTCCTTTCTTAATATTATTTTTTTGAAAATTATCAAAATTTCCAACACAAAGATTGATATTTGATTCAATAGCAGAGCTTAATTGATCTTTAATTTTTATTTCTGAAGGGAAATAATTTTTTCCCTCATAAAAATAGTATGTATATCCACCTTCTGTAGATAAAACTGGAGGGAAAAAGTATCCTCCACCTTCACCAATTAAATAAACTGCTTTTTCAGTTTCAGTTTGAATACATTCATCAACAAAATTCTTAATTGGAGCAACTTCGCTTGGGATTTTAGCACTATCGCTATTTTCTCTTAAAACAAAAAACAAAATTCCCCCCGCAACAATAAATATTGCAATTATAATAAAAATAGTAACTTGACCCTTTTTGCCTCTTTTCTTCATGTAGAATATAGTAAAATTATATTTATAAAATTACTTTCTTTGAACAATAACGTTTTTCTTCGTCCTTTTTTCAAGAGTAAGAACTTTTTCCTTTCCTGTAACCATATCCTTAACTTTAAACTTCTTTTGCTTAACTTCTTCTGCTCCAACAAATATAACTTGTTTAAAATCTAAGGAATTTGCATATTCAAGAGCCTTACTTGGCTTCCCATAATAAATTGAAACAGAATTATTACCTTGGTCTCTCATCATTTCAGCAATTTTGATTGATTGCTTATCTTCATTCAATGAAACAATTAATACCTTATTTTTATTAGATTTAATCTGTGCTAGTGAGCTTAATCTATCCAAACCAAAGCTTATTCCTGTGCACTGAACTCCATTGAATTCATAACTTCCACCCCCACAAATTGTTTCTTTCATCTTATCAGTTTTAATTTCAAACACTGTTCCATTATAATAACTCAATCCCCTAGCCAAAGAAGGAGAAAATGTTAGTTCTAAATTGTATAATTTTGAAAATTCAATAAATTCATTAACCTCTGAATAAGCAGAATATTTTGAAAAAAAGCTCATTGGCTTTTTGAAAATGTCAAGCACCTTTTCAGCAGAGTATTTCTTTAAATTTTCTTTAACTTCTTTTTCAGTTAATTTATCTAATTTATCAATTTCTTTTATAACATTCTTCTTATCTTTTTCAGAAATTCCTTCCTTCTCAAGAATTTCATTCAACAATTTCCTATTATTAAAATAAATAACAAATTTAATTCCTAATTTAGTTAAAACTTCCTTAGTCAAAGCTAAAACTTCAACTTCATCCTTAATCTTGCTTCCAACAACATCAATATCACATTGAACAAACTGTCTAAATCTATTTGATGTAACAGGTTCGTCTCTAAAAACCTCTCCAATTTGATATCTTTTATAAGGTAATTTCTTATTTTGCATAAGTCTTTTCAATTGAAAGGTAAATTCATATCTAAGTGCTAGTTCTCTTTCCCCTTTATCTTTAAGTTTGAATATGTCTGAAACTGCCTCGTCTTCTTTATTCTCACCCTGAACAAATTCTCTATACTCTACAATTGGTGTTTCAACAGGTTCAAAAGAATATTTTTCAAAAGTATCCACTAAGATTTTCTTAAGTTCAGCACGCTTTTGTGCCTCTTCTCCAGTATAGTCTTTAAATCCCTTAACTGTTTCCATCTTATCATTTTCTCCAAATGTTTCTATGGTCAAGTTCAGCTTTCTTTTTTTGAAATTTTAATCTTTCAATATATGAAGGATTTTCCAATTTCTTGGAAAGCTTATCCACTTTAGCCATTATTTTCTTAACTTTTCCTTCTATTAAATCTTTCCCATCACCATGTTCAATGTCTGTAATCCTCCATTTGATTACTCTATGCTTAAACGTTGTGTAAAAGACCTGTTTTGGGACATTATCTGCTACAATTACAATCAAATCTGTCTTTTTCAACAAATCAACATCAAGTCCCTGAGGTCTTCCAGAAATATCTAATCCATTTTCTTTTGCAATTGCAACTTCGTTTTTAGCCAGAGGATAATCCCCTCTTATAATTCCTCTACTAAGAGCTTGAATCTCTTTATTTTTATTTATTTTATTAAAATACGCTTCAGCAACCCTGCTCCTGAATCTATTATATTTACAGACAAAAATTATTCTCATTTTAATTTTTTAGAGATAATTCTATCTGTTTTATTCTCTTTTATCCCCAAACTCCTCCAAATTTTATAAGCTTTTGATTGATTATGTGAAGTACCCATAAAAGATTCAAAACCTTTTTTCTTGTAAATTTCCATTATTCTTCGTACAGCTTCTTTCCCTACTCCTTCCCCGCGATATTCTTTTTTAATTGAAATATCTTCTCCAAAACAGATTCTTCCAGGATACCAGTGATGAGGATTAATAACTATAAATCCAATTATCTCTGTACCATAAACTATTTTCCAGATATCACAATATTTTGAGAATACCTTAATTTTCTTAAGAGCAACATCTGCTGTCCAAGGCTCATTATAAGGAGGTTCAGAAAATCCTTCAGCATAAATTTTAGCAATTTCTTTATAATCCCAAAATTTAGCTTTTTTTAATTTAAACTCCATTTTTAACCTCTCTTTTAATAAACAAGAAAAGTGCCTATAAAAAGCTTACATAATTCCTTTTTTTATTATTTCATCCCAAGATTTTTCACCTAAAGCAACAAGTGCTTCATTATACGTAATTAATGTTTTATTGTATTTTGAAAAATCATCAATTGCTATTCTTGGACAGCCGAGTTCAACAAAAGCATCAATATTCCTAAAATTAATTAACTTATCTTGGGAAAATTCATTCATTGTAATTGCTAAAACATTTTTTCCTGCTTTTTCAAACTTTTCAATTAAGTCAGTATAAGTCCCAAATTTTTGACCCTCTTTTATTCCAATAATTATTCCTATATTTTTTGCCTCTTTAAATTTCTCAACAGAAAGTATTCTCTGTCTTAGAATTTTATCCCTTACTCCTTTCATACTTTTTATTTCATTATTATAAACATCAATAAGAAAAACTGGCTTCTCAACTGAAATTGCAGCGCCAAGAGAATGAAAATTATTACCTATAATAACAAAACACTCAACATCACTTTCTATTTCTTTTAATCCTGAATACTGGCAGCCTACAATCTGTCCTTCATAAAACACTCTT